>JAGQGU010000042.1 GCA_020432165.1 Thermomicrobiales bacterium
GCCGGCACCGTGATATTTGCCGTGAACTTGCCCGTGGTGCCAGCATTGAAGGTGCGCAGGACGGTGCCCGCACTCCCGCCCCACCGTATCGTGATTGCTTCGCCCGGTTGGAAGCCAGTGCCGGAGACCTTGGTGACGGTTCCTGCTTGACCCGATGTTGGGCTTAATGTGATGGAGGCGGACACAACCTGGGTGACGGTATACGTAGCACTCCCTGTTTGACCACTCGCAGCACTCACGTAAACCACATAGGCTTGCTTCGCAGAAGTTGCCGGGACCGTGATATTGGCCGTGAATTTGCCCGTGGTACCAGCATTGAAGGTGCGCAGGACAGTGCCTGAACTTCCACCCCAGCGTACCGTAATCGCTTCGCCTGGCTGGAAGCCGCTACCACTCACTTTGGTGACAGTACCCGCCTGACCCGAGGTGGGACTCAAGGTTATGGTCACATCTGCGAGCTGATTGACCGTAAAGGTAACGGTCGTCGACTGACCACTCGCGTTCGTAACATAGAGCGTGTAGCTCCCCTTCGCGGCCGTCACCGGAATCGTTATGCTACCGCTGATATGACCGGTCGAAGTCGGGGCAAGCGTCGCCAATTGGGTACCGTTGGCGGCATTCCAACGTACCGTTACGTTCTGCCCCGGCAGGAAACCATCACCGCTGACGGTATAGCTCTTGCCAGCCTGACCTGTGGGGGCGCTAATCGATGCGGAGACATCAGCCAGCGTGATTACCGAGAACGACACGGTCGTCGACTGACCGGAAGCACTGCTGATATAGAGCGTGTAAGTTCCCTTGGCAGCAGCCACCGGAATCGTGATCGAGCCGCTGATGGCGCCTTCCGAGGTGGGAGTTAGGGTTGCCAGTTGGGTGCCATTGGCGGCGTTCCAGCGCACAGTCACCTGCTGACCTGGGAGGAATCCACTGCCATTCACCGTGTAGCTCTTCCCTGCCTGTCCGGTTGGCGAACTAATCGTTGCCGTAACATCCGCAAGCGTGACAACCTCAAAGGCCACGGTCGTGGATTGTCCACTCGCGCTCGTCACGTAGAGGGTGTAGATACCCTTTCCTACCGTCACAGGAATCGTGATCGAACCGCTGATAGCACCGCCCGAGGTGGGAGTCATGGTTGCGAGCTGGGTGCCATTGGCGGCGTTCCAGCGCACCGTCACCTGCTGACCTGGCAAGAACCCGCTGCCGTTGATGGTATAGCTCTTCCCCGCCTGCCCAGTCGGCGAATTGATCGTTGCACTCACGTCCGCAAGCGTCACGACCTCAAAGGTCACGGTAGTGGACTGACCGGAAACACTGCCGACATAGAGGGTGTAGGTGCCCTTCGCTGCTGTCACCGGAATCGTGATCGAGCCACTAATTTCACCAGTCGAGGACGGATTCAGAGTGGCGAGCTGCGTCCCGTTGGCGGCGTTCCAGCGTACCGTTACGTCCTGGCCTGGGAGGAAGCCGGTGCCACTCAGTGTGTAGCTCTTCCCAGCTTGTCCCGTTGGCGAACTAATTGTTGCCGTAACATCAGCCAGCGTCACGACCTCAAAGGTCACGGTAGTGGACTGACCGGAAACACTGCCGACATAGAGGGTGTAGGTGCCCTTGGCTGCTGTCACCGGAATCGTGATCGAGCCACTAATTCCACCAGTCGAGGATGGATTCAGAGTGGCGAGTTGAGCGCCATTGGCGGAGTTCCAGCGTACCGTTACCTGCTGACCTGGCAGGAAGCCGGTGCCACTCAGCGTGTAGCTCTTTCCCGCTTGGCCGGTCGGCGCGCTGATTGATGCGGAGACATCAGCCAATGTGACGACTTCGAAGGAGACAGTCGTAGACTGTCCACTCGCGCTTGTCACGTAAAGGGTGTAAGTCCCCTTTGCTACCGTCACCGGAATCGTGATCGAGCCACTTATGGCGCCTTCCGATGTTGGCGTCAGCGTCGCCAGCTGCGTCCCGTTTGCGGCATTCCAACGCACCGTCACCTGCTGGCCCGGGAGGAAGCCGGTTCCATTCAGCGTGTAGCTCTTACCAGCCTGACCTGTAGGAGAACTAATCGTCGCACTCACATCCGCAAGCGTGACAACCTCAAAGGCCACAGTAGTGGACTGGCCAGAAGCACTCGTTACGTAGAGGGTGTAGATACCCTTTCCTACCGTCACCGGAATCGTGATCGATCCACTTATGGCACCGCCCGAGGTTGGCGTCAGCGTCGCCAACTGAGTGCCGTCGTCAGCATTCCAACGTATGGTTACCTGCTGACCAGGCAGGAAGCCACTGCCACTCATTGTGTAACTCTTGCCAGCTTGTCCGGTCGGTGCATTAATCGTTGCCGTAACATCAGCCAGTGCAGTCACACTGAAAGATGCAACACCCGTTCGATCACCACCGCCCATCGCGGCAATAGCGTAGGTCTGCACCGTGGATGTCACAGGAATCGTTAGCGTCACGCTGATCGTTCCGCCGGACGATGCCGTGGTCGTTGTTACCAATGTTCCTCCGAAGGAGATATCCACGGTACTATTCGCGACAAATCCGGATCCGGTCAACGTCACCGTCGAGCCAGCCTTACCGGAGGTTGCACCAAGCGACAACGACACGGGGTGCGCTACCAGGGTGATCTGCCCGTCGTATCCGTTTTCATCGGCGTGAATGGATATCAGGCGATAAACCTCCGCATTCTGATCCCACAAGGACACGAGGTAATCACCCGGAACAACGTGAACCTGGATCATACCGCTGCTATCACCGCGACCATAGCGATAGTCGTCGACACCCTCGATGTAGTACCTTGGCTCCGAAATCGGCTGACCCAATGCATCGACAACCCGGATGCTGACTAGCGGCTTCTGCGAGAACGCTGGTAGTGTGAGGGTCTCGCTACCCTGATCCACGATCGTCACGCTGCCAGTCTGCTCGAAGTAGTCCTCGTTATACGGCACTATCCAGGCATGCCAGGTGAATGTACCGACTGGCAGCTCAATGGTGGTGACATCTCCCTGAGAAATCACAGTGCTGAACCAATCGCCACTCTCCTGGTTCTCGAAGATGATCCGAATCTCGGGGATGTCCTCCTGTACTGCCGAGGTATTGATGCTGACAGCACCATACTCGGCAATCTTGACGAGCGAGATGTTCTGAATCAGATTCGTGGAGCCAACCTCAATGCCGGTTACGGTTGTGCCGCTATAGACCCCGTAGGGATCAACCCGTATCCACCAGGTCCCCGCGTCAGGCCAGAAGGTAGCGTTCCCCTGGGCATCCGTGCTTTGGCACATCTGGTTCCACTCTTCCTGGCCGATACAGACCATGTATCCAGCCAGTGGCACATTCTGCTCACCCATGAGGTGAATGGTGAACGTTGGCAACGGCACCAACTCGGGCACAGTGATGCTGTTTTCAGCTCCCTCAACCACGGAGAACCCAATGTTGTTTTGCGGATAGTGATATCCACTCGACACGTTATAGGTATAGTCACCTGCGGGCAACAGGATCGTCTTGCTACCGGATTCGGTGAACTCCAGATAGCCAGCGAAAACACCGTCCTGATCATCTGGAGGTGAAGTCCAGATCTCGAGATAGACATAGCCTGAGATCTCTGGAACGGTCGCCGTGAACGTCACCACCTCCGCCGCAACTGCCTGCCAGATAAACTCGAACTCGTGGTGGCCACCATCTGCCAGAACGTTGATTGTTTCCACCTGATCCGGATGAAGCAATCCACCGTCCGTAAGGGTGATGGCACTCTGACCAGCAGGCATATACCCAAGGTCGGCAATGCCATCACCCTGGATGGAGAAACAATCGGAGAACCCGGTATCGGGGGTACCCAGGCATACCTGGTTCCAGGCAATATAGTACCCCTCACTGCTCGTCACCTTAATCTGCACGAATGATCCTGGTATGCGTTCCGGCACCAATGGTACCGTCAGGTTCTCACCATCCCGCACTACGAAAGATCCGCCAGACGCTACGGCATTCGCGCCGTCGAGAGTGAAGCTGTAGGTGCCGACAGGGAGATCCAGTGAGTAATTGTCTCCCCAGGTGGTGAATGATGTGACCTGATTGTCGTTCTCATCGATCAGATTGATATAGAGATAATCGATGCCTTCTGGCAGCTGCGGGGCGAAGGTTACACGCGCACCAGGCGTCTTTTGCATCGTGACCGCGATTTCGTGTTCGGCAACATTGCCGGGAACGGTCACATCGAACCACTGCCAGTCATAGAGACTGTCAATCATCCACATATTGAGTTCGTATTCGCCCGGAGGGAGATGACCGAAGACGAATCGACCAGCCTCATCGAGTTGGCCGCACCGATGATAGTAGCGATCCTGGAAGTAAAGGCAGAATTCTGCATTCTCCAGGGAATCACCCGGTACCGACGGCGATGCAACCAGCGTCACCAGTGGCAAGCCATCATCGAATTGCGGTGCGATATTGATCTCGGTCGTTTGGTTCGCAACGATCTCGAAATCAAATGGCCCCTGGAATGCAATACCAAGCCCAAGGTACTCGTAACTGTACGTTCCTACCTCGAGATCCAGGCTGCCATCCGAACTTACGGCCATCGAGGCAATCTCATTGCCGCTCTGGTCGCGCACAGAGAGGTAGATTTCAGCCTGATTCTCACCCTCGGGCATGGTTACATTGAACTGAACCCGACCCATCTCCACGACCAGTGGCTCGACATTGATGATTTCGTCCCCGCCGTCATCGACCACGATATCACCAGAGAGCGACTTGAGCATGTAGCCACTGCCCGTCCAGGAGTAGTTGCCACCCGGCACGGTAACGGAGAACGAATTGGTACCTGGCTGATTCGCGTAGAACCCTTCGACCGAGTTCCCATTCTCGTCCCAAAGATTGACGATGTACTCGTAGTTGTAGTCGTCGCTTTCGGGCAAGGTGATGTTGAATGTGATGCTCCCAACGCTCGGTGCTTGCCATGTCACCGTTTCATGGATATCGCCACCACCATCGGTCACTTCCACCTCGGCAGCTGGATAGACGTATGCGTAATCCTCAAACCAGTTCAGTTCGAGTTGATAGTAGTCGGCAGGCATCGTGCCGAAGTTGGCATCGTTGTTCGCATCGACCCGCACACAGCGCGACCCCATCCAACCATAGAGGCATGTATAGGCACCCTCCAGAGAATCGCCTGGTCGTGATGGTTCGATATGGAAGCTGACCTTTGCTCCACCCTCAGGCAAGGTGGGGCTGATCGTGACGGTATTGTCGCCACCTTCCGTTACCGTGAAGACACCTTCGCCTGCGTTTTCGTATCCGTAGATGTAGTAGGAGTATGTGTGAGTGCCGTACGGAAGCTCGGCCGTAACGCTGGTCACACCCGGCCAGAACTGAACGCTATCGCCGTTGATACCATCCTCGTAGTAGATCGATACGGTGACATCAAGTTCAGGTTCGCCCGCGGGCCAGACCATGTTGAAGGTCACTTCCGTACCTTCAACGGCAATCCAGTCGATATCGACCTGGGTGGTCTCTCCGGCCACAACCGTCACCGGTACCTGCTGGTACTGATAGAGTCGCCAGGTGGGTACATAGACGTTGTACTGACCCTCCGGGAGATCATCCAGGAAAATCGCCTGACCGATAAAGTAGTTGTCGCAGCGACTCCAATTATCAACCGTCGATCGAATACATATCGCGCGTTCGTAGTAGTTTGTGGGTACCGGCACCATGGTGATATTGAGTTGGGCGGCACCAGTACTCTTCAGCTGCACACTGAAAGCGATATCGGTCGTTTGATCCCGCAGAATCGTGATTGGCTCGGTGCTCGTGACCGGGTAATACCACACACCCTCTGCCCGCCAGGTATAGGTACCGGCGGCCAGATCAACAGGATAGGGATACTCTTCGCTCAGGCGATAAGGACCATCTTCCACATGTGTAGCAATATTGGTGAACCAGATCGATACCGGCTCGCCCGGGCCATCCTCCGGAAAGTCAACGAGAACTGAGACGATACCAAACGGTACAACCGACGACTCCAACAAGATATCGACCGCCAGAGGATCATCGCCCACCACCAGTGATACACCGTATTGGTCGTGGTAATCCCCCGAACCTCCCACGTTGTACGAATACTGGCCAGATACGAGCGGTACGCTGATCGTGTCTCCGGTGTTTATCGGGTCGAGTGTAGCTACGGTATTCCCCCACTCGTCCATTACCCACACTATTGCGGTTGTCGGCAGACTATCGCTGGTAGAAAGAGTGAAGGATACAGGTACGACCTCGCCGGACCGCTCCCAGTTGATCGTATACGGGCTGGGGGTTTCTCCAACAGTGACATGATCATACTGATAGGAATATGCTCCCCAGTTATCGAGAAAGACCTCGTAGACACCAGGGATCAAACCATCGAAGGTGACCTGATTGTCCGTCCCGAGCATTTGACAGTAGTTCACGGGAGGCAGGTACATGCATACCCGTGTGCCCGAAATGTCATCCGGAGACGACGGAACGATCTTGATGGTGAACGACTGCTGCGGCAGAGGAACCGGCTGAATCGTGATCGGCGAATGGCCAGTAGCATCGACCGTGAATTCAGCAGGAGTAGTATGGGCCACGTACGTATCAGCGATATAGGTATAAGCGTAGTTGCCAGCCGCCAGATAGAACGTAAACGTCTCACCGTTGTATAGGGAAGCCTGACCCACCACCTCATTTGATGCCGCGTCACGAACCTCCAGATCGAGCGATTGTCCATATGGCGAGTCGGCGAGATCAGCGGTGAAATCGACGGCGTAGACGTTGCGCTCTGGCCAAACGACTTCGCGGTCGAAATAGAGGTTGCCCTCGCTGACGGTGAATGCCTCGTACAGCGCCCCGAAGTATTGATAGGCGGGTGATGTGAGGAGATAGGTATCGTCAACGGGCGGATAGTAGGTAATCCCGCCATCATCACCCGGCATCTCGCACGATTCCCACATGTTGCCGCTCGTGGCCTGATCTCTCAGGCATACGTATTGCTGCGGGATACCCTCCGGACGTTCGGTGACCAATTGTATGCGGATACGACCGAAGTTCGGATTCAGGCCTGGTGTGAAGGAGAAGGTCGTGCTCTCCGGGGAGACCTGGATCTGCGTGTCGATATTGTTCCAGACGCCAAAGTGATACACATACAGGTGGTATTGACCGGTCGGCAATCCGGTAAACGAGGCCATATTCCCTTCATCAACGAATTCATAGACGGTGAGGCTATCGTCCGCCGTAGTGAGGCTGACCAATGTACCCACGTGTGAGTTGGATGTATCGGTGTTGATGGTAATCGTGATGTCATTCAACTGGATAGGTGTAATGACGATTGGGTCAAGTTCGATATCTTCATCGACGAGTGTGAACTCGCCATTGTATGGAGTCATTGTGGTGTCACCATCAATGGTGAACGTGTAGTGCCCGGGCACGAGGCCAGCAACAGTCGTAGCCTCACCGATACTGATCGTCCGATCGATATCATTCCCGTTATCATCATAGATACGCAGGTAGAGCGTTGTCACACTGTCAGGCGCTGTAACGGAGAACGTAACGGCATAGTTGGTGAAGACCAAAGGCACAACGACGTTTATATCGGCGGTACCGACGGTGAAATCCTGATGTGCGGCCGGCGTTAGTGGCCCTGCTGGCACCTCCACCCTGTAGTCACCAGCTGGCAGGCGGAAGGATCGGGCTCCGGCTTCGTCTAGCCCAAGACCATAAAGGCGGGTAAAGCTACCATCCCAGTTGCGATTGAATATCTCAACTTGCCCGTTCGCAAACGGACCACCGTTGAGTGTGACCGCAAATGTGACCAACGGCTTCTGCGTGACCGTTACGATCAGATCGGGCTCGCCCTGATCAAAGTTGTGCCAACTGAAGGTGTAGTCTCCGGATGAGCCGATCTCAACATTCCAGAAGGATTCCGTGAACGAGCATTCTGCAGGTGTATCCACCTGCACTGTTGCTCCGCCCTCCTCATCCGACGTATATGACCCGAGCCGAATCTGCGTATCAGGGCCAGAGCAATAGAGGACGAAATCAACATTTGGTGCTGGCGAACCGTTCGGCAGCTGAAAGTGGAGACTTACGGTGCGGGTCGTAATACCAGGTGTCCCCTCCTCAACGGCCATTGCATTGAGGGATGGCGAGTCGGACTCCACCTCATCCGGCACACTGGCGGAATCGGTATCGACATCTTCGGTGGGCAAGGCAGTCGGAACAGCGGTCGGCTCCGCTGTCTCCGTGACTATCACCGGTGCCTCGGTGGTACTCTCTTCGACTTCTACGGTGGCTTCTTCGGTAGCTGCTTCCGCCGGGGGATCAGCCGGTGCGGAGACAGGAGTGGATGCAATATCCTGCGCAGAAACAAATGGCATGGCAAGCATGCTGACAGTAACCAAAACTGCCAGGAAGGCACTTAGTCGCCTCATTCTCCTCTACCTCCCAAAAAGTTCGATATGCAAAAAAGCGGCGCATCGCCTCGATACGTCGCGAACTCTTCAGTTGGTCCCCTAAGTGGTTAGGATAGCAGCTATACAGCAAAAGTAAACCCGAATAAGCGAGTCTCTCCCGAAGGAAACCCGGATCAGGCAGACCTTCACCGATATCTGGACCGGTGAAGACTGGAATCACTTAACCTTTGGTCAGGCAGTGTAGGCCAACGACTCGCTGAGCCAAATCGGTACCAGTGCCAACGCGGTGACGGCAAACGTCGCGCTCCCGGTCTTGCCGCTGGCCGAACTTACATAGATCACGTAGGACTGTATGCTCGCCGAAGCCGGAATAGTCACGCCCGCACTGAACTTGCCGGTGGTGCCAGCGTTGAAGGTGCGGAGGACGCTACCCGAGCTCCCACCCCAGCGGAGAGTGATCTGCTCACCGGGGTTGAAGCCCGACCCAGTCACGGTAATACGCGAACCTGCCGCGCCACTGGCAGGGCTCAACGCAATCTCCACTCCGACCACCTGGTTCACCGTGTAGGTCGCACTTCCGGTCTTGCCGCTGGCTGAACTCACATAGACCACGTAGGACTGCTTGCTGGCCGTAACCGGAATCGTCAGTCCGGCGCTGAACTTGCCGGTTGTACCAGCATTGAAGGTGCGCAGGATCGTTCCCGAACTCCCACCCCAACGAATCGTGATGAGTTCGCCTGGAGTGAAGCCTGATCCAGTCATGGTTGTGCGGGACCCCGCGGCACCACTAGCCGGATTCAGTTCAAGAACAGGTCCAGCGAGTTGAGTAACGGTATAGATCGCACTGCCAGACTGACCACTAACGGCGCTGACATAAATCTCGTACTGCCCAAGTTGGGCCGAGATCGGGATAGTGGTATTGGCAGTGAATTTTCCTGTTGTGCCCGCGTTGAAGGATCGCAGCACCGTTCCACTACTCCCTCCCCACCGAATCGTGATGAGTTCGCCAGGTTGGAACCCTGATCCCGCGATATTCGTCGTCGTGCCCGCCTTCCCGGAGGAGATGCTGAGCGTTATCGATACCTCTGCTAACTGGTTCACGGTGAACGATGTGGTTGTCGCCTGCCCACTGGTACTCGCCACATAGAGGGTGTAGGTACCTTTGATAGCAATGGCGGGGATGGTGATGGATCCATTGATGGACCCCGTCGAGGTAGGGGTGAGCACAGCCAACTGTGTACCAGTTGCGGAGTCCCACCGTACTGTCACCTGCTGACCAGGGAGGAATCCCTCACCACTAAGGGTGTAACTCTTGCCGGCCTGCCCTTGCGATGAACTTGGGGAAACAGAGACATCGGCCAGTTGGGTAACCGCAAACGATGTACTGCCTACCTGTCCACTCGGTGCGGAGACGTAGACGGCATATGACTGCACAGCAGAAGTGACCGGCACCGTGATCGAGACACTAAATCTGCCATCGGTGCCAGCGCTGACGGTCCGCAATACCGCTCCACTACTCCCGCCCCAGCGGATGGTAACCGTTTCGCCAGGTTGGAAGCCGGAACCGGCAAGCGTAGTGGTTGTGCCCGCCTTGCCGGACGCCGGATTCAACACGAGAGAGACGGCCACGAGTTGGTTAACCGTGTAGCTCGCGCTCCCCTGCTGGCCGCTCGGTGCAGTCGCCCAGATCGTAAAGGTCTGCTTGCTGGCGGTGACGGGGATGGTTACATCCTTGTTGGCAAAGGTGCCATCTGCGCCTGCGGTGACCGTGCCCAGGCTGGTTCCCGAAGCGCTATTCCAGCGAATCGTCACCGTCTCATTCGGCTGGAAGCCGGAACCAGAGACTTTGGTCGTTGTTCCGGCCTGACCCGAGGTTGGGTTCACGGTGACAGATACCGCTGCCAATTGGTTCACGGTATAGCTCGCGCTGCCCTGCTGGCCACTTGGGGCCGTCGCCCAAATCGCGAACGTCTGCTTGCTGGCGGTGACGGGGATGGTCACGTCCTTGTTGGCAAAAGTCCCATCCGTGCCTGCGGTAATTGTGCCCAGGCTTGTGCCCGAGGCGCTATTCCAGCGGATCGTGACCGTCTCATTCGGTTGGAAACCAGCACCAGAGACCTTGGTCGTCGTTCCGGCCTGGCCCGAGGTTGGGCTCAGCGTAATCGTGACCGCTGCCAATTGGTTCACGGTGTAACTCGCGCTGCCCTGCTGGCCACTGTTGGCTGTAGCCCAGATCGCATATGTTTGCTTACTGGCCGTGACCGGAATCGTCACATCCTTGTTGGCAAAGGTCCCGTCGGCACCCGCGCTGACCGTCCCCAAACTCGTGCCCGAGGCACTATTCCAGCGAATCGTAACGAGTTCATTCGGCTGGAAGCCGGAACCAGAGACTTTGGTTGTCGTCCCTGCCTGACCGGAGGTTGGGCTCAGCGTGACTGACACGGACGACAGCTGATTCACGGTGTAGCTCGCGCTACCCTGCTGGCCGCTCGGTGCAGTCGCCCAGATCGTGAACGTCTGATTGTTGGCCGTCGACGGAATCGTCACATCCTTGTTGGCAAAGGTCCCGTCGGTACCCGCGGTGACAGTGCCCAGACTCGTACCTGAAGCACTATTCCAGCGGATCGTAACGAGTTCGTTCGGCTGGAAGCCGGAACCAGAAACCTTGGTCGTGGTCCCTGCCCGTCCGGAAGTCGGATTGAGCGTAACCGTTACCTGGGCCAACTGATTTACCGTATAGGTGGCAGTGCTACTTCCGCCCGATGCACCACTGACTGCAATCACGTAACTCTGCTTTGCGGCTGTGACCGGTATCGTCACCGTTGTACTAAGGTTGCCGCTGTTATCCGCGGAGACCTGCCGCAGAACCACACCCGCGCTACCGCCCCACCGAATCGTGATGAGATCGTTCGGAGCAAAGCCCGTGCCGGTCACAGTTGTGGTGGTACCAGCCTGACCAGTAGTTGGACTCAACGCGACCGAAACTGCGGGCGTTGGCCAAACCAGCGAGTATGTTTGGGCTGAAGTTACGTTCAGCGTCACCGTGGCGTCTGGGTGCACGCTATCGCCACCGGAAAGCACAACCTGATAGCTGCCAGGAGTCATAAGCCCGACGTGGAAGCTGCCATCCTTACCTAATGTGGTGCATTGCGAGTAGCCATATTCACGACCCATGACACAGGCACTAAAGTCACTGACGCCGCCTCCGCGATCGTCCGCAATATTCAGGGTGACATCAACACCGGAGACAGTCACGTTCTGGGTGAAGCCATCGGTCACGGTGAAGTAGACGTATTCTGGTGTCACCGCGTATGGATCCATTAAGCCATAGCGGTAGTTCCCCGCAGGAAGCTCGACCACAACCGGCGTATCCGACCAGAGATAGCGATTCCCGCCCTGGGCATAGCCACCATCACTCTTTTCGATGAGGATGAAGGCGTAATACATGCCATCGGGGAAGTTGGGTGTAAAGGTGATGGAACCACCCTGCGTGCGATTCCAGGGGATAACGATGTTCGCTGAGGCTTGTGTCACCGACACCGTTGTTTCCAGCTGGGCATAAAGGCCATTCTCATTGAGCGCCACAATATAGCTACCGGATGTCAGGGGGCCAAAGCTGCCTGTGCCATTGGCAGCGAGTGTGATGCAACGGCGCGCCCAGTAGGTACCTGTCGCAGTCGGATAGATACACGCGATTTGGCCAGTCAGATCGATACTTGGGGATGGATTAACATCCACGGTCACCGCGAAGGCGGAACCCGATACCACTGGAGAAGCGGTGTATGCCAAAGCATCGTTGAACAGCAGGTTGAAGGAACCCGATCCACCGTTTGTAAGAGCCAGAGCCGATGTACGCCAATACCAGGTACCAACCGGCAGGGTGAAAGTAACCGGGTACGAGCCATCGCTATCGAACGAATCGTAGGCCTCTCCGCCCTGAGTAGCACTAATGATGATACGTATGCGTGCATCCGGGACATTCGAGGGCAAATTCACTGTGAAGGTCACATTACCGTTCGCCTGCGGGGTGAAGGAAACGTTGGTGGTGGTATTGGCCGTGATCGTGAAGATATCGCCGTTGTATGTATACCCCTCGCCATACCAGGAAAAGGAGTACGTGCCCACGGGGAGAACGATGGTGGTACCGGTCGATACAAGGACATCCCAGTCGTAGTAGTCGACGTTCTGACCCATGATCTCAATCGTAATCTTGCCGTCCGGATCCTGGGCCGGTAACGTCACATTGAAGAGCACTGTCCCCGTCTCTCCGGCCAATGCTGCCTGATCCGGGGTGTCGGTGGAGAGACTATCCTCATCCTGAGTATCGCTCCCGGTATTCGTCTCCTCGGCCGTCGGTGTGGTTATCTCGGTATCCGGGGTAGACGTTTCGGACGATTCCTCAGGTACGCTTGTCGGTGATTCCGTTGCGACGCTGGTCTCCTCAGGAGTCGAAGTATCGGAATCGGTCACTTCCACGGAGGTGGTCGAGACATTGGTCTCTTCCGCGGCAGGAGTTGCATCCGATTGGGCGGAAGCGACTGGCTGCAGGAGCATCCCCAGGAGCACCACCAACGACAGGATCGAGTTGAACTTCTTCATCGATTACTCCGGCAGCGAGATGACGATCAACTCGCGCTGATCGCGGACTTAAGTATCCGGTCTGAACGTTGGCATAGTACCATTACTTGATACCACCAGTTTGCATAAAAAGAGGGCCGGATTGATTCCGACCCTCGTTACTGATCCTAATTCTATACCTGCGCAGGCAGATGCTCACCCGGCAGATCGAGCCGCGGTGTGCGCTCGGCCGGGCGCGGTTCATCGCCCGGGGATTCGATCGCCGGTTTGGGTGTACCACCCGTACTCTTGCGGCGACGCTTGGGTGTATCGCTAACGAAGGCGATCTCCAGCACATCATTGATATGCGCGACCTCGATCAGCTCCAGTTCGTTCTTGACGATATCTGGCAGCTCGCTGAGATCCTTGGCATTCTTCTTCGGCAGCAGGAAGGTCTTGATACCACCGCGATGCGCCGCCAGGGTCTTCTCCCGCAAACCACCAATCGGCAGCACCTTGCCACGCAGGGTGATCTCGCCTGTCATGGCGACATCCTTACGGACACGCTGACCGGTAATAGCGCTGACCATGGCGGTGGCCATGGTGATACCCGCGCTCGGTCCATCCTTCGGGATCGCGCCCGCTGGAATGTGCACATGCACGGTGTGCTTCTCGAAGAACTCCGCCGGAATGCCAAGCTCGTCCTTGTGAGCGCGTGCATAGCTGAGCGCCGCCCGCGCGGATTCCTGCATGACATCACCGAGCTGACCGGTGAGCATGAGCTCGCCCTTACCCTCGTAAATGTTGACTTCGATGCTTAGCAGATCGCCACCAACGCTGGTTACGGCCGCACCCATGGCCACACCGACCTCATCATTCTCCTCGGCCAGGCTGAAGTCGTAGCGCGGTACGCCAAGCAGCTCGTAGACCTGCTTGCTATCGATCTTGACGGACTTCGGCGGGTTGTCTCCGGCGAACTGACGTGCCACCTTGCGGGCCAGAGAGCCGATCTCGCGCTCGAGATTACGAACGCCGCTCTCCTCGGTGTACTCACGGATCACTGTCTGCAGGGCAGCAGTGGTCACCTTCATCTGCTTGGCGGTAAGCCCGTGGCTCTCCAGCGTCTTCGGCAGCAGATACTCGGTAGCGATAGCCAGCTTCTCGACTTCCGTATAACCAGAGACCTCAATGATCTCCATACGATCACGGAGGGCCGGAGGAATCGGATCGAGCATATTGGCCGTCGTGATAAAGATCACCTGGCTGAGATCAAAGGGAACTTCCAGATAGTGATCGCTGAAGGTCGTGTTCTGCTCCGGATCAAGGACTTCCAACAATGCCGATGACGGATCGCCCCGGAAGGTATCGGCACCAAGCTTGTCCACCTCGTCCAGCACAATCACCGGATTCCGGGTACCGGCATCCTTCAGCGCCTTGATGACGCGACCGGGCATGGCACCGACGTAGGTGCGGCGATGACCGCGAATCTCGGCCTCATCACGCACACCACCCAGGCTCATGCGCACATATTCGCGTCCGATCGCACGGGCGATGGATTTGCCCAGGCTGGTCTTACCCACACCGGGAGGGCCAACAAAGCACAGGATCGGTGAACGGAGTTTATCGCCCGCCAGTTTGCGCACGGCGATGAACTCGACAATGCGATCCTTCACCTTCTCGAGACCGTAATGATCTTCGTTCAGAATATCGGCTGCGGCCTGGAGATCGAGGTGATCTTCGGTCGCCTTGCTCCAGGGCAGATCGACCAGCCATTCGATATAGGTACGAATCACACCGATTTCGGGCGAGTATGGATGTTGTTGTTCCAGCCGCTCGAGCTGCTGCACTGCCTTGGCGTGTACTTCCTCCGGCATACCGGCAGCCTCGATGCGTTCACGCAGATCCTGCGCTACCGCTTCTTCGCTGTTGGATTCGCCAAGCTCACGCTGAATGGCACGCATCTGCTCTCGCAAGAAGTACTCGCGGTTTTGACGATCCATTCCCGCCTGTGCTTCATGCTGAATCTCATTGCGCAGCTGCATGACATCAAGCCGACGCTGCAGCCAGATGCTAAGGCGGTGAATACGCTCCAGCGGATCGATGATCTCCAGCATTTCCTGGCGCTGGGCGGAGGTGATCTCCGGCGAGAACGCGATGAGATCGGCCAACCAGCCTGGCTCATCGACACCACGAATCATCTCCAGCACTTCGCCGGGCACATGTGGGAGCATCTGAATGTAGCTCTCGACCTGGCTGACGAGTGCCGCCATCGCGACCTGGGTCTCGGTGGAATCGTGAATCGGTTCAGGCGTGATCTCTACCTGACTGAGCACATAGGGTTCTTCCTGCATAATCGCGCGGAGACGACCACGAGCCACGCCATTCAATACGATGTGCGCACCGCCTGGACGAGTGATGTACTGCGCAATCTCGGCAACGACACCCCAGTCACAAAGCTCGTACTCGGCATCGTCGCGAGAATCGAAGAGTTCGCCGAGCTCGTTGGTAACGCCAGCCTCGTTCAGGAAGTTCTCGATATTGAACGGCGTGTCCTGAACCAAACCCATTAAGTCGCCTTGCAGGTAGGGACTGCGCTGGGCATCATCAGCCAGCGTTGTTACACGCCGCTCCGCGAGAATGAAGATACGACGCGGATCCATATGCATGGAGCGATCGACGGCAAGGGCGACATCCTCATCCATGATCGGCATGGGAATCGTGAGATGCGGGAGCAGGAACGCCTCATCGACCACGATGGTCGGCAGGATTACGCGCTGTGCACGCGGTTTGCGCGGTCGCTTAACCGCAGTCTTCGTTTCGCCAGTGGTGGATGCTTTGGTGTTTTCATCTGTAGGCATAGCTATTTCTCCTACCTTATTGTGTACCCGATATCGTGAATGTGGAAGCAGCTATGTGCTGGGGTGATCGGGTTGAAATATCCATACCATGCCCGTTCCCGTGCAACGGGTGAAAGCGTATTGTGATACATTCGCTAGCGATTGTCACATTAATCCACCGTGGTTTTGGCGCTGGATAGCGACAGTCGCCCACGATATGTTCACACACGTTATACGTCACTCTGATTGGTCCGGAGTTGTCATGTCATCTTCAGAATCGTTACCGAATCTTCACGCCTCGATCCAGCAATTGATCGCTGATGCTGTGCGTCAAACGCGCTCCTCCGGCGACGATTCAGCGCTGCATGGCGTTCTGCAGGAGACACTGACCGATCTGGAGTCGCAGCAAACAGCGATGGCAGTGACCATCGAGCGATTACGGGCGGCCCTGGCTGCCCAGGATGCACCGAAAGCCACTCCGGCGGATGAGCCACCCCTCTCAATTGAGACTGTACCCACGGTAGAGACACCAACAGTTCTCGCCACCGATGATCGCGGAGCACACGAACTGGATGTGATCGCACACGGAGCATCGCTCGCGAATGCCTCCGGCTTGCAGGCGTTCCTGCGCGAGATGCCGGCGGTGGATGCTGTGCAGACACGTCAGTTCGTGAATGGTGAGCTACGACTCCATGCCGAGATGAAGTCGGCGCTTGATCGAGCAGCGCTTGGCGCGTGGCTCGATGCAAACGAAGGCAAGATACTGACCGTGACCGATACCGTGGTGGAGATGAGCTTCGGGTAAGGACAACCTGTCCAACATCTGCATCTACATCGTCAATATCCGTGCCAGTTTCGCTTCGTCTATATTGCCGCCGCTCAGCACAGAGACCACACTGCCACCAACACGTGCGCCACATTTGCCCGCCAGTAATGCCGCGGTTGCAGCGGCACCAGATGGCTCGACCAGGACCTTCTGTCGCATCAAAATCAACCTGTTGGCCTGCGCGATCTCATCCTCGCTGACAAGTACGACGTCATCGACATAATGCCGAATGATCGCCTGCGTGAGTTCACCAGCGGCTGGTGCGGCGAGACCGTCCGCAATCGTGTGGATATCGTGCGCTTGCTCGATTTTCCCGCTTTCCAGGCTCCGCTTGACGATGTTGGCACCCTCGGGTTCGACACCAACAATACGCACATCCGGTTTCAGGCTCTTTATGGTCATGGCAATACCGGAAACGAGTCCGCCGCCACCAATCGGCACCACGATCGTTTCAACTTCCGGCACATCCTCCAGAATCTCGAGGCCGACCGTCCCCTGCCCAGCCACGATATGTGGATGGTTGAAGGGGCTGATAAAGGTCATCCCGTGATCACGCTGGTAGGTATCGATGACATCAAGGATGCCTTCCATCGATTCAACAAATCGGGTCTCGGCACCATAGCCCTGAATCGCTTCGACCTTGGCGGGTGTCGCGTCTTTTGGCATGAAAATGAGCGCCCGGCAGCCGACCATTCGTGCCGCGTATGCGATCCCCTGCCCATGGTTCCCGGCACTGAAGGTGATAATGCCTCGCGCCTTCTGTTCATCGCTTAACTGGATTGCGGCATTTAGCGCACCCCGGACCTTGAACGAACCGGTACGCTGAAACATCTCCGCCTTGAGATGAAGATCGGTATTGGTCATCCGCCCAAGCGTGGCACTCGTTAACATAGGTGTGCGATGGATGAGTGCAGATATACGCTCGCGCGCTTCATACACATCTTGCAAGGCCACATCGTGCCAGGTGGGAGCCTGCTCGTTGGTACCGGAGGTCATGGTTGTACTCCTGTAATACGGTTGAATCGTACCGGGATTATACGGCCACTCCGCCGAATTTGGGTCTTCATAGTATTCTGTACAGCAGTGATCTATCCCTGTGGAGGACTCCGCACCTGAACCAGCCACCCACCACACCAGTATGTGATTCTGTGCCAGCGGTGAACTGCCATGCCTGACGAGTCGCGCAAGTCAGGGCGATCGTCGTGGCGCGATGGTATGCCGCGTCAGCCGTATGGCCAGGAACCTGAATTCAACGAGGCGGAGCCAACCGAGCAAATCGGTACCAAGTGGCGCTCCATGCAGCGCGGCTATCAACAGGAAGGCGAACTTCCGCCGCTACCGGATCAAAAAAAACGGCAACCAAAAAGCGGTGGTGTCGGCAACAAGGCCATCATCTTCGGTGCGATCCTGTTGCTGCTGGTGGCGGCACTGATCATCCTCCCGTTCACACCGCTTTTCGATGGCGACGATACTCCGGATCCTACCTCGACGGCGGAAGTCGCCCAGGCGACCGAGGCCGTGACGGCGATTCTCACCGGCGACGAAACCGCAGTACCAACCAATGAGCCTGCCGAGACAGTGGACAGCAATTTCCTGGTCTGCATCGATCCTGGCCATGGCGGTCCGGACCGCGGACGGCAGCGTACCGATAAAGACAGCTTCGGTCCTCCGTGGATCGATGAGAGCGAGATGACACTCCCGATGGCGTTCCTCCTTCGCGACGAACTGGAGAGTCGCGGTATCGCCGTGGTGATGACCCGTGAAACCGGAGGTGCAGTCAACTGGCAGAATCTTGATGTCAATGGCGATGGCCAGGTGTTGGACGACACACCTGAGGGTGAGAAAGCTGGCCAACGTGATGAACTGCAGGCTCGCATCAATATCTGTAACGACGCCGGGGCTGACATCATGGTGAGTGTGCACCTGAATGGGACGGATGATCCCAGTGTCAGTGGCTATCAAGTCTATTACAACAGTCAGCGCCCGTTCGCGACGAATAACAAGGATCTTGCGTACTTTCTCTATCGCGAAATGACAACTGCGTTTGAAGACCAGGGATACGATGCCAATCCGCGTGGGCCTACAGATGACATCAATCTCAGCACGGATACTCAGGAGTATGGTGGAGAACAATTCCTGATTCTGCTGGGTCCCGAGGTCAAGAAACCGGAGTACACCATCACGCCATCGGCTATGCCCGGGGTGATCATTGAGACACTCTTCATCACGAACACAGATGATGCCAACTTCATCATGAACCCGGCCAATCAGCAACGTATGGCTGTCGCCTGGGCGGATGGTATCGAAAAGTACCGGGCGCAATATGGCGACGGCGAATAGCACGACAACACGAGGACTATCTCCATGCAGAACGTGAATCGACGAGAATTCGTAGCTGGCAGCGCAGCCGCTGGCGCCGCCCTGATTCTGCCCATTGCAAGTGAACGCGCACTGGCGGAGGATGCCAAACACCTGCCCGACGGATACGCGGTTGTGACCAGCCTGCGTCTACCCCTCACCGGCATTGGTAGCGGTGATCTTGAACCGCTCATTGACGGAGTTACCACGAACTGGAGCGATATCGGCTGCGCACTGAGTATCGAAACCGTACCGCTGGCCATTGATGGGATTGTGCCCTCCGGACTCAACCCCAAGGAGACCGTCTCCAACTTCGACGATCTCGCCACCAAACTGGATCAAACTCCGGGTGGTTTCGCGGTCGTGCCACTGGATCAAATCGATTACCGTGTCAATACCCTCAAGATCAGCGGTGTGGATCCACTGCTGGCCTCGGGCACGGATAGCGCGCCCATCACCCGCATCGGCGCGGTGGGCGATATTATTCCGGGTCGCAATGTAGCGGCGCATATTCGTGCCTTCGGTGATTACAGCGTACCGCTGCAGCGCGCGAAGAGCCTGCTCTCCAGTTTCGATTTCACCTTCGCCAACTTCGAGTGCTTCATCAGCGAGACGCTGGAGTTCCCGGAGCTGGTCGATGCCAATGCGCTCGATTTCGTGACTCGGCCCGATTTCGTGCCGACGATGATTGATGCCGGTATCGATGCCGTGAGCATGGCGAATAACCACGCCGTCTACAGCAACGCTGGCTGGGGCTTACCCGCGTTCCAGGATACCTGGGGGTTCCTCAGTGGCGGCGGTATGCCCGTTTTTGGTGTCGGCAATGATCTTGATGAGGCACGGCAGCCTTTCGTGACCGAAGTTAACGGGATGAGCATCGCGCTGCTGGGCGTGGATGGCATCACCGGTAACGAGACCTGGCCGACGGCACTTGGTGTGGTCGCGGGTGCTGGCAGTCAGGCCACAGCCGATCACGGTGGCACGAATCCACTTAATCTCGATCAGGTGGTTGCCGATGTTGAATCGCTGGCGGGCCAGTACGATATCGTCATCCCCTTCTTCCATATGAGTGAGCAGTATTACTGGACACCGCAGGATTGGGCGGTCGAGACAGGTCGAGCCTGCATCGACGCTGGTGCCAATATCGTTGTTAGCAGTCACCCGCATACGATCCAGGGCTGGGAGAGCTACAAGGGCAAGCCAATCTTCTACGGCATCGGCAACTTTATCTACGACCAGATGTTCAGTGTGGATACCCGCCAGGGCTACATTCTGGAGCTGACCTTCCGGGGCAAGGATGTGGTGGGATTCCGCATTCACGGTCACGAGATCGAGGATTTCACCCAGCCACGATTCATGGGTCAGGGCGAGATGGCCGCATTCATGGACCGCTTCTGGCTCAGCACGGATATGCTCGCCGGTCGCTAGTACACACCTCCCAGCAAGACAGCGTAGACTCGGGCCTCGCAAGGCGCTTGCGCCTGCGAGTCGCCCGGGTTCCAGTACTCACGGGGCGCCAACTCCGCCAGCTGTTCCGGGATTGAGCGAGCGATCGCCACGTGAACCCAGGCAACTCAATCGCGACGGGACGTCGCTCTTGAGGCCCGAGTCTTGTCTATTCTGG
>JAGQGU010000043.1 GCA_020432165.1 Thermomicrobiales bacterium
GCCAGCTCATTGGAGAACCGAATGAGCGTCTTGATGCTCTTGAGCGTGGACGGCATGAGGTTGATCTCATCGAACTGGACATCGGCGTCCGGGATGAGTTCGGACTCACCGACCCAACCGACCGAGGCCCCGGCGGTCAGTCGCGGGATGCGCAGCGGCTCCGAGGAGTCGAAGATCTTGGGACCGGCGGCCAGGACGACCGAGGCGGCCTCCAGCGGTTGGACCAGGAGGGACGCTACCTGTTCCTTGAGGAGCGCGCCGTTGGTTGCAGTGGTTTCAGATGCCACGAGAATCTCCAAAGTGATTGTGTTTCAACAGTGTTCGCACTTTGGGCACCTGGCCCCCTCGGCGTTCGATCATCTCGGCATCTGGCCGATGTATCCCACTATATGGGACGGTCCCCGTCCTCGGCAATGAGGACGGGGACCGTGAGGGCCTGGGACTATGCGTTCTGGCGAAGGATTCCGAGGAGATCCACCCCGCTGGAGGCCGAGGCCTTGGCTCCCTGGGCGGCGGCGTCCGGCGCGAACCGTCGCGCCTTGAGGTGAGGCTTGGCCTCCAGGAGCGCGTCGATGGCGGCCTGGAGGACCTCGGGGCTCTCCAGGTGGGCCGGATCGAACGGGAGGTCCGCGGGGTCGGCCAGGCTCCCGGTCTGCTCCACGCTCATCCGGTGGAGTCGCTCCTGGAGTTCGCGGACCTGGGTCCGGTACCCGGCGGATTCCTTGCGGAGGTCCTCCACGTACGCGCGGGGGAACGTGTCACCGTCCGGCGGGGTCTCCGAGGCCTCGGCCCCGGAATTGTCGGGCTCTGAGTTGCCCTCTCCCGCGTTATCAGGACCTCCCTGGGGTGATCCATCCTCGGATTCCGCGCTCTCCGAGCCGGTTTCGGCCGTCTCGGTGGCCGTGGAGTCGGTGCTCTCCGAGGCCTTGGGAGCGGTATCCGAGGCCGTGTCGGTGGCCTCGGGGCCGGTCTCGGCGGTCTGCTCGGTGGTCTTGTCGTCGTCGGTGATGCTCACGCGGCGTCCTCCGTCACGTTGTTGTTCTCAAGTGCCGGAGTCGGTCCGGCGGCCGGTGCTTGTGCGGGTCCCTGGTCGGGGTTGTCGATGCCGAGACGGGTCCGGGCCTCGGTGGTGGTGATAATCCCGGCCGCGTGCAATTTCACGATGGCGTCGGCCTCCTGGGCCGCCGAG
>JAGQGU010000044.1 GCA_020432165.1 Thermomicrobiales bacterium
CACCTCAGAGTGCCAAACTTAAGCGCGATCACCAGACTTTGTGTCTGGTGATCGCTTTAGGCTGTCTTTGCTGCGGAGCGCATGGCTACGATTCGGTGATCTCTCGTCGGAGCAGGTCGTACAGCACAATCGAACCGGCTGTAGCAGCGTTCAGTGAATCCACAGCGCCACGCATCGGCAGACTAAGGATGACCTGACAGCGCTTCCGCACAATGGGGCTGAGACCACTGCCCTCGGCACCGAGCACCAGTCCGACCGGGGTTGGCACATCGATCGTGAAGATATTGTTGCCCGTCTCGTCCTCATCCAGTCCCACGATCCAGCGACCAGACTCCTCGATCTTGTCCAGCGCCCGTGCCAGATTCGGGGTCATCGCCACGCGCAAGTGCTCGACGGCACCGGCGGAGGAGTTGACGACCGCGGGTGTCACACTGACGGATCGATCTTGCGGTAGCACGATACCGGCGACACCCACGGCATCGGCAGCACGCATGAGGGTACCGAAATTCTGGGGATCGTTGAGATGATCCATGATCAGAATGGTGCCAGGCTCCTCAATGATCTCTTCGAGCTCGGAGTAGAGGAACTCCCCAGCCTCAAGCCCAACCCCCTGGTGATTACCACCACGGGTGAGATCGTCCAACAGCATGCGGGGGACACGTTCAAGCAAGGCCCCACGCTCCTTCGCCAGCTGGATCGTTTCCTCAACGCGCTCATCTTCCTTCACACCATCGGCGATGAAGAGTCGCGTGAAGGTACGCCGGCCGGCACGTAATGACTCGCGGACGGCATTCCGACCGTAGAGCAGATCGCCCCGGATCTGTATGCCCGGACTGCGCTTTCGCTGCGGGCGAGGCGCATCATCCGGGTTGCGGCGGGGACCGCGATCATTTGCGCCTTGTGGTCGTTTGCCAGCCTGTTGCTCACGGCTATTGGCCGGGCGCGCAGTGCGGCCATGCGGCCCACTTGGCTGTCCTGGATTACGAGGACTTCCAGATCGTCCCTTGGCGGGTGTCTTCAATGGTTACTCCCAGTTCGGCGAGATTGTCTCGCACCTTGTCGGCCAGATCGAACTGGCGGGCAGCGCGCAAATCGTTGCGCAGTGATATCAATAGATCGATAAACGGGGCGGCATCGTTGAGTGCCTCACCCTGTGGTGTAGAGAGGTCCAGACCCAGTATTTCGGTGAGTTCGATCAGCTTCCAACGGGCGGTCTCTACTGACGCGTTGAAGGAGTCCTGACCGCGATTGCGATTAATCACACGGGCGAGCTCGAAGAGCGACGCCACCGCGACCGGTGTATCGAAATCGTTGCGCATAGCCGCATGGAAGGCGGCTTCGGTCGTCTCCACAAGAGCATCCAATTCGGAATCACGATCAGCCGTCGGTGACACCGGCAGCGGTGAGGCTGCCGCGCGCAATCGGTCGAGACCATTCTGCGCTGCTTCAAGGCCTTCTTCGGTCCATGTCAGTGGCATGCGATAGTGCGATCCGAGGACCTGCAGACGGAAGGCCATCGCCTTGCCGTTCTCAACGATCTCCTTCAGGCGAACGATATTGCCGAGCGACTTGCTCATCTTCTCGCCACCCAGCTGGAGCAAACCATTGTGCATCCAGTAGCGGGCGAAGTAGGGATGACCGAAAAATGCCTCGCTCTGCGCGATCTCATTTTCGTGGTGCGGGAAGATGAGATCGGCCCCCCCACCATGAATATCGATCTGTTCGCCAAGATGATGCGCGCACATAGCGGAGCACTCGATATGCCAGCCGGGGCGACCATCGCTCCATGGGCTTGCCCAGGTTGGTTCGCCCGGCTTTGCGGCCTTCCACAGTGCGAAGTCCAGGGGATCGTCCTTGTGTTCTCCGACAGCGATGCGGGCACCGCTGAGCAAATCCTGAATATCACGGTGGCTTAGTTTGCCGTACTCATCGAAACTGCGCACTTTATAGTAGACATCGCCATTGGCCGCATAGGCGTGACCGTTATCAATGAGACCCTGAATCATCGCGATGATCTGCGGAATCTCTTGGGTTGCCCGTGGATTGATCGTTGCCTTCAGGATATTGAAGGCGCTCATCTCATCATCCCAGGTATCGATCATGCTTTGGGTAAGTTCATTAGGATCGATACCGAGCTCGGCAGCGCGATTGATGATCTTGTCATCGATATCGGTGAAATTCTGGGCGTAAGTCACCTCATAGCCAGCGTACTGGAGGTACCGGCGGATGGCATCGAAGGCGATGCTGCTCATGCCGTGGCCGATGTGCGCATGGTCGTACACGGTGACACCGCACACGTACATACGCACCTTGCCGGGTTCGATCGTCTCGAACGGCTCAACCTGACGGCTCATGGTGTTGTAGATAGAAAGTTGCTCAGACATGGGTATGGTCCTCAATCAGGGCGAAAAGACATCGAGGCATGGGGGTACACCGAATCAGCCGATGTACCCCACCATACAGGCGCAGTTGCAGGCACGGCAAAGCAATCCGTATGCGTTCTTCTGGATTGTGCTCGTGCTCAGAATCATAGATTTACTCAGTCTTGGCGGCGGTGGCCGCAGGCGTTTTTGTGTCGGTGGACTCAGTCGATTTCGTCGCGGCCGGTTTGGACTCCGCAGGCTCGGACTTCTTCGAGACATCCTTCACACCGCCCACCGGATCGGAGGTCGGGCGCGAATCGGTGATGTACCAACCTGAACCCTTGAACACAACCGGAGATGCGTGGATAACCCGACGCACCGGCTTGCCGCATACCTCGCAGGCGGTTATTGGATCGTCTGCAAAGCTCTGCCGCACCTCAAACTCATGCTCACATTCGGTTCCACGATACTGATAGAGGGGCATGAAGCCTGAACTCCTGTGAAATGTAAGACCCACACAACGAACCAGCCCTGAATTGCTGGCTGAATAAGTGTATCAGGACGTGTCTAGGCCAATTCGAAGGGTGTCATGTCCTCCCAATTCGAGCCGGTTTTCATCTCGGTCACAACCGGGACATCCAGTACCATCGCGTTCTCCATGGTGTCGCGGACGATGGGAGCAATCTCCTCAATCCGTGTTTCATCCAGCTCCAGCACCAGTTCATCGTGCACCTGCAGGAGCATGTTGACGGCGAGGTCGCGCTCCCGAAGCTGATCCTCCAGATCGATCATCGCGATCTTGATGATATCGGCCTGGGTACCCTGGATCGGCATGTTCATTGCCATTCGAACCGCACCCTGACGGCGCATACCATTGCTGCTGTTCAGATCGGGTAGATAGCGGCGGCGACCACGCAGTGTTTGGACATAGCCATGTTTCTTGCCGAACTCGATCTGGGTATCGAAGAACTCGCGCACCTTCGGCAGTCGCTCCCAGTAACGATCAATGAACAATTGCGCTTCGGCGCGCGGCATACCGGTATCACGACTCAATCCGTATGCCTGCATACCGTACAAAATGCCGAAATTCACCGTCTTGGCGATACGACGCATATCGCTCGTTACCTCGTCGGTTGGCACATCGTTCACGAGTGCAGCCGTGGCGCGGTGGATATCCTCGCCATGGCGGAAGGCATTCACCAGCACCGGATCGCCACTCATGTGAGCAAGAATGCGCAACTCCATCTGCGAGTAGTCGGCGCTCAGGAGAATCGCGTTGTCCACGATCCTCGATTCCGGTCGGCGATCGGCAATGAAGGCGCGACGAATGCGCCGACCAAGTTCGGTGCGAATCGGGATGTTCTGCAGATTCGGATTGATGCTCGCAAGGCGACCCGTGGCCGCAACGGTCTGGTTATACGTCGTATGCACACGACCATCGTGCGGGTTTACGAACGATGGCAAGGCATCGGCATAGGTGGATTTCAGCTTGGCCAGGGCACGATGCTCCAGAATCAACGGCACGATCTCGTGCTCGTTCCTGATGCTCTCCAGTACGTCGGAATCCACGGAGTAGCCGGTCTTGGTCTTCTTGCCAGCTGGCAGTTTGAGTTCGTCGAAGAGGAGGGTGCCGATTTGCTTGTTGCTGGCAATACTGATCGGCCGACCAGCGAGGGTATCGACCTCGCTATCAATCTCCAGAATGCGCTTGCCCATCTCCTGTGAAAAGGTCTTGAGTTCCTCTGGATTGATGGCAATACCCCTGCGTTCCATGCGCATGAGTACACCAACCAGCGGAAGCTCGATACCGCTCAGAAGGTCCATCTGTTCCCGTGCTTCCAGATCACTGCGAAGCGGTTCAACCAGGCCGAATGTGCATTCGACATCCGCCATGGCGTAGGGGGCAGCCAGTTCTATCGCCACGGTATCCATGGTCTGCTGGTTCTTGCCAGTGCCGATAAGCTCGTCAATCTCTGTTTGACGAATACCGAGACGATTGAACGAGAGATCCTTGAGTCGCAATGAATGCTCGCCGAGGAGGTAGGCACCGATCATCGTATCGAAGTTGATTGGACGATCACCGAATCCGTGCCGGTACATCACATGCAGATCGTATTTGCCATGATGGGTGTAGAGCTTCAGGTTATCCGCAAGCAACACGGGATCAAGTCTCTCTCGCACCAGATCCAGGCTGAGCTGCGTACCAGAGTTGTGTCCGACGGGAACGTACCAGCTTTCGTGATTGCTCACGGCAATCGCGATGCCAACCAGATTAGCCATGAGCGGATCGACCGATGTGGTCTCGACATCCAGCGCGATCTCGCCCACCTCCTGAATCCGGGCGAGCATAGTATCCAGTTGCTCTTCAGTAGAAACAACTGTCTGGATGCTTTCCGGCTTCTCGATTACCGGTGTGGGTTCAGCAGAATGGGCGCCACCTCGAGTGCATGGAGGTAGTTTGTCCACCAGACCACGGAACTCCAGCACGCGGAAGAGGTCGACTGCGGCATCGTGATCGTAGTCACCGAGTTCGGCTTCACTGAGATCGAGGGAGATATCGACATTCCGCACGATGGTAGCGAGATGCTTGCTCTCCAGCGCCTGTTCCAGTGTTCCTTCCAGCGCGTTACGGGCGCGAGTGGGTGTCACTTCATCCTTGTGCGCAAAAATCTCCGCGATTGGTCCAAACTCCATGATGAGCTTCTTGGCTGTTTTGTCACCGATGCCAGGCACACCGGGGATATTGTCCGAGGTATCGCCGACCAGCGCCTTGTAGTCGGGCACATACTCGGGGCCAAATCCATAGCGTTCGATGACCTCCGGTACACCGAACTCGCGCAACTCACCAAACCGGCGGGCACCGGGCAGGACGATCGTGACCTTGGGTGCTGCCAGCTGGAGAAGATCGGAATCACCGGTGATGACGAAGACATCGTGACCCTGCGCGGCGAGTTCGCCGCTAAGGGTGCCGATGATGTCATCCGCCTCGAAGTTGTCCTGCATCTTCACCGGGATATTGAGAACGGCGATGAGTTCGCGCACACGCTCCAGTTGCTCACGCAAATCCTCTGGCATGCTTGCACGGGTGCCCTTGTACTCGGGATAAAGATCGTGGCGGAAGGTTTTGCCGGTCTCTAAAGCAATCACGACGTACTCTGGTTTGCGTCTGTTGATCACATCTAGCAGCATCGTCGCGAAACCATAGACGGCGTTTGTTTGCTCGCCGCTGGCGGTGCTGAGGGTGGTAGGAATAGCGAAATAGGCGCGGAAGATGAGTCCGAATCCGTCAACGAGTACAACCGAACCCGGCGATGTAGTGGCTGGCATGGTCTCCTCCGGGAGAAATCAGAACACGTGTACCAATGCTGCAAGTATAGGCTTAAGGACGGCTATACTGAACCGAAACGTCTTTGATCACCCGGAGCTGCCGAATATCCATGGATCCATCCTTCATTCGTTCATTGGTGCAAACCACAGCAGATAACGTGGAGAACGTGATTATCGGCAAGCGGCTGGAGGTAGAGCTGGTGATGACCGCGCTTCTCTGCCGTGGTCATGTTCTTATCGAGGATGTGCCAGGCGTTGGCAAAACGGTGCTGACCAAGGCGATTGCACGCAGCATTGGTAGTTCATTCCGCCGCATTCAGTTCACACCTGATCTGCTCCCGGGAGATATCACGGGTGTGAATATCTTCAATCAGCAACGCGGTGCGTTCGAGTTTCGTCCCGGGCCGATCGTCAGTCAGATGGTTTTGGCAGACGAGATCAATCGCGCCACCCCCAAGACCCAATCCGCGCTGCTGGAAGCAATGGAAGAAGCCCAGATCACCATTGATGGTGCCACGCACTTGCTACCGCAACCTTTTCTGGTATTGGCCACCGAAAATCCCATCGATTATGAAGGGACATTCCCATTGCCGGAGGCACAACTCGACCGTTTCCTGATGCGCATCGGTCTCGGTTACCCGGGAAAACAGAATGAACTGGAGATGCTGGATCGCCAGCATCAGCGCCATCCGTTGGAGACGCTAAAGCAGGTTGCGAGCATCAATGATCTCAAGTCCGCGCAGGAGGCGGTGCGGCAGATTCATGTGGCGCCATCGATTCGAGAGTACATTGTCGCGATTGTGGAAGCCACGCGGAATCATGATGAGGTCTTCCTCGGGGCAAGTCCGCGCGGAAGTATTGCGCTCTTCAATGCAACCCGTGCCTGGGCGGCGATTCGCGGTCGGAATTTTGTGTTGCCGGATGACGTCAAGTTTTTGGCGACACCCACACTGGCACATCGCATCATCGTTTCCCCCTCCGCCCGTATGCATGGTTACGACAGCCGCAATGTGGTTGCCGATTTGCTCCGGCAGCTTCCGGTTCCGCAAACCTCAACCTCGCCCGCCGCGGTGTAGGTGGTGGGCTGGCAACGAACCATAGCCCTGATCGGGATGATGCTCGTTGCCGCGGTGATGTGGGATCTCCCGGTGCTGGATCGCATCATTGTGGCGTTGGTCGTTCTCTTCATCATTTGCTGGTACTGGAACAAGACCGCCCTGGCCGGACTCGGTATCGAACGCACGGTGCTCATGGATCGTGTCAACGTCGGCGATACGATGGTCGAGGAAATCACGGTCACCAATTTCTCGCGATTGCCCAAACTATGGGTGGAGTTGAGCGATCACAGTACGCTACCTGGCCACAACGCACATAGTGTCGTCAGTTTGCGCGGGCGCGGGCGATCCAGCTGGAACGTACAGACTGCAGCAGAGCGGCGGGGGAGATATCGCCTCGGACCGATTTTGGCCTCCGCCGGTGATCCGGTGGGGATGTTCACCAGCGACGTAACGCTACCCGTTAGTCACGAGATTCTGGTCTTCCCCGCCCGGATCGATGTTTCCGGTATCAGTCTGCCCACGGCCCAGCTTTCTGGCGGACGGGTGGCCCCCCGCAACACATTGATGACGACGGCGAGTGTCAGTTCTGTCCGCGACTATGCACCGGGCGACCCTATGAACCGGATCGCCTGGAGTGCCACCGCCCGTCGTGGCCAGTTGATGGTGAAGGAGTTCGAACCGGATCCGACTGCTGATCTCTGGATATTGCTTGATCTCAATGATGATGGGCAATTCGATTTGCAACAGCGGCAGGACCTGCCCCCGGAATATCGCCACCTGAACACCACTGTCGAGTACATCATCTCCATTGGCGCGTCGTTGGCAAACGTTGCGTTAGCCCAGGGGAGAAGGGTGGGCGTGATTCTGAATCGAGAAGAGCCGATTCGATTGGAACCGGATAACTCCGAGCGTCAATCCTTTCGCATCGCCGAGACGTTGGCTGTAGTAACAAGCAGCGGTTCACGATCGCTCACAGAGAGTCTCGCCGCCGATGCGCGGAAGTTCTCCCGCACGAGCGGTCTGGTGGTGATTACTGCAGATCCTCGATCGGATTGGGTCGCGGCTGGTGCAGCGCTTGTTGAGCGACTTGTGCCGGTCACCGCTGTCATCGTGGATGCTGGTGGCGATGGCCCGGACGATATCGATCCTTTGATGACACGACTCGCGCGGGCGCGAGTTAATGTGCATCGCTATCCTACGATCACCGGCATGATCAAGCGAGAGAAACAGTAGACTTTTTGTATGAGTAGTATCTCTTCACCCAACCGTCAAGAAGAGCCACGCTGGTTGGCCTGGGTTGTGCCAACGCTCATGCTCGCTCTGATCGCGCTCTCTGGTATCTCGATGGCCGATACGTGGAGTGGTGAGAACTCCTGGCGTCTTGCGGTCATCGCTGTTGTCGCGGGCATCTTCTCCATGTTGCTTTCGCGAAGCCGCGTCTTCGATGGATTCGCCATCATTCTCGCACTCGGAGTCGGATTGATCTTTAGCGCGGTCATGACTGCGGTCTGGACAGAATATCTGACTGGTAGTGCCTGGGACCGCATTCAGGCATTTCCGCGACCAGTCTGGGATGCGCTCTTTCGTAAAGGTGTCGATGGCGAGATCCGGGACCTCTCCGCAGAGTTTCTTTTGTCTTTCACGATCTGGCTCACCGGTTGGATTGCCGCATGGATGCTGGTTCGGGTCGATGCCGTTGGTCTGGCGATTATCGCGCCGGTCGTACTGATCCTTGCCAATCAGCAGGTGGCCGATACCGTTGGCGCTATCTACATCGTGATTATGGTGGCATTGTGCGTGGTCATCGTCGTCACCGCGCGTATCGCCTCGCGGGAACGTTCCTGGAAGACCCGTCGGATGCGCGTGGCCCATTCACTCATGTTCAAGGTTTTCAGCGTTGGCATCATGCTCGCCATCATTGTTTCCAGCACGATGGTGCTCTCGCCATCGGCCTGGAGTCAGACGGTCATACGACCCCTGATTGAGAACATTGGTGACAAAATCGAGACGGCCCAGCAGGAGTCCAGTAGCTGGCTGGGGAGTTGGGGTAGTTCCTCAGCTGTTCGCGATGACGCCAGCTACACGGAATTCTCCGATTCGTTTGGTATTGGTGGTCCGCTGAATCTTACCGACGCGCCAGAGGTGCTGGTGTATGTGGATAGTGAGTCAGCACCATACCTGACGGCACGGAATTATGACTACTACACCGGCCGCGGTTGGTCATCGAGCTCGATCGACTTCCGCGATAACTCTGGCAGTGTCCGTCAATCGCCCGAGCTTCGTTACAACCCCGGTTGGGAAGTTGCACTCAGCGCCGATGCCCGCAACTCGCGGGAGAGTGTTACCGCTCAGGTGCGGGCTTTCAACGATCGCTCACAGGTGCTTCTCACTATCGATTCCTATCTGAGTGCGGATGTACAGACGGTCGTACGCATGGGATGGTCGACCGTCAATGATGAACCCTTTGCGGTGACAGTGAGCACACTCAACACGCTCCCACCCGATGTGCAGCTTCTGGCCAATCTTCTCCTCCAGTCGCAACTCACCGGCGATGTCACCGATTGGGGGCCATCGGCAACATCGGGATCATTGCAGGCGGCAATCGATAACGAGGTGGACGATCTCGCCCGACGAGGTATCACGGTGCGTTGGGATGCCTCCGCTGAAGGGATTGTCGGCAGTATCTATGTCACTGGACGCTTACCCGAGTTTGATGATGTCGAGGTTGTTTTTGGAACGACGTTGCCGGCGAGCGAAGGATACAGCGTCACTGGTTTGACCAGTATCGCCACCGATGACGAGTTGATTGATGCCGGAACTGCTTATCCGGATTGGGTTACCAGCCGGTATCTGCAGACTGGCGATACGATCACCGATCGCACGATCGAGCTTACACACCAGATTGTTGGTGATGAGACAAATCCATATCGGCAGGCTGCGCTTATAGAAAGCTGGTTGCGCGCGAATATCGTCTATGACACTGATGTCGATGCGCCTCCTGATGGCCAGGACCTGGTCGACTATGTGCTTTTTGACAATCGGCGCGGATATTGCGAGCACTACGCTGCTGCCATGACTGTCATGTTACGAGAGTTGGGCATCCCGGCGCGGGTGGTGGTTGGGTATGCCCCTGGTGACTACGATCCAGCGAGCGGCGGTTATATCTATCGTCAGAGCGATGCCCACGCCTGGGTGGAAGCCTATTTCCCTGGATATGGCTGGATCTCGTTCGAGCCAACTGCGAATCGACCCCTGGGAGAATTTGCACTCCAACCGGGGAGTAGCAGTGAATCTGGTGAGCAGGCAGCGGCGCAGCCGACGAGCCAACCTGAATTCCCAACTGCCGATGTCTCCACTCCCGATGTGAACGTGGACAACTCTCTGGCAACACCTCAGCCAACTCCTACCGAATCCGCCGGCGGTCCGCCACAGGTTGTGGCATCCACGGATTCCTCTACTGGACCTCCCGGATGGTTGATGCCTGCCGCAATCACAACCGCTGTCGGTGCCATTCTGGGTGGATCGATCTGGTTCGCCTGGAATTGGGGATTCCGCGGCCTTAGCCCGGTTCAGGTGCTAATGAGAAAGGTGCAGCGAGTTGGGCGCTGGTTTGGTGTTCGCTCTAGCCCCACCACGACACCACGGGAGTATGCACGCCGGTTTGATGCAACGGTCGGCAGCGTTTCCGGACCGGTCAAGCGGATTACCCGTGCTTACGAGATTGAGACCTTTGGACCTGGGCGATTGCGGGACAGTGTGGTGACGGATGCCCAGAACGCCTGGAAAGAGATTCGGCATCTTCTTTGGCGCTTCCGCCATCGGAAAGGCAAACCATGAAAACGTTGCTTGTTGCCGGTGCCATCAATACCGATCTTGTTGCCCAGGTTGAGCGGGCGCCAGAAGTTGGAGAGACGGTGATTGGCGGCACCTTTGCGGAGTTTGGCGGGGGAAAGGGTGCGAACCAGGCTGTGGCCGCAGCGCGCTCTGGAGCCTCTGTGGCGCTCGTCAGTGCGGTTGGTGATGACGCATATGGCGAGGCGCGCTTACGCGGTTTGCGAGCCGACGGTATCGATACCGGTGCCATCGCGACGATGAGTGGGTCTGCTTCGGGTATCGCGATCATTATTGTTGAGGCGTCGGGCGACAATCGCATTTGCGATTTACCCGGAGCGCGCGAGCATTTGACACCCGATGCTGTTTCCCAGGCCTATATCGCGATTCAGCCGGATGCTGTGCTGGCTACAAACGAGCTCTCACCTGATTGCTTGCGGGTTCTTTTCAGCCAAGCCCGTCAGGCTGGTGTGCCGGTATGGTTCAATGTGGCTCCATATACCGAATCCGCACGGGGACTCATCCCGTTGGTCGACACATTGATGGTAAATCGCGGTGAGGCTGAGGACATTCTTGGTGTTCGTGGTCACGAATATCCTATCGATGAACTCGCTGCCGGATTACGGCAGCAGGGTGTGAAGCGTGTAGTGATGACGCTCGGTGGCGATGGTGTACGTGGTTTCGATGGCGATGCTGACTTCGTGGTTCCGGCGCTCCAGGTACATGCCGTTGATACAACCGGGGCAGGGGACACCTTTGGCGGTGCCTGGGCCGCTGAAACGCTTCGTGGAGCGGGTTTTTCTGAGGCGCTGAACTATGCCAATCGCGCGGCGGCCGTCTCGGTGACGCGACCAGGTGCGCAGAGCTCAATCCCGACCCGGGATGAGGTATTACGTGACTAGTCTCAGAAAGCTCGTGATCCATCATGACGACCTTGGAGGGAGCCATAGTGCGAACATGGCCTTCGTGGAGTTGGTTGATGTAGGCGTCGTGACATGTGGATCGGTGATGGTGCCTGGGCCATGGTTCAGTGAGGTTGTTGAGATCGCCCATCGGCGGCCAGATCTTGATATCGGCGTGCACCTGACCCTGACTTCAGAGTTTCCTTGCTACCGTTGGAGACCACTTACATGTGGTCGGTCCCTGGTGGATGCCTTCGGGTATTTCTGGTCTGATCTGACTGGTGCGAGAACCGCGGAACCTGAGGAAGTCTACATCGAACTGAAGGCACAGATTGATACCGCGATCGCTGCTGGTATCGATGTGACACATCTTGATTCCCATATGGGGACGATCTGGCAGCCGGAGTTTATCGATGTCTATCTGCAGCTTGGTCAGGAGTACCACCTGCCGATTGTAGTGACTCGCGATGTGCAATCACTTTCGGCCCCTCACTCAGACCTCAGTGGTGTTTTTGATCGCTTGCAGAACAAGGAAATCCTGATTTTCAGAAATTCCTCACTACTCCCTTTGAAGAGACTCACCCAACTCTTGCTGACTATCACAGGATTTTCAGTCAGGCGGTGGTTGGACTCAACTGGTGTGGATTCCATTTCGCGACACCTGGTGATATCGAATATCTAGCTGACGATGCCAGCACCAGGATATCGGAATACACCGTTTTTAGGTCTGGGGAGACATTGTTGCCGGATGATTGCCAGCTCGTTGGGATGCGTGGTTTGCGTGATGCAATGCGTGCTTGATCCCCACCCGCAAAAGGTTTAGCCCCTTACACGATTTCCAATCGTGCGCACCAGGTCGGGCTATGCGATCCATCCTTGCGCCGATGTGTTGTATCGCAATCTCTGCGGCTAGCGAGGATTTGTCTGTTTCCCTCCCATGCTCGCTGACCTACGTAATTCTCCGGATCGGCACCCACCATTCCCACCTGCTGCCGTGCTCGGTGTTGGTATTCTCGACTTCGATCACGTTGATCTGACTTCCCGGTCCATCGAATCGTTCATAGCCTTCTGGCATTGGCGCGGTTTCCTGATACGCCTTCGTGTACCAAAGACCGTTTTCTCCCGAGGCTTCCTCTGCATCCTCCATCCAGTCGGTGGTAACTACAAGGTATTCACGGGCAGGATATTTCCCAAGGACGTACCCCTCTGGTACCTCGTCGATGTCGCCGACAATCGTTCCAGGTGTGTAGGTAATACTTTCGGAGTTATTGTTGTGATAGAGAATCATACAGGTGTATTGATACAGCCCATGTTGAGCGTTTATCTCGTATCCACCCGATCCGATGAAGTCTCCCCAGACCGCTCCCATGTCCGAGTCCAGCGGGTACTCTTTACCCAGGAACAGGAATTCATCATGCTTCGTTTGGAAAGTTTTGATCGCTGGTCTGCTGTCGTCTGCCATCGCTAGCCTCTCGTATCTTCATCCAATCTCTTGTAAGTGTAGAGTAGATGAAAACGCAAAAACGCGAGCCTTGCCAGGTTCGCGTTTCTGCTTACGGCGGAGGGGGCGGGATTCGAACCCGCGAAGGGTTTAACCCCTTACACGATTTCCAATCGTGCGCACTAGGCCGGACTATGCGACCCCTCCTTGCGCCGATGTATTGTACCGCAATCGCTGCGGCGGAGAGGGCGGGATTCGAACCCGCGGTGCCTTTGACAGCACACTGCTTTTCGAGAGCAGCACCTTAAACCACTCGGACACCTCTCCGCGCGAGATTGTACCAGTTTGGCGGCACTCTGTCACAGATATGCTAGGACGACACGGTGTATCGGTTGAAAGTGACGGCGGTGTTCTCGAGGATGCCATCCAGATCCCGCAGAATGGGCAAGCGGGACATCGTATCGGCAAATGGTGCCAGCTTGAGTGAAGCATGGCGTTCTGCCATTGTGGCGGCAACTCTTTCGATCATACGCACCGCCCGGTCTTCGCCCTGAGCTTCGTATTCGGATAGCGCGAGAGTAATCAGCAGGCTTTCATCCTGAGCCGCCAGAATGGCACCACGAGCATCTTCGCCGTTAACTGACGCTGTGACCCAGATGGTCGCAACGTCTCCGTACAGACCATCACGCTCGCTCATGCTGCCGATTCTATCGGTGGGCATATCAGCGATGTTGACCGCAGCGAGACCCTCATCTGTGACATTAGCGAGTTCATCCACGGCGATGTCATAACCGTTCATCGCGGTGTCCGCGAAAACAATCGCCCAGGCAACGAGACGGATTCGCTCGCCGGTGGAGGGGACATCTCCCGCTATCTCGCGATAGCCATATTGCAGTGAGCCGATGGTTGGATCGAGCGTGGCGGCGGCAGATTCCTGAAGAAGGTATGTTGGAACCATGGTGCGTGCTCCTTTGTGTGGGAGCCTCAGTATAGCGGACTCATGGTCAATTTCTCGCGGTCCGTTGCTCTCCGTCACTCGCAGCCCGGTTGTTCGATCTGGTGGTCCTGATAGAACTCATGGAGACTGGTGCGGGTCGCGAGATCGAGATGATGCCAACGCATACCCTGGATGGCTCCCTCCAGCGCGGAGAGGCGAGATAGGCATGCCGAGGGATCAATCTGCTGAATGCGCAGCCACGCCTCTCTGGAACCTGTCCCCCGCAATTGCTCAAAGGTCGTGATACCAACTGCTTCGAGTTGACTCGCCGTATCCCTGCCGATATTGGGGAGTTCTTCCAGTTCGCTCATGCGCATGTGCCTCCGTTTGGCCGGAGTGTACCACGCGAAAACACGAAAGCCGTCTCAATCGAGACGGCTTTGTGTATGCTGGTATGCCCGGTAGGAATCGAACCTACGGCCTTTGGGTCCGCAACCCAACGCTCTATCCCCTGAGCTACGGGCACATGTGCGTGCGAGGCACAGTATAGTGCGCTTTGCTATAGCGCTGCAACTGTGGCGGAGAGGGAGGGATTCGAACCCTCGGTAGTGCTTAACACACTACACTCGCTTAGCAGGCGAGCGCCTTCAACCGCTCGGCCACCTCCCCAGTCGCAGGCGATAGTCTACCAGATTATCTGGCCCGGCGTCGACGTTTCGGAACCCAATTCTTGGGAATCATCCTTCGAGACCCGTGATGAGGCGACCATTCTGCTGTGGCGGCGATGGAGCAGCTGTGTCAACAGTGTTAAATGCGGGAACTCAAGCAGCATACCGACCACCAGGGCCGCATAGATCACCGGTTGATCGGGTATCGCCACCATCGTGATGGCCAGCATGAGTGGTGCATTGCGAGCGGCCGTGCTCATGCTCAGCAGGGCATGGTTTTCATACGAAAGATGCAGACGATTGCTGATTCCTTCGGCCAGAAACCAGGTGCAGACAAAGAAGGTGAAGACGGCTGCGAGGATATACGGCACCAAGTTCGCCTGCTCCAGAATCGTGCTGATGTTCGCTGCGAAAACACAAACGACGACCAACAGGATCGCAATCATGGAAAGCCCCGATATTCCTCTGGAGAGAGGCTTTTTGACACTCTCTGGCGAGTAGTGACCTACCAACTGGATCACTGCCGCGATAATCACCGGAATCACGAACCACCCGTAGATCGTCTCGCCGGTCTGCGATATCTGGGTGGATACCTGATTGGGTGTGAACAACCAGATATAGATCGGGTAGAGCGCCAACTGCGTCGCCATGGAGATGGGGATGAACATCATGCCCAGAGCTGTGTTGCCCTTTGCCAGTCGGGTGAAACTCAGAAACCAGTCGGTACATGGACTCATGAAGTAGATCACAAGACCAATCATGGCCAGCTCGTGTCCATGCAGGAACACCCTGGCCAATCCATACCCCAGAAACGGGATGACGGCGAAGTTGGCGATCCACAAAGCGATGAGAACCGGTCGATCCTGTCGACTCAGCCTGACCCGGGAGAATGGCACTTCCGCGAAGAGGAGTGTCACCAGGGCCAGGATGGTGAAATCGAGCCAATCATCGGCGAATGATGAGATGCGCGCCGATGATTGGCCGAGCAACGAGCCGACCAGAATCGCGCCAAGGAGCATGAATGTGTGCGTGTACTTTCGGAAGAGACTGGTGAGCCTAGGCATGAGCGACCTCCGCATCTTCGCGGGCGTCTACGGCCTCGTCACAACAATCCTCGCCGCTTTCTCCGCAGGCACATCCTGAGCCGTGTTCTTCCAGCCACGCATCACAGGCCGAGCAGAGCCCTCGTTCGGGTAGTTGCAGCACGATTTCGTTCGCCGATTCGTCGTCGCAAAGTTCAGCCACCACCGATCGCACTTGCTCATATCCGGTATAGAGCAGGAATGTGCCGCAACGACCATAGCTTTTGCTGCCAAGAATGAAGAAGTCCGGTTCTGGTTGGCGCAAGCGATCCACACCATGCGGCGGCACCGTCCCGCAGGCGTTCCGGTCTGGATCAATGAGTTCGGCGATGTTGTACACGCATTCGAAGATCGAGAAAATCTCTGTGCGGAGTTCCCGTTCGATTGTGAGATCGGGCTGAAATCCGGTACAGGCGACGATGCGATCGACAACGGGAAGTTCCCCCGTCGCTGACTCGATACGCAAACCCTCGTCGGTGAGCGCCACATCGGTGATGCGCACGCCAGTGAGGAGTTGAACCTTACCGCTTCTCACCAGCTCCCGCGTGTCCCGACGAAGCAATGTCCGTTCGTTGAGAAACGAGTCATCGCCACAGGCATCGCTTTGTTCGTCCCGACGAATCGCCCAGTAGACCTGGGTGTCTGGTTCGGCTTCGGCCAGGGCAACGAGATCGCGGACGACATTCATCGCCGAGTGACCGCTGCCGACGACGAGGGTGCGTTTCCCCGCATACGTCGCGTGTTGAACGCCGAGAACATCCGGGATGCCATATTCGATGCACGTCGCGAGTTCTGCTGTATCGCGGAGGGGGAGACCATTGGCGAGGATAGAGTTTGGATGTCCCCACGTTCCACTGGCATCGATAACAGCGCGGCCATAGAAGCGCTGGCTCTCGCCGTTGACATCGCAGACTACCTCGAAAGGTGCTGTGCTGCGGCGATCTTCGGTGATGCCAATGCTCTGGCGGGCGATTCCCGTCACTCGGTGAACGAGGCGAATGTTCGGTTGGATCTCGGGAAGGTTCGCCAATGGCACCAGGTAGCGATCGCGTAGTTCACTCCCTGTTGGATAGTCGTCATCGGATGGCGGAGCCCATTTGGTGATCTCGAGGAGCTTTCGCGCGACAGGATCGATATTGTACTGCCACGGTGTGAAGAGCTTCACATGTCCCCATGCGCATTGCGATGATCCGACGGTGTCGGCCTGATCGAAAAGGATGAATGGTTCGTAACGGAAGGCCAGATGTGCCGCCGCCGCCAAACCGATTGGACCCGCACCGATAATGATGACGGGCAGCTCGTTGTAAGCCTCAGTGCTGAGATAAACAGACATGGATTGTTCCCATGTGGTGAATACTTTTGCCATCGATAATATTGATACTAAGTATCAATATTATCGATATATAGTATCACAATGATTGATACCCCATGCTTGTTTTGGTGGGTTAACCAGAGAAGCGAGATGCAAAAAGACCCCACTCTCAGCCTGAGAGTGGGGTCCTGACGACTGCCTGTTAGGCGTATTCGTCCGGAAGAATTCGCACTGCGCCCTTGTCGGCCGAAGCCGCGAAGGCCGCGTATGCCTTAAGGGCCGTGCTCACCTGACGCTTGCGTGGGGCTGCGGGCTTCCAGCCAAGCGCGTCCTGTTCTACGCGACGGGCAGCCAGCTCTTCTTCGGAAATGGCCAGATTGACGGTGCGATTCGGGATATCGATCTCGATCATATCGCCAGTGCGTACCAGGCCGATCGCACCGCCCTGAGCAGCCTCTGGTGAGACGTGACCGATGCTCAGGCCGGAAGTACCGCCACTAAAACGACCATCGGTGATGAGCGCACACACCTTACCGAGACCGCGACTCTTCAGATAGCTGGTGGGGTAGAGCATCTCCTGCATACCCGGGCCACCCTTGGGTCCTTCATAACGGATAACGACAACGTCGCCCTCTTTGACTTCTTTACCCAGGATACCTTTGACAGCATCGTTCTGGCTTTCGTAAACGACCGCAGGTCCCGTGAACTTGAGGATGTGGTCGTCTACACCGGCAGTTTTTACCACACAGCCATCCAGGGCGATATTGCCCTTGAGAACAGCGAGACCGCCATCTTGCGAGTAGGCATGTTCCTTTGATCGAATCACGCCACTCTCACGATCCAGATCCAGATCATCCCAACGCGCTTCCTGGCTGAATGCCACCTGGGTCGGGATCCCGCCGGGTGCTGCCTTGAAGAAATTGCGGACCGATTCAGATTCGTTGCGATCGATCGACCAGACATCAATCGCATCTTTGATTGTTGGTGCGTAGACGGTCGGTGTATCACGGTAGATCAGACCGGCATCGTCAAGCTGACCGAGGATCGCCATGATACCGCCCGCGCGGTGCACATCTTCCATGTGGACATCGGCCTTGGCCGGGGCCACCTTGCTTAGGCAGGGGACGCGACGGCTGAGTTCGTCGATATCATCCATTGTGAAGTCGATGCCGCCTTCGTAAGCCGCCGCCAGAATGTGCAGCACCGTATTGGTCGAGCCGCCCATAGCGATATCGAGGCTCATCGCGTTTTCGAATGCATGCTTGTTGGCGACGCTGCGAGGGAGAACAGACTCGTCCTCCTCTTCGTAGTAACGACGCGCCATATCGACGATCACACGACCGGCTTCGAGGAAGAGTCGCTCGCGATCCTTGTGCGTCGCTAGAGTGGAACCATTGCCCGGCAGGCTCAAACCAAGGGCTTCAGTAAGACAATTCATCGAGTTCGCAGTGAACATACCGGAGCAGGAGCCGCAGGTTGGACAAGCGGAGCGCTCAATGGTGAGGACCTCAGCATCGGTGTATTTCTCGTCAGCAGCAGCCACCATCGCATCGATCAAGTCCATCGATTGCGTCTTGCCCCCGAGCACGACCTTACCGGCTTCCATCGGACCACCGGAGACGAAGACGCTGGGGATATTCAGGCGCATGGCGGCGTTCAGCATACCGGGTGTGATTTTGTCGCAGTTGGAAATGCAGACCATAGCATCGGCACAGTGGGCATTCACCATGTACTCGACGCTATCGGCGATGACTTCGCGGGATGGGAGGGAGTAGAGCATGCCGTCGTGACCCATGGCGATGCCGTCATCGACTGCGATAGTGTCGAATTCCTTGGCAATGCCACCAGCCGCCTCGATTTCGCGAGCAACGAGCTGTCCCAAATCCTTCAGATGCACATGTCCCGGCACAAACTGGGTAAAGGAGTTCACCACGGCGATGATCGGCTTGCCGAAGTCATCGTCTTTCACGCCAGTAGCGCGCCAGAGTCCGCGGGCACCAGCCATATTGCGGCCGTGAGTTGTTGTACGGGAGCGGTATTTGGGCATGAGATGTGTGCTTTCTTGTGAGTGAACGAGTATGGCCGATGCGGAAGATCGGCTCTGCCTATGGCTTCAATAGTACGCCCATCTGCAAGGTGGCGAAAGAGAGGGGTGGAAAGGCGACAAATGAAGGGAGTACACTCATGCGCGGAGGGGTGCCAGAGTGGACGATTGGAGCGGTCTTGAAAACCGTCGCGGTGTCAAAGCCGCCGCGGGTTCGAATCCCGCCCCCTCCGCCACCTCGCCCGTGGGTGCAACCTGACTCGCCGTCAGTCGGCTGGAGGTACGCCATGAGCTTTTGGAACGACCGTTATGCTGGCAAGAACTACGTTTTCGGTCGCGAACCCGCTGATTTCCTGATAGATCACAAGGACTTTTTCCAGCCCGATCAATCGGTGTTGGCTGTTGCTGACGGTGAGGGACTCAATGGTGTCTACCTGGCTCGTCTTGGTCTGCATGTGCATTCGGTGGATGGCTCCGAGAATGCGCTTGCCAAAGCTCGCCAACTCGCCGACGAATATGATGTGACCATCACCACCGAGTTGGCTGATCTTAAGGATTGGGAGTGGCCAACTTCGGCTTACGACATTGTGCTCGGCATCTTTATCCAGTTTGCTGATCCTGAATGGCGCTCGCAGATGTTCGCCGGTATGAAGCAGGCATTGAAGCCGGGCGGAGTGCTCATGCTCCACGGTTATCGTCCTGAGCAGGTGTGGAACGGCACCGGCGGCCCAAGCGATCCCGAGTATATGTATACCGTCGGGTTACTTCGCAGCGAGTTCGCTGATCTCGATATTCTGGAAATCTATGCCGAGGACAAAATCGTTGCCGAAGGCGTTGCTCACCGCGGACAGTCTGCCCTCATCAGTCTGATTGCCAGGAAACTAATCTCCGATTCCGTATGAAGCTCTTTCGCTCTTGAGGCCAGCGTTCAGATATTGATGTTTCGCTTGTTATCGACGGCTCCGCCGTCGATTCGGGTGGATACCCGCGCATTCGCTTGGGATCCACCCCTACGTGTGGCATTTATCTGCTAGACGGTGTGCTTGCTCGGGCCGATCGGGGGCTGCTTGCCAATAACAGTGCGACCACCCATGTAGGGCACCAGCACTGCCGGCACCTCGATCGAACCGTCTTCCTGCTGATAGTTCTCCATAATCGCGATCATCACGCGAGGAAGTGCAAGGCCAGAACCGTTCAGCGTGTGCAGGTATGCGGGCTTCCCATTCTCGGCGCGATAGCGAATGTTCGCCCGACGTGCCTGGTAATCGCGCATATTGCTGCAGCTGCTGACCTCCAGCCATTCCTGGCAACCCGGTGCCCAGATCTCGATATCGTAGGTATGGGCAGCTCCGAAACCGAGATCACCGGTGCAGAGATCGAGCAGGCGATAGTGCAGCCCCAACTCCTCGGCGATATAGCACGCTTCTTCTACCAATCGCTCCAGCTCATTGGCCGAATCTTCTGGCTTCACGAACTTGACCAACTCAACCTTCATGAACTGGAAAACGCGTTTGATCCCGCGGACATCACGTCCTGCCGAAACCTTCTCCCGCCGGAAGCAGGGCGTCGCCGCGACGTGATAGACCGGGAGGACATCGCCATCGAGGATCTCTTCACGATAGAAGTTGGTTACCGGCACCTCGGCGGTGGGAATCAGCCACTTGTCTTCCTCGATATCGCGGAAGAGGGTATCGGCGAACTTCGGTAGCTGGCTGGTGCCAACCAGAACCTCCCCGAATACCTGATACGGCGGCTGCACTTCGAGATAGCCGTGACGCTGCGTGTGCACATCCAGCATCCAGTCGATAAGTGCGCGCTGGAGCCGCGCCAAATCACCACGCAGGATGTAGTTGCGTGAGCCCGCAATCTTCACGGCGCGTTCGAAGTCGATCAGCTCGAGTTCTTCGGCCAGATCCCAGTGCGGTTTGGGCTCAAAGTCGAACTCGCGTAGTGGTGCACCGCGCTCTGGACCGGGCACATTCTCCGCTTCATCCTTACCGAGCGGCACCTCGGGATCGGGCAGATTGGGGATGCCGAGCAGGATGTCGTTCAGCGTAGCTTCCGCTTCGGCCGCCTGCGCATCCAGTTCGGTGATCTTGTCGCCCAGACCGGCCATCTGTGCGATCAATGCCTGGCGTTCTTCCGGATCCTTCGTTTTGCCGACGAGTTTCGAGCCGGCGTTGCGCTCGGCCTTGATCTCCTCGACCTGCGTAATCAGTGCGCGGCGCTGGCTATCCAGCGCGAGGATGCCATCGACATCTACCTCGATATTGCGTGTTTCAATGCGTTGCTTGAATTCTGCCGGATTCTCGCGAATATACCGAATATCGTTCATTTCCTGGTGACCTCTCCATACAAAGCCATGTCTGGTTAAGCGTGCCGCCAAATGGCGGTCGCTGACAAGGGTTCTGCCCCGCGAGCCCTGAGCGAATGTCAGAACGCCGCGGGGCTTTCAGAGACTGGAGAGGCATACACAGTCGCGAGCTCGATCCCCGGCAGGAACTTCAGCCAATCAGGCTGTCTTCGCAGATCAAGCCGACGTTCAATCGTGTAATAGGCGCTTGGGCGAGGCTCGCGGGGCACAGTGTGGAGTTCCATCCGTGCTTCCAACACGCTCTTGCTCCCCTTGCGGTGATTGCAGGTCTTGCAGCAAGTCACCACATTTGTCCATTCGTGCTGGCCGCCACGACAGCGTGGTACCACATGATCGATCGTGAGGTCGCGCCCGTAACTGCCGCAGTACTGACAAGTAAAACCGTCGCGGATGAATACTTCGCGACGGTTAAGTTTCACTCGTGGACGTGGCCGCCGGACAAATGTCCGCAGCCGAATGACCGAGGGGATAGTGTAGGCTCGCAGTTGGGTATGAAGATGCTGGGGGCATTGCTCCAGAACATCCGCCTTCCCACCAAGAACGAGCACAACCGCACGGCGAATGTCGCACACATTCAATGGTTCATAGTTCTGGTTGAGCACCAAAACAGCGTTGTTCACCCTGCCGAACCTTTCGGATCAGGGTTGGCACAATCCTTCGCACCAGGTCCTGTGGCAACCGCTCGCGATTCACCTGGAACCCATACTAGCAAACGTTATGCGCAAACGGAAGAGGCTATTCGTGAAAAGATTGTTGAGGCCGTCATTCCCGCACGGCCTCAACGTCAGAGCATTGGTTTCAGGAACTGTCCCGTGAAGCTCTTCTTCACCTTCACAATATCTTCGGGTGTGCCTTCGGCAATGATCTGACCGCCGCCAGCACCACCTTCTGGTCCGAGATCAACGATCCAGTCGGCCGATTTGATGATATCGAGATTGTGCTCAATCACCAGCACGGTATTGCCGCTATCGACCAGGCGTTGCAACACATGCAGCAGACGTTCGATATCGGCGAAGTGGAGACCGGTAGTTGGCTCGTCCAGGATGTACATCGTCTTGCCGGTCGAGCGGCGAGCCAGCTCGCTGCTCAGCTTCACGCGCTGCGCCTCACCGCCGGAGAGCTGTGTCGCTGGCTGTCCCAGCTTGATATAGCCGAGACCAACATCGAAGAGTGTCTGCAGCTTGTTGTTGATGCTGGGCACATTCTCGAAGAAGGCGAGCGCTTCTTCCACATTCATATCGAGCACATCCGCGATCGACTTACCCTTGTAGAGAATCTCCAGTGCCTCGCGATTGTAACGAGCACCATGGCACACCTCGCAGGGCACAAAGACATCCGGTAGGAAGTTCATCTCGATCTGGATGATGCCTTCGCCCTTACAGGCTTCACAGCGACCACCCTTGACATTGAAACTGAACCGGCCCGCCTTATAGCCGCGTGTCTTGGCTTCCGGCATCGATGCGTAGAGCTCACGAATCGGTGTAAAGAGACCGGTATAGGTTGCCGGATTCGAGCGAGGTGTGCGGCCGATCGGACTCTGGTCGATCTCGATCACCTTGTCGAGGTTCTTCACACCCTCCAGGGCATCGTGCTGCCCAGGGCGTTGCCTCGCGCGGTTGAGATCCATCGCCAGTCGCTTGTGCAGCGTATCGGTGATAAGGGAACTCTTGCCGGAACCTGAGACACCCGTGACGCAGATGAAGGTGCCGAGCGGGAATTCCACACTCACATCCTTGAGATTGTTCTCCTTGGCCCCCATCAGCACCAGCTTCTTGCCGTTGCCTTTGCGCCGCCTGGTGGGCGTTTCAATCTTCCGGCGACCACTCAGGAAATCACCGGTGATCGAGTTCGTGTTCGCCTTGATCGCGTCCAGATCACCCTCAGCCACCAAATGACCGCCATGCTCGCCCGCACCGGGGCCGATATCAACGATCCAGTCGGCGGCACGCATCGTATCCTCATCGTGCTCAACCACGATGAGCGTGTTGCCGATATCCCGCAATCGCTCCAGTGTCTTGATCAGACGAGCATTATCGCGCTGATGAAGGCCAATGCTCGGCTCATCCAGGATATAGAGCACACCCATGAGACTCGAGCCGATCTGGGTGGCCAGACGGATACGCTGGGCTTCACCACCAGAGAGCGTGTTGGCGCTCCGCTCCAACGTCAGATAGTCGAGTCCAACATCGACCAGGAAACCGAGGCGCTCACAGATCTCCTTCAGGATCTGCCGCGCGATCAGGTACTCGCGTGCAGTCAATACCGCCGTATCATCCTCGGCAGGATCGATATTCAGGCCCTGAAACCAGTCGCTGGCTTCATGCACTGGCATGCGGCTGACATCGACAATGCTCTTGTCGCCAACCGTCACCGCCAGGATCTCTGGCTTGAGTCGCTGTCCAAGACAGGTCGGGCATGGCCGCGTGGCCATATAGCGCTCGATCTCTTCACGCATCCAATCTGACTCGGTGGCAGAGTGACGACGCTGCAGATTCGGGATCACACCCTCGAAGGTGACTTCATAGGTACGCTTACGACCCGTGCGCGGTGAATACTGGACGGTGATCTTCTCTTCTCCAGTGCCGTAGAGAATGCGATTCACATCCTCTGGCTTCATATCCTTGACCGGGGTGTTCAGGTCGAAACCGAAGCGGTCGGCCACACCATAGAGCATGGCGCTGTACCATTTGCTGTTCTCCATCCCCGTCTTCATCCACGGCACCAGCGCACCCTGAGCGATGCTCAGCGCCCGGTTCGGGACAACCAGTTCCGGATCGAACTCCATCACGGTGCCGAGCCCCATACAGGTCTCGCAGGCACCGTGTGGATTGTTGAAGCTGAAGTTGCGCGGCTCGAGTTCGCCGAAGCTGAGTCCGCAATGCGAGCAGGCGAACTTTTCGGAGAAGGTCATCTCTTCGCCATCGATGATCTGCGCCAGGGCGATACCATCGGCCATGCGCAGCGCCACTTCCAGCGAATCGATAAGCCGGACCTTGTCTGGATGCTGTTCACCCTCAGCCAGCGGTTCCTCCGGATGACGCATAACGAGGCGATCGACGACCACATCGATATTGTGTTTCTTGGTCTTGGCGAGCTTGATCGTCTCATCCGTCTCGCGGATCTCACCATCGACCCGGATGCGAGCAAAACCTTGTCGGCGTATCTCTTCGATCACTGCCAGGTGCTCACCCTTGCGATCGCGAATGATCGGACCAAGGATCATCAATCGTGTGCCGTCGGGCAATCCCAGCAGAATGTCTGCGATCTGCTGAGGTGTCTGCTGCTCGATGGGACGCCCACAATTCGGACAATGTGGGTGCCCCGTACGTGCCCAAAGCAGGCGCATGTAGTCCCATACCTCGGTAACGGTACCAACCGTCGAGCGAGGATTGCGACTCGTGCCCTTCTGATCGATCGAGATCGCGGGCGATAGCCCTTCGATGTGATCGAGGTCAGGTTTCTCCATTTGACCAAGAAACTGGCGGGCATACGCGCTCAGGGATTCAACATAGCGTCGCTGTCCCTCGGCGAAGATCGTATCGAACGCTAGGGAGCTCTTGCCCGACCCGGAAAGCCCGGTGAAAACCACCAGGCTATCGCGGGGAATATCGACATTGATGTTCTTCAGATTGTGCTCTCGGGCACCACGAATGCGGATTTGATCGAACTGGGGCATCGTGACCTCGGTGATGTGGGCAACGAAATAGCGAATAGAACATTTATTCGCATCTGGCAGTGTACCACGAGTGTGAAGGGTATGAATAGTGGGTGTGATTGGCAAGAAATCAGGACACCTGTCCTGCTATACTTCCTGCAATCCTGTGACCGGGAGGAGTAGGCGTGGCAGCCGATCAGAGAGCAGCATCCATCGGGTGGAAGGTGCAGCATAAGGCCAGACGCTGAAGGTCGCCCGTGAGGAGCATCGGTGAAGTAATTAGCCGATGACGGGTTCGCCCGATAACGCGATTCGAGTGCGGCGGAATTCTCCGCCGAAGCGAGGTGGTACCGCGGATACCTTTTGGTGTTCCGTCCTGGCGTGATGCTGGGGCGGCTTTTCGTTTTCGTCCCACGGTAGTGTCGCCCTTGTGGGCGACCCCACAAGATATGGAGACGAAGATGTCGACACAGGGTACCGAACTCGCAAAAACATACAGTCCTGCCGAGGTCGAATCCGGCCTCTACGACTGGTGGGATACCCAGGGATATTTCCAGCCCAACGATTCCGATCTCACCGAAGGCCGCAAGCCATTTGTTATCATCATGCCGCCGCCAAATGTGACCGGTGTGCTCCATGTCGGCCACGTCATGTTTGTGGCGCTGGAAGACATCATGATCCGTTGGCACCGCATGCAGGGCGATCCTACGCTGTGGGTGCCCGGTGCCGATCATGCAGGCATTGCTGGTCAGTGGGTGGTGGAGAAGCTACTGGCGCAGGAAGGACTCACGCGTCACGATCTTGGTCGCGAGAAGTTCCTCGAACGCGTCTGGGCGTATATGGACGATGTCCGACCCCAGATCCGCACGCAGATGAAACTCCTTGGTGCCAGTGCCGACTGGAGTCGATTCGCCTTCACCATGGATCCCGGTCCAGCCAAGGCCGTGCGCAAGGCGTTCAAGCATCTCTATGACAAAGGGCTCATCTATCGTGGTGAACGTCTGATCAGTTGGTGCCCGCGCTGCAATACCGCCATCAGCGATCTCGAGGTGAAGTATCAGGATGTCCAGACCAGTCTCTGGCATCTGGCCTATCCCGTGGATGGCTCCGACGAGAAGATCATCGTTGCGACCACCCGACCGGAAACGATGCTTGGCGATACTGCCGTTGCGGTGAACCCGGATGATCCTCGCTATGCGCATCTCATCGGTAAGCAGGTGCGGCTGCCCATCGTTGATCGCCTTATCCCGATCATCCCGGATGAGCATGTGGACAAGGAGTTTGGTACCGGAGCGGTCAAGGTCACTCCCGCTCACGATCCGAACGACTTCGAGATCGGCAAGCGTCACAATCTGCCATTCATCACCATGTTGAACAAGGATGCGACGATCAACGCCGAGGGCAAGGAGTTCGAAGGACTCACCAACATCGACGGTCGCAAGGCCGTGGTGCAGCGCTTTGAGGAACTCGGCTTGTTGGTCAAGATCGAACCCTACAGCCATAGTGTCGGCCACTGCGATCGTTGTGGCACTGTGATTCAGCCGATGATCAGCGATCAGTGGTTCGTGCGCATGGACGAACTGGCACGGCCTGCTTATGAGGCGGCGCAGAACGGGCAGCTTAGCTTTGTGCCGGAGCGCTTCAAGGGTGTCTACGACAACTGGTTGGAAAACATTCACGACTGGACGATCTCGCGTCAGCTCTGGTGGGGGCATCGTATTCCCATCTGGACCTGCCTGGATTGCGGTCACAAATGGGCGAGTGAGGACGAAGTCGAGACCGCCTGCCCGGAGTGCAACAACACTCATGTGGTTCAGGATCCGGATGTGCTGGATACCTGGTTCAGCTCTGGCCTCTGGCCGCTGAGCACCTTGGGTTGGCCGGATGATACTGAGGATTTGCGCCGATTCTATCCGGGTTCGGTGATGGAAACCGGCTACGAAATCCTCTTCATCTGGGTTGCCCGAATGATGTTCTTTGGTTTGGAACTGAAGGGAGAAGCGCCGTTCCACACGGTCTATCTGCACGGTATCGTCCGCGATATCGAAGGCGCCAAGATGTCCAAAACCAAGGGCAATGTGATTGATCCGATCACCGTCTCGGATGAGTACGGTGCTGATGCTCTGCGATATACCCTGGTGACCCAGGCGAGCCCAGGCAATGACAGCCGTCTTAGCCTTCAAAAGGTCGAGGCGAGTCGAAACTTCGCCAACAAGCTCTGGAACGCGACCCGGTTCGCGCTGCGCACCATCGGCGAGCATGAAATCGCGCTCGCCGCCGAAGGACCGTCGCGGCCGACGGAAGGCCTTGAACTGGCGGATCGTTGGATCCTGAGTCGGCTCGATGCCGTCACGGCTTCGGCAACACAGTTGATGGAGCGCTACCTCTTTGGTGAGGCGGGGCGTCAGATCAACGAGTTCATTTGGAACGAACTCTGCGACTGGTATATCGAAGCCAGCAAGGTGCGCAAGAACGAGGGAGAAGGAACGGTTGTTGCCCAGGTGCTGGCATTCACCCTGGAACGCAGTCTGAAGCTGCTGCATCCTTTCATGCCGTTCATCACCGAGCGTTTGTGGCAGCAGCTACCGCACAGTGGCGACAGCATCATGATTGCTGCCTGGCCGGAGGCTGGTGCGCGTGACCTGGAAGCTGAAGAGGTGTTCACCACGCTGATGGATCTGGTGAGTTCTATCCGCAACGTGCGTGTCGAAGCTGGTGTGGAACCTGCGCGTTGGATCAGCGCAGCTGTTCACGCCGGTGGGTTGACCGAGCAGATGGAGAGCGCTCGTCGCGAGCTCGGATTCCTCGCCCGTATCGCCAACGACCAGTTGGTCATGACTGCGGATGCGCCCAGCAATGAACCCAACACCTTGAGTGCTCGCGCTGGTGATGTCACGGCTATCATGCCGCTGGCCGGTATGGTCGATCTCTCAGCCGAACGCGAGCGCTTGCAGAAAGAACTGGCAGAAGCGGAGGCGGAGAAGGGGCGAGCCGAAGCTCAACTTGGCAACAAGGGATTCGTGGATCGCGCACCGGAGAATGTCGTGCAGGTGCAACGTGACCGGCTGGCGCGCGCAACCGAGCAGATTGCCCAGATTACGGAGCGTTTGAGTGTGTTAAGCTAGCGGCGACGGGGGTCGGGAGTGAATATGCGTGCGTAAAGTCGGTAATGCGCGGCCATTGTGGTGGCTGCTTGTTTCGAATTTCATTTCGTCCTCCGGGAATATCTTCTCTAATCTCGCGATCCCCTGGTTTGTGTTGGCCACCACCGGTAGCGCCGCCAGAATGGGTGTTGTGGTGGCCGCGGGGACCATTCCCACGATCTTGGTCGGTATCTTCGGGGGCGCACTAATTGACCGCTTCGGATACCGTGCCACGAGTATCGTGTCGGATATGGCCAGCGCCATCTCTGTGCTCTCGATTCCATTGCTGCACGCCACGATTGGTCTCGAGTTCTGGCAACTCATTGTGCTGGTTGTGCTCGGTGCCGCATTGGACGCACCTGGACGGACAGCCCGTCGGGCTCTGTATCCGGAGTTGATAGAACTGTCCGGGATAGCATCGGATCGAGCCAATGCGCTCTACATGACCTCGTCACGCACTGCGGATCTGCTGGCACCACCGGTGGCTGGTGTCATGATTGCTGCCATCGGCGCAGCCAATCTGCTCTACGTCGATGCTGTTTCGTTTGTGATATCCGCAGCGATTATGGTGGCAGCCATACCCACCATCCCGCTTGCTGGTCCGGTGAGCAAGTTCGCGAACATGCGAGAGTATCTGGTTGAGGTCAAGGACGGTTTTCGGTTTCTTCGGAGCCGCGAGGTGCTTTTCTGGATGCTTGTCAGTTTCTCCGTGGGGACCTTGGTGGCAGAGCCCATCTACTCGGCGATTCTGCCTGTCTACTCCCGCGAGATTCTGAAGAGTTCAGTGGCTCTGGGATTCATCTTCTCCGCTCTGGGAATCGGTTCACTACTTGGCAATGTGCTCTATGCCTGGATTGGTGAGAAGGTGAGTCGATCTGCGGTTCTTCTCGGCGGATTCACGGTCCGGGCGCTCGCCTTCTCGGTGATGATCCTGAAACCCGATTGGTGGGTGGTCGCCCTCGCCATCTTCATGGGGGCGGTGGCCTTCGAGCCGATCAATCCCGTGTATATGTCCGTGCAACAGGAGGAGGTTCCTGCCGGGATGCGTGCTCGCGTCTTCGGCGCATCATCCGCGATGATGATGTGTCCGGCACCGATCGGTATCCTGATGTTCGGATTTCTGATGGAGGGACTTGGTATCGAGAAGACGCTCTATGTCTTCGTAGCACTCAATCTTCTTGTCCCGATAGGAATGGCTATGGTTCCCTCACTACGTTCAATCAAACGCCCCGAGACGCTGGAGAGCGCCCGTGCATAGCGATTTCTTCAATCGCCATCCGGTCATCGTAGCGCACGACCTGATTGGCTGTGAGTTGACGATTGTTCGTGACGGGATTGTTACCGGCGGACGTATTGTCGAGACGGAGGCGTATGCGGGGATGGGGGATCCTGCCTCGCATAGTGCCCGTATGAAGTTCGCCCGCGGTGTGTTGGCTGGTCCAACCGGTCGTCTCTACATCTATCGCTCATATGGCATCCATCTCTGCCTCAACATCGTCTCCCATGAGGACTTGCTGGGCGGTGGGGTGCTGATTCGTGCTATCGAACCAGAGATCGGTATTGAAGCCATGCGCGAACGACGCGGTAATGTGCCTGATAACCAGTTGCTGCGTGGTCCGGGCAATGTCGGCCAGGCGCTGGCCATCTCCCTCGACGATATTGGCAAGCCGGTCGATGGTAGCAGCGACTATCTGCTGCGTCCTCCTGTCAGGCAAGGCCGCATCTACGCGGGCGAGCGCATCGGCATCAGCAAGGCGGTGGAGGCTCCCTGGCGTTTCTTCGATCCCGACTCCAGATCAGTTTCCAGTCATCGCCGGGGAGAAGAGGTGAGCATGGAGACGCTTCTCCAGCACCGCGACTGGCCGACTTCGGTAGAATAGAGATTCGTAGAGACGATTCTCACCAACCGGACCATTCATGCCCATTCAACTCCTGACAGACGAAACCATTGGCAAGATCGCAGCAGGCGAGGTGGTTGAGCGCCCTATGTCGGTGGTGAAGGAACTCATCGAGAACGCAATCGATGCCGGTGCCAGCCGCATCGATATCGAGATTGAGGAGGGCGGCAATAAGCTCATCCGCGTGATCGATAACGGCGTGGGTATGACCACGGACGAGCTACCCCTGGCAATCACGCGGCATGCGACCAGCAAACTCCGTAGCTTCGATGATCTGGAAACCCTGCATACGCTCGGCTTTCGGGGCGAGGCGTTGCCCAGTATCGGATCGGTTGCTGATCTCTCCATTCGGTCTGGTGCGACCACTGGCGGCGGCTCAATCGTCGTTGACTACGGACGTGTTGCTCCGGCACGGGTTGATGCCGCACCGCGTGGTACCACAGTAACGGTCCGGGATCTCTTCGCGAACGTCCCTGCCAGGCGCAAGTTTCTCCGCCAGGCCAGCACTGAAGCCACGTATATCAATCGTCTTATTAGTGCCTACGCCTGCCATCGCAGCGACATTCAGTGGACATTGACCAACGATGGTCGCTCCGCGATCCGTACCGACGGTCGCGGTAATGATGAATCCGCTGCCATCGGTGTCTTTGGGAACGAACTGCGCGGGAATGTGTTGTTGCTCGGCGAGATGTCCGACGAGATGCGTGTACCCGGTGTTGAGGTGTCGGGCTGGATAAGTTCACCGGCTGTGCATCGGTCGCATCGGCAGAGCCTGCACTTCTTCGTAAATGGCCGCCTGATCCAGCATCGGGCGCTCACGTTTGCGCTGGAAGAGGCCTACCACAGCCTCTTGATGGTGGGACGGCATCCACTGGGGATGGTACGCATTGAGCTCGATCCTGCCATGGTGGACGTGAATGTGCATCCAACCAAGGCCGAGGTGAAGTTTGCTGATGAGCGTGCGGTCGCTCGTGCTGTGCAACGGGCAGCCCATGCGGCGTTGCTCAATCAGCAGAATGATGTCTTGCCGGAGATCACTTTCACCCCGATTCCGCGCGCAACGCTGGAACCGACACAGATCACGTTCTCCTCGGGAGCCGATCCTATCATGCTCGGCGGGATGCAGGAACTCGATTCACGCCGCCGTACCGAGCAGGAGGTAGAAGCACCCGCCCCTGCGACCCATTCGTCCGGGATTCCGGTTCTGCGCGTACTCGGACAAGTTGGTGCGACCTACATCATTGCCGAAGGTCCGCAGGGAATGTTCCTGATCGATCAACACGCCGCGCACGAGCGCATTATGTACGAAAAGATTCTGGCGCAGATGTTGGCCAAGAACATTGATCAGCAGCCGATGCTTGATCCCCTCGTCATCGAGCTCCCTCCAGATGAACTGGCTATCTTCGAGAAATCGACGGAGGAGTTGCAGCAGATCGGATACGATGTCGCACGCTTCGGTGATACCAGTATCATCATCCGCGCCATACCGGCGTTGGTGCGAAACGTCGAAATCAGCGAGCGCTTCCACGAGATACTCCGCGAGTTAGTCGATGGCGGAGCCGGTGATAGCTGGATGGATTCGGTTGCCATCAGCGCCAGTTGCCACACCGCCATTCGTGCCGGTCAGCCGCTAAGCCTGCCGGAGATGCGGGAGTTGGTGGCGCAGCTCGAACGTTGCGAACATCCCCGTGCATGCGGACACGGTCGCCCGACGATGCTGCACATGAGCCAATCCGAGCTGGAGCGTCAGTTCAACCGCCGGTAGAGGCTCGTCGCTATACGTCCGCTGCCAGAATCTCCTGTAACCGTGCGGTCGCTTCCTGCTGAAAAGCCAACTCTCGTTCTTCCTGAATGGACATCATCCACATGAGTGCATCCAGATCACGCAGTCGTTTCAGGTCGTCCAATACGGCGTTCGTGAAGCGAGGGAGACCGGAGAATTCGGCATAAAGATCCAGCACGTGGTCATCGTCGTAGGCCGGATTCATCGCCAGACAGGCCAAATCCCAGGCATATGGTCCACTGCAGGAATCCTCCCAATCGATCCAGATGCAATCGTCGCCAACTGCCATGGAGTTCTTTCGCTGGGCATCCCCATGGATAAGTCCGCCTGGTGGATCCAAAATCGTTATTCGATCCAGGCACCGAGAGAAATAATCATGAAGTCTCGAAAATGTCGAATCATCGACTATCCCGCGACGGGAGAGGCTCTGCAGGTTGTGCGGAGTACCTTCAGCAATGAGCGCGAACCACGGTTCGTCCAACGATATGTCTGCACCGAGGCGATGGATCTCGGCCAGCGATGACACCATCGCCTCAATAGATGCCCCGGCGGTGATGCCATCGACCTTTCTCCAAAGAGAAATCGGAAAACCATCGACCACATACACGTCGCTCACGGGTTCCTGTACGGGTGCTCCCCGTTCAACGAGCTCGCGGCAGATGTGTACCTCGCGGTGGTAAGCATCAACAGGATCTTCGCGGACCAGATCGGCCAATGTTGCCGCTCGCGCGATGACACCAGAATTGCCCAGCTCGGCGACGGTGTTCCAGCGCTCGGAGAGGATGGTCAGCTCGGTTTGCAGACCATGCTCCTCAGCCAGACGGCGAATAGCTTTTCTCGCCCGTTCCCGGCGATCAGTATCGTCCCCGGATGTCATTGATCTTTACCTTCAATACATCCAGCACATTCTGGATCGTATCGGTCAGCGGATTTACCTTGCTCTGTTCTCCATATTCCCAGGTGATGGGGATGATGGCGATCTCATGGTCATACTTGCGTGCGAGGTAGAGCAACTCCACATCGAAGGCTGTTACGCGGGCGGTCCGTACTTCCCGGGCATCGCGGTAAAGCAACATTCGGGGCAGAACATCGTCGAGTGTGGCACGGGTGAAGACCTTGAATCCGCACTGGGTATCATCAATCCCGGGCAGGAGAAGGAGCCGCACAAGACCGTTGAAGATACGTCCCATAACATGACGATAGGCTGGTTCATTGAGGCGATTCGAGCCCACACCTTCGCGCGATGCGATCGCCACACCCGCGCCGTTGCGCAGGGCTTCTTCACAGCGATCCCAGGTATCGAGCGGCGTGGCGAGATCGGCATCCATGAAGCCGACGATGTTCCCGCGCGCGGATTCCAGTCCGCTTAGCACCGTGGCGGCTTTACCACGATGCTTCTCCGCGAGAACGCGCACCATCGGCGTGTTGCTGGCAATCTCTTCAGCCAGGGCAATCGTATCGTCGGTGCTCCCGTCATCCACGATCAGAATCTCGGCATCGCGACTCACGAAGAACGAAACAACCGCCTCAAGTGTGCGACCGATGCGGTGAGCTTCGTTGTAAACCGGGATGACCACGGTGATTTCTGGCGTCGATTGTCCGTGCATTGTCACCGTACGTATATGCCTCCTGACGGATTCGTCAGCGTGAAGTTTATCACGGGCACCTGGGTACTCCTGATCACGCGTACAATGGAAATAACGGGTGGAATCGTCAGAAAGGGTCAGAATGATCACCGCTTATCTCTACAGATCGTGCACCTCGTGTCGCAAGGCTGAAGTACTCCTGAAAGAACTCGATGCTGAATTCGAGATACGGGAGTTCTTTAAGCAAAAGTTCACCGTGAAGGAACTCAAGGCCTTGCTCAAGCAGACGGGACTGAGTGTGAGCGATATCCTCTCTACACGCAGCACACCCTATAAGGAACAAAACCTCGCCGAGAAAGACCTCTCCGATAATGAGATTTTGGAGATGATGACTGAGGAGCCACGTCTGCTCAAGCGGCCGCTCCTGGTTTCGGGCATGGATGCAGTCGTGGGCTACAACGAGGATGCTATCCGCGCACTCGTCGCAAAGGATAATGCCGTATGACACTGGACTTTGGTGTCCACGCCTCGGCCAGTGGCGGTGTGGACAAAGCGTTGCAGCGTGCGATTGACGTAACCGCAACCAGCTGTCAGATCTTTAGCAAGAACGAGCGACAGTGGCTGGCTAAACCGCTTGATCCTGGAGTTGTTGAGAACTTCCACCGCGAGCGGGAACGTACCGGTATCAAGCAGATGGTGATTCACGATAGTTATCTCATCAATCTGGCTTCGCCAAAGGAAGACTTGCTGGAGAAGTCGATGGCGGCTTTCACCGATGAGTTGGAACGAGGCGAACTGCTCAATATCCAGAATCTGGTCACACATCCTGGTGCGCATACGGGAAGCGGAGCCGATGCTGGCATCCGGACATTTGCGGAGTCGTTGAATCGCATCTTCGATGCATTGCCCGATAACCACGTCATCACCTGCCTGGAGACAACTGCAGGGCAGGGGACGACGCTGGGACGCTCCTTTGAGGAGATCGCGGCGATTATCGATCTGGTGGAAGACAAATCACGCGTGGGTGTCTGTTTCGATACCTGCCACACGTTCGCCGCTGGCTACGATCTTCGCAGCGAGGAGAGCACGGTCGCGGTTTTCGATGAGTTCGACCGTGTGATAGGTCTGGACAAGCTCCGCGTGCTCCACCTGAACGATAGCAAGCAACCGTTTGGAAGCAACAAGGATCGCCATGATCATATTGGTCAGGGCGAGATCGGTCCTGCGGCCTTTACGGCCATCGTGAACGATGCGCGGCTCTCCGGTCTGCCGGGCATTATTGAGACAGAGGCAGGGGAGAAGAACGCCTTCGATCTTGTTAATCTCGCGACACTGCGCGGATATGTGAGATAGACGAAACATCCCCGGTCGTTCATCACGACCGGGGATGTTTGAATCGTTTCATGAGTCAAATGCAGAGTTAGTCCCGCAGATTCTCCATCACATGGCGATTGGGATCGAAGCGATTGCGTGCGTTCGTCTGCTGGTGATCTGGTCCAACACCGGCCTCCCACCAGGTCTCGCCTTGTGCACCGAAGGCGGCAAGCTCGGTTTTGGTGTAGACCAGGCCCTCGCGATTGAAGGTCGCCAGCTCATACTCCTGGCTCATAGTAATCGCGTCCACCGGACACACCTGGCTGCAGAGTCCGCAGAAGAGGCAACGACCGCTCTTGAGAATGAACTCACCGAGTTCGCGATCGCCTTCTTCCGACGGCACGACGTGCATTTCCAGGCAGCTGGTTGGGCAGATGCGGGCGCAGAGACCACAAGCCACACAGAGCGCTTCACCGGTCTCCGGATCGGCGCGTAGCGCTGGCAAGCCGCGGAAGCGACTCATCATGGCGCGACGCTCTTCCGGATACTCCTGCGTCAGTTTTGGTTGAAAGAGTCGGTTCAGAGTGACCTGAAAACCCTTGACTTCATCGAGCATGGAACGACCTTTCGAGAACTACGCCACCACGTTGGGGCGATTGGCGTCGGCAAAGAGAATGGACGTGCCGCTATCGGTGAGCGACGTATTGGGGGTGACGATGCCACCACGCTCGAGGCGGGCGTAGGTCACACCACTGTATCCCGGCACCACCTTGGCGATCTCGGCCATCACGCGGCTGGCGTGAACTGCCGGCAGATCGTATCCCATGCGCGCGGCAACTTCAGAGACAATCTCGATACCATCGCGGGCATCGCCCATTGGTGGTACGGCGGCGCGTACGCGCTGAACAGTGCGATCGAAGTTGGTGAAGGTGCCATCCTTCTCCAGATTCAATGCCATCGGCAGCACCACGTGTGCGATCTCGGTTAGCGGAGATTCGTAGGAATCGGTCACCACCAGGAACTCGAGCTTCTTCAGCGCCTCGTAAAGCTTCTCGTCAGCAACCTTGCGACGCGTACCGAATCCACCCTCGACCCACATCGCCTTAATCTTGCCGGACTCAATGGCCCCGACCAGATCATCGAAAGCAACACCTTCGTCGGCAGGAATCGGCGCGCCGTAGAGGCTCTCAAGCAATCCGCGAGCACTGTCATCGCTCACGCTGGCACCACCTGGCAGCAAGCCAGCGGTGAAGCCCATATCGGTAACGCCCTGATAGTTCGCCGGACCACGCAGGCTGGCGACGCCACCACCGGCACGACCGATGTTGCCGGTCATGATCGAGATATTGGCACAGGCCGTGGCGATGGCTTCAGCATCGGCATAGTCGTGCTCGGAGCTATCCTGATGGCGAATCGGCACCAGGCGATCATCGGCCACGTCGTGGGCAACAGTATGGAAGACCGCTCCAGGGGCATAACCACCCTCAGGCGTCTCGCCTGGCATTTCGTGCGCACCGGTGACGAAGATGATGGCCGCTTCGGTGATCTTCTCCGCCGGCACACCTGTCTGCGCGGCGATCTCAGCGAGGTTGACATTGACATCGACCGACTGCTGCGCCAAACCGAGGCGGTTGATTTCCAGAGCAATGCCCTGGAGTACCAGCGATGTCGTATTCGGATTCGGCTTCAGCCAAAGAGCAGCGCGATCGCAGAGCGGATAACGCTCGGTGGCAACAACCACAATGCGACTCTCGCGATAGATGCGGCTGTGGTTGATCCAGTAACTGGCACCGGGCGCGTGTTCGTAGATGCTCGGTCCAACGACGAGAATGTTCTTGGCGTCGCTGAGCAGTTCCTGCATGTTATTGGTATTGGCGACATCGTAGCCAAGCGACTTCCGCGTCGCACGCTCAACTGCAGCCATATTCGGTGTGAGCATGCGATTGATCGTATTGCTCTTCATCACAACGCGGCTGAACTGCTGAAGTATCCAGGCTTCTTCGTTCGTATTCTCGCCACTCGCCAACACACCGAACTCGCCGTTGCGATAAGAGCCGAGTCCTTCGGTAACGAGGTCAAGCGCCTCGCTCCACGTCACGTGGAACTCCTGGCCATTTTCGTCGCGCGTGACTGGATGGGTGAGGCGATCCGGACTCTGAATCCGCTCGTGACCCCACTTGCCCTTCTCACAGACATAGCCGTGATTGACACCGCGTTCCCAGAGATTGGTACTGCGGCGCACGATGCCCTTGTTGGATTCGATATTGATGGTGCAGCCGACATCACAGAAACCACAGATGGTTTCGGTGGTGTCCAACTCCCACGGATGGTGGCCAAAGTGACGATCGGTGAGCGCGCCAACCGGGCAAACCGCGATGCACATACCGCAGTTGACACAGGTGCCTTCGGCGATCATATCCTCACCAAAGGCGGGAGCGATGGTCGCTTCCAGGGCACGATTGGTGCTCTCGATCGCGATCACACCGATCATCTCGTCGCAGACACGTGTGCAGCGATTGCACATGATACAGCGATCCCATTTGTAGTCGATATTGACACTGAAGTGTTCGTACGGGGTGGCATTCTTCGGACGGCGATAGGGATTGGCGTTGATGTTATGCAGGTAGGTATTGTCCTGCAGGTAACATTCACCACTCTTGTCACAGGTCGGGCAATCGAGCGCGTGATCGATGAGGTACATCTGCAAGATGTATTGGCGCGCCTTCAGCGATTCCTCGCTGTGCGTCTCCACAATCATGCCCTCGGCGAACTGGGCCGCGCACGATTCGATGAGGCCGCCGCGCTTGCCCATGACTTCCACAGTGCAGATACGGCAGGATCCCCAGGCGCGCATCAGCGGCTGGAAACAGAGATTCGGGACATCGATTCCCGCAGATCGAGAAGCTTCGAGAATGCTGGTGCCGGCTGGTACAGTCACATTCTGACCGTTAATCGTGCCGGTGATCATTTTTTGCTGTGTGGTTGCCACCATCGTTGTGGAACGCCTCCATTTGGGCCAGGCCCAATGTCCACCCACCTGACGATTTCGACGCACGCAAACGCATGCGGACACCGTCATTCACACTGCCACGATAGTACCACAGAAGAGACGACCTGATCTCCCGAAAACCCGGATGATATAAGGGAAGTTGGCAGTTGACTCCGGGGAACATAGCCGAGTTTTTCGGTCGGATTTTGTTCTTTTGGAGCTTTGTTCCTGACGATTGCCGGAGCTGATCGGATCGATGCTGAATCGCGCGCTTTTTCACGTGCCACACTTTGGTTTATTCTTTGCGAATAAGGATCATTTGCTGTACGCACACTCCGAGGGAAACACCAACTTGAATGTAACCAGTATTGATGTCAGCACGCTCAAGACCGTAATCGGGCTTGAGGTTCATGCGCAGGTGCTGACAAAAAGCAAGATGTACTGCTCGTGTTCCGCTGATTACGCGAACGCCGAGCCAAATACCCACGTCTGTATGGTCTGTTTGGGATTGCCCGGCGCGTTGCCGGTGATGAACGAGCAGGCTATTCAGACGGTGATCCGTACCGGCCTTGCACTGAACTGCGAGATTCCCGAGTTCTGCAAGATGGATCGCAAGAACTATGTCTATCCGGACCTGCCGAAGGGCTACCAGATCTCGCAGTATGATCTGCCCCTTTGTATTGATGGCACGCTCGAGATCACGGTCGATGGCGAAACTCGCACGGCCGGCATCACCCGCGTCCACATCGAAGAGGACACCGGTCGCCTCGTTCACGATATCGCCGCCAACGAGGGGCTGAGCCTGGTTGATCTCAATCGGTCGGGTGTACCACTGATGGAGATTGTGGGTGAACCCGATCTGACCACGCCGGAGGAAGCACGGGAATATCTCATTGCCTTGCGCCGCATTCTGCGCGCCATCGGTGCCTCCACCGGCAATATGGAAGAGGGTGCCTTCCGCTGCGACGCCAATATCTCCGTTCGGGCGGAGGATGGTAGCTTCATCGGCCCCAAAGTCGAGATCAAGAACATGAACTCCTTCCGCGCTGTTGAGCGGGCTCTCAAGTATGAGGAAGTTCGCCAGCGCGAGGCCGTGGTCAATGGCGAAGAGCTTGTCCAGGAGACGCGAGGCTGGGTCGATGGCCAGGGGATCACGGTGAGCCAGCGCAGCAAGGAAGCGGCGCACGACTACCGGTATTTCCCGGAGCCGGATCTGCCGCCGCTGCATATCTCCCGCGAGATGGTCGCGCAGATCAGCACGACCGTTGGCGAACTGCCAGTCGATCGTGAGCGTCGGTTCGTCTCAACCCTGGGTGTTTCTGTTGCGGATGCCGCCGTGCTGAATAGTGAGCGGGGAATCGCGGATTATTTCGAAGCTGCGGTTGGCGAAAACACAAGCAATGGCTATCCGCAGCAGATCGCGAACTGGTTGCTGAACGATGTCATGGGTATGGCCAAGGCCCGAGGCATGGCCGCCGATGAATTCCCGATTACGTCTGATCAGCTTCGGGAGCTGGTGGATCTGGTCGTGGGCAAGAAACTCACCGGCACAGCCGCCAAGAGCGTTCTGGCGGGACTGAACGATGGCGAAGCTCCAACCACGGCCGCCGAGCGGCTCAATCTTCTGGCTATGGAAGATGATGGTGCTGTCCTCGCTGCGGCCCGCGAAGCGATGGAGGCTCAGCCAGCTGCTGTGGCGGACTACCGCAGTGGCAAGCAGGCGGCCATCGGTCGCCTGATGGGTGAAACGATGAAGCGCACTGGCGGTCGTGCCAGCGCCGATGACGTGCGTGCTGCACTTCTCAGCCTCCTAAACGAGGCATAGGTTTCAGAAAGGTTTCTCGTGTATGACTTCCACCACAATTGTCGACGACACAACGCTGACCATCCATTCGGAGCGCAGCCTGTTTGATGTCGCGGTCGAGCAATTCAGTATCGCTGCCGATGTTATTGGGCTCGCGGACGATCTGCGTGCGCGCCTCAGCACTTGCCAGCGCGAAATGACCGTGCACTTCCCGGTGAAGATGGATGATGGCTCGGTCAAGGTCTTTGAGGGCCACCGCGTACAGCACAATCGCATGCCTGGTCCGACCAAGGGCGGTATCCGCTATCACCAGAACGTCACCATTTCCGAGGTCAAGGCGCTGGCAATGTTCATGACCTGGAAGTGCGCGGTCGTTGGTATCCCCTATGGTGGTGCCAAGGGTGGCGTGAAGGTCGATGCCAAGGCACTCAGCGAGAAAGAGCTCGAGAACCTTACCCGTCGCTTTACCAGCGAGCTCATGCCGATTATCGGTCCTGATACCGATATTCCGGCACCAGATGTCAACACCAACGCCCAAACGATGGCCTGGCTGATGGATACCTACTCCATGAATGTCGGTCACGCCGTCCCCGGTGTCACCACCGGCAAGCCGATCGTGCTCGGTGGTTCCGAAGGCCGCAACGAGGCGACAGGGCGCGGTGTGGTATACGCCATCGAGGAGGCCGCTCGCGATATCGATCTTGATCTGTACGGCGCCACCGTTGCCGTGCAAGGGTGCGGTAACGTCGGTGGTATCGCTGCCGAGCTGATCGAGGAGATCGGTGCCAAGGTTGTCGCTATCAGCGATTCTCGTGGCGGTATCTACAACGCCAACGGTCTGAACATGAAGAAGGTCATGGCCTACAAGGCCGAGACCGGTAGCCTGGCCGGATTCAACGATTCCGAGGAGATCACCTCCGAGGCGCTGCTCGAGCTCGACTGCGATATTCTCATCCCGGCCGCTCTCGAAAACGCGATCACCGCAGAAAATGCGCCTCGCGTCAGGGCCAGGATTATCGCCGAAGGTGCAAATGGTCCGACATCACCAGAGGCCGATCTGATTCTTCATGATGCCGGTATCCTCTTGCTGCCTGATATCTACGCCAACGCCGGCGGTGTCACCGTGAGCTACTTCGAATGGGTGCAGGCGATGCAGGCCTTCCCCTGGAGCGAGCAGCAGGTCAACGAACGTTTGCGGTTGATCATGAGCAAGAGCTACGCCGCCATGCGCGATACCAGCAAGGCGAACAATGTGAGCTTCCGCACTGGTGCGCTGGTGCGTGCCATCGAGCGCGTTGCTGAGTTCACCCGTATCCGGGGTGTCTATCCATAGTTTCGGGTTTCATCAGGAACCAGATATCTTTGGCGAGAGGGATGGGGGTAAAGCCTCATCCCTCTCGTGTTGACACAACTGACACATTTCCTCCGAACAACCACCGCAAATCCACATCTGCATCTTTCTAGACTCGGAACCAGGAATGAAGGCGAACGCTTCGCTGGGTACCGTGTCGAAGGAGAGAAAAGGCGTGTCGAGAGAACGTGGGTATATTCGGGCGAATGGGATCACGAAGCGCTATGGTGAAGGCGAAAATGCCGTTGTAGCGCTGGACGATGTAAGTGTCGAATTCGCCAAAGGCGAATTCACTGCTATTATGGGCGCTTCTGGCTCTGGCAAGTCCACGCTGATGCAGTGCATGGCGGGACTGGACGCAGTGACATCGGGACAGATCCAACTCGGCGAAACGGAGTTGAGTGGTCTCAGTGATGACGAGATCACTGAGATTCGCCGCGACCGCATGGGGTTCGTTTTTCAAGCGTTCAATCTTTTGCCCGCATTGAACGCGGAGCAGAATATCACGCTACCCCATCGACTTGCAGGTACGCGAGTTGACCGCGCCCGTTTTGACCAGCTTGTATCTATGCTTGGCATTGTGGACAGACTGGATCATCGTCCGGCGGAGCTCTCCGGTGGGCAACAGCAGCGCGTGGCCATCGCCCGAGCACTCATACATTCTCCAGAGATCGTTTTCTGCGATGAACCAACCGGCGCGCTGGATTCACGTTCAGGCGAGCAGGTGTTGCGATTCCTGCGCGAGAGTGTGGACACATTTGGCGTAACAGTGGTGATGGTGACCCACAGCGCCACCGCAGCGGCGTGGTCCGATCGCGTCGTTTTTCTGGCCGACGGTCAGATCTCAGGTGAGGATACCAACCCTTCGGTTGAAAGCGTCCTCGCGGTGATTGGTGGAGTAGGGGGACGATCGTGATCTCTCTCATGCTCCAGCAGCTTCGTACCAATTGGAAACGGACCACAGCCGTCTTTCTCGCTGTTCTCCTCGGAGTTGCTTTTGTCACCGCCTCGCTCTTCGTGGGTAATCTCTATAACAACTCGCTCCGAGATGCGACTGGGGATCAGGTTCTCGGTGCCGATCTGGTCGTGACAAGTGAGAATGGTGACATCGACGCCAGTGTCATCTCCACTATCGCGGAACAACCGGGAGTCGTATCGGTAGACAACCGTCTCCTGACCTCTGGTGGGCTCTCGGTAGGTTCAACAAGCTCGTATCTCTCTATCGGCCCGATACCGCAGATAGAAGCCGTGCGAGCCAATATCCCCTTGAAGGAGGGTGTCTGGCCAACTGCACCAGATGAGATCGCGATCAGTCAGGCGCAGGCTGATGCGGGTGGGCTAACCGTTGGCGAGACGATTTCCTGGACCTCGTGGGAGAGCGACCAAACGCACACGTTCACCATCGTTGGTATCAGTCCAAATGATACCGGGATTGGTATGAGTGTCATGGGTGCGTTTGTCACTCCCGATTCCTTCGTCCAAATCGCACCAGACGCCAGATCGATAGGCCTTCTTGTTGATCTCGACGACACAGTGAGTCCGGGCAGTGTGGCAGCGTCTATGGAGTCGGTCGCGGGATCATCCGTACAGGTTCGCACGTTCGATGACTACGTTGATGACGCAGTGGAGTACTACGCTGGAGGCGCAGTAGCGATCCAGGTGATCGTGCTGGGATTCGCGGTGATTGCCATGATCGCCGCCGGAATCGTCATCGCCAACTCCTTCGAGATCAGCTATGCCCAACGCACACGCGAGTTGGGGCTCTTGCGAAGCGTTGGTGCTACCGCTCGCCAGGTCCGGCGCATGGTACTCATGGAAAGCGCAGTTATAGGTCTCATTTCGGCAGTTGCTGGCGCTCTGTGCGGTGTCGCGATTGTTGCGAGTTTGAATAGATTGCTCTTCGATTCAGGTAGGTTGGTCTTCGATCCTGTGCGCTTCATCGTTCCCGTCATGCTTGGTTTGGTGGTGACGATGATTGCGGCGCTCGCACCTTCCCGCACGGCCATGCGCGTTCAACCGTTGCAGGCGATTCGGCAAACGGAAGCGCCATTGGTGGATCACCGCGCCTCCAGATTGCGCAAGCTCGCCTCCATCGCGCTGATAGCACTCGGACTAGCCGTGATGGGAGGCGGTATTGTCCTCGCGTTCACGGTTAGCGTGGACTCAGGTATGCCGATGTTGGTTGGCATCCTCGGGGGAGCTGTCAGTTTCCTCGGCGTCCTGATCAGTACCCAGGTGGTGGTGCCGGCTATCGCCCGATTCATGGCTCGCATAGTTGGCAATCGATCATCTGCGACCGGAGAGCTGGCTTTCAGTAATCTGAATCGCAATCCAAGGCGTACAGCTTCGACCTCTACGGCACTCCTGATGGGAGTTACCCTCATCACCATGATGGCCGTTGGAGTGACGATGATTAAGTCGACACTCATCAACGTGGTGAACACCGAAAACCCAATTGATCTGGAGATTGAGGGGAGAGATGACAATGGTTCACTGACAAGCCTATCCGCGAGTGAGTTGCGCAGATGGCAAGAGATCGATGGTGTCCACGCGTTTGTGGTGACCTATGGCGGTAGTGTCGCCACGACGGACGATTATCCCGTGGACCTGGTTGGAGTCGACCTGACCAACGCCCAGAAGGTTCTTCGCACTAACGTGCTTGCCGAAGCCAGCGACGATACGCTGGTCATCAATCAGGATCTCGGCAGGAGCCTGGGTGTTACGGATGGCGACACCATCACACTAATCGCCAACGGGAATCAGGTGACACTTCGGGTCATCGTTGAACGTGGTATTGGCGATCACGCGGTGGTGTCGCAATCTGTGCTGGAGACCCTGACTCCCGATGCACCGATGATGGGGGTATGGATTCGGTTGGAGGATAGTGCCTCTACCGGAGATGTGCTCAAAGAGGTGAGGAAGACCGAACTTCCCGGCATTACCCTGAGCATTTCTGGGAGTGCTGCTTTCCGCGCCGAGATGCTGGATATCCTCGATACCATCTTCCTGATTGCGCTCGGATTGTTGACCGCGAGTATTGTGATCGCCATCGTAGGTATTGGGAACACACTCACCCTCTCCGTTATCGAACGAACACGCGAGACAGGTATGTTACGTGCCATGGGATTGAAGCGCGGTCAGGTGCGCACCATGCTGGCGACCGAGGGAGTGCTTCTGGCGCTGATCGGATGTGGCGTGGGATTGATTCTGGGAACGCTTTACGGTATCGCTGGTGTTTACTGTGTCTTTGGCGATTCGTTTGCGGTCGTATTCAGTCTTCCGTGGCTGTGGTTGCTGGAGATCGTTATCGTGGCTGTCTTGAGCGGCGTTATCGCCTCGATCATCCCTGCTCGACGGTCATTGCGCATTGAGCCGGTGGAAGCGCTGGCGAGCGTGAGCTAGAAAAACAGCAAGAGGGGCACGCGCGTGCCCCTCTTGTCATCTTCTGCTGTTTAGTCCACCACCAGCAATTCCCGCAACTGGCTTTCCTCGCTGAGATGCGTGACGGCGATAATCTCATCACCTACCTCGATTTGCGTATCGGGTTTCGGCACGATGACTTCCGCTCCACGCGCGATGGCAGCAATAGCGCAACTCACCGGCAGATCCATTTCGTCGATCGAGAGACCGACAACGGGCGACCGATCCGAGATCGTGGCCTCCACAATCGCAAGTCCCGCGTGGCGCAGATTCATCAAATGCATGAAGCTGCGTTCCGGAATCGCCTGACCGATGAGGTTAAGGATGAAATTCGTCTGGCTGACGGTCACATCCACACCCAACAAGCGGAAGAGGTGCTCATTCTTGGGGTTGTTCACGCGAGCGATGGTGCGTCCCACATGGAACTTGTTCTTGGCAACCTGACATACGACGAGATTGTCCTCGTCTTCACCGGTAACCGCCACCACCACATCGGCGCGGGCGGCGCCCGCCTTTGCCAGCGTCGACGCTTCGGCTCCGTCGCCGCGTACCACGACCGTGCCGAGCCGTTCGTTGTAGTACTCCACCTTGGCCGGATCATTTTCGATCAACAGGACTTCGTGATCTTCCATCAGGAGATTTTTGGCAAGGTAATAACCAACCTTACCCGCACCCACAACAATCACATACATGTTAGCGACCTCCGTAGGTAGCGATCTTGTCCATGATCATGGCTGAGATCGTGGTGGTCGGGCAGATCGTATCCAGACCCATTTCGCGATACGCGTCGGCGCGGACAGGATCGTACAGACGCACGATGCAATGAGGCACGTTGAAGATCGTTCTGGCCACCTGCGCACCCATGATATTGCGATTGTCGGCGTTGGTTGTGGCGATAAAGACATCCACATGATCGATGCCTGCCATGCGCAGCACATCTTCATCGATACCGGTGCCAAGCACCGTGTTCCCGCCGAACTCCTTGGGCAGACGTTCGAACGATGCCGAAAGGCGGTCGATCATCGTCACCTGATGCCCTGCCTCATCAAGCAATACCGCGACGCGGGCACCTACGCGTCCGCATCCCATAATGACGACATTCATTCGACTTCTCTCTCCAGTTCTTCCAGCAGGATTCCGCTCATGGGGCTACGCAGAATGATCACCTCGCAGGGTGCATTCTTAAGCACGTAATCGACCGTTTCACCATAGGTGCGCTTGCCCATTCGCTTGGAGACATGCGCGCTCATGATGATGACATCAGCGTTCTGAATACTGACCTCATCCACAATCGCGGCCCCGGCAGAGCGTGCCTGCAGCAGATCGGTCTGAATATTGGAGCTTTTGAGTTCGAGTTCTTTGGAGATCTCGTCGCGAGCAAGCTGGAGAACGCGCTCACCCTGGGTCACATCGGCCGGAAGTTCGGCGTCGAGTGGGAGGGCTTGTTCGACTTCCACTACGTAGATCAGGGAGACGAACGCTTGCTTCTTCTGCGCAATGCGAGCCACATACTGCAGCAATCTCGTCTCGGATTCGTGCCCGGTTACCGGGACAACGACGCGGATGGTCTCCGCTGGTGCGGTGCCTATTGAACCACGCAATGCGTGGCGAATACTGGCCAAGTTCTGGCGTCCTTTTCTCTCACCCCGGCGATGGTCAAAATCCCGAATCGGAGTCACATGTGCTCCGCGGGAGTCATCTCGCCGCTCGGCCCGTATTGTACATGTCCGCGATTGTTTCTGCCTGTTCGGGCTACCTGGTCAACGATTGTCAGATCATCACCGCGTCGCTCGCGCAACACTCAGATGCACCAACAAGGCACTAATATCACCCGGTGTGACACCTGGAGTTCTTTGGGCCTGCCCGACCGTGAGCGGCTTGTTGGCATTGAGGCGTTGCTGTGCTTCGATGCGTAGTCCCCTAACCAGCGTGTAGTCCATCTCAGGATCGAGTCGATCTTCGGCCGCTCTGCGATGGCGCTCTGCCTCACGCTCTTCCTTGTCGATAAACGCGCCGTAGGTAATGGCAATTTGCGTTCGCTCCAGTGTGATACCGGCGGGAATCTCCCCCTTCCACATCTCCAGCGTTTGCAGTGCTCTTAGGACTGCCTCTAGCGATGTATGGGGGCGTCGTGCCACGTCAAGCGCCGTCAATGAGCGATTCGCCGGAGCGACTCCTTCTGCTTGCAGTGCGGCGGCGTGCCGGGGATTGTCTCCCAGCCAAATCGATCCCAGTTCGGATTGAATGCTGGCGATGGTCTGTTGCTCGGTTGCGACCGTATGTGCACGTGCTTCACTGATCAACCCGGCGGCATGCGCTCGTTCGGCGAGTCGGGCATCGGCGGTGTCGGATCGCAGAATCAGTCGATACTCGGCGCGAGAGGTAAGCATGCGATAGGGTTCGCTGAACTGCTGGCTGGTGAGATCGTCGATCATCACCCCGATATAGCTGTCGGTGCGGGAGAGAATCAACTCCGGCGTGCCAAGCGAGCGTGCTGTCGCATTCGCACCCGCCACGAGACCTTGACCGGCGGCTTCCTCGTATCCGCTCGTACCATTCACCTGGCCCGCCATAAAGAGCCCCTCCACTTTCCGGGTCTCCAGTGTCTGCAACAGTTCAGTGGCATCCAGAGCATCGTATTCGACCGCATAGCCATAGCGGGTAATGCGGGCGTTCTCCATACCGCGAACACAGCGAACGACGTCGTGCTGCACATCGGCTGGCAAGCTGGTACTCAGTCCTTGCACGTAGACCTCGTGGCTTCGCCAGCCTTCCGGCTCAATGAAGATAGGATGGCTCGTCTTGTCCGCGAAGCGACCCACCTTGTCCTCAATACTGGGGCAATAACGAGGACCAGTACCTTCGATACTGCCGTTGTACATGGGCGCGCGATGCAGATTCGCGCGAATGATCTCATGAGCAGCTTCGTTCGTAGCGGTTTGATAGCAGGGCACCTGCCATCGTCCACCCAACCACACAGGCTCACTGAAGATTCCTGAGTCCGCCGACGGTAGAGAGATCTGATCGATCCCACCTTTGGCTCCGTTTCTGCTGATCCAACGCGGGGGCTCATCGCCGGGTTGGAGTTCGCACACGCTCACATCCAGCGAACGTGCATCGAGGCGGGGAGGGGTGCCAGTCTTGAAGCGCTTCAGGCGAAGACCGATATCGGCGAGACTGGCGGAAAGCTGTTGATCATTGGCATCACCAGCGCGGCCACCAGCATGGCTCGACTCTCCGCTGACCATTCTTGCCCGCAGGAATGTACCGGCCGTGACAACGATCGTGGAGCATGCGATTTGACCACCGTGGCGGAGCGTGACCCCTGCGACTTGCGGGCGAGCACCGGTGGTTAGGGCGATACCAATCGCCTCATCCTGCACGAGGTCCAGATTCGGCTGGAGTTCGACTCGTTCCTTCATGGCGATCGCATAGAGGCTCTTGTCGCACTGCAACCGAATCGCCTGCACCGCCGGTCCCTTGCTGGTATTAAGCATGCGAGCCTGCAGGGCAGTAGCATCGGCCACTTCGGCCATAGCGCCACCCAACGCATCGACCTCGGCCACGATCTGGCTCTTGGCAGGTCCACCAATGGAGGGGTTGCAGGGCATGAAACCTACGCGGTCCAGATTCGGTGTCAGAATGAGCGTTCGTGCGCCCATGCGCGCCGCTGCCAGAGCTGCTTCGGTGCCCGCGTGGCCAGCGCCGATAACGACAACATCGTATGTGTTCGTGATGGAATGCACCCGCTATGACCCTCGGGAGATGTGATTACTGCCCAAATCTGGCACTATGGTGATATGTACCGCTTTCGCGACGTAACGTGCCATGGCTGAAGACGAGAGAGGAACGCCAATATGACGAACCAAACCACCACAAATGCTACACCCAGCGTGCAAGTTCATGAGATCGGTTTACCCCAGCAGACACCGGTGGCACCGGTCGTAGCAGGTGCCGCAGCGTTGATCGGACTCGCGTATGGACTCGGCCGCAAGCGTACCGAACCAGCACCCAAATCGGTAGCTGACTCTTCACGTGCGTATTTGCGTGCGGCTCTCGCTCGTGCCCAGGAGTCCGACCTCGCCAAAGTCACCGCCAAACAGGCGAAGACTGCGGAAAAGAAGGTGAAAACCGCCAGGGTTAAGGCGAAGGGTCCTTCCGAACAGACGATGAAAGAGCTGGAAAAGCTCGGCAAAAAGATCGGAGAGCAGGTCTCGGGTGCTCAGGGAGAAGCCGTCACACTCCTCAGCGCTCTCAAAGAAAGTGGACCTGAGATCGAAAAGATCATTCAGACCGAGATCAAGACGCGACTCGCGGGTTTCGCCGGAGACGCCAAGGCGGTTGCGGAAGTGGGGAAAGAAAAGAGTGCTGACCTCACCAGCCAGGCTCGGCAGACCGCTGAAAAAGTGAGCGCCGACGCGCAGGAATCAATGCAGGGTCTGGTACAGACTGCGGAGGAGAAGCGTAAGGTCGCCGTCGAATCTGTACAGCGCGGCGGGCAAGAGACACGTTCTCTCGTCATCTGGATGGCAGCGGCTGGCGCGCTTGTCTACGGCGTACTCCTGAACGAAGAGCAGCAACGTAAGGTGAGAGATACCCTCACCGAGGCGTACCACGAGATCAGGGCACTGATCCACGATGTAGCATCCTGACAGCAAAAAGGGGCGGATTCTCACGAATCCGCCCCTTTCTTAAGTTTGGCACTCTGAGGTG
>JAGQGU010000045.1 GCA_020432165.1 Thermomicrobiales bacterium
AACTCTTGACAGGACAGTTACTACGATTGCGAGTCGAGTCCGCTCGCATCGGCGGCGATGCCACCGTCATTCCGAGCGCGAAGCGTCGAGGAATCAACAGAACAATTGGTGGTTTGGCATCACGCCGTCCAGTGCCCACCGCGTTACCCGGCTCGCCGCCCACTTCGGGGCGGCGCTACTCTTCGTCGTCGATGGCATCAAGGGTATAGGTGCGATGGACGGGCTCGTAGTCCTCATCCTCGTCTTCACCGTCGTCCTCATCATCCCAATCGGAGATGAGCATGCCCTCTTCCTCCTCGGCGAGGAGTTCGTCCAGTCTCTCGTCGTGCTCGACAGCCCACGGTTTCTCGTCGTAGCTCTCGCCCCAGGTCATCTCGAACGAGCCGATAGTGACGGTGTCTTTCTCCTGAATACCCATCTTCTCGAGCTCGTCGATAATGCCCGCGCGATCAAGCACACGTTGGAAACGCTCGGCGCTCTCCCATTGGCTGAAGTTGGTCATGGCGGCGAACCGCTCGATACCAACGCCATTAACCTTGAACTGATGAGGTGAGACGCGCTCGATATCCCAGGCACGTTCATCGACATTGCCAATGGTGTAAACGCGACGCTTCGGCTTCTCTTCCTCCAGCTTGCGCTCTTCCTCTTCGTGCTCGCGAATATCACGCATGCGCTCGGCCACGGCATTCTGCAGATCGCGCACACCCTCGCCGGTCGCGGCCGAGATTTCGAAGGTCTCGTAGCCCTCGCTATCCAAAATCTCGTGCAATCGCGGCAGATTCTCCTGCGCTTCCGGCAGATCGATCTTGTTCAACACCACGATCATCGGCTTCTTCTGCATGCCAGGATCGAAATCGAAGAGCTCACGATTGATGGTGCGGAAATCCTCGAGTGGATCGCGCCCTTCCAGGCCACCACTGGCATCGAGCACGTGGAGCAGCAGCTTGGTACGACGAACATGACGCAAGAACTCGTGCCCGAGGCCATGGCCTTCGGCGGCACCTTCGATCAGACCCGGGATGTCGGCAAGAACGAACGAATCGCCACCAGCACCACCAACCTCAACGACGCCGAGATTCGGCTGGAGCGTGGTAAACGGATAATCGGCAATCTTGGGCTTGGCCCGCGTGCTGCTCGCCAGAAGCGTGCTCTTGCCTGCGTTCGGCAAACCAACGAGGCCAACATCGGCAATCAAGCGCAGTTCGAGTCGAAGCCAGTATTCCTGGCCTGGTTCACCCAACTCAGCGATGCGTGGAGCGCGGCGAGTGCTGGTCTTGAAATGGACATTGCCAAGACCACCCTTGCCACCCTTGGCGATCACAAACTCCTCACCGGGATCAGTGAGATCGACGATCTGCTCGTCGGACTCGTCCATGAAAATGACCGTGCCTGGCGGAACATTCACAACGATATCGGCACCGCTACGACCGAACTTGCGATTCCCTCCACCGGCCTGACCGTCCTTGGCGATGTACCGGCTGACGTATTGGAATGGCAGAAGGCTGTTCAGGTTGTCCTTAACGCGGAAGATGACATCGCCACCGCGACCGCCGTCGCCGCCGTCTGGGCCACCCTTGGGTGCATATTTCTCGCGGCGAAAGTGCATGGAACCGTTGCCACCCTTACCGGATTTGACGAATATGCGTGCTGTATCAACTAATGGCATGGAATTATCCTGTACTGATTATGGGCATCACATGAAAACGCAAACAACGCGGTCGCATCCGCGCTGGTCTATTGTGAACGATTGAGCGTCGTTGAGGCAATTGGTTGGCTGATCAGTATCGCTATGGGATCTGGGCTCAATCGGGCGTTAGAAGGTAGTGGCGTGCTTCGTGCACGCCCGGGAAGAAATGCTGGTTGCTGATCATCCGCCACCGAAGTGGCCGTAAAGGCCACCACTACAGATGGAGTTGAGAGTCCATGATCAGTATCTATGTAGATCGCCCCAATCCATACACCGGGCATAGGGCCCGGTGCTACAGATCCTGCCAGGCGGCGTTGATCTCATCCGCACGAATAGCACCTTCACGGAGCACAACAATCTCGCCATCGACCACGCGAATGACGGTGCTGGGATTCTCCTGGGGCGAGAAGCCACCATCCAGAATCACATCGATCTGGCCACCAAGCACATCGCGAATCTCCACAGCCGAGATCGCAGCAGGTTGGCCAGAGAGATTGGCACTGGTCGTCGCCACGGCACCACCGAGACGCTCGGCAATGGTGAGCGGGATCGAATGGTTCGGTAAACGGACGCCAATGGTGTTATCCGGGGCTTTCACCTCGGCGGGCAGATGTTCGGCCGCGGGCAAAACCACCGTCAGCGCACCGGGCCAGAATTGTAGCGCCAGTTCGATCAGCCGCTCATCGACATCTGGACTCAGTTCGTCGACCACACTCGCCCGCGAGATGAGGATGGGGAGGGGCTTATCTGGCTGCCGTCCCTTCAGATCGTAGATGCGGCGCAGCGCTTCAGGATGCGCAAGGCTCCCACCCATGCCATAAACCGTATCGGTTGGGAAGGCCACCACACCGCCGTGACTCAACACACTGATTGCTTCTTCCAGAGCGCGACCATCTTCAAGACTCAGATATGCCATCAGTCTGCTCCTTCACGGATGAGGTATCGCCAATCGCCGATTTCAGCGCCAGCGCCACGCTCTGATTGATCCCGTCGACCGCAGTGATCTCGTCGATCGTGGCTGCACGCATTGCCTTGATGCTACCAAAATGCTTCATCAATGCCTTCTTGCGATTAGGTCCGATACCGGGAATATCATCCAATTGGCTCTTGAACGCGTTCTTCCGACGGGTATTACGGTGGTAGGTAATAGCGAAGCGGTGTGCCTCATCGCGAATGCGCTGCACCAGAAAGAGCGCCTGAGAATCGCGCGGGAGCATAATCGAGTCGCTTCGTCCCGGCAGGAAGATCTCCTCCTGCTCCTTCGCCAGACCGCAAATCGGCACCTGCATCCCAACCTCAGCCAATGCTTCCAGCGCAGCGTTCAGCTGCCCCTTGCCACCATCAATGATCACCAGATCGGGTAACGTGGTCCATTTGCCTTCGGTCTCTTCATCCGCTTCTTTCGCCCGGCGGAAGCGACGCGTGATGATCTCCTTCATACTGGCGAAATCATCGGCTCCGACCACGGTCTTGATGCTGAAGCGGCGATATTCCTTCTTGGCGGGACGAGCATCTTCAAAGACAACCATACTCGCGACCGGAGATGTACCCTGGATATTGGAGTTATCGAAGCACTCGATGCGGCGCGGCATACGGGGAAGATCAAGCGCCTCCGCCAACTCAGTCATGGCGGCGGTCATCTTCATCTCGTCGCTGAGATGCTTAATGCGAGACTGCTCCAGATTCTCCGCAGCACTCTTCGCGACCATGCGCACCAACCCAAGCTGGTTCCCGCGTTGCGGCACGTGGATGGTTACCTTGCCACCACGTTTGCCGCTGAGCCATTCCTCGATCATCATCGATTCTTCTGGCAACATGGCATATTGCATCACCAGGCGCGGCGGCACGATAGCCGCATCCTCATAGAACTGGGTGACAAAGGCCTGGAGAATATCGGCCTCGGAATCATCCACCCGAGCCTGCATCGGAAAGAACTCGGAGCCGATCATCTTGCCATGGCGGAGGAAGCTGATCTGCACACCGGCATCGCCACCCTCCCCTTTGCTGACGCCGATGATGTCGGCGCTGGAGCCGGTATCGATCACGATTTTCTGTCGCTCCAGCACATGGTTCACCGCCTGCAAGCGATCTCGAAGCTCAGCCGCACGCTCGAAGTTAAGCTCCTCGGCCGCGGTCAGCATCTCCTGTTCGGTCTCCTTCACGATCTCGTCGCCCTTGCCACTCAAGAATTTGGCGGTGGCATCGATCGATTTCATGTAATCATCACGACTCACGGCGCCGATACACGGCGCGGTGCACTGATGCATGTGGTAGTAGAGACAGACCTCGTCGTGTCCGGTGATCTTCTTGTCACACTTGCGATAGGGAAAGAGTCGATTGAGTAGATTGATGGTCTTGTAGGCGGATGATGCGCTCGTGTACGGCCCGAAATACTGACTGCCATCCTGCACCACCAGGCGTGTGCTGATCACCCGCGGCCACTCCTCATTGGTGATACGGATATAGGGATAGGTCTTACTATCCTTCAGCATAATGTTGTACTTGGGCAAGTACTTCTTAATAAGAACGTTTTCGAGGATCAGCGCTTCGGTGGCGGTATCGGTGCGAATGACCTCGAAATCGACGATGTGGCTGACCAGCTCACGTGTCTTCGGGTCCTTGTGGCGCTGACTCTGAAAGTAGGAGCGCACCCGATTGCGCAGGCTAATCGCCTTACCCACATAGATGACATTGCCATCAGCGTCTTTCATGAGATAGACGCCTGGCCGGGTAGCCAGGGAAGAGAGACGGGTGCTGAAATCGGGACGGGGATTCTTCGTAGTCATGCGGCAATTATATCAGAACGGATGTTCAGAACCGTCATCCTGAGCAAAGAGAAACCCTGGGTGTCGAAGGCGGCATCTTGCTGGCCTCAACCCCGGGTCCACGTATCAACTGAGTGACCGTGACCTACCTGAAGACGATGTTCCACTCGCGGATCGTCGCGCCGGTGATCAATCCAGCCTTGCTGAAGGGATCATTGGCGAGCATGGTCTGTGCCTCAGCGAGATCCTCGGCTTCGTAAATGATCAGCGCACCGCTGCCATCAAGAAAGGGGCCGGATTCGTAGAGCTTGCCAGCATCCAGCAATGCCTTCAGGTTCTCGCGATGCTCCGGTCGTACCTCTTGCAGACGAGCAGCATCGGTAGTGTATGAAACGACTGCGGCGAACTTGGCCATGATTCCTTCCCCAATTACTCATCGTACGCCCGCACTTTAGGTGCGGGCAGCATGAACCCTAAGCCCGTGCGTCATGCAGGGGCTACGTGGATCGACGGCGGTGCCGTCGATGCGGGCGGATACTGGCTTCGCCAGTATCCGCCCGTACGTGTGAGCGATACCCGGGGATTAACCCCGGGCCCACGTTTGCACCAATCTAACCCTCGAACGAGATCTCGACGTTGATCGGCACATTGCCGCGAATAGCATTGCTGATCGGGCAGGTCTGCTCGGCCGTGGTGGCGAGGGACTCGAACTGCTCGGCGGTGAGGCCTGGCACCTTACCGCTGATGGTCACATTGGCGTGAGTGATCTTGAAACCGCCGCCATCCTTGGGACCGAATCCGACATCGCTGGTCACCGTCAGTTCTTCCGGTGGGGTGCCGTTATTGGTCAGTGTCGCGCTCAGATTCATCGCCAGACAGCCGCTATGGCTGGCCGCCAGCAGTTCCTCCGGGCTGGTGCCGCCATTGGCATCGCCCACGCGAGTGGGAAGCGTGATCTTCTGCTCTCCCAATGCACCGGTTTCACCGCTAACCACGCCTCCACCATTGTGAAGATCGCCTGTCCAGACTGTTGTTGCCTTACGAGTTGCCATGATGTGCTCCTTTCGATGCGTTACTGATCCGATGGTACACGACTATGCCGGAGTTGGCGGATCCATGAAGACCGTCTTGGTCTGGGTGTAGAACTCAACCGCCGCCTTGCCCTGCTCGCGGCTATAGGAACTGCTGGCCTTGTAGCCACCAAATGGCAGCTGATATTCGGCACCGGCAGTCTCGCTATTCACATGCACCATACCGGCGTGAATTTCACGCACAAAGCGCATGGCCGTGCCGAGATCACTCGTGAAGATGCTGGCGCTGAGGCCGTACTTGACGCTGTTGGCGACGGCGATCGCCTCGTCCATATCATCAACCGGGATGACACCAAGAAGCGGTCCGAAGAACTCCTCCTGCCCCATGCGGGAATCTGAGGTCACATTCGTGAAGAGACTGGGTGTGATAAAGGCACCGCCGGCCAACGCTTCCGGTCGCTCACCACCCATCACGAATTCTGCACCAGATTGCCTGGCCGCCTCGATCTCCCGGACGACGCGATCCGCCGATGCATCATCGATAAGCGGACCCATCTGGGTAGCCTCATCCAGGGGATCACCCACGACCAACTTGCTGATGCGTTCCTGCAGCATGGCGGTGAAATCGCTGGCGATGCGACGATCGACAATCGCGCGGCTGGTAGCCGTGCATTTCTGTCCCGTGGCATTCATGGCACCAGCCATCACCTGCTGAGCAGCGTGCTGCATGTCGGCATCGGCAAGCACGATTGCCGGATTCTTGCCACCGAGCTCCAGCTGGACCTTGGCGCCGCGCGCCGCGGCCAGCGCCCGAATATGACCGCCGACATCGGCCGAGCCCGTGAAGCTGATCGCGACCACGCGGGGATCATTGACGATAGCATCGCCAACGGCACCGGCGGGTCCGGTGACGACATTGACCACCCCAGCGGGCAAGCCGGCATCTTCCAGGGCCTGAACCATGTGCATCGTGCAGAGTGGCGCGGCCGAGGCGGGTTTGAAGACGATCGTGTTACCGAAGGCCAATGCTGGTGCGACTTTCCAGACCGGAATCGCGATCGGGAAGTTCCAGGGGGTAATCATGCCAACGACGCCCAGTGGCTCGCGAATGCTGTACAGCATGGTGGTGGGGTTGGCACTGGGATAGACATCGCCATTCGACTGCAGGGTCTCACCCGCGTAATAGCGCATGATATTGGCCGCACGGAGGGTTTCACCAATGCCCTCCTTGATGGTCTTGCCCTCTTCTCGGGTGAGATCGCGACCGATCTCGTTGGCTCGTTGCACCAGCAGATCGGCAGCCTTGTACAGGATATTGGCGCGTTGGAGTGCACCGGTGCGACTCCAGCTCTTGAACGCTTCCTCGGCGGCTTCGATGGCGCTATTCACATCGTCAGCGGTGCCCTTGGCCATATGCGCGACGATCTCGTCGCGATCGGCGGGATTGCGCACCTCGAATGTTTCACCCGAAGCGGTCGGGACAAATTGACCGTTGATATAGTTTCCGTAAACGGGAGCGCCGTCGCGGAGTTCGTGTTGTGTCATGAGTTTTCCTTTCTCTTTTCTCTGCACAAGGACATTACGTCCCCTCTATGGGTAGCAGAGGACCTTGTGTCCTCCTTTGGGGCAGACAAGCTGCCCGCTACCTTCTGAAATCACCACTCAATTCGCGCAGAGCGGTTCTGCAAAACCAGATCCGCCAGAACCAGCGCCAGCATCGCCTCCAGCACCGGCACAGCGCGGGGCACCACCGAGGGATCGTGGCGTCCGTAGACGATGATCTTCTCCGGATCGAGGTTCTTTGTCACGGTATCCTGCTCGCGTTCGATAGAACTGGTCGGTTTGACCGCCACGCGCACGATCACATCCTCACCGGTGCTGATACCGCCCAGTGTGCCACCAGCGTTGTTCTCGCCAATGCGAACCTGATCGCCATCCAACAGGAACGGATCGTTGCTCTGCGAACCACGCATACGCGCCTGGGCGAAACCGCGACCGATCTCGACACCCTTGGTGGCGGGGACGCTCAACATCGCCTGGCCGATCAGTGCATCCAGCTTGTCGAATGTCGGCTCGCCGAGTCCTGGAGGCATATTGAGCGCCCGAATCTCGACGATACCGCCGAGGCTATCCTTCTCTTCCTTCGCCTGGAGGATGGCGTCGATCATCTTCTCGGCCGCAACCGGATCAGCGGCGCGCACGATATTCTGCTCGATGACATCACGATCAAAGGTCTCGCATGCAATCCCTCCGATCTCCTGGGCGAAGGCGAAGACATCGATACCTGCGCTGGCAATGATCTTCTTGGCAATCACACCGGCAGCGACCCGTCCCCAGGTCTCGCGTGCGGAGGAGCGTCCGCCGCCACGATGATCGCGGTGACCGTACTTGCGCCAATATGTGTAATCGGCGTGACCAGGGCGGAAGACCTCCCGCAGGTTGTCGTACTTGCTGCTATCGGCATCCTTGTTATAGGTGATCAGGCTAATGGGAGCACCGGTAGTGACATCCTCATAGACACCTGAGAGAATCTCAGCCGCATCGCGTTCGCCACGAGGAGTGGTTACCTTGCTCTGGCCGACACGACGGCGATCAAGGTCCTTCTGAATCTCTTCAACCGTCAGCGGAATTCCTGCGGGCACACCATCAATGACCACACCAAGCGCCGGACCATGGCTCTCACCCCAGGTAGTGATCCGGAAAATCTTGCCGAAGCTGCTACTCATGCTGGTTGCGTTTCCTTTTCAAAGATGATGCCGTAAATATCGTAATCGTCACGCTGGTGACGTTTGAAACCAGCGCGCGTGTAGAGTCGTTGGCTCGCCTCATTATCCGATTGCGTGCAGAGGGCAGCATTGGGCAGATCAAGCTCCGCCATGCGATACATGGCATGCATCAGCGCCTCGGCGCCGAGTCCCTGCCCCTGATAGTCGGCGTGAACGGCGATACGGTCAAGGTGTCCGAACCTGCTGTAGGCGGTGATGCCGGCATAGGTTACGACCTGGCCATCCAGAACACCCGCCCAGACCTCCACCGAAGGCAGGCTCATCCACCAGGCGAACTCGGCATGGCTGTTGCGCCACATCGGCGAGAATGCCGAGGCATCGACGGCCATCACACCCTGGAGAAGATCGAAGTCGCTGCCGCGGACCCTCACAAAGTTCAGTCGGCCAGTCTGCGGAATATCGAGGTAATCCAGCACTCGCTCATGGGTGAAGGTGATGACATGCTCGAGGCGATAGAGACCATTCCGTTGATAGAAGCTCTCGCGGCGCTTCTCGTAATGTTCGGAAGCGACGAAGCCGAGCATTCCCTTTGCTTTGGCCGCCGCAATCGCCGCCTGTACGAGTTCGTCTTCGTGAGCGAAGGCGGTCAGATCGCGCATCAATGGCACATCGGCGCGATGGCGCCAGGGTGCGCAAACGATGAACTCGCCGCTATCCGGATGCCAATAACTGAGGCCTGGCATCTCGTACAGCGCCCGCGCGATCGCATCCGCCGCGATCCGGGGATGGTTATTCAGTCGCAACCGGGGAATGTCCGCCTGCGTCAGGGGTAGAACGTCCTCCGGCAGCGCAACAGGGCGAGGCTCGGGTCGATTTGTGAGTCGGAGAATGGTCAACGTCTGATTCCAACTATCGCGCCGGTCCAATCCGTCGCTTTCATTTGCATAGTTTACCGCAGGATCAGGAGAGATCGGCGAGAAACGCCTCGACCATCGCGAGCACCTGATCAGCATCGTAGGCGGCGGAATCGATAACCATATCCGCGGCCGCATAGGCAGCGGCCAGGCGCTCGTACTGACGCTCGTAGACACTCTCCAGCCAATCCGGACTGCGTCGCTGCCTGACAACATCAAGGCTGACATCAAGGGCGATGAGCACATCTGGGCTCCGTCGCTGCCACAGATCCTTCACCGCGCTATGTTCCTGCGCCACCGCATGGGCATCGTGACCGTGCTCGCGCAAGCGCGCAACCAGCGTCGATTTGCCGCTGGCACAGGGTCCGACAACAACGATGCGGGGCGATGTGCTCATCATGTCACCGGAAAGGTTGCTTGCAGGCGGCGAATCGCCATCGGCTGCACAACCTTGCTTACCGAGAGCACGATCACCGCCATATCATCCCCCGGACGATCATTGTCGCGCGACTTGGCGTGTTCCAGCACCGTATCAGCGATCTCCTGCGCACTCTTGCCATTGCTCAGCACCAGCTCGGCCAGTTGCTGATAGTCGATAGCCCCCAACTGCTGACGCAAACCGGAGTGCGTAATACCATCGGTAAACATGACCAGTGCGACACCGTCCTCGGCGGGAAAGTGCTGTACGGCGGGTTTAGCAAACTTGGTGAGACCGATAGGCCCACTCGTCATCGGCACGACGCTGATCTCTCCATCCTTGCGCAACAGCATTGGTGAATCGGCGTTGCGTGTCACCACCACTTCCCGCGTCTGCATATCCACCGAGACAAGATCAAGCGTTGCGCTCACCTGTCCGTGTCGGAAGGCAAAGAGGAAATCGTGCGTGGCACGGGCGACGGCACCATCGCGTACGCCATCCTTGACCAGGCCGACGGCCTTGGCGGAGAGCAGGAGACTCAGCGTTTTCGCGGCCTTGCCACTCCCCTGTCCGTCGATCATGATCACGCTGAAGCCACCACCAGGCCGCTCCACCAACTCCACCGTGTCACCACTCTCGCGGCTGGCGTATTTATGCGTCTTCGCCAGCGCAACATCGATGGTGAGAAACTCCTGATCCAGTATCTTCACGGTGGGTCAACTCCGATAGCAACGAATAGTGATGTGGGCATCATACCATCGCGACTTTTCGGTACACTGCCTGTGATTCTGATGTGCTCAGACGGACCCAGAGGATGGCATGATTCAACTCGTTACCTTCGATTTTCACAATACGATCGCCCACTGCGATGCCTGGTTCAAGCTGGAGATTCGGCGACTACCGGCGGCAGCGTTGGCGCTGATCGATGCGGACGCACTGGCACGGATTGGCGATGACGCACTCACCGAGGCCTATCGCACGCTCCGTATGAATGTGATCGAGAGCGGTATCGAGATCGAAGCCATTGATGGGTTGGAGCAGGTCTACGCACACTTCGAACTGAGTTATCCACGCGAGGAGATAGAGGCGGCCGTCGAGAAGTTCATGCGAGAGGCACTGCTCGAAGCGGAGGCTGTTCCGACCGCGATCGAAGGCATCCGTCTTCTCCATGACCGTGGCATCCGCATTGGGGTGATCAGCAGTGCCATCTATCATCCTTTTCTGGAATGGACACTGGAGAAGTTCGGACTTGCCGATGCCGTCGAGTTCGTGGTTACGTCCGCGAGCGCCGGTATCTACAAGAGCAATCCTGCGCTCTATGCGCAGGTGCTGGAAAGCCTGGGCGTACCGCCCACGGCGGCGATTCATGTCGGCGATTCGGCACGCTGGGATGTCTGGAGTCCCCAACAGGCAGGTATGCGGGCGGTGCTGGTGCCGAATGGTGAACCTCTGAGCGATCTCCAACACGCTACCGAAGCCGAGCCGGATCACATCGCCGCAACGCTCTTCGATGCTGCCGAATGGATTCTGCAGCAACAGAATCCGGCGCTAATCATCGATATCCTCACGCTCTTCCCGGGCATGTTCGAGGGAGTATTGGGAGAGAGTATCTTGAAGCGCGCCCACGCCAAAGGCCTCATCGATATCCGTGTCCACAATATCCGTGACTGGACGCATGACAAGCACCGCACTGCCGATGACACACCGTATGGAGGTGGAGCCGGTATGGTGATGAAAGCGCCGCCGATCGTCGAAGCGGTCGAGGATGTGCTGGGCGACGAACTGCCGTCGGCCCACGTAGCCATAATGAGCGCGGGTGGTCGCCGCTTCTCGCAAGAAATCGCGCAGGACCTCAGCGAACACGGACGCGTGGTGTTGATCTGCGGTCACTATGAGGGGATCGATGAGCGTGTCTCGGAGATTCTCGGAGCCGACGAACTATCTATCGGCGACTACGTGCTCACAGGCGGCGAACTACCGGCAATGGTCATCGCCGATACGATCAGCCGTCTGGTGCCGGGCGTGATTACCGAAGAGAGCATTCTGGACGAGTCGCATCTCGGTGAGTATGTGGAGTATCCGCACTACACCCGCCCGCAGGAGTATCGTGGGCTGGAAGTGCCGGAGGTGTTGCTGAGCGGCCATCATGCCAGAATTGCCGAATGGCGGACTGAGCAAGCGAAATTGCGCACCGCCAGGTGGCGACCAGATTTGTTAACCAACTCCGATCCGGATAGTTAACGAGAGTAGCGCAAACTGTCGCCTAACTCATTGGCTGCACGTGCTCTTCAATGAACTCAATTTCATCGGCGCTGAGGTTGTACTTCGCATAGAGCTGCTGGTCAATCTCCGCGATCGACTTAGACCAGTCGACGTCAGACCTACTTGTGAAATCTTGGGTAGGAACGTGTGCCCAGACCCGTGCAAGATTGTCCTGAGTAACTTTCTTCATACCAAGCATGGCGCGAGAAAACTTTGTTTTTATGTACTTGAGACACGCCTCAGCTTGCATCACCGTGCTAAATGAACCAACAGTTATGAAAGTACCAGTAACAGCCATACCTGGTCCCAAAATCAGGGGTGGTGCGAGAGTTTCGCCAAATACCCCTGATCCACTTGCTTTTGGTAAGGCCACTTTGAACCGGTACAAAACCTCTGGGCCAGCAACAAAGTCTTTGCGAATCCATCTGAATGCTCGCTTTTTGTCCTCGTCAAGTCCTAGAACACACAGATAATCATGCCCGTCGTCGGGTCGATCGACGAAGAATACTTGATGAAGCCGAGAAAACGCCCTTGAATCAATCTTGTAGTGATTACCCGCAGACATAGCGCTTGACAAATCTGGGTATTCCTCGTGCATCGTGTGTGAATATCTGAACACGCGATCGTTCGTTATCCCTTCCTCAATCATTGAAGCGCCACGCTGGTCCGCAACTTTGGAGTCAATCGTAGCGAGTTCCGGATATTTCATGAACTTCACAATCGGTCCGATAGTTTTTGAGTCATCACGATAAGATACTGCGACCCCTCCTTTGATGTCGGTACCGGGAAACAGCTTATCGCTGTTTGGGACATAGATTGGAACAGATAGATGCCGGTCACTAAGCATCTTGGCGTTCCATACCTTGGGAGTGTATCCAGCATCGAAGAGGAATCGAGCGGGAGTGATCAACACAGCCTTCTTCCCAACTTCGAACGCCGCGTCCATGAAAAGGTGATAAATGGGCATCTGGTTGGTCGCATTTCCTTGCGCGTCTTCCTGATATGGGGGGTTGCCAATCACCACGTCGAACTTCTTCATGATTGAGCTCCTCCCGTCAGCATGTCGTCGATAACATGCTGGCGTTCCGCTTCGGTCATAGCAGCCAGGTTTCCGACCCGGAAGTGGCCGGAGTTGGTTATCCAGTCCTTGCGTTCCGGCACGCCGCCAGAGACGGCCTCAATTGTGATGCGGTGCAGCAGTTCGTTGTGGCTCATCTCGAATACCTGTGATGTAAAGATATGCTTGAGCCGCGCATCCCGGTCGGGTATCGATTCAGCAAGCCCGGTATCAAGGCGGCGAACGAGTTCCATGAGGAAGAGCCCTGCGGTTGAGAAAAGATCAGCAAATGTCTTCGCTGGGTCAGAGAAAATGCCGGGATTCTCTGCTTCCAGCGTATCCACCATCATCTTCACGACGGCTTCCGGGGTGAAGACAAGCGAGGTCTTCTGTTGCGGAATATAGGCGAAAATGTTCTCTTGCTGTGCGTCATCGAAATAGTCTGCCAACGTTTCCTTCTTGGTCAAGAACTCCTGAATCGATTGATCGAACACACTCTCGTCAAACAAGCCAGAAATGCTTGTGACCGTACCATTGGCCTCAACGACTTCCTGCCCGTCCCGCAGGAGCTTGAACTCATCGATGGTGATGCCAGTGATTTCCTCAAATACGTATGCTGGTGTGTAGCTGTCGAAGTTCGAGAGACGCACATTTCTGTCACCATAGGCCATGAGGAACATGGGAATTGTGCGCGCGAAGCCGCGAAGATGCGAACGGGCATCGTCCATTGTGGCGCTGGCCACCTTTTGCTCCTTCTTCGTCTCCTCCCGGGTGACAATATCCGTGGCGATCGCCACGGTTGTTGTGGTCACAATCGCAAGAAGGTCCTTCTGAAAGTCGACATCAAGCTCTGCCCGTTTCGCTTCAACGGCCTCAGCCTCGGCTTCGGTTGCTGCGACCCTGATTTCATCGTCGAATCGCTTATGCGAGATATCGCGCTCTATGAGCGCGCGTTCTACCTCTCGAATCACGGCAGATTCGGTCTGTTTCTCGTCTCGCTCAACTTGTTTCGCTGTGAGGTCATAAGCCTCCTTTAGCTCTTCACGAAGCTCGCGGGATCTCTCGGTCACCAGTTTGGCAACTTCGCGCGCGGTTGTGTGATAGGGGGCACCATAATCGATCGGATCTATATCTGCGGCACTCCACACAGGCTTGCCAAGCTCAGCGATCTTGGGATTGATGACCTTCTCAAAATCGACCTTCACATTGCTATCATCGTCAAATGTAGGCGTCTTCTCAGGTAGTTCGAACGTTTGCCCTGTCTTGATCTTGCCTTGCTTCGCCGTTGGGAGTTTCTCGAGAATCCCCTTGACTTGTTCGAGATTGCGGAAGATGCCAGAGACATTGGCAAACAGGAGATTGGAGAGAAAACCGCGTCGAACCACTTCTCGGGCTTTGAAGATTTGGGGGAACGTAAGTACCTGGGTAGCATCCAATTCCACCATACGCCCTTCGGCGTCTTCGCCGATAACAGGGAAGAAGTTGAGAAGACGACCGACATTGCTCCGGCGAGCCTCGTGATCCCACGCTGGCGTGGGACTCAAATTATTGGCGAAGGCATCGAAGATGGTAAGTGTTCGTTCAGGTGCGAAATCAAAGATGTATGCATTCTGCTTCTGGAATACGGAACCTGCTCTCTCAAACATGCATGGGTTTTGGGCCCTAAACGCCGCTTGCATATAGCGTGAGGGAGAAGTCATATTGGAAAGCATGATCACTGCGGTCCACTCTGGAACGGTAACCCCGGTGGTCAACTGCCCGACGGACAATGTGATGGTCTTTCCACCAGTTTGCTCGGCTTCGGCGATCGCCTTACGAACTCTCTCTAGTGACTCACTACTTGCATCCGGATCATCGTCATCAGAGCGCCCGTCACCCGCAGCAACGATAACTTCGTACTCGCCGAAAACTTCGTGACTCTTCAGCAGTTTTTCGAGTGCCTTCGCGGAAGCAACTCGATCCAGCAGCCAGAACGAATGTCGAATCTCGTCCCGTAGTTCTGGCGTGGAGAATGGGTATTTCTCGTTAACCGTGAGGCAATCAAGAAATTTCAGGACGTCGGCCTCGTGCTCGAAGAAGCCATTCTGCTTCGTGCTAAAGAACTCACCGAGATCGAACGCGTAGTCTATATTGGCTTCATCCTCGGCAATAGCAACACCGACTGTCAGTTGGTCAGAGATCATGCGCGAGACCTGGTACGTCAACATATTGAGCGTGGGGAGAGCACTGTACGGGTTCTCTGCGCTGTCATCGGCCCAGTTCTTGCGTGCCGTTTGTTCGTCCTCATACGTCCAGTTGAAAATCTGATCCCCACCAAACTTGCCGGAGGCAAGCGCCTTGAACGGTGTCCCTGAGAGATGAAGAGTCCACTTCCGCCTGATCTGGTTGAATGCGACATCTGTCTTAAACGTGTCGACACCTTCGTGCGCTTCATCGATCACGAGTAAATCCCACTGCAGGTCGGCGATATGGCGCAGTTTGTCGTATTGGCCCCCGAAGTAGCGAGCACCTTTGAGATCCTGGAGTGAAACGAACTCGATGATACGAGGGTCGTGATCAATTTGGGCTGCGCTGTGCGTCGTCCATTGAGAACGGGTCATTGGCGTACGCTCAGAAAGCGAAGATGACTCCGAGACGAACGCATATGTTGTCTGATGACCGATGAACCTTATGTAGTCGTCATACCACGAATTCGCGATGGCAGGGCGGTTCGTGACGATGAGCGCCTTTTTGACCCCGAGTTTACGCATGAGGTCATACGTTGTTAGCGTCTTGCCAAAGCGCGGCTTCGCATTCCAGAGAACCTCATCGCTGCCATTGCGAAAATTGTCGATGGCGAGCTCGACAGCAGCAAGCTGCTCGGGGCGAAGCACATAATCATCTTCACCCTGCGACTGAAGGTCTCGGAAATCATGGCCGGTAAAATCATTGAAGTATTCGAGCGAAGTCTTAGGTAAGTCAGCAAACCGATGCCATTCAGTACGTTTTGGGCTTGTCTCACGTTGGACCCCCATTTGACGCAAGTAGGCATGAAACTCTTTGTCCGTGAAGCTGCCACCTTCAGCGGTGGTATACATCGCTCGCCGTGCCCACTCCAACTTCTTGGTAATCGACATTTGGGATGCTTGTTGATCGATCCGATGTGTAGCACTCTGCTGTTCCGTGTAACCGATCTTCTCCCAACCCTGGTATTTGGGGATGTCTGGCGTCGTCCAAGAATAGATAAGAGGTGTGATTTCTCGATATGTTTTGATGCTCGGCCTAGCCATGAGCTTTCACCTCTTTATAGACATGATCTATGCGACAGGGTTCATATTTGGCATAGGTAGTGAAATCGAATGCCCCTCTGTTGGCAGCGCGCAAGGAGTCTAGGGTGAACGGCTCACGTTGAACTATGCCCGGCACATTCAAAACCCGATTCCACCACGAGAACAGAATCAACTCTCCACTTGCGTCTGTGCCAGTGAGCGTATTCCCTTGAACAATGTTTGCATTGATGAGACATACTGCTGACCGCCATAGGTTCGTTCGCCTACTACATTTGATTCCGTTCCGTGTATGGAAATCAACGAACGACATTAGTAGCAGCTCTTGCGCAGTTTCAAAGTTGTCCTCCAGGAGTTCAACACCATAGATTGACGCCAACGCAAACAAAGATTCGGTCGGCCAGAATTCAGGTTGATACCGCCTCTGGATTGCGGCAAGCTTCCGCTCAAGAATTGCGACAAGAAAGTTCCCGTCGCCTGCGGCAGGCTCAAAGAAGGTCTTGTCCACAAACTGAGGCCCGGTCTCCAGATCGGGGCGGACCAGGTCAAGCATTTGATTGACCAAATGGCGAGGCGTAAAGACTTCACCATAGGCCTTCACCCTGTGTCGAGACTTCACGAGTTGCTCAATCCTCCGCAAGTCTGACACCAGGTGCGCAGGTGATTCACTCTGCGGCCCTAAGGAACGAGATTGAGCTGCCATATCCCCTCTTTGCGATCGACGAGTGCGATACTACGTGATACTTACCAGTATGCGTCAAATAACGAGTTCTCGGAGGCTGGAGTCAACCAACAAGCTCCAGGCACGCCTTTTGGCTATGGCGACGATGTCAGCCCATGCAGCGCTTTCAGGCTGCGGAGATCGCGATCAGCAACATAGCGGGCGTAGCTTTCCAGTGCATGCTGGATTTCACCGCGTTCGGCTTCGCTGGGGTTAACACGCGCGACCGCCGCGAGTCCCTCCCGTTGCAACAAACGCAGGTACTTCTGGGCATTCACCGAAAGCGGGATGGCGTGAGGATCGAGCTCCCGGCATTCCGGACAGAGTAATCCACCGAGCACTGGTGAAAATGCGTTCGTTTGGGCGGTGATCTCATCATCGCAGCCAACACATTTGAAGAGCTGCGGGCGATACCCAAGCTCGTTCAGCAAGGCCATCTCGAAGTGACGCGTGACCATCCACGGATCAATACCATCATCCAGCAATACCAGTGATCGGCTCAACAACTCAAAGACGGCGCGATGCGGCTCGTCGGGCTGCGTAATGAGCTTCACCAGTTCCACCAGGTAACTGGCGTGGCAGAAACGGGCGAGATCGGTATGCAGTGTGGGGAAGGCGCGCACCGGAGTCGCCGAACGCACCACATCCAGATCGCGACCGGTCGCGAGTTCCAGTGTCACCCAGCTACAGAGATCGAGATATGGTCCGGAGCGACTCTTCGTTTTGCTCGCGCCCTTGGCGATCACATCCAGCCGGCCATATTTCGGCGTAAAGACAATGAGGATACGATCGGCCTCGCCATATGCGCGCCGATCTATGACAATGGCTTCGGTGGAATAGTTGCGATCTCGGTTCGTCATGGATTGCCTGTGGTGCCGATGCCGAAGTGCTCGGCGTTCTGGATGATTCCATGAATTGTACTCCAGCATTCATGCAGCACCCGATTGGGCAGATGTCCGCCCGAATGGTAGGTTTGACTCACTATGGACGATGTCTCCTTTCTGGCAGCATTTATCGCCGGGGTGCTCAGTATCACCTCGCCCTGTGTGCTCCCGCTCGTGCCCATCTACATCACCCACATTGCTGGCGTAAGTGCTGGTCAGGATCAGGCGACCGCGAAATCCGTGATCATGCGGAACGCACTCGCCTACGTACTCGGGTTTAGCCTCGTCTTCATCGCCCTCGGTGCGGCGATGGGGGCCGTCGGCGAGATCGCTGGATCACTCGATTTCATTCGCCGCAATACCGATTGGCTGGTGCGCATCGGTGGTGTGCTGATGATGGTGCTTGGTTTGCACATGCTTGGGATCTTCCGCATTCCCTTTCTCTATCGCGATGCCCACATTCAGATGGACGGTGGTAAGCCGGGCACAATCGCCTCCAGTTTCGTCATCGGTCTCAGTTTCGGCGCTGGCTGGACACCGTGCATGGGGCCAATCCTCGGCGTGATTCTCACCCTGGCGGCAAGTCAGGCGGATACGATGCGAGCCACATGGTTGCTCGTTGTCTATTCTGCCGGTCTGGCCATTCCCTTCCTCGCGGCTGCCCTCGCCTTTGGCTCACTCCCCGGTGTGATGCGGAAAGTGAACAAGCATCTGGGTCTGGTCGAGACGATTAGCGGTGCGATAATGCTGGCGGTTGGTATCATCATGATCATGGGTTGGTATCAACTCATCTTCAATATCATCATCGATCACGCTCCGTGGACACCGTGGGAACCCGAAATCTAGCCTGATCTTCTCGCTCCGCACACAACACTGTCAGGATTCTTCATGGCGGAAACCGCAATTAGTCCCGATTCTTCGCAACGTCGCTCCGGTCTCGAACGCGGTGTGGACAAGGTATGGCGCTTTTTCACCAGCGTCCGCAATGCCATTTACGAGATCAGCTTCCTCACCTTGCTGGTGCTGATTGGCACGCTGCGGGGGAGTTCGGTACCGCGCAGCATCGCTGACAAACTGCCATTTACCGAAGGTCTGGTTGGCCGCTGGTATGCCTGGGACGTCTTCCGCTCAGGACTCTTCGCCGCGACGCTGGCTGTCATCGCCATCGCCATCATCATCTGCACACTGAACCGCGTGCCGCAGATCTGGCTGACGATTGCTCACCCCAAGATCACGACCAGCATGGGTTTCATCAACGGGGCCGAGACCGCCGCGACCTATCAACTGGAGGCATCCCCAGATACCGCTCTCGGAGAGTTGCAGGAAACACTGACCAAACGCCGCTATCGGGTGCTGACCGAGAAGGTGGGCGAAGTCACCCACCTTTATGCAGACAAGAATCGCTTCGCCAACTTCGGTACTTTCCCCTTCCATCTTGGTCTGATTCTGCTGCTGGTAGGTGGTATCGTCGCCTCCACCTTTGGCTTCCGCGAACAAGAGTTCACCATCGCCGAACACACACGAGAGAATGTTGGCCACGGTACCGGTCTCAGCGTGGAGCTGACCAAGGTGACGGATACCTGGAGTGAACTGGGTACGCCGGTCAAATATGAGAGCATCGTGACCATCTATGAAGATGGCAAGCCGGTGAAGGAAGGCAGCATTCGCGTCAATCATCCGATGACCTACGGATCGGCAACCTTCTATCAGAGTTCTATCGGCTATACCGCCGAGTTTACGGTGCGTAACGCCAATGGCGATATCGTCTTTTCCGGTCCAACCGAACTAGGTGGGTATATCGCCAAGAACAATCCGGATGCGCCAGCCGGCTTCATCGATATCCCGTTGGATGGTGTCCGCCTGAGTGTGATTGCCAAAGACAAGAATCCCGACAATGAGCCAGAGCTGGACACGCTGAATCTGGCTCCGGGACAGATTTGGGTAGGCTTGCCGGGGGATACCACTGGCGTCGTCATTGAGCAGGGGCAACCTGCGCAGGTCGGAGAATACACCGTTACCTTCGAGCGCGAAGGTAACTTCTCCGTGCTACAGGTTGGCTACAACCCGGGTATCCCCATCTTCATCATCGCCGCCTTCTTTATGGTCGGCGGACTCATGGTGACCTTCTACTTCCCGCACCGGCGTATCCGCGCCATCCTGACGCCCGCTGAAACTGGCACCACCCTGGCAATGGCACCATTGGCAAAACGCGATTACAGCGGCAAGCGCGAGTTCTTTGGCATCCTCGGTCGGCTGAATGACCTATGGGGCACGAAACCCATCGTGAGAGCACCGAAAAACGCCACCGACTACGAATACCTTTACATCAACGCACCCGCGGGTGAGGAATCGCAGTAAACTGGAAGCAACATCGCACGATTCTCGGGAGGAATCCACCCATGGATGGTCTGGTCCGCTTTTCTTTCTATCTCTTCGCCGGTGGGTCGATGGCAGTCATCGGTGCCGCCGTCATGTACATCATCTACGCGGTCGGTCGTCTGCGCGTGCAACGGGCACAGTTGACCACACCTGGTGGTCAATCCGTACCGACGAGTAGTCTTCATGCTGAGGAAGGGCCCATCGGCTACGCACGATTGGGAACCATGCTCACCATCTTCGGATGGCTCTCCATTGGCGGCGCCATCGCAGCTCGCTGGGGTGCGGCTGGTCATTTCCCGCTGAGCAATATGTACGAATACAGCATGATGTTCGTCTTCTGGGCCTGTATGTTCAATCTCATCTTCGAGCGAATGTACAAGGTGCGGCAACTCGGCGCGATTGTGATGACAGTGGCAGCATTGATGTGTCTTTACATCTGGAGCTTGCCAGCGGATATGCGCGAGGTAAATCCGCTGATTCCGGCGTTGCAAGCCAATGCGATCATGCCCTTCCACGTCGGCTCATTCACGTTGGCCTACGCCACATTCGCGGTCGCCTTTGGCGCAGCTATCCTTTTCCTGATCAAGGAACGCACTTCGGTTGCCTGGTTGCCGAGCGCAGAAATGTTAGACGATGTCGGCTTCCGTGCAGTGACGATCGGGTTCCCATTCTTCACGTTGGGGCTTATCCTCGGCTCGGTCTGGGCGCACGATGCCTGGGGGGTGTACTGGAGTTGGGATCCGAAGGAGACTTCGGCACTCTTCACCTGGCTGGTCTACGCGGTTTACCTGCACACGCGCACACTCCGCGGATGGACCGGGCGCCGGAGCGCGTACGTGTTGCTCTTCGGCTTTGCCGCCACCATCTTCACCTACTACGGCAACTACTTCTTCGGCGGTCTGCACGCCTATGGCGGTGTCTAGCAGTTCATGAGTCAGTCATCAACAACAGAGGCACGCAACAAACAACTACGTCCAGTCAACGTGATCCTCGCTGTCGTAATCATCGGCGCGATTATCGGCACGACCTGGTGGCTGGGCGAAAAGAATGGCTGGGCCGATATCGGCACCGGCGGACAGAACGCGAAGCTCTTGCCGAAGGTGGGAGAAGAAGCCCCCGAGTTCTTCACGCTTCGTGAAGATGGCGAAATCATGCGCCTCTCCCAATACCGGGGGCAGGCGGTGTGGATCAATTTCTGGGGTAGCTGGTGTCAGCCATGTCGCGCCGAAATGCCAGACTTCATCAAGGCGTACGACGAACTTGCGGATCAGGATATTGTGATTCTGGCGGTGTCGATCGGCGAGAATCCGGAACAGGCTATTGCCTACCGCGATTTGGTCGGCGGCAGCTTCCCGATCTATATTGATCCGTCATTCATTAGTGCCTATATCAATGCCGATGAGCACCCAGACCTGGCGGCCACATTCGAAAGCATGCGCAGTGACTGGCAAATCAGGAACTACCCCACCCACGTCTTTATCGATGCCGACGGTATCGTGCGCAAAATCGTGCTTTCACAGATGAGTGAGCAGCAGATGATCGATACTGCCACCTCTGTGATCAATATGGGTCAAAGCCTGCTGCCCGAGATCGTCATCACCAGATTCGATTGACGCCTACCTCCCCAACGTCTTGCTATCTGTGGCATAATGCCATTGTTGCGTAGTTACTATACAAAGGGAAGTATGATGAAAATCACAGTTTGGATCGACTTCGTTTGCCCGTATGCCTGGACGGCCCAGCGGTGGCTCTTCGATCTGCAGAAGGAACTCGGCGACGATCTGGAGATCACCTGGCGCTACTTCAGTATTGAGCAGGTGAACAAGGCTGAGGATGCCCCAAATGTGTGGGAGCACCCGAATGATGGCAGCAGTAGCACCATGCGTGCCTTCCAGGGTGCACATGCCGCTGGCAAGCAGGGTGCCGACAAGTACCTCGCGTATATGGCCGCGCTCTACAACCAGCGCCATATCAACAAGCGCAATCTGGGTACCCAGCAGATTCTGGAAGAAACCGCCGTCCAGGTCGGACTTGATCTTGACCAGTTCCGCGAAGACCTGAAGAGCGATGAAGTCTTCGAGATCTTCAAGAACGATCACACCGAGGCCGTCGAGAAGTACGGCATCTTCGGTGTACCAACGATCCTCTTCGAGAACGGTCAGAGCGCCTACCTGCGCATTAAGATCGGCGAGCCGCCGGTTGATCCGGTTGCATTCTGGGACGAATTCGTGGCTATCGTGCGTGATCGCCCGACGATTCTGGAGATCAAGCGACCGACTCCACCATCGGCATAACCCCTCACCTATAATTAGCGCGGATTCGCTCCTTCTCAGGCGAGTCCGCGTTTCACTTTTTCATCAGAACCGGACACTTCATGTATTTGCCCGACCATTTCAACCAGCAAGATGCGGATGAGATAGCTGCCTATATGCATGCGTTCCCGTTGGCGACAGTGATCACGATGGTGGATGGGCAGATGTGGCCGACCCAGATACCGCTCTTTCTGCAGGGCGATGTGTTGATCGGCCATGTCGCTCGCGCCAATCAGATGTGGAAACACGATGGCACCACAGACGTGTTGGTGGTTTTCGGTGGCGCCGATACCTATATCACCCCGAACTGGTACGAAACCAAACGACTCACGCACGAAGTGGTGCCAACCTGGAACTATGCGAGTGTCAATATCTGGGGAGAGCTCACCTTGCACGACGATGCCAAGTGGAAGCGGATGGCGGTCGGTAAGCTGACAACGATCCATGAGCGCACAAATGCGGAGCCCTGGAAGATGGGTGATGCGCCGCAGGAGTACCTGGAATCACAATTGGGACACATCATCGGGATTGAGATCAGCATCAACCGACTTGAGGCAAAGTGGAAGCTGAACCAAAACCGCACGCTGGCAGATCGCGAAGGCGTGATTGCCGGACTCTCCAACCGCGGCAGTCAACCAGATGCTACGATCGCCGAGATGATGCGCACGACTATTACACCCGATGCTGAGTAATCTGCCGGAAATACAGGACGAGATTCTCTCCTGGTTCAGCCAGCACCGCCGCGATCTGCCCTGGCGACATACTCGCGATCCCTACGCGATTCTGGTCAGCGAGATCATGCTACAGCAAACACAGGTGGACAGGGTGTTGCCCTACTGGCATGCCTGGATGGAGCGCTGGCCAACGGTTCACGAGCTCGCAGCGGCACCCGTAGCTGAGGTCATTCGTGCCTGGAAGGGGCTCGGATACAACCGACGGGCGGTCAATCTGCAACGAGCGGCGCAGGCGGTGGTTGATCGTGGCGGTGAGTTCCCGCAGACGATCGACGAGTTGCTCACACTGCCAGGCATCGGGCCGTATACCGCTGGTGCAATCGCCTGCTTTGCCTATGAACAGGATGTGCCCTTTATCGATACCAATATGCGGCGCGTACTTCATCGCATCTTCGTTGGTGTAGATTTGCCAAAGCCCACGGTGAGCGACAAAGAAGTCTTGGTCATTGCGGCAGAAGCCATTCCCGCGGGGAATGGTTGGCTGTGGAATCAGGCGATTATGGAATTTGGAGCAATCCAGTGCACCAGTCGCAAACCACTCTGCCTCACCTGCCCGGTGCAATCACATTGCTCTGCATTCCCGGAGATTCAGCTCGCCCTGGCCATCACAGCCAGACAACCGAAAGGGAAAGCGGTTCCATTTGAGCAGACGAACCGCTATTTTCGCGGTCGCATCATGGACGAACTTCGCGCTCATGAAGGCGATGGCGTGATGCTCGCGGAGATGGGACCTGCGGTAAAGGCAGGGTTCGCATCGACTGACTATCCATGGCTGCTGGAGCTGATCGAGGCATTGGCTGGCGATGGACTGCTTGTGATTGAAACACATCCCGTGCCGAAGGAGAGGCTAGAACTCATCTCTGGGGTCGCTGAGTCGAGTGTTCAGTACGATGCTACGCCGGTTGAAGAGATTCGGGTGAGGTTGCCCTGAGGGCAATATCGACGGCGATGCCGTCGATTCGGGACGATACCTTGCAGGATCGTCCTTTACATCCATAACCAATTGACGTCGCTAATACCGCGCGATTCTGGTGTGATACATCAGCGTCATCGCAGCCGTGAACCAGAGATAAACCCAAACCCAGGTCGGTGTCGCCTTCACGCTCCACTCGCGATTGCCGCGGAACTCCCACGCGATCACCTGAGCGACCGCAGGCACAGGCCATACCCAATACCATGGATGGCTGTTCACTGGCAGGAAGCTGATCACGAGCAGAATACCCATCCATGCATAGAGCAGATGACCACTCCACCAGGGAATACCCTCCGGCAGAAGATCGTCTTCAGCGGGATCGGCGGAAATATGCTGGTCGTTCCATATCTTCCAACCAAGCCAGACTACAATCCCGACAAACATCGCGGAGCTGGCAAACTGCAGCACATCGCGACTGAATTCGCTCCAACGCCAGCTGACATGACTCCCGAAAACAGCCCGGACAATACCGTTGATGCTTCGCCAGAGAGGATGGGTATAGAGTCGACTTGGTTCACGAACCATCTCGTCGAGCGTGTGGGTGCCATCCCAGTACGGCAGAAAGCTGACGATGATGACACACAAGATGGCGATACCATCAAGCACCCATCTGCCAAAGATATTCACCAACCAGTTTGGTTTCTTGCGATCGACGAGACGGAGAATGCCCAACACACCGAAGAGCGGCAGTGTGACGAACTTCACCATGACGCTAAATGCCACCAGGATCAGACCGGCCCGAAGAGCGGCAAGTCCGCCCCAGATAACCAACATTAACCCCAATGTCGCTACCAGGACCGTGTGCGGATCGTTATGCACCTGACCGGTGCTCTCGATGATCATGTTCGGTTGCCAGGCCACCAATACCGCGCAAGCGACTGCCAGCTTTGCGTTACCGCCCGAGATTCGCCTCGTGAAAAGATAGATGGCAGCCACCAGCGCCAACACGAAGATACCGGCAAATGCCTTCTGCCAGAGCGTCGCTATGACTGGATCGGTCCCCGAAACGCTCATCAGGAGCGCGTTGTAGTTTACCCATTGCGGTCCGTAAACCGTACCGATATCGACCCAGAAAATGAAAGGATAGATCGGGCTGTTCGGCAGGTCGCTCATGAAGTGGACGTACGGGTTCAGACCCTTGGTTACAAAGTCACCCACGCCTTCATAGAAGAAGACATCCGAGTTACTGGGAATCATGAGGAAAAACTGCAGAATGTGAGCAGCGACTGGAGCCAACAGCCATAGCCAGAGTTTTGGCTGCGGAGACTTCATAATCGCGACAAAAGCACCTATCTGGGTGATAAAGGCCACCAACATACCTGCCCGGAATCCCCAGACGATCACGCCCAAAGGCAGTTCGTAATGCGGAATCACCGGTGAGAGCCAAGCCTGCCATAAGGCAACACGCTCGATGGCACCCCAATTCTCGACGATATTCATCGTGCCGTGGATGGTATCGGTAGGCATACCGAGTAACGCCAGACACATGACCAGGTGGCTGAGCAACATCAGAACCGTTAGCGGCCAGAACCCAATCCGACCACATGCCTCAGCGAGACTATCGAACCAGCGTCCCCACCTTCCTTTGCTGGTCATACGTCCTTCGCCTTCTGTCGCAACTCAAAGAGCACCCGAATCGCGTCCAGAGGCGTCATTGATTCCACATCGAGAGCCCTGATCTCCTCCAATACGGGATCCGGAGCATCGAAAAAGGTGAGTTGCATCTGCGGTGCTGGAATGGGTGTTTGCATGGCATGCTTGCGGATATCTGCTGAGGGAGCATGCTGCTCCAGATCCGCCAGAATCTCCTCCGCCCGGCGGGTCACTCCCTTCGGCAACCCAGCCAGACGGGCAACATGAATGCCATAGCTCTTGTCAGCATTCCCGGGGACAACCTTGCGCAGGAAGACAACGCGTTCACCATCCTCCAGCACATCCATCCGGCTGCAGGTGACACGCGGCAGCAGATCCGCCAAGGCTGTGAGCTCGTGATAGTGCGTGGCGAAGAGCGTCTTGCACCCAAGCCCGGGAGCGTTGTGAATGTACTCCACAATCGAGCGGGCAATGGCGAGTCCATCGTATGTGCTCGTGCCACGACCGATCTCGTCCAGCACTACCAGACTACGTTTGCTGGCGTGGTTGAGTATATTCGCGGTCTCCTTCATCTCCACCATGAAGGTGCTATCGCCACTGGTGATGTCGTCCTGGGCACCGATGCGCGTGAAGATACGATCGACGATGCCAATCTCCGCCTGCGCCGCCGGCACAAAGCTTCCGATCTGCGCCATGAGCGTAATCAGCGCGACCTGCCGCAGCCAACTACTCTTACCAGCCATATTGGGACCGGTCAGAATCAGGATCTGCTTGTTATCCGTATCGAGGGTGGCATCGTTGGCGATGTATTCGCCCCGTGGCAGTGTGCTCTCCAGTACCGGGTGACGACCATCAACGATGTGCAAGTGTTCATCGTCGGAAACGACTGGCCGAGTGTAGTTGCGCGCAACAGCATTGTCCGCAAGGGCGGAAACCACATCGATATAGGCGATCGTCTCGGCGGCGGCCATCAACCTGGTGCTCTGACCCGCCAGAATCGTGAGGAGTTTGTGATACTCCTGCGCCTCGAGATCATTGAGTGTATCTTCCGCAGTGAGCACAAGCGTTTCGTACTCTTTGAGCTGCGGGGTGAAGTAGCGGGTGGCATTAGCGAGTGTCTGCTTGGGGATGTATTCCTCGGGCAGGGCCGAACCCGCAACTCCCTGCTGGGCACGATCCTTCTCGGCATTCGCCAGTGCGGCGGCGGTGATCTCCAGATAGTAGCCAAAGACCTTGTTGTAGCCGACTTTCAGCGTCTTCAGCCCCGTCTTGTCCCGCTCTGTCCTCTCCAGATTCGCGATCCACTCACGAGCTTCCTTCGCCCGGGCACGATGCGCATCAAGCTCGCTGGCATATCCCGATGCGAAGATCTGGCCCTTGCCCAGTACCGCAGGGGGCTCATCGACCAGAGCCTGTTGGAGCAATGCCGCCATCTGGCTCAGATCGGGCAATGGTTTCACTCCGGGCACATCCGCCAGAAATGGACCAAGGCCGGGCAACTCCTGCAAGGTTGTCCGCAACTGCACAAGTTCACGCGGACTGATATTGCGCATGATCACGCGATTGGTGAGACGGGTGATATCACCAATGCGCCTGAGCACCTCTCGGAGTCCAGTCCGATCGGCAGTGCGATCGGCGTACCATTGCACGGCATCAAGGCGACTGTTGATCGCGTTCACGTCGAGCAGTGGTCGCGTGATCCAGTCACGTAACAGGCGGCCGCCCATGGGTGTTTTCGTGGCGTCCAGCACCGCGATCAGGCCAAGACGTTTGTCACCCCGTCCACTCGCCTCCAGCTCGAGATTGCGAATGGTCTGGGCATCAAGCTGCATGAACTCGGTAGTTGAGTAGGTACTCAGTGTGGTGATCTGCTGCAAGCCGGAGAGTTGCGTCTCCTCCAAGTATTGCAGAAGTCCACCGGCGGCACGCGTGGCAAACGGCTTGCCCGCGAGACCGAAGCCATCCAACGACTCGGCCTCGAAATGCCGCAGGAGAGCACGGGCTGCCCGATCTTCCTGCCAGCGCCAGGTATCGGTTGAGCTCAGGCTGACGTTGCCCGGAAGCCAGCTTTGCTGCGGCAATGCGAGATCGTCGGCGAATCCAGCCGCCACGACGATCTCGGCAGCACTAAGACGCAGGAGTTCTCGTCCGAGCGCCAACAGAGTCTCTTCCTGCGAACCTTCGGATAACTCGGTGGTGCGGAACTCACCAGTAGTGATATCGGCGTGGGCAATACCGGCCCGTTTGCCATCGACCACGATCGCGGTAATGTAGTTGTTGGCGCGCGCATCGAGCATGGCTGGATCGGTTACCGTGCCAGGCGTAACTACGCGGGTAACATCGCGCTCGACCAGTCCCCTACCCTTGGTCGGTTCGCCGATTTGCTCGCAGATGGCAACCTTATACCCTGCCTGTACGAGCTTGGCGATGTAGCTATCGGCGGAATGGTACGGAATGCCGGCAAGGGGGACGCGATTGCCTTTGCCCATATCGCGCGCGGTCAGCACGATATCCAGTACCTCAGCGGCGATAACCGCATCGGTATCGAAGGTCTCGTAAAAATCACCCAACCGAAAAAGCAGGATATGCTCGCTGTAGCGCGCCTTAATCTGATCGTATTGCTTCCGCAGCGGCACGACTTCTTTGGTTGTGGTGGTATCCGTGGGCATGCGTGTTCCGGCACAATCGGGCGAATCCATCTGCTGAAGGATACCGCGCTCACCGGTTTTGCGGAGGAGGAGGACTGCTATGCACAATAGGGTCGCTGAGCCGACGCCATCGGGAGCATTCCCAAGCGCGATCGACAGAAGTCATAGCATCAATCTATGACATCATGATACTGCTGGTGGATATTGAATTCACCGAAGTGTTTACCGAAGTGTTGCGTCACTGCACCATCAATTCTCCCTGCCATTCATGGTATTCTTACCAATCGTAAGTCCCTCGAGGGCGTAATTGTTCATCTATTCAGGAGTTCCCGACCAATGCCAGATTACGGTCACGATATTCGCTTCGGTCTCTTCCTCACACCGGCGGCCCAACAGGCAGAGAATGTGGTCGCCCTCTCGCGATTGGCGGACCAGGCAGGTCTGGACTATGTCACTTTTCAGGATCATCCGTATAATCCTGCCTTTATCGATGCCTTCACACTCATGACCTGGGTGGCGGCACAAACGGAATCGATCAAGGTTTTCGGCAACGTGCTTAACCTGCCGCTGCGACCACCGGCGATGCTGGCGCGATCCTCGGCAGCCCTCGATATCCTCAGCAACGGTCGCTATGAGCTGGGCATCGGTAGTGGCGCGTTCTGGGATCCGATCGTTGCGATGGGCAGTCCACGCAGATCTCCCGGTGAGGCAGTACGAGCGTTGGAGGAAGCGATCGATCTCATCCGCGATATCTGGAATACCCAACGACCAGGCGATGTTCGCTTTCAGGGTGAGTTCTATCAGGTAAACGGCATGAATCGGGGACCGCAGACACCAACGCGCATCCCGATTCTGCTGGGTGCCTATAAGCCGAAGATGCTGGCTTTGCTAGGGCAAAAGGGCGATGGCTGGCTGCCAACGCTCGGCTATATGGGGCCTGAAGGTTTCGCTGAGGGGAATGCGCGCATTGATGACGCTGCAGTAGAGGCAGGTCGCTCTCCGCAAGATATCCGCCGCATGTACAACATCATGGGCAGTTTCCTCCGGTCGGATCGTAGCTGGCTCAAGGGCACGCCAGCGACATGGGCCGAACAACTGGCCGAACTCTCCTTACGTGACGGCGTGAGCACCTATCTCCTCGCCGCAAACGATCCGGCCACTATCGAGACATGGGCAGAAGAGGTGGCACCCGCTGTGCGAGAGATCGTCGCCAAGGCGCGCGGCGAGGAGATTCCCGAACGAGCATCCCGCCCGTCGCTCGGTACCATCTTCAATGAATCGGGAGCGACGCGCAGCGACAAGATCGATTACGAGGCGATCCCAGCTTCGCTGAAAGCATCTTCGGTGACGCCTGATGATCCAGGATACGATCGCGTCCGCTCAACCTACATGCAATCCGGCACTCCCGGCCTGGTGCTGATGGCAGCCAGTGCAGAACAGGTTTCCGAGGGCATTCTCTATGCGGGAAAGCAGGATGTGCCTTTCAGCGTGCGCTCCGGAAGTCACGGCACGCTTAGTACCAACTCTGGTGGCATCATCCTCGATATCAGCCGCATCAACGACATCACCGTGCTGGACGAGGCCACACGACGTGTGCGCATCGGTGCCGGTGCTACCTGGGGTATGGTCGCGGAAGCATTGGCGCCCTACGGCCTTGCCATGACGAGCGGCGATTTTCCGGATGTTGGCGTGGGTGGACTCATCACCGCCGGTGGGATCGGACTGCTCGCACGCAAATATGGCCTGGCCATCGACAATGTGACAGCGGCCGATATCATCACCGCGGATGGAACCCTCCACTCTGTCAATGCGGAGCAGAATCCGGAACTCTTCTGGGGTATTCGCGGAGCCGGAGCCAACCTTGGTGTGGTTACCCATATCGAGGTGAAGGCACTACCGGTCAACAATGTCATCGTTGCCCAAATCACATTCGATGCCAGCAATCTGGTCGATTTCCTGGTGAACTGGGGCGGCTATATGGAGAATGCTCCGCGTGAACTCGAGAGCTTCCTCTATTACACACCGAGTCAACGCGGTGCCCGCTCTGGTGCGACCGCGCAGGCGTTGATGGTGTGGGCGGATGACGATGTGGACGCAGCGGTGGCAGCACTGAATCCGGTACTGGAGGTTGCGCCCGTGTTGCAACAGGGCGCGACGATGCTTCCGTACGCGACGATCATGCAGCCAGTTGATCAGGCACATAGCGGTCAGCAAACGCTCAAGGTTCGCTCTGGCCTTATCAACGATCTTCATCGCGAAACTGCCGAAGCTATCGCCGAGCTCGTGGAAGTCGGTCGACTCCCGTGGATGAATTTCCGTCATCTGGGTGGCGCGGTGAACGATGTCTCGCCCGATGCAACCGCCTGGGCACATCGGAGCCAGCTGCTCTGCCTCAGCGCATACGATCTCTATCCGGATCGACGCAATCTCGATCCAGCCTGGCAACGATTCCAACCATTCGTATATGGCTGCTATCAAAATCTGGATTCGGACTATAGCGAACGCACGACGCGAGAGGTCTTCCCATCGCCGACCTACGAACGCATTCAGCGCCTGAAGACGCAGTACGATCCCACCAATCTCTTCCGGCGAAACCACAATATTCCGCCAGTGAAGTGATCAGGATGCAACCGCCACTCGCCCCGGTTCGGTAGTGGCGGCGCAAATGACAACGCCAACGGCTGCGATAAGCATGGATAGTGGCGGATGCGCAAAGGCTCCTAGCAGAACTACACCAACGCCAGCAAAGTAGATGGTCTGCAAATTCCGAGTACACGATTTCCGTAACGCCAGCACCCAGACTCCGAGCAGAAATGCCGCGACCGGGAGGGAGAGCGTGAGCGCTGCGAACCGGTGCGCTTCGGATTCGTACAGGATCGAATCGACAGCCACCTCGATGCCTGCCGAAAATGCACCTGCCGCCGCGAATATGACGTAGTGGAAATATCCGAAGGTGAAGGCACCTCGCATATCCTCAATGAGATCGTGCTGACCGCGGCTGAAGTAGATCCACCACATGCCGGCTGCGATAACGAGTCCACTCCCTGCCACCATCAACAGAGCAGGCACATGCTCATTGAGATCCAGCGCCTCGTTAACGGAGTTGGCGGACGCCAAAATCGATTCACCCAACAAGATGATCGTGAAGAGGCTATAGCGTTCAGCCAGGTGGTGTCGATGCCATGGTGTCTGACCCGCAGATTCGGCCCAGACAGGAATCAACATCTCCGCGACAACCAGGATCAGGAACGAGGCCAGTCCGAGGGACTCGGGCAAGAGCAATCGCAGCAACCAGAACACCTGCACGATGAAAATACCGCTGGCGTATCTCAGCGCAGTTGATTTGGCGTTGGCATCGCTGCTCGCGACGCGTAGCCACTGACCAATCATCGCCAGACGCATAATCACATAGCCAAAGGTCACTATCTTGAAATCGCTATGCTCCATGGCATCGGAGACACCAGCGGCCAGAACGAGCACACCCGCCATCTGCAGAATGGTCATAGCACGGTAGAGCCAGTCATCTACATCAAACGAACTGGCGAACCATGTGAAGTTCACCCACGCCCACCAGATGGCGAAGAAGATCATCAGGTAAGACCCGATTGCGGTGGTGAGATGCCCCTCTGATTCGATGTGATGCAGCTGTGAGGACGAAAACGAAACCGCCACCACAAACACCAGATCAAAGAAGAGTTCAAGTGGACTAGCCACACGATGATGCTCTTGAGGATCGCGCGCGATCATCCGTCGTAGTCCAAATCGGTTGGGCATGCTCTCATTACCTCTATCAAATCGATATCAAGATAGTCGGATGGTACCAAACGTTGCAGAGTCAGCAATCCTCTGCGAATCTCTGCATGGAAATCCCGACAGCCAGGTGCGGCTGCGCGCGGTAGGATGATGGAAATCGTCATCCGTATCCAACGCTGTGTACGAAAGGCTCCTCCGTTGATCACCCTACCTTCGGATCTCGAAATCGCTCAGTCCGCGACCATGCTCCCCATGGATGATGTCGCCGCCCAACTCGGCATTCCGGCGGAGTATCTCGTGCCATATGGCAGAAATGTCGCCAAGGTCGACCCCTCGGTTACCGATCTCTTCACCGACCGGGCACCTGGCAAATACGTGGTGGTGACCGCGATCACGCCAACTCCACTCGGCGAGGGCAAGACGACTACAGCAGTTGGACTTGCCCAGGGGATGAAGCAGATCGGACGAAGCAGCGTGCTAACACTGCGGCAACCGAGCATGGGACCGACTTTCGGTATCAAGGGAGGCGCGGCCGGTGCCGGTTATAGTCAGGTGCTGCCGATGGAGCAGCTGAATCTGCACCTCACTGGCGATTTTCACGCCGTCACCGCTGCCCACAATCTGCTGGCGGCCATGATCGATAATCATCTCCACCACGGCAATGCGCTGGATATCGATATCGATTCCATCCAATGGCGCCGTGTGCTGGATGTGAATGATCGTTCCCTCCGCAATATCGTTATCGGGCTCGGCGGCAAAGCCGATGGGGTCACGCGCCAGAGCGGGTTTGATATCACGGCGGCCAGCGAGGTGATGACCACCCTCTCCCTCAGCACCAGTCTGGAAGATTTGCGCGAGCGTCTCGGTCGAATCGTGATCGGTCGGAATCGTGCTGGCAAGTTCATCACTGCCGAAGATCTTGATGCGGCCGGTGCCATGACGGTCATCTTGCGCGATGCCGTCTGGCCGAATCTGCTGCAAACCACCGAGAACACGCCCGTGCTGATCCACTGTGGACCATTCGGGAATATCGCAACCGGCAACAGCAGTGTCATCGCCGATCGCGTCGGACTGCGTACAGCCGAGTTCGTGATTACCGAGGCTGGCTTTGGTGCCGATATGGGAGCCGAACGCTTCTTCAATGTGAAGTGTCGGGTTGGACAGGCATTGCCTGCAGCGGCGGTGCTTGTCGTTACCGTGCGTGCACTAAAAGCGCACAGTGGTCGTTTCAAGATTGTGCCGGGCAAGAAGCTGCCAGATGAACTCCTGATGGAGAACCCGGATGATGTGCTCGCGGGCATGGAGAATCTGCGCAAGCATATCAAGATTGTGCAGGACTTCGGCGTGCAGCCGGTCATCGCGATCAACGCCTTCCCGAGTGATTACGCCAGCGAGCACGAAGTGATCCGCGAGGTCGCACGCGAGATGATGGTGCGCTGCGCGGTCAGTACGCACGTGATGAACGGCGGAGCAGGTGCGGTGGAGTTGGCGGAGCAGGTCGCGCTGGCAGCAGAAGAACCAACCAACTTCCGCTACACCTATGAGCTCGACTGGAGTCTGCAAGAGAAGATCAACGCCGTTGCGACCAAGGTTTATGGTGCCGATGGTGTGACCTATGCGCCCCTGGCGGCAAAGAATCTGAAAGCGTTTGCGGACGCGGGCTATGGCAATCTCCCCGTTGTTATTGCCAAGACGCACCTAAGCGTGAGCAGTGATCCCAAACTCAAAGGTGCGCCAACTGGCTGGACACTGCCGGTACGAGAGGTTCGTCTGGCCGCGGGCGCGGGCTATGTCTATGCCATCGCCGGCGATATGACGACCATGCCCGGCCTGGGTAACTCGCCCGCTGCCGAACGGATCGATATCGACGATGAGGGACGTGTGGTGGGACTGTTCTGAACGACCCGTGGTCGTTCAGAATCCCCTGGATTGGTTGCTCTGCCGGTAGTGTCGCCCCTCGTGGGCGACTGTGAAAGCACGTTAGGGTGGGATTATCCGCCACCAGGTGACCATAAAGGTCACCACTACGGACGAAGCGACCATCTGGAAGATGCATCCGCAAAAAACCAAAAGCCCCAAATGGTATACTGGAGTGCCGGAAAATCCCTGGCCCTCGAACCAGTAGCAGTACCACGGAGTCACCAATGTCCGGACATTCCAAATGGTCCACAATCAAGCGCGCCAAGGGCGCCGCTGATACCAAGCGTGCCAACCTTTTCACCAAGCTCGCCCGTGAAATCACGGTGTCTGCTCGCACTGGCTTGCCTGATCCCGATGCGAATCCACGCCTGCGGATCGCCATTCAGAAGGCGCGTCAGGAGAATATGCCCAAGGACAATATCCAGCGGGCTATTGATCGTGCCGGTGGTGGAGCCGATGGCGCCAACTACGACGAGATCACCTACGAGGGATATGGCCCGGGTGGTATCGCTGTGATCATTGACGCCATGACCGATAACAAGAACCGCACCGTCGGCGAGATTCGCGCCGCCATGACTCGTTCCGGTGGAAACCTCGGTGAGTCTGGCTCGGTGAGCTGGATGTTCGATCTGGTCGGTCTCATCGTTCTGCCGATGGATGGTCAAGATGAAGACGAGCTTCAGATGATCGCCATTGAGGCCGGGGCGCAAGACGTCGCGGTAGAGGAAGGCTCTCTGGAGGTCTATACAGATCCCGCTGAGTTGCACACGGTCGCGGGTGCGATTGGCGAGGCAGGTCTCGAGCCGACCACGATTGAGCTGATCAAAAAGGCCAAAACACCGATGCAGCCCGATACGGAGACCGCGATTAAGGCAATCCGGCTGATCGAGAAGCTGGAGGATCTGGACGATGTCCAAACCGTCTACAGCAACCTCGAGATATCCGACGAAGTGATGGCGCAGGTCAGCTAGATCGTGCAGCATGGCGGCATCACGCTCGGCATCGACCCCGGTACGGCCCGACTCGGCTATGGCGTCATCTCCGGTGGACTGCAGCCACGCCTGATTGATGCCGGGCTCATCGAAACCTGGCCCGATGAACCGATGAGCGAACGTTTGGTGACGCTCTATGAGGGTGTGGTTGAGCTTCTGCAGGAGTTCAATCCCGACGTGGTGGCAATCGAGCAACTCTTCTTCGCGCGCAACGTCACCACAGCTATCACCGTCGGGCAGGCGCGTGGCGTCGTGATTCTGGCGGCGGCTCAGGCTGGTATATCGATTGCGGAGTACACCCCCAGCGAGATCAAGCATGCCATCGCCGGATATGGCAAAGCCAATAAACCGCAGATGCAGGAGATGGTGCGTATGATTCTCAATCTCCCTACCATCCCGCAGCCGGATGATGCCGCCGACGCCCTTGCCATCGCCATCTGTCATAACCAAACGGTTCCGTTCGCTGATCGAGGATTACGCTAGCCATGGCAAAGAATCCACGGCTGGATCAGGCGATGCTTGATCGCAATCTCTGCGAAACCAGGAGTCGCGCCAAGGCGATGATTATGGCCGGTGATGTCTATGTCAATGGCCAAAAAGAGACGCGGGCCGGCCATCCCATTGCTCCCACCGACGAGATCACGCTGAAGGCGAAACCGCGCTTCGTCAGCCGCGGCGGCGAGAAGATGGATGGCGCGCTCAATGCATTCGACATTAGAGTGACGGGGATGGTCGGTGCTGACTTCGGAGCCAGCACCGGTGGTTTCACCGATTGCCTGCTCCAACGAGGCGCCAGCAAGGTTTACGCCATTGATGTCGGGTACGGCATCCTTGACGAACGTATTCGCACGGATGAGCGCGTGGTCGTGATGGAGCGCACCAATGCGCGCTATGTCGACGAACTCCCCGAACCAATCGATATCGTGGTGATTGATGTCTCTTTCATCTCGTTGAATCTGATCCTGCCCGCCGTCAAGGCAGTGCTGCGTCCCGGTCGTATCTGTGTCCCCCTCATCAAACCTCAGTTTGAAGCGGGGCCGGAGCACATCGGCAAACGTGGTGTTGTGCGCGACCCTGCCGTGCATGAGATGGTGCTACGCAATGTGCTGACCTTTGCCCAGGAGCAGGGGTTTGCGGTGGTTAACCTGATTGCTTCCAGCCTGCGGGGTCCCAATGGCAATGTCGAGTTTCTCGGTCATCTGGTGTATGGAGAGGTTACTGGCATCCCAACGACCGATGAACTGGTTGCCCGCGCGATGGCGACGATTCCGGAGTAGCTTTACTACTCGCAGCACAACACATCACCCCTTCAAGTTCATATATGCCGAAAGTGTGATATCGTTTGTGAAACTGTTCACACTTTATTTTGTATACCTTTCGCTTGAAATCTGCCAAATCGCCCTATACACTGGTTATAAGGACATCGGCATATGCCATTATCGCCGGGGAGGTAATACAAACATCGACGTCCGCATCATCACAAAACCTGCATGACGCGATGAATCTCATCCGTACGTTCGCAGGTTCGTAGCGGTCCTCGATATATCGAATGCATGCAAAATCGCATTCGAACAGCTATCAGCACGGACATCTTTGCGCAACGCCCCGACGTCAATGCCGACTCTGAGAGTGGTGCGCTCGCCCCAAGAGGTGGAAACGCTTCAATGGATACGAGCAGTAGAGACGAGCAGACCTTTTATCTGGATACGGCATTCACCGACGAACTGGACGTGAGTGACGAGTCCGATAGCGCACCGGAGTATTACTCCGCCCTTCTGGCCGAAGGTATCGACGTCGTCGATCAACGCCGCAATCGTGGTCGCGCTGGCCGCAACACCCAAACCGATGATAGCTATGCCACTGGTGCCAACGATTCTGTCCGCATGTATTTGCAGGAGATCGGCGAAACCAATCTGCTGAGTATGGACGAGGAAGTCTGGCTGGCGACCCGTATGGAGCGCGGTCTCGCCGCCGATGCCCGCATGCAGAAGCATGGCAAAACGCTCAGCGCGACAGAGATCGCCGACCTTCAGGCAGATAAGGCTGATGGCGATGCTGCGCGTGTTCACCTGATTCAGGCCAATCTTCGCCTGGTGGTGAGTGTCGCCAAGAAATATGTTGGCCGTGGACTTTCCTTCCTCGATCTGATTCAGGAAGGCAATATCGGACTCATGAAGGCGACCGACAAGTTCGATTACCACCGCGGGTTCAAGTTCAGCACCTACGCCACCTGG
>JAGQGU010000046.1 GCA_020432165.1 Thermomicrobiales bacterium
GTGCCGATCGACGTTCGCGGGCAAGTTCGATAAAGTGCTCAGACTCCGCGATAAGAGCGTCGATCCTCGAGGTCTGCTGATCCAAAGCTGACGCGATGCGGCGCTGCTCGACGAGTGGTGGGAACGATAGCTCGATTTCGCGCAGCTTCTCACCCGTCAGGTGTACGAATGAGACGGCGCCATAGTGGTTCGTGTAGTAGTTCGACTCATAGAGTCGCAGCATTACCCAGTAGCAGTATCGTGCGCACATCGAACTACCGACGCGAAGTCTGTTGACGGTCTTCTGAAATGCGATTCCTGAGGCGTCATTGAACAGGAAGCCGGGTCGGCCGACCGTTGCGCCACCCTCGATCAGAAGAATGTCGTGAGCGCGCAGGTCGAATTGCGCCATTTCGGTATCAGAAAAGGGCATCTGATTGAGGTTGGCAAGGTTGACGGTGCCGTCCGCCAGCACGTCGGCAGCCCGGACATACGGTCGGTGCCGATCGTCCGGTCGGGCAGTGCGTCCGGCATCAAGCATCTTGCCGAGATTGGTGCTTCCGACGTGTTTTATCCGGGCGCGGAGCCAGTCAGGCTGCGGTGTCAGCAGTTGTGCGATCACTGCTCGCCGCCGCTCCCGCAGCAGGTCGATGAGTCGCTGCTGTTCCTCGATGAGCGTGTCGATCCGGGCCGTCTCCCGGTCCAGGAAGTCGGCGATGGCGTGCTGTTCGGCGCGTGGCACCAAATCGATGCGGATCGAGTGCAGGTCGCTGACGTTGAGTCGCGGGGTACGTACGTTGCCGGATTCGGTGCCGCCGATACCGCGGACGAGACGGGCCATCTCGGAAACCATGTAGGTACTGATCAAAAGGTAGTTGAGCCAGCGTTGTTCGACGGAGTCCGAGATCCGGAGGACGGAATAGTCGGGACTTACCAGACCTGCCTCTGGGGCGACGCCGAGTGCCCCTTGGAATGCACGCATGCGGTTGATGACAAGGTCACCAGGTGAACAAACCTTGTACCTGGACAGGTCGTCTCCCGCGGCTCGCGTCCCGTCGGATCCACTACGGCGTTGTACGCCACTCGTGATTGACACAGACAGAAGAGGAAGCGTGACCGAGTGATCGCCGGCGCGTTCATCCATTTCCGTAAGAAGCCATTTCAGTCGCATTCTCCGACACCTCATGACTGGGAATCACCGCGCTGGCAATTCAGACCAGAAGGATTCCCCGGCAGGGTGGCGGCCATTCGCCCGGAACGCTTATTGGTGGTTCTGTCGAGTTCTGACAAATTATTCACCCTCGACCTCCCGCAGCATCCTCATAATCTTGGCTACCTGTTTGTCCAGGTCGGCGTCGATTTCGGTGAGGGGTCTGGGTGGGGTGTATTTGTAGAAGTGGCGGGTGAAGGGGATTTCGTAGCCGATTTTGGTCTTCTTGTCGTCGACCCAGGCGTCGGGGACGTG
>JAGQGU010000047.1 GCA_020432165.1 Thermomicrobiales bacterium
GATGCGACGGCAACTGCCACCATCACCCTTGAGGACATCAAGTGCACCCCGGTTGTTCCGGGAATGCCCGAAGTGACACCAGCTGTCTGTGAAGAAGGCAAGGTTGTCGATCCTAGCGTCGTAGTGCCGACCACACCTGGTGTGACCTACACCACGAGTGGCGAAGCCAAGGCTGGTGGCAAGATGACCATCACCGCAACCATTGGCGATGGCTACGAGTGGGGCGAACTGCCGGCAGGATGGACGAAGGTCGATCCGACGACAGCCACCTACGAGATCACCTTCGCTGGTATCACCTGCGAGACACCGCCGGTTGTGACGGAACTGCCGAAGACTGGTAGCGGTCAGGGCACTTCGTCGAACGGAATCCTGCTTGCCACGCTGGCGGGTGCGATTCTGGTCGCGGGCGCCGTGCGCACCACGATTACCAAGCGGACGTAACGGCGGGCTCTGCGTTACGTAGTAAGAAAGAACCACTCCGGTCTTCGGGCCGGGGTGGTTCTTTTATCTCTTCCCTCCCATCAAATCGCATTTGCGCGGGCTTGTGCGGGAAAGCCAAATCAATATTCGATCCGGTACTTTTGTACATTCTTCACTCGTATTGATATCAATAGGACTAGTTCTTAAGGTCATAAATTGGTCCTAGTTATTCGTACTAAATAGAACTAGGTAGTACTCCGATTTTGGTCTCCGTTCCCAAATACTTGGGGGTGAATGCCGACCGGTGGCGGTCGGTATCTGCTTGTGCATCCACAACCCGCGTGGATAACGTGAAGGAGGAGTAGCGGAATGACCAAACGTTTGCGGACGTTTTTGGCGATAGCGGTAACGCTGATGATGCTGGTGCAATCAGTGTCACCATCGGCGTTTGCCCAGGAGATCGTTGGAACTCCTGTCGCTGAAAGCACAGATAATTCCGGTGATAACACCGGAGACACACCTGATGAAGGTACCCCTGCGGATACCGAAGATCAGGACAATGGTGATGCTGAAGAGCAGAACCAGGCTGATGATCAGCTCCCGGTAGAGTCTGATTCCAGCGTGGTCCAGCCCATGGCGGATAAGCCAGAGGCCATTCTGCCTCAGGTTGATGTGGAGTACGGTACTGGCGCGAATGCTGGCATGGTTCGCTTCAAGCTGAGCGGTAGCACCGGCTTCCTCCAGTTCGGCTGGTCACGCAACGTCACCCAGGAGTTCAACAACCTGCCTGAAGGTTCCTGGACATCATGGACCACCGTTGCTCAGTGCCAGTCGGCATTCTACATGAAGGCACGTCTGGATACCGCCAACTACAGCAACCCCAAGGGTGTGGTGACACCAAACCCGGGTGTTCCTGGTGGTGGTAATCAGGTACCGGGAACCAACTGGGTCTTTGAAGGTAATGTCTTCGGTGGCTACTGGTTCTTCTACAAGATCCCATCTGGCCTCTGCACCCCGCCGCTGGCAGAGATCTCTCCGATCAGCCCGAGCGTAACCGGTCTGGTTTGTGCCAATGGTGTTGATCCGGATCCGACCATTGTCTATGCAACCGGCCCAGATGGCATCACGTATGCCACGCTGCAGGAAGTGGATAGCAACGGCGACTTCTCGATCACAGCGACCAAGTCGAGCGACAAGTCCTGGGGTGATCTGCCATCCGGCTGGTACGTGCCGAATTTGGCCGAGTCGAATGTTGCACGATATGACGGCAACGTAACTGTTGTTCCGTGCATCCCGACCGCTCCGGCAGCAACCCCGGACATCTCCGGCAATGTCTGCACCGGCGGCGTTTACACGCCACCCACGGCTACGTTTGCAGCCAAAGATGGGGTGACCTACTCGAACATCGTTGCCGAGAATGGAAACGTTAGTGCCAAGGCCACCCTCGCCAATGAGTACAAGTGGGATACCGCCAATATGCCGAACGGCTGGACAATCACCAGCCCGACTGAGGCGACCTACTCGGGCGAGTACGATGCCAAGCCGTGCACCCCGATTGCTCCGGTCTCACCCGATGTTACCGGCAGCGTCTGTGACGACGGTGTTACAACCGATGTTGTTGTTGAGTTCAACGACAAAGGTGGAATTCTGACCTACTCAGATATCGTGGCCAAGGATGGCGAGATCAGCGCAACCGCTACTCTGCCGGACGGGTACGCCTGGGATACGCAGAACATGCCATCTGGTTGGACGGTAGATCCGAACGACCCAACCAAGGCCAATTACTCTGGTGAGTATGAGAATGGCGAGTGCACCCCGGTAGTGCCGGTGGCACCCGTGGTGTCCGGCAATGTCTGCGAGGGCGGTGCCTACACCAATGCAACTGTTGAGGCTGCCGATGCTCCTGCCGGCATCACCTACAGTGATGTTGACATCACCGGTCCCACCAATGGCAAGTACACCGTAACGGCAACCGCCACGCTCTCCGATGGTCAGAAGTGGGGCACGTTGGGTGAGGGATGGACAACCGTCTCCACCACCGAAGCCGCCTACGAAGCCACAATCGATGAGAATCCGTGCACGCCGATTCAGCCGGTAACCCCGCAGATCGATGGTGCAGTTTGTGTCGATGGTGCATTCGTGCCGGCTGAAGTCAGCTTTGGTGCTGGTACCGACGGCGTCAAGTACGAAGGTAGCGCCAAGGATGGCGAGTTCACCGCAACCGCAACGATCACTGGCTCAGGCATCGCCTGGGGCGATCTGACCGGTACTGGTTGGGAGCCGACCGATGATCCGGCCGTGATCACATACTCCGGTGAGTACACCGAAGCTCCGTGTGTTCCGGTGGTTCCGGTTATGCCAAGCTTGAGTGGTAATGTCTGCATCGGTGGCGTCTACACCACCCTCTCCGCTGAAGCGGCTGATGGCCCGGAAGGCGTCATGTACAGCGATATCCAGGTTAGTGGTCCGGTCAATGGTGTCTACACCGTGACGGCGAAGGCCACCCTGGCCGATGGCAAGAGCTGGGGTACCTTCGAGGATGGTTCTGGCTGGACTCAGACCTCCGATTCCGAAGCGACCTATCAGGCCGAGATCGGTGAGGAGCCATGTGTTCCGGTAACGCTGCTTGCACCATCAATCAGTGGCAACGTCTGTGTTGACGGTACCTTCATGGCTCTGAATGTCGGTTTTGCCGAGATTGCAGGCATCACCTACGTCGATGGCCAGGCTACTGGTCCGGTCGATGGCATGTTCATCATTACCGCTACCGCCACTCTTGATAGCTTTGGCGTCAGCTGGGGTACGTTGGAGCCTGGTTGGACCAAGGTCTCTGATACCGTAGCCACGTACTATCAGGAAGTCGAAGCCAATCTCTGCACCCCGACCACGCCAGCACTGCCTGACCTGACCGGCAATGTCTGCACCGGTGGCGAGTACACGCCAGCCTCGGCGACATTCGCTGATAAGGATGGCGTGACCTACAGCAACATCTCCGTTGGTGGTGGTGTTATCACTGCTGATGCTCAGGTTGCCGATGGCTACGCATGGGATGACGAGGGCATGCCAGAAGGTTGGACCATCGATGAGAATGATCCTTCCAAGGCTAGCTTCGCCGGTACCTATGTTGAAGCTCCGTGCGCTCCGGTAATCCCGGTGAACCCGGTTGTGAATCAGGCGGTCTGCACCGGTGGTGCAATCGTCGAGCCGACCGTGACCACGACTGATACCGATCGCGTGAGCTATGAGATTGTTGGCACCGTTGAGAATGGCGGTAGTGTGACGATCGTCGCCACGCTGGCTGATGGCTATGCGTGGGATACCGAGGATGCGGCCTGGCCCGAAGGCTGGACCGTGACTGAGGGCAACCCGGCGGAAGCCACCAAGACCATCAACCTCAATGATGTCGAGTGCGCGCCAACCCAGCCGGTTCTGCCAACAGTCGTTCAGGCTGTCTGCACCGGTGGCGGACTGGTCGATCCGAGCATCACGCTGGATGAGACCGAAGGCGTTACCTACGAGATTCAGGGCCAGATCAAGAGCGGTGCCACTGTCACCATCGTTGCCACCATTCAGGATGGCTACAAGTGGGACATGATTCCGGAAGGCTGGACCAAGGTTGATGATGCGACGGCAACTGCCACCATCATCCTTGAGGACATCAAGTGCACCCCGGTTGTTCCGGGAATGCCCGAAGTGACACCAGCTGTCTGTGAAGAAGGCAAGGTTGTTGATCCGAGCGTTGTGGTTCCGACCACACCAGGCGTGACCTACACCACGAGTGGCGAAGCCAAGGCTGGTGGCAAGATGACCATCACCGCAACAATTGGCGATGGCTACGAGTGGGGCGAACTGCCGGCAGGATGGACCAAGGTCGATCCGACGACAGCCACCTACGAGATCACCTTCGCTGGTATCACCTGCGAGACACCGCCGGTTGTGACGGAACTGCCGAAGACTGGTAGCGGTCAGGGCACTTCGTCGAACGGAATCCTGCTCGCCACACTGGCGGGTGCGATTCTGGTCGCGGGCGCCGTGCGCACCACGATTACCAAGCGGACGTAACGGCGGGCTCTGCGTTACGTAGTAAGAAAGAACCACTCCGGTCTTCGGGCCGGAGTGGTTCTCTTAAGCGAGGCTATAATCCTACCGTTGAGTTTCGTTCGCTCGCTGGAGGCGGAGCACCTATGAGTATCATTGCGGAGCTGCACGGCACCCTGGCTCAAACTGTTATGTACTACTTCTTCGTGATTGGTGTGTGGGGCATTATCGAGTATGTTCGCGGCGGTGAGCTAGGCGGCAATATCGGTGGCGCCTTTGTTATTGGTCAGATCCTGGTCTGTGTCCAGGTGCTGCTGGGTATTGTTATTCTGGCTGGTGGGTACCGCGTACTCTCCACGCACTACCTTTATGGTATCTCTGCCATCATTTCCCTGCCGTTTGCATGGAGCTACATGCGCTCACGCCATCCGCGGCAGGCACTGATGGTCTACAGTCTGGTTGCCTTGTGGATATTCGGACTCGCCATTCGCGGCATCATTACTGCTGGCGGCTGATCACATCTCGAGGGCGAGCTGTCCATTCCGGATTGGTGAGGATGCAGGCAAGAACCCGCCCTCGTTGACCGAGCGATGTGACTCCCAGGTATCAAAGATCTCTTTGCGGGGTAGAGCTCGTACATCCAGCTCAAGATCGATGCGTGTCAGCGCCTCATTAACTGTCTGCTCGGCCAACCAGTTGACATTGTTGTGCTCGCTCAGGTGAGCCAGTCGAATCACGGGCTCCCGATTGTCGCCGGAGAGAACTTTGGTGAGGGCCTCACCACAGGCGGTGTTGGCGAGGTGGCCGCGATTGGATCGTACCCGTTCCTGCAAATAGCGAGGGTAGGGGCCTGTGCGCAGCATGTGCTCGTCGTAGTTCGCCTCCAGGATAATGAAGTCACTTGCCTGCAGATAGGGTGTGAGATCGTCTGTATAGACCCCAAGGTCGGTGAGAATCGTCGCGCGCGATCCATCCTTGAACTCGAACATAAACCCCGTCGGTTCAGCGGCATCGTGGCTTACCTTCAGTGGCCAAATAGTGATCTCTCCGAGCGTTACGGGAGTGAACGCCTTCACGATCATCCGATTTGGATGGCGACCGATACTGCGACTGGCTGTGCCCTGGGTGGCAACCACGCAGAGATCCTCACGCAACACCTTCGGTAATGTACAGATGTGATCGCTATGCTCGTGCGTGATACAGAGTGCTTGGACATCATTGAGCGATAATCCGCGCTCCTTGAGTCCCCGCTGGATGGTGCGGATGCCAATACCACAATCAACCATCACCACTTGCGCGCCACTTGTGACCAGAAAAGCATTCCCACTACTGGAGCTGCCAAAGCTTTGCACGGTGATTCCGTGATCGATAGAAAAGGACATCTGGGAATCTGCTTGCATGAAAGACCTTGCGGGGAGTGCGGAGCGCGAGCCGCAATACAGTAGAATATCCTCGATCGTACCACGAATACCGGGTGATTCCTTGTATCGTGGCACCCCCTGGGAGTGAGATAGAGCAGATGAATCGATTTCGACGTAAGCCTGTGCAACCGGCAGCGCCGCAGAGTGCCTCCAACGAACCGCAACCAAAGAAGAAGCGCTTCGGTATTTCCGCCAGTACCAGACGGAGCCTCATCATTACTCTGGTATTGGGTCTGATCGCTGTTCTGGCGTTCTTCAGTGCACCATTCTGGATGAACTGGCTCTGGTTCGGAAGTATCGGCTATCGCTCCGTTTTGGTGACGAGCTACCTGGCACAAGGCGGCACCTTCTTTGTCGCCGCGCTGGTGGCCGCCATCCTTTTCTTGACGAATGTGCGGCTCGCCATTCGCAACTCGAAGAAGTTTGATGTGGGTGAAGATGGGCGTGCCGGTCGGTTCAGCAATGCTGCACTGAAGTGGCTGGGCCTCATCGGGACTGCCGTCGTCGCATTCATCGCCGGCAGGTACTTCTCCAATCGCTGGGAAGAGGTGTTGCTCTTCTTCAATGGCCGCGAGTTTGGGGTGAGCGATCCCACCTACAATCGCGATGTCGGGTTCTACGTGTTCCAGGTGCCATTCTTGCGTACACTTGAGAACACATTGCTTGCATTGTTGGCGGTCACGCTCGCGGCGGTGCTCATCGTTTATCTCGTGCGCATGGGTGTGCGCTTCCGCGCGCTCGGTGGTATGCCGATGGCCGCGCTGCGCCACATCATGGGACTGTTGAGCGCGCTCCTGCTGGTTTTCGCACTCGGATACCTGCTTAGTAACTACGAGCTTGTGTATAGCAGTCGCGGCGTTGTCGATGGACCCGGATTTACGGATAGCAATATCGTACGGCCTATTCACTACATCATGGTGGCGGTGAGTGTAGTAGCGGCGGTTGCCTTGCTAACGGGCTATGTTCTACGAAAACCCAAGATGCTTATCGGTATCATCAGCGTCTGGGCGGTGGCGAGCTTTGTGCTGACGCCGCTGCTGCCAATGGCCGTGCAGCGGTTCATTGTTGAGCCGAACGAGTTCAATCGCGAGCAAGGCTACATATCCCAGAATATCGATATGACCCGCCAGGCTTTCGGCATCAACAATGTCCAGACGGTTGATGTCACTGGCCAGGAGCAGGTGATTCCGAGCGAACTGGATACGAGTGCTGGCGGTAATCTCGCCAATGTTCGCATTTGGGACTATCGCGTGGTGGGACCGATCTACCAACAAATTCAGAGCTTCGTCACCTTCTATCAGTTCGTCGACATTGACGTTGATCGCTACGATATCAATGGCAACACCGTGCAGGTCATAGTGGGAGCCCGGGAGCTAAACCTGAACGGCCTGGCTTCTGGTCGACGGACATGGACCAATGAGCACCTCGTTTACACCCATGGCTATGGCTATGTCATGAGTTCGGTAAGCAGCGTCGGTTCTGATGGCTGGCCGGTGCAGATTGTGAGTGGCGTGCCGATCACTGGTCCCGATGGTTTGGTGGTGGAGAATCCGGAGATCTACTTTGGCGAGTCTGACCTCCAGTGGATCATTCTCTTTTCTGACCAGTCTGAGATTGCCGGGCTTGACGATTCCGGCACAAGCAGCAGTGGCTTCGAGGGTGATGTTTATGGTTCGGTGAGCCTGAGCAATCCGTTCACGCGAGCGATGGCAGCGGTCTCGCTCGGTGATCGCAATATCTTCTTCACCAATCAACTGACATCCGATTCTCGTATTGTCGAGTCGCGCAACGTGGTCGAGCGGGCCGAGCGCATCGCTCCCTTCCTTGAATACGATGACGATCCCTATCTGGTTATCGCCGATGGCCGCATGTATTGGGTGATTGATGCCTATACCGAGACGGATATGTATCCACATGCGACCGAATACGATGGCCGTAACTATCTGCGGAACTCGGTGAAGGTTGTGGTGGATGCTTACAATGGTGAAACCACCTTCTATCGTACGGGCGTTGAGGATCCGATTGCTGATGCATGGGGCTCCATCTATAGCGATCTCTTCACACCGATCAGTGAAGCTTCTCCCGAGTTGACAGCACACTTCCGCTATCCGGAAGAGCTTTATACCGTCCAGGCCGAGGTGATGGCGGATTATCACATGGATAGTGCACGCACCTGGTACGACGGTGATGATCGCTGGAGTATCGCCAAGGAAGCCAGCGACGAAGAGAATCGCCAGATGGATCCCTATTTTGTCAGCCAGGTGCTTCCTGGTGACACTGAGGGAGATTTCTGGCTCACGATTCCATTCACTCCTGGCGGCAGTACATCCAATGAGAATATGACAGCCTGGATGGCAGGGCGTTCGGATGAGCAGGGGAACACGGAGCTGCGCCTCTATCGCTATCCGCGGCAGGTGACGGTGTATGGTCCGCGCCAGGTCGAGGCGATGATCGATCAGGATCCCGATATCAGCAGCCAAATCACGCTGTGGAGTCAGGGAGGTAGCAAGGTCATTCGTGGCAATATGCTCGTGATCCCGGTCGGCGATGCCATGCTGTATGTGCAACCACTCTACCTGCAGGCTACCGGAACCAGCGCCAGTGCTCCGACGCTCGCCCGTGTGATTGTGGTGGCCAACAACCAGGTTGTGATGCGTCCAACACTGGAGGAGGCGATCGCCGCGCTTGAAGATCCGCAAGCGGATACCGTTGGTGATGTGGTTGAAGATCCGAACGAAGTGGTCTCGCAGACGGAAGCTGGTACCGATGATCAGACGCCTGTGGACACAAGTGCGTTGCCGGAAGATCTGCAGGGGATGACACGGGATGAGTTGATCGCCGAGTCACTCTCCACGCTCGAGCGCGCCGACAAGGCGTTGAGCGACGGCGATCCCGTCACCTATCAGTCCGAGATGAATCGTCTACGACTGATTCTGGAAGCGTTGAACGGAGAGGTAGCTACTCCCGTCGCCACTCCCGGAAGTTGAGAATCATCATTCCTCCCCAGAGCGATGGGGAGGAATGATCACATTGGGGAAGCTCGGCCGATAGGGTAGAGTTACGGCGTGAGTTGCCGTGATTGCCGCGGCCGTGTAATTGACGCTGGACATACTTCGCCTGTGTATATAGATCTCCATTCCCACATTCTCCCCGGTATCGACGATGGTTCCAGATCGTTGGACGAGAGCCATACGATGCTGGCGACCTATGCCGATCTCGGCTTCGGCACGGTCTTCGCCACGCCGCATGTCACGGTGGACGATATCGATACCCAGGGCGACACCGCCGATACCGTCTTGGCCGAGGTCCTTGAGGGTATCGAAACCGACATCAAGATCATCCGGGCCGGAGAGTTGCGCCTCAGCCCGGATGTGAACACCGTTGCCGATCTCCTCGGCAATTACACGCTCGGCGATTCCCGCTACCTTCTGGTCGACTTTGCCTCGGGTGTCTGGCCATTTTACGCCGAGGATGCCCTCTTTCAGCTGCAGATGCTTGGCTACACACCGATTCTGGCGCATCCGGAGCGTTATGGCTGGAGTAGCGACCAACGTTCCCTCGCGCCAGATCTGGTTGGGAGAGGGGTTTTATTGCAGGTAACGCTCGGTAGCTTCGTCGGCACCTTCGGTAAGGCGGCGCAGTCGCTGGCTATTGATCTGCTCAAGTCCGGTTTGGTACATACGGTTGCGACCGATGCGCACGGCCCCGGGAGTCGACTCAAGGCCGCTGCCCGCGGGATGGAATGGCTCACGCAGAATATCGGTGCGGACGCGTTGGATACGCTTCTCATCGATCAACCGCTTCGCATCCTCGCGGGCGAGGATGTGACCGCATTCCAGCCTGCCACACGCTCACGCCTGGCCTGGATCTTCAGTAAATGGGTACGACGCTAGCGTTCGCTCCCATACACACCCGCCAGTGGTTGGAAGGCGACATCGTATCCGAATGCGCCTGGGCCAACAACGTCCAGCGCTGCCGTGCTTTTGAGCAGGCGGGGGGCGGGGATACCGACCACAGTTACGCGTAGCCCATAACGCAGCACATCGGTGGTGACGGGTTCGGCGGTGGTGCTATCGACGATGCAGATGAGATCGGGCACGGTGGCGATCACCGCATCGCCACGCCGCGCGATCAGATTCTCGTTCTGGAAGTCTATACTCATTGTCTCGCCGCGGTCATCGCCCAATCCTTCGATCACAACTTCGCCGCGGGAGAATCCCTTGGCCATGCGGCGCTCGACGGATGTGATCTTGCCGGCAAAGAGCGTCTGCCCATCGCAGACATCCAGCACCGCCTGCACCGGATCGGTGAGTTGCTCCCGTGCTGCGCGCACGGCCGCACCCAGATCGCGGGCGAAGGTCATGGTACCGGGGATGACGGTGCGCTTCATATCGGCACCGCTCATGATCGGGCTGGCGATACCAGCGTGACCACCCATCTCAATTGTGACCGCGCGGGCATAGCGTTCCAGCAGTTTGTCTGAACTGGCGATGGGGAAGAGGGCGATATCGCCGCGGACATCGCTGATCGCCGCGGGTGTTCCCGGCACACCATAGATGGAATAGGTACACATCTGTAGCTCGGGGAATGCACGACCCATGGCATCGGCATCGACGACCGGCAGGCCGCTCTTCGCCGCCTGTACCAGCGGGCGCATGCTGTTCGTGCCACCGATTTCCCACGGCACCAGGTAATCCACGCGTTTGCCGGTGTACTGCTCCAGCGCCCGGAGCGCGACGAGTGGTTCGTCACCGCGCTGAATCTTCTCGATGCTGACGGTCGGTGCGCCCATACCGCCAACGGAGGCGCAGGTGGCATCATCGGGCACGCTGTCGGCAGTAACCACCTGTATACGCACACCTTCATCGAGGTAGCGTCGGGTCATCAGCTTGCCGAGATAGGGATTGCCACCCCCACCGGTGCCGAGGATGCCTGCACCAACCGCGATATTCTCCAAGTCCTCGTAGTCAATTGTCCACATACGATTCGTCCTTGGTGTTTACAGGAGATACGCCGTGTAGTGTCTAGTAGAGGGGCAGCTCGTCTGCCCCAAAGGGAGCTTGTCTCCCCTGCTACCAGTCCAGGTATCCCGATTTGGTTCTAGTGCAGATCGCCGACGGTCTTGACGCGGATGCGGATGGCGCTGGAGGGCAGGTAGGGCAGGGGAATCTCCTCTATCTCCACGACCTCGATCGTCTCTGGATTGGCACCAGCCTGGATCGTTTTAGCGCGTGCCTCGTTCTCGGCGGCGAGCAGCGCCTCCTGCCGGGTGATACCCTCCAGCGAGAAGACGTGATCGACCTCACCACTCACCTGCGCGATTGCGGCCCCGATGGCATTCGCCACCAGGTAGTGCTCCGGGCGATGGACATTGGCGGCACCTTCCAGATCGCCGTGGACGAGGATACTGCCACCACCCACCAGAATCACCGGCACGGCATCCGCGCTGGTGCGGATCGTATCGATACCATGCGTGATGATGTCGTTGATCGTCTGCTGTCCGTGCTGCAGTGTCTCGGCATCAATGCCGGAGGTGAGTGTCCGATCACCTACATCTGCCCAGCCGCCAGCCACAGCGATATCGGTCGCGGTGAGTGTCTCGCCGCCAAAGACGAGTGCTTTCTCGCGGATCTCATAGCCAACGCTATCTGGTCCGATACGCTGATCGCTATCGCGGACAATGCTGCCGCCGCCAAGCCCGATGCTAACCAGATCCGGCATGCGGAAGTTGGTGCGTACCCCACCGATATCGATGACGAAGGAAGCCTCACGGGGAAAGCCGTTGACGAGCATACCGATATCGGTGGTCGTGCCGCCGATATCGATGACAATGCCATCCTTGAGTCCGGTGAGGGCAGCGGCACCGCGCATGGAGTTGGTGGGGCCGCTACTAAAGGTCAGCACCGGATAGCGCTCGGCATAGTCTGCGCTCATCAAGGTGCCATCGTTCTGGGTGATATAGAGATTGGCGGAGATATTCAGCGTTTCCAGGGCATGTTTGAAGCCGGAAATGGTTCGTTTCGCCAGCGGTGCGAGGCTGGCATTCAGCGCCGTCGCATTCTCGCGTTCGAGCAGGCTGATACGACCGATCTGATGCGACTCGGTGATATCGAGTTGCGGCAGGCGTTTGTGGAAGTAATCAGCCGCGCGTTCTTCATGTTCAGGTGTGACGGGTGCGAAGACGCTGGTGATCGCCAGACTCTGGATATCGTTTGCTTCGAGGTAATCCGCTATCTCGCCAAGCTCGCGCTCGTCCAGCGGGGCGATTTCGCGTCCGTCGAACTCGTGACCGCCGTGGACCATGAAGCGGTGATTCCCGACGCATGCCTGCATATCAGCTGGCCAGTCGTAGAGCGGAGGAATCGCCTCACCGGCGGGCAGGCATATGCGCACGACACCGGTTGATACCAGATCGCGGCGCTGTACCACGGCGTTGGTGAAGTGCGTGGTGCCGATCATCACGGCATCGACGTCACTCGGTGAAACGCTATCGCCTAATAAATCGCGGAGAACCGCCTGAATACCGAGACTCACCTCGCGGGTGGTGCCGTGCTTGGCCCACGCGATCACGTCCCGTCCCTGCATCAGCACGCCATCGGTATTCGTGCCGCCTACATCGATGCCTATGCGTAAACTCACCTGTCAACCCTCCTTATTCGCATCATCTGACCGCATTTGAGGAGGTTTTGCAAGTGTGGAAATAGATCTATCCCAGAAGGTGGCAGGCCACTTCGGTTTTGCCACCGTGCGCCTGGAGAATAGGTGTCTCCTTGAAGCAGCGATCGAAAGCGAAGGGGCAACGATTCGCGAAACGGCAGCCAGGCTGGATATCAACCGGTGTCGGTACCTCGCCACCAATCGGCATCGGCTCGGTAATGCGATCTTCGTCACCCGCCGGTAGCGTGTTGCTCAGCAGCGCCTGCGAGTAGGGGTGCCGTGGATTGGCCAGGATCTCCTCGGCCGGACCAACCTCGACGAACATGCCGAGATACATGACCGCGATCCGATCGGCGATATAGCGCGCTACGGCGAGATCGTGTGTGATAAAGACGATGCCCATATCGAGCTCATCACGGAGATCGAGGAGCTGATTGAGGATATCGGCGCGTACCGAGACATCCAGCATCGAAACCGGCTCATCCGCGACAACAAATTCCGGTGAGAGCAACATCACTCGCACCGTGGCGATGCGCTGACTCTGACCACCGGAAAGCTCGTGGGGATAGCGGCTGAGAAAATCCTCAGCAGGTGTGAGTCCGGATCGCTCCATCACCGTCACAATCCGTTGCAGCCGATCATGCTGATCCTTGCCAATGTTGTGGATCTGCATCGCCTGCTGTAGCGATGTGCCGATGGTGAGTCGGGGATCGAATGCCTCGAAGGGATTCTGGAAAATCATCTGAGCGCGACGGCGAAATTCCTTCAGGCGCGCACCGGAGAGCGCATTCACGGTCTCCCCGGCGAAGGTGAGGGCGCCAGCGGTCGGCTCTTCCATCTTCACCAGCATACGGCCGACGGTTGATTTGCCACAGCCGCTTTCGCCCACCAGCGCCAGAATCTCCGCGCGCTCCAGTGTGAAGCTGACGGTATCAACCGCGTGGATCCTGCTCGCCTTGCCGCGGATAAACTCGACTGGTCCGCGGCGGACAGTGAAGAGACATTGAAGTTCGTCCGCGACGATGAGGGGTGCTTCGCTCATGCCACCACCTCTCGCAACGGGATATCGGTACAGCGCACCAGGTGACCAGGGGCAACTTCAACCAATGGTGGTGTCACCGCCAGGCAACCTTCCGTGGCATGCGGACAACGTGGAGCAAATCGACATCCCTGTGGGGGATTGGTGAGATCAGGAAGAGACCCGGGTATCCCCGCCAGTCTCGTCTTCTCTCCACGGAGTCGTGGTACCGAGGAGATGAGTGCCTGGGAATAGGGATGCTGTGGATTGCTGAAGAACGTCTCTCGCGGTGCCACTTCCATGAGCTGCCCTGCGTAAAGGACGGCGACGGTATCGGTGACAGCGTTGATCACGCCGACATCGTGAGAAATGACGATGGTGGTGAGATTGTATTCGGCCTTGAGCCGTTCAATCTCTTTGAGGATCTGCGTCTGCGTGATCACGTCCAGCGCGGTCGTCGCCTCATCGAAGATGAGGAAGGGCGGATTGCAGAGTAGACCCAAGGCGATCATCGATCGCTGCATCATGCCGCCGCTGAGCTCAAACGGATAAGCGCGCAGCACGCGGTTCGGCAGGCGCACCGATGTCAACACGTCGTGCAGTCGTTGCTCGCGCTCCGGTTTGGTCAGATGAGGCTCGTGAATGGTGAGCACATCCTCCATCTGCTGGCCAATACGATGCACGGGGCTCATCGCTGCGAGCGATTTCTGGAAGACCATTGCGAGTTTGCGCCAACGCCAACCCTTACTGAGTTGCGATTCTGTTTTCGTTACAAGGTTCTCGCCGGCAAAGATCATCTCACCGGTGACTTCGGCGTTCTGTGGCAGTAGCCTCATCAGCGCCAGCGCGAGTGTGGACTTACCCGAGCCGCTTTCACCGACCAGGCCGATACTGGCACCAGTTGGCACTTGCAGGCTCACATCTTCCACGGCGGAGACATGGCCGCGGCCGGTGCGGTAGCGAATGGAAACATTGCGCAATTCCAGCAGTGATTCGCTCATGTGCGTACCTTTCTGTTGCGCGGATTGAGCACGTAGGAGATACCATCGCCGACCAGGTAGAAACCGAGCACGGTGATGATGATGGCGATACCGGGGAAGACCGAAACCCACCAGGCCGTGGTGATAGTCGTGCGACCATCGTAGATCATACGTCCCCAGGTGGCCTTGTTTGGATCGCCGAGACCAATGAAAGAGAGTCCTGATTCGATCAGGATGGCCGATGCGATATCGAGCGATGCATTGGCGATGAGTGGTTGAATCCCGTTTGGGATGATATGGCGGAAGAGAATCTTGCGATTTGATTCGCCGAGCGCTCGCAATGCATGGATGAAGGTGCGTTCGCGCAGACTCATTGCCTGTGCACGCATCAGGCGCGCGCTGGCTGGCCAGGCCGTGAGACCAATCACCACCATCACATAGATAATGCCTGAACCGAGCGTGGCGACGATGATAATGATCAGAAAGAAGGCGGGGATGATCAGGAACATGTCGGTGATACGACTGAGCACCATATCGACGATGCCACCGTAATAACCCGCGATGCTGCCAACCACCATACCGACAATCAGCGAGATCGTCGCAGCTACGATACCGATAACGAGCGAAACCCGTGCGCCATAAACGATCTGAGCGAGCATATCGCGGCCGAGGTGATCGGTACCGAGAATATGTCCTTCTTTACCAGGAGCTAACAGGCGCGTTGCCCCGAGCTTGAACGGTCCATCCGGTGCAATAAGCGGTGCGCAGATAGCAACCAGAGCGACAATGATGAGAATAGCGAGACCGATCGGCCCCATCCGGCTCTCAACAAAGAGGGACCATTGCGCACGCCAGCGCCCATTTCTTCGTGGTGCAATCTCCGCAACCGGAGTGGAAGTAAGTGTCTGTGCCATGGCTATCGCAACCTGATGCGCGGATCAAGCAGCGCATACACGATATCGGTCAGCATCACCGCGATAGAAACTGCGATTGCCAGGATGAGATACACGCCGAGCAACAGGGGATAATCGCGGCGGAAGACCGCATCCAGTGTTAGTCGACCAATACCGGGCCAGGCAAAAACGATTTCGACCAGTGCGGCACCGGTAAAGACAAAGCCGAATCCAAGACCAAAAACGGTGATGGTCGGGAGAAGTGCGTTTCTGAGCGCATACCGGCGGAAGGTGTGCGTTGGAGGCATGCCGGTGGCGCGGAAGGTGGTCATATAGTCCTGCTGTCGTTCCTGTATAACGCTGGCACGCGTGATGCGGAAATAGATCGGAACCTGCACCAGTGTCAGTGTCGCCACAGGTAAGATCATGTGTTGCATCACATCCAGCACATCACGCCAACCGGTATAGTCCGCGCGTACGGTGCGCATGCCAGCAGTGGGCAGCCAGCCGAGTTTGGATGAAAAGATGACCATGAGAATGAGACCGAGCCAAAAGCCGGGCATGGCGAAGAGCGCGTAATTCCCAAAGGAGAGTGCGGCATCTTTCACCGTTCCTGCTCGCTGGGCTGCGGCGACGCCGAGCAGCGTACCGATAGCCAACGCCAGGATGGCGCTGGTGACGGTGAGCAGCAGCGTTGCTGGCATTCGACTCATGATCAGATCGAAGACCGGCTGCTTGAAGCTGAGCGACTGTCCCATATTGCCTTGCAGGAGTTCTCGTACGTAACTGAAGAATTGCACCGGCAATGAGCGATCCAGACCGAGTTCGGCCCGGATCGCTGCAATCTGCTCCTCCGATGGATTGTCTTTTCCTGCCAGCACCCGCGCCGGATCACCCGGCGCGGCATGCAGAAGCATGAAGTTGATGACAATCGAGAGGAGGATCGTCGGGATGATCGATGCCAGTTGCCTGGAGATGTATCGACCCAACGTTTAGTCCTCGAATCTTGTCAACGTGAATCGGTTCAAACCGACCTGGCTGCTGGCCTCATCGTCCGGATCCAGCCAGACACCGCGCAGGCGGCTGGTGAATGCAGCGAAGTAGGTCTGCAGCGCGATCGGGATCGCCGGGAGATCTTCAGCCAGAATCGCCTGAGCTGCGAAGTAGATCGGCTGGCGCTCTTCCTGGGAGAGACCGGCATCGCCCTGGGCGAGCAGGGCATCGAACTCGGGATTCGAGTATCCCCAACGGTTGAGAGAACCCTCGGTGCCCCAGCGAAGATTGAGGTTGGCAGGATCCGGTCCCTGGAAGCCGCCCTGCAGGGAGATATCGAAATCGCCCGCGGTCACTGCTTCGTCCCATGCTGCATACTCGAGCAGAACCAGCTCAATGCTGATACCGATCGCGGCCAGCTGTTCCTTCAGCACGGTGGCGGTATCGGTGGCTTCCTGCCAGCCGGTGAAGAGATGCAGGCGGAAGGAGAGGCGGCTATCGCCATCCATCGGGAAGCCTGCTTCGTCCAGCAGCGCATTGGCACCATCCACATCAAATGCAGGAGCGGTGGAGTCCGGATTGCTGGCCCATTCGATCACGCTGGGATAGAAGCGATTCTCGATCATGCCGTACCCGCCGAGAGCGGTGGCAAGAATCTGATCGCGATCGATCGCCATACCGATGGCGCGACGAACATCCACGTTATCGAGAGGTGCGGAGTTGAAGTTGAAACCAATGTAGAGCGGGCTCGGATAGGTCTTGCCCGAGACGCGGAAGTTGGCATCGCTATCGAAGGTCGGCACCATGGTGTTCGGGATGCCATCAACGAAGTCGACTTCGCCATTCTGCAGCGCCTGCGCCTGAGTGTTCGGGTCCGGGATGATCTGGTAGATGAGCTTCTCCAGGAAAGGTCCTTCGCTGAAGAAGGCGGTATTGCCTTCCAGTTCGACGGAGGAACCAGCATCATAGGAAACGAATTTGAACGGACCAGATCCTACCGGGCTCTGATTCGCCTCATTCGTGGACCAGTCGGAACCTTCATAGATATGCGCCGGTAGAATGAAAACGCCATACCAGCTGAGAAAACCAATGACCGAAGCGGAGGGCTGGGAGAGGTTCAGCACAGCCGTGTGCTCATCCGGCGTGTCCACTGAAGCGATCGGTGCAATCAGGCTGGACGCGGTGGACGACGGCGTGCTGACAATCATCTCCAGCGTGTACTTCACATCGGCCGAGGTGACTGGCTCGCCATCGTGCCAGGTCGCCAGCGGGTTCAGCGGCACAGTGATGCTGAGACCATCTTCCGAGATCTCATATCCGGTCGCGAGCTCCGGGATAACGTTATAGGTGTTATCCAGTGACCACAATGAGTTGTAGACATTGCAGGCAACTGGCCAGAGATAATCGTCACCCTGAAAATCTGGCTGGAACGACTGCGGTTCACCCGAGATGACGGTAATGGCGGTGCCACTCAGTGTCTTGGGAGGAATCTCGCCGGTGGTTTCTGGCGTCTGTGCCATCATCACGCGCGGAAGATTCATGCTGGCCACGGCAGCGATTGCCGCGGAGGACTTCACCATTGCGCGACGGCTCAATGGCAAGCGAAGTGGTCTGGTCATGATGTGAGGTCCTTTCATAATGAACTATCGAGCTATGTTTTAACGAACGACTCGAATGTTTGCCTCCTTTCGTCAAAAAGAGCGTCTGGGATTAGTGAGACGAATCCGCAAGAAGCTGGGCCGATGCGAGCACCGAACCAAGCTGCACGGCCACAAGTTTACGAATCGGCACGGCCCGGTAATTCAGTTCCGATTCCAGTTGAGAGGAGGATTCCGTGAACGCGGCCAATGCCTCCTTGTACCCGTTACGAATCTTGGGTGTGCCGTTACCTACATTGATCTCTCCCTCCAGCATACGCAAGAGCATGCCGAGTACCAGAAGACGATAGAAGCGACCCTCCTGATTACTCGAGAAGAGCTCGGCTACTGTTGCCATGCGTTCGGTGGAGGGATCGGATTCGGCCCAGGTGCGCTCCGCACTCAGGCTCTCTGCGTGCATATGCGCGAACGATGAGATTGCATCCTGGAAGAGTGAATCCGTCTTCAGATCGTCCTTCACGGCGTCCAGAGTGCGTGTCACCACGCCGTAATCGGCCTCGGAGTTATCGAGATCTTTCAGGATCGCTTCGCGTCGGGTCGTCTCGGTCACAGTGGTGTCATTCACGCGCGGATCGTCGAAGTACGCCATTTCGGTTACGAAGGTGAACGTGTCGTATTTCTCCGCGTACTCGAAGCTGGAGCCACCATGACTGAAGGTGGACATATCTGCGCCATTTGTTTCCATGTGATCGTAGGCATCGCGAGAACTCAGGAGTTTGTAGATAGCGGGTGCAAACTCGACCGCGTAACTCGCTTCGCCTTCGCCCAGGCGCAGCGGAAGCTCTTCCCACCCTGGCATGGTGTGGAGCGTGTCATAGAGTTCTGGTCGATCGTGAGAGATGTAGTAGTAGACGCCGCCGAAGCCGGCATTGTGCAACGATCCCATCAAGGTCGGCTGCAGGCGGTCGATTACTCGCATCAGCATCTCCGTCTCGGAGATAGAGCGGTCGAAATAGTTCTGCTTGTAGAAGCTGGGGAAAGTCCACTCCACCTGCTGATGACCCGCCGGGCGATAGAAGTTGCGAGCGTAGTTGGTGACGGTGAATGGCCCTGCGAACCAGTTCTCGTTCAGGCGTGTACCATCCGGATCAACACAGGAGATAAGGTTCCAGGTGTAACCGAGACCATCACGTAGTGTTTCGTCCTGAGTCAGCATTCGTGCGAAATGATGCACCAGCATTGCGCCGATTGGCTCATTGGGATGCGGGCAAGCAAAGAGCAGGGCCTGTTTGCTGCCATTGCCGATGGTGAGCATGCTGATCGGTTCGCCCAGCGTGGAAGTGCCCACGCGCTCGAGCGTCGCCATCTCGGGGAACTCGGCGGCGATCGCCTCGAAGTCGGCATTCAGCTCATCGACGGTCAGGAAGCGATCCATTTCGGGTAGCGACTGCATGTACTCGCGAATATCCAGTGTTGGCAAACCGGTGTCCTTTCCTGACGGAAGTCTCTTGCGATACGTGAGCACAGTATTGTGCAGCATTTCACAGAGCGCAATGGTTGGCAGCCGAGAAGAAGGGGATAGAGGAATGCGGATTGGAAGAGTCTGGGGCTCGTAGGCCATATTCTCTACGGACTATGGTCTGTATAAAGGTGTTTCGGCGGAGATTATCAGGTTCTGTTTTGATACGTGGTTGGTGCAGGAATGGTCACAAACGGTATCGGAATACCGCGTTCCGTGCCATAATGTATACAACAAAGGAGGTCGATATGAGCGACGATATGCGCATTGACGAGCCACCTGTTGGACACAGATGGGAACTGCTACATCGTGAGGAATACACACCGGAGGAAGCCGCTGAAGTGCTGAATATGCACGCGAGTCATCTCCTGAAAGCGGCGTTTGGTGGTGATTTGAAGGCGGAGATTATCAACGGCGATGTGATCAGCATTCGTCGATCCGATCTCGTTGCCTGGTTGCAGTGGCGGGAACAGCATTAGGCCCCTCTCTATCCGATCAGGAGCAACAAGAAACCCGGTCAGCATCGACCGGGTTTCTCATTTCTCAGTTGTGAGATAGTGCTACGAGTTTTTGGGGCTTGCCTTACCTGCGCCTTCGTCGCTTGTCCACGGGGTGCCGAGGGCCGGCAGCAGCCAGCGATCCATGCCCAACCAACCAGCGACCTTCCAGCCGATGATGATGAAGACAGTCAGAGCGAACATCCAGGGATTGGAGCTGACGGTACCGGCGAGCATGAAGTTCATGTTCATGACGGTGCCGAAGAAGGCTGCGATACCGAGCAGAGCGCCGAAGAGAAGGCCGAGACCAACCAGCGTTTCACCAAAGGCGATGAGCGGACCGAACCAGGTTGTCCATCCATGATCGACAATGAACTGGAGGAAATCTGCGTACCAACCGAAGACGGCCTTGGTAGCACCGGTATCCGGATTTGGCGTGTAGGCACCCATCAGGAAGCCCTTCAGGGAATCGCCGCGAGCCATGTGGACTTCAGTGGCTGCGCCGTCGACCATCTTGGTCACAGTGCCACTCTGGGCCCAACCAGCATCAAAGATCTTGTGCCAGCCACCCTGCAGCCAGTGAATGGCGAGCACGAAGCGGAGGGGCAGCCACAACACGGCCAGCCAGGTGTTGCCGGTGAGCGCCTTCCAGAAAGCTGGATCATCGACCTGGCCAGGAGTGCTATCAATGGAGTGTGGGGTGATATCGATCTCGCGATCACCGATCTGCGAGGCCTGCCAGAAGCCCAGCACCGGGATGGCGATCAGGCAGATCCAGCGGATCCAGGACCCGTCGAGCGTCTTCGCGAAGTTATCGCCGAAGAACGGCCCACCGAATGGAGCATCATCAACCATGAACTCCAGGAAGAGGTACAGCAGGAACGCCACGACCGTGAAGGTGTAGATCCTGCTCTTGTTGATAATCATGAGGTCCTCCCTCTAAGACTGCGCTGAACCGCGTGGCTAAACCGACTTGCTGCTCGTTGGTTCGTGGAGATTTCCACAGCCCCTCGTTACGGGTTAATACTCATGCAGGTACCGCCAAGGAAGCGTAGATATTGTCGCGAGGAGTGTGTCAATTCCGTAACAAGCACCTGTCATACTGCGATGAAATGAGCTATTTGTGTCAGGACTTGTAGGGTTTTTCAGGAGGTTGATGATGTTCAGACGACGAGGGTGTCTCTTCGGGTGTGGCAGCATATTGCTGATTTGTGTGGCATTGGGTTTGGTTGGCTGGTTTGTCGGCGTTCCTCGCGTTGTGGATACGTTGCAAGAGAGTGTTGGTGACACAATCTCGACCTATGTTGCCGAGGAGATTAGTTCTGGTTACTCACGGGCGCAGTTGCAGCAAGGTGCCGATGTTCCTTTCTATTTTGCTGCCATTAACAATGATCTCAGCGGTGCCGAGGCAGGCAACGACGGATTCGAGGAGTTGGCGATTCGGGGACGCGGCAACGAGATCGTCATGGAGGCCACCTTCACTAGTGGATCCTACGAGATCGCATTTGTCCCATCCATCACCAGCGATGGTCGCCTGGAGCTTACCCCGACAACCGACGGTAACTGGTTCGAGGACAAGGTGATGGATGTGCTTGGCGGCGGCTTCGAGCAATCCATAAATACCTGGCTGGAGGAGAACGGATTGGTGCTCACCGATATTCGGGTGGGTGAGGATGCGGTGATTCTCTCGGTTACAGGAGAGTAACATTGGCCAGCGTGCCGGGTCTTGGCCGGCATCCGTAACTTGATGGCGTACACTGTATCGGCGGACCAATAGGGATCCGCCGATATGCGGCTACACATATGAAGGGACCATCGTGTCCGACCAGATACCAGAGACGACTGAAACGCCAGATCCGAGCCTGCCAGATACTACTGACGCGATCGTGGAATCGCCAGAGTCCATAGCGAAACCTCAGGCCACCGAGGTGCCGGAGAGCACTGTCGGTACGGGTACTGCCATGGCCTTAGGCTGTGTTGCGGGAACCGTGGTGCTTATCCTCTTTGGACTCATCTTCCTGGCGGTGCAGGCACTCCTTTAGCCATCCATTCAGATGAACATGCTAGACTAGCAGCGACGTATCTGCGATACGCGCTTTATGTTGCGCGTTTCGCGCCTGAGTCGCTCCTGCTTGTGGCCTAGAGTTGCACCTGCCACGATCTCTGCATCGATACGATGTTGTGAGCGATTCGAGCCGTTTTTGGCTCCCGGTCGGCATCGCCGATCCAAACCCTAACCATCTTTCCCGCACCAACCCGATGTGAGTTGGCGCAATTATCGCGTGTGCAACAACGCGTGGAGTATCAATACTTTTGGATAACGATAACAAGCAACAACAATCAGAACCGAAGGAACTTTCCAACACCCAGAAACGAAACAAGCGCTACTGGCAACGTCGCAAGAAGAGTAAATCGACGGGGCAGAACCAGGAAACACCAAACCAAACCCAGCAGACTCAGCAGCCCAAAGAGCAGCCAGCCCAGCAACAACCTCGGCAACAGAAGCAGCAGAACTATCGTCCGGCCCAGGAGAAGAAAAGCGCCACTACCGAGAATCAGCAGCAAAAACGGCAGCAGAACCAGCCACGTGTACGCCGACCGCGCCGTGAAGAGGAAACCTCACCGCGTCAGCCACGATTCCGCCACGCCGCACCTCCGGGTGGCTTTGCGACTGCCGGACCGATCGGTTCGGACACACTCCGCGTGATTCCGCTGGGTGGTGTGGGTGAAGTCGGCAAGAACATGACCGTTGTCGAGTGCGGCAACGATATCGTCATGCTGGACGCTGGTGGCAAGTTCCCGGAAGAATCTCAACGAGGCATTGATCTCATCATTCCGGATGTGACCTTCGTCGTGGATCGCCTGCGCAACTTCCGTGGCATTCTCATTACTCATGGTCATGAGGATCATATCGGAGGTCTGCCATACATCGTGCCGCAGTTGGTGCGGGGCGATAAGAAGGTGCCGATCTATGCGACACCGCTTGCCATCGGCTTCATTCAGCGCAAGCTGGAAGAGGCGCGACTGGACAACATGGTGGAGCTGCATACGGTTAAGGGTGGCGATACCGTTCAACTCGGTCAGATCAAGGCCGAGTACATCCATGTAACCCACTCGATCCCGGATGCGTGCGCCATCGCGCTGCACACGTCGGTCGGCACCATCGTCGATACCGGCGACTTCAAGTTCGATCCCACTCCCGTCATGGGCAAACCGACCGATGAGAAGCGTCTGAAGCGGCTCGGCGATCGCGGTGTGCTCGCGCTCTTCAGCGATACCGTGCGTGTCGAGGTCGATGGCAGCACGCCCTCCGAGTCTGTTGTGCTGAAGAATATGGATGAGGAGATCAAGTCCGCCAAGGGCCAGGTTATCATCGCCACCTTCGCCTCCAACATCAGTCGCATCCACATGGCGATGTTGGCTGCGAAGAAATACGGTCGGAAGGTCGCCGTTGCTGGCCGGAGCATGGAGCAGAACTCTCGGGTTGCCCAGGAACTCGGCTATCTGGATGATGAAGACGATCTGCTGATCCCGCTCGATGCGATCAACCGCATGCCAAAAGACAAGCGCGTGATTGTGGTGACCGGCTCTCAGGGTGAAGCCAGTGCTGCCCTCAGCCGGATTGCTGCGGGTGAGCATCCCAAAATCCGGGTTTCGCGCGGCGACAAGATCATCGTCAGCGCAACCCCGATTCCGGGCAACGAAGACACCGTCAGCCACACCATCAATAACCTCTTCAAATTGGGGACGGATGTGGTCTACAGCGGTCGCAATCGCGCGGTCCATGTCTCCGGGCATGCTGGTCGTGATGAGTTGGCGAAGATGATACAGCTGTTACGACCGAAGTACGCAGTGCCGATCCACGGTGAGTATCGTCACATGGCACTTTATCGCGAGATTTGTGTCGAGAACGGCATCCGCCGCGAACATGTGATGCTGCCCGAGATCGGTGGCATCATCGAGTTCACCAGGAAGGATGCTGGTCAACGCGGACGCGTACCCAGTGGCAATATTCTCGTCGATCGCCTGGGTGATCGCGGTAATCCTCAGACCGTGCTCCGCACGCGTGAGAATCTCACCGAAAATGGCTTCGTGGTGGTGACCCTGATCATGGATCGCGCTACCAGTGAACTTGTGGCTGGTCCATATCTGGTTGGCCAGGGTCTGGCGCCAGAGATCAGCAGCGCTGCGCTCAAGGAAGCCGAGAACGAGGTGCGACGCCTCTTTGCCCGGCGAGATAACCAAAGTCCGCAATACGCCTTCATCGTGCAGCGCACCAAGGAAACGGTTGGACGCGTGCTCTATCGCCATTCAAAGACACGACCATTGGTGCTGCCGATTGTGACCGAACTCTAGTACCAGACTCCAACGTTTGGAGTCAGAAAGGGAGCAGCCGAGCTGCTCCTTTTCGCAAAGATCAATAGTTTGGAGCGACCATGACTGATCCACATCGCCCCGTTTATCACTTGATGCCGGAACGCAATTGGATGAACGATCCGAACGGACTCGTTCAGGTCGATGGGGTCTTTCACGCGTTTTATCAGCACAATCCTTATGGTGCCCTCTGGGGCAATATGAGCTGGGGCCATGCGCGGAGTCGTGATCTCATCCATTGGGAGCATCTCTCCATCGCGATCCGACAGGATCCAGATGGACCAGATGCAAGCGGGTGCTTTAGCGGTGCGATCGTGAATCATGGCGGCGTGCCAACAATGGTCTACACCGGTGTCCGGGGTGATGACGAGTTGTGTTGTGTCGCCTGGCCGGAAGATGACGAGCTGATCGCATGGCGGAAATATGCAGATAATCCGGTGATCAAGCACACGCCACAGGATGTAGCCACAACCATTTTTCGCGATCACACCCTCTGGCGAGACGGTGATTTCTGGTACATGGGAGTCGGATCCGGTATCGAGGGACGGGGTGGGGCTGTACTGCTCTATCGATCAACCGATCTGATCGATTGGGAGTACCTTCACCCGTTGATCGTGGAACAGCCCGAGTTGAATCCCGAGAGTGCGCTCATCAGCACGGGCTGGGAGTGTCCGGACTTCTTCTTCGTAGGTGAAGAGCCGGCCCTGATCGTTTGCGAGTGGGATGGCGATCCTGTCGCCGTCAGTTGGTATCGCGGCGAATACGGTGACCAAAGATTCCATGCGGTCAGCAAGGGTGTCGTGGATTACGGTGACTGCCTTTATGCGCCACAAACCTTCCGTTCCGAGGATGGTGGTCGACTCTTCTTCGGCTGGATGCGGGAGAAGCGGTCCGACGACGAGCAGGTAGCTGCTGGTTGGAGCGGCGTCTTTAGCTTGCCGCGCGAGGTGATCTTCCACGAAGATGGATCGCTTGGGTTTGTGCCAGCAGCCGAAGTGATGGGGCTACGGGGAGATGCGCAGCACTATATGGTGAGTGATGGTGGTGTCTCCACCTCAGCCGCTTGCGAGATTGAGGTTGCGGCAACGATACCCGTTGAGCTTTCATGGCCCAACGAATGCATCATCAACTGGGATGGAGAGATTCTGCGCGTTCAGGCGCGTGATGAGGAGTTTGCTGCACCTCTGAACGGGCCGTTAGCATCCGACGCAAGCCTGCGCATCTTCATCGATCATTCGCTGGTGGAAGCCTTCCTGGGGGATCGTATCGCTCTGAGCACACGCGTCTACCGCGAAGATGCTTGCTGGGACGAAGCCACGGTGAAAGCCGACGAGGGTACCGAGATTACCGTCTGGGGAATTGCTTCGATCTGGTAGGAATACTGAGGACATCAGCAGTGATAGAGTCACGAAGACGTTGACTCGGAACTTGCGGCAGCGAAGCTGCGATCTCGAGCGGAGCCATAGAGGCCTAGGTTCGAGTAGCCGCCCAGCGCGAAATCCTGGAACAGGTGGCGGAGTGGATGTCCGTCGAGTACCGGAACCCGGGCAACTCAATCGCGACGTCCCGTCGCTCTTGAGGCCCGGGTCTACTTTCAAATCGTTCGATTTAGTTGGAGGTTATCCATACCGTCTGCATGAGGATCGATGAAGCTTTAGGAGTGGCTCGCTTCGCCACCACAGGCGGGTGCCTCGATCCATTCATCGGCCCAGGCGGAGAGCGCGGTGATCACATCGTTGAGTTCGTGACCCTTCTCAGTGAGGCGGTACTCAATGCGAACCGGTGTTTCCTGATGCACGACGCGATCAACAATACCGGTGGCTTCCAGTTCCTTCAGGCGCTCACTTAGCAGTCGATCACTCAACCCTGGTACAGCATGGATGATATCGGTGAAGCGGGTAGCACCCATCAGCATCGCGCTGAGAATTGCACCTGTCCAACGGCGACCGACAAGCTCCACTGCACAGTGGAACTTCGGACAAACCGATTTCACTTCGATATCGCTGATTGTTGCCATGCTTTTAACGGGCCTCCCAATTCCTGCCTCTAGCCGCAGTATACAGCATGGTTACCTTTGGTGAGTGGCCGGATAGGCATCACGGATACGAGAAATCGGATCTTGTTCGTCTCCGGTCCACGGCAATTCCCGACGTATCAGTGTCTCCGTGCTCATAAACTGCTGATGCAAAGGATGATTCGGCTGGGCAACAGGGCTATCCGGTGTGATTTGAGTGGCGTGTTGCATGAGGACGTTGTACTTCTCGGTGGCCACGCTACTGGTATCGGTCCAGTGGGTAATCTCTGCTTCCGGCGATCCCATCTTGTTCAACACCTCCAGAGGTGCGTTGTGATATGGGCTCTCGGGATTGTCCCGACTCGCGAGAATACGCTCACGGGGAGCGGCCACGTGGTAAAACGCCGGGACTTGCCAAGGTTCGCCAAGCCCAGGATCGGTATCCGCCGCCGCCTCGATGATGGCACGATCAGTGAGCTTGCCAATGCGGATGTGATCGGGATGCCCGTATACGCCATCCGGTCCGAAGCCGATGACTGCTTTTGGTTGGAGATCGCGAATCGCCATCACGAGATGGGCGGTGACTTCTTCCTCGTCTGCCTGGATGAGACAACGGGGATCTTCGTTTTCGGGGGTGCCATCCATACCGGAATCGCGATACCCCAGCACCCGCAGCTCATCCAGTTTCGCCAGCTTCATCGCGCGGCGGAGTTCGAGATCGCGGCGAGCAGCAAGTTGAGGCTGTGTCGCCAGAGCAGCATCGCGGATCTTACCGGCTTCTCCGCGGGTGGCACAGATATAGCCTGTAGAGATGCCCATCTGATCGGCAAGCAGCATAGTGCCGGCGTGACCAAACGATTCGTCGTCCGGATGCGCAAGGATATAGAGGATATCAACCGTCATTGTGCGTCTCCTGTTCCCAGATTGTTAGGGCTCGCTCGAGCGCTTCCAGCCGCGAGCGGGCTCTGCGATAGATGATATGCGCGGCCTCAGATGGCGCGAATGCTCCGTTTGTGTCCGGTGCAACGCGAAGCGAGGCAATGATTCCTGCCGCCTGCAGGCTCGATACCGCGGCACCGCGGGCAGACGCTTCCAGTCGTGTCGGCAATGCCGTGATACTGTGGCCGAGTGCGTCCGCGGTGATCTGACACCATAGCGGCGATTGTAGCAGTGCTCCGCCACTGGCCATAATCTCATGCTCCGGTGCAGCAAAGGTGAGCAGGTCGGCATAGACCTGATAGAAGCGGAGAGCCGTCGCTTCCAGCAGAGCACGGTAAATAGCCACCGGTGCGGTATCCAGATTCATACCGGTAATGGTGCCGCGCAGGGAATCCTGCCAGCTTGGAGCGCGCTCGCCAGCGAAGAAGGGGAGTACGGTGAGCCCGTGACTATCGGGGGCGATCTCTGCAGCCGCACGCATGGCGATTTTGGGATCATTCATGCCCGAGAGATTTCCGAACCAATTCATCATGTTGCCGCCATTGCTCAGGGCGCCACCAATGACTTCGGTTTCCTCGTCGATGAGATAGCGAAAGAGCCCATGCGGCAGATCTGCATCAGGATTGCGTGCTCCGGCAAATCGGATTGCGCCACTAGTGCCGATGGTGAGCGCGATCCGGTCCTTCCCGATTGCGCCAGCACCGATATTGGCGGCGGCACCATCACCGATTGCCTGATACCAGGTGGCATTGAGTCCGGCGGGGACGAGGTCGGGATGAATCAGATCAATTGGAATTGGTGTGGTGCGATCAACGATCGCTGGTAGCTGCCCGACATCAATCCCGATGTGCTGCATCAATGTGTTGTCCCAGCACATGGTGGCGGTGTTCATCAGGCCGGTGGCGCTGGCCATGGAGATGCTCGTTTGCATAGGTACGCCAGGGGCGAGCAGTAGCCAATCGGAGAGTCCGCACCACATGGTGACGCGATCAGCTACTTCGGCACGCTCACGTTTCAGCCAACGTAGTTTGGCTGGCCAGTAACTGGAATGAATACGGCAGCCAGTGCGCAGATGTGTAACAACCGGATCAACCTCTGTAGCGAGGGCGAAAGCTTCTTCGGAGGAGCGTTTGTCGCTCCACATATATACCGGCGTGATTGGCGAACCCTCGTCGTTTAGCCCCAACAGACTGTGCCAGTGACAACTTATTCCTACTACCTGGACTTCCACCAACGCTTCACCGAGTTTCTCGCAGCACTTGCGCACGCATTTGGCCGTGAGCGCACGGATGCGGAGCGGATCGCACATGCTGCCGCCATCTGCAGTGATCTCTGGTCGGTAGCGTTCACGATGATCGATTCCGGGAAGCTGGTGACCGGCAGCATCGAATGCAACGGTGCGAACCGACGATGAACCGATATCGATTGCCAGCGCCAGAGGACCTCGTTGTTGTGGCAGCATAGACTGTATCCCTTCCATACCACGTCTTGCTGACAAGCATGTGTGTAATCGCGCGTGATCGCAATACGTGTACCCTTGCGTCGTGCCGGTATTCGCAGCAAGATTGACACGAGCGGTCAGGTATCGCTAACGTACCGTAAGCAGATCATCTGCAAAGGAGCCTGAATGACCTCACCTTCGCACGACAACGCGGTCGTGATTCTGCCGGTGACGGGTTTGCCGGAAATCGAACCGGGGGATGATCTGGCGACCCTCCTGGGTACTACCATCGCCGAATCGACCAGTGGTTTGCAGGATGGCGATATCGTCGTGGTGACGCACAAGATCGTCAGCAAGGCGGAGGGTCAGCTTGTTGATCTGACCACGATCACACCGAGTGATCTCGCCAACAGATGGGCCGATGCCTGGGGCAAGGATGCCCGGCAGGTAGAGGTTGTGTTGCAGCAGGCGAAGCGCATTGTGCGTATGCACAATGGCCTGATCATTGCCGAGAGCCAGCATGGGTTTATCTGTGCCAATGCTGGTGTTGATGCCAGTAACTCCGGATCGGATCAGGTGGTGCTGCTACCGCAGGACCCTGATGCGTCTGCAACTGCGATCAGAGGTGCGCTGATCTCATTGACGGTCTCGCGGTTAGGTGTGATCATCACTGATTCATTTGGCAGACCGTGGAGAAACGGTATCGTCAATATCGCCATCGGTGTTGCGGGCATGAGCCCGTTTGCGGACTACCGTGGTCAACATGATCCCAGCGGGTACGAGTTACGTGCGAGCGTGCTGGCTGTCGCGGATGAACTTGCGGGTGCTGCCGAGTTGGTTATGCACAAGGTCGCGAGGGTGCCGGTCGCCGTCATTCGTAACTATCAATGGACTTCGGGCGAGGGGAGTGGGAGTGACCTCGTCATGCCGGAAGAGCGCAATCTCTTCAAATAGCAAAGGATATTTCATGGGTCAGATAGGATATGCCGCCAGTTTCGAACAGTTTCATCCCAACGACTTGCTGGAGTATTGCAAGCTCGCGGAGCGTAATGGTTTTGAAGTAGTCACTGCCAGCGATCACTTTCATCCCTGGGTACCAAGTCAGGGACAAAGCGCCTTTGTCTGGAGCTGGTTGGGTGCGCTCGGTCAGGCGACCAATATGCGGTTTCTGACTGGTGTGACACCGCCAGGCTGGCGTTATCATCCGGCCATTCTTGCGCAGGCAGCCGCGACACTGGAGGCGATGTATCCGGGTCGATTCGCATTGGGACTCGGTGCCGGTGAAGCGTTGAACGAGCATATCGTTGGCGATTACTGGCCGGAGGCACCAACCCGTCTGGAGCGACTCGCCGAAGCGATTGAGATCATTCAGAAGCTCTTCACCGGTAAGGTGGTGAAGCATAGTGGCAAGTATTTCACCGTCGAAAGCGCCAAGCTCTATACATTGCCGGATGCTCCTCCACCGATCTATGTGGCCACAGCTGGTCCGATTCAGGCTGCGCGCACCGGTAAGACGGTCGATGGCATCATCACGGTCGGTGCGGCCGATGAGAAGCTGAAGATGTTGATGGAGCGGTTCGAGAAGGGTGCGCGCGAAGCGGGCAAGGACCCCGAAACGATGCCGCGAATGCTCCAGATCAAGGTGAGCTACGCTGCCACCGATCAGGAGGCGATCGATAGTGCCGTGGTTGATTGGCCGAACGGTGGTATGAATTTCCCGAAGGCTGACATTCGTAATCCAGAGGATTTCGAGGCGATGGCCAAGTTGGTGCGACCGGAGAACTTCAAGAACCGCGTCTTCACCAGCGCCGATCTGGAAGCGCATACGGCTAATGTCCAGCACTACATTGATCTTGGCTTCAAGGAAATCCATATTCACAATGTGAATCGGGATCAGGAATCATTCATCAAAGCGTTCGGCGAAAAGGTGATCCCGAACCTGAAGTGGTAATGACAAAAACACCCTGGTCAATGGCCAGGGTGTTTTTCTCTCTCCACGTTTTGTAGGTATCTAGAACTGCCCCTCGAGTTCGCGTGAGATCTGTTTCAGCACGTCGATATCCTTGCGGATGACGAAGGTGCGGCCACTCATGTCGTCGCGAACATAGTTCAGGGTGCGGTCATCCATCCAGCGATAGATGGTTGGACGGGTGACGCCGAGCTGTTGCGCGGCATTGCCAATGCTGACCAGTTCGTTCGATTCGAACGCGCGATACTTCGCCAGGGCGAGCATACGTCCCAGATCGGTATCCCAAAACGCCCGGGGTACCGAGTAGTCGTCGGCCGCAGCTGGCCAGAAGAGGAGCTGAAGCACTGAATCGATAGCTTCCAGCACCTGGTCCTTGGATTCCTTACTCTGGCCAAGTGCCAGTCGTGCCAATCGATGCAGGTCTTGGCCAAGGGGCCCGTTCCGCAGCTGTGCCAGCGTAAGAGGCTGGAAGGCCTCCGGTGCCAGCTGGGTCACCAGACGATGATGGTGACTGTAGACAAGCTGCAGGGCGTTGTCCATGACCGCCTGGTAGTCTCGGGGCTCGGACTCCACGGCGACTCCTTTCTGGTCTCTCAGGCTCACCCCATGTGAGCGTTCAATAGGTAGATATCAGCCAACCGGTTTTGACGTGTGTGTACTTCCGGTCTGTACGGTCGGATTGTACGTTGCCGCGAGAAGGTGTGTCAACGGTGTACGTACGTTCTTTACAGATGGATGCATGCAATTCATACCTAACCGACGAGTCACGCTTTCAGGTATTGCGCCAGCAGATTCGGCAGTTTGCGCGTGAATTCGCCGTTTGAGATCACACGGGTGGCGCCAGAGGATTTGGCTGTCTTGAATCCCTCCACATTCGTGTGCGCACCGAAGGCGATAACCGGGACAGGTCCCTTCAATACTTCATCGATTTCACTCCAGGCAACGGGCATATTGAAATCCACCAGTACCAAGGCAACGGATTCAGATTGTTGCACAAGCTCGGATTCGTTCTTGCAAAGCACCATGTTGTACCCGAGATTGCGCAACACGGTACGAATCCGCATACCGAAGAAGACATCGCGACTCAATGCAGCGATGGAGAGGTTGGTTGGTTCTGTACTCATCGATACCTCATGTCGAGGCAGACCCTTATGTCCGCCCACCGAGATCCTGTTGTAGGTATTGTACGTTCCAGTTATCTGTTGAGTTTGCTCTCGGGGTGCTTTGGTATCATCAGGCGGGTAGAAAGCGTGTCCACGTGACCTTACATCAGGAGTTTCACTGTCAATGAAATCCCGCTTCTCACTTGGCCGATTGGCTGCCACGTGCGCGCGCAATCCCTGGCGTGTCGTGAGTGCCTGGGGTGTGATCTTCCTGGCGGCTATGGTTGTTGCGGCAGCAGGTTTGACCGGCGTCCTCAACAATGACTTGAAGCTGGTCGGGAATTTCGACTCGGTTGTCGGTAGTCGTCTGCTAAACGAGAGCTCGCTCAATAATTCCGTAGGTTTTACGGAGACGATCATCATTCGTTCCACCGACGGGACAACGATTGATGATCCCGTCTTCCGCGAGAAGACAGATGCTGTCGTGGCCGCAGTGCGAGCGGAACAGGGAAGTTGGACGGATGCTGGTCCAACCGCAGCCCCCGATCTGATGGCCCTGGCTAGCGATAGTGTTCAGGGGTCATATGTTCTTGACTACTTTGAGATACAGGACGCTTTAGGCTCTCCTGCCGTAAAGCTTGCCGCTGAGAATATGGGTGCTACCGAACAGATAGATGCACTGGTTTCGGCGGACAGGACCATACTGCTCGTGCCTGTCACGATTGCTGACGCGCATGTCGACCTCGCGCACTACATTGAGGTTGTGAATGGTATGGGCGACGGTCAGTTTCACGTCACCACCATCGGCAACCTTTCCATCAACGAGGAATACCAAAGAGTTGTCGCGGAGGAACTCGTAACCGCCGAGACAATCGGGTTGCCCATCGCTATCGTGGTGCTCCTGCTGGTCTTCGGTTCGTTTGTGGCGCCGGTGGTACCGCTCGTGCTGGGTGTGATGAGTGTTGGTATTGCTCTTGGCATCGTTACTTTGATCGGACAGGTTGTCGAACTCCAACTCTTTGTGCAGAACATGGTGACCATGCTCGGTCTCGCCATCGGCATCGATTACTCGCTCTTTATGGTGGAGCGGTTCCGCGAGCAGCGTGGACGCGGATTCAGCAAGCAGCGATCCATCGAGATAGCAGGTGCGACATCTGGGAAGGCTGTCGTGTTCAGTGGTATCACCCTCATTCTCGCGATGCTGGGTGTGATGCTGGTGCGGATCAATATCTTCTTTTCTCTGGCTGTCGGTGCCATCGTTGTCGTCTCCTGTGCGGTTATCCTGAGCGCTACTCTCGTGCCCGCGCTTCTGAGTCTGGTGGGTGATCACATCGACTGGCCGCGGAAGAAACCGCTGCACCATGAGGAGATTGACGCTCACAATATGTACAGCGGCTTCTGGGGACGCATTACCAAAGTCGTTGTCGACCGACCATGGGTCAGCCTTACCTTGTCGGTGCTGCTTCTGCTTGCCCTTATGAGCCCTGTGCTGGATATGCACACGGGCTTTAGTCGTTCCGGTCAGCTTCCTCCGGGTGATATGTCCGATGCCTATGCGGTGCTCGAAGATGATTTCAGTGCTGGTATTCTCAGCCCTGTCTATGTGGTCTTTAGCGGTGAAGAGTCAGATGCCAGTAATCAGGCCATAGCCAGCTATGTGGCGGCGATGGAGCAATCCGGCAACTTTGTTTCGATCTCGGAGCCAAGATGGGATGACGCGGGCAAGGTCGCCGAAGTGCAGGCAACCCTGGCATTTGAGGCTTCAACACCGCGAGCGTACGACGTGATCGATTTGCTTCGTCACGATCTCCCTGTCGGTACGACGGATCAGGTACCGGAGCTCACCGTGCATGTGACCGGCCAGAGTGCAGGCGAGAACGACATGGTGACGCATTTGGCTGCCAGAACCCCGCTGGTCTTCGCCTTTGTACTCTCGCTCAGCTTCGTATTGCTGACACTGGCATTCAGATCCATCGTTGTACCTATCAAGGCGATTCTCTTCAATCTCCTCTCGGTTGGTGCGGCCTGGGGCATGATGGTCGGTGTTTTCTCAAAGGGATACATGCGCGACCTGTTCGGCTACAACTCCAGCGAATCGATCGAAGCCTGGCTACCCATCCTTATGTTCTGCGTGCTTTTTGGTTTGAGCATGGACTATCACGTCTTCATCGTGAGTCGCATTCGCGAGCACTACGATATCTCGCACGATAACCATGAGTCGGTGGCTGTTGGACTTCGCTCCACTGGCAAAATCATCACTGGTGCCGCTGCGATCATGGTAGTGGTCTTTGGGGCGTTCAGTATGGGATCCATGCTGGCGATACAACAACTCGGATTTGGCCTGGCGGTGGCAGTGGCTATCGACGCGACTGTAATTCGCTCCGTGTTGGTGCCGAGCACGATGACACTTGTCAGCGAATACAACTGGTATCTGCCTAAATGGCTGAGCTGGCTGCCGGATCTTCGCATTGAGGGTGATCATGACGATTCCCTTTCCGAACGGGCCTAGCGAATGCATCAATGGGTATGGTCCGCCCAGGTGGGACTTCTGCTGGGAACGATCACCTTCGTTGTAGCCTTTGTTCCGATCCTGATGCTGCAGTACCGACGATATGGACGCATGAGTTTCATGCGTATGCTCGGTGCGGCAGCCACGGCCATCTACATCACCGCCATCGCCAGCTATACCTGGCTGCCGCTACCGGAGCGTTCCGCTGCCTGGTGCGCCCAGTTCGGGATCGATGAAATCAACACCACGCCCTTCGCCTTTCTCGATGAATGGAGACCTCTCGTTCAGGAAATCGGTATCCGTCATGCCTTGCGAACCGCGGTTGTGCTACAGGTGGTTTTCAATGTGGTGCTGTTCATCCCCTGGGGCATCATTGCCCGACGATTTATGCAGATGCCATTCATTCTGGCGGTCGGCAGCGGATTCCTGGCATCGCTCTTTGTGGAAGCAACTCAGGCGACGGGCCTTTGGGGGATCTACGATTGCGCGTATCGATTTGCAGATATCGATGACCTGATTATGAATACTGCCGGGGCATTTATTGGCGCCGTCATCGCTCCGGTTGTGCTCTTCTGTATGCCGCGCACGCACACACTTGTAGCGACCCGCGCTCAACCGCGGCCAATCACCATCTGGCGCCGCTATGCCTCAATGCTGATCACGATGGTCACCGTTGTTGGCGGTAACTTTGCGGCGATTGTGGTGGTGCGCATGGGTATGTTGGTCATCGAGCGGCCGATAGGTGATTCCCTTGCGATCAGTCTTGAACGCCTGGCCTCCCTGCTGATCGTCCTGACTCTATTCTATCTGCCTGCCATCGCTGGATCCGGCAATATCGGCATGATGGTGACCTGGCTGGCACCTCGCTGGCTCGACGAACACAACCAACTGCAGAAAGGTCCGATGTTGCTCCGAATCATGCGTGCCAGCGTGGTTGGGTTGCCCTACCTGATCACGACATGGGGCGATTGGGCCTTCTTCAACCTGTTGTTGTGGGTGGCTGTGGTGCTGTCGCTTATCATGGTGCCTTTTACGAGTGAGCGACGATCCTTCTCCTGTCTGGTGACAGGTGGAACGCTGGTGGACACTCGTGAAGGGCGACTACATCCCGCTGAGTAGTTCATCGGCGGCGCGAGCAGCAGTCAGATTGCGTGATACCACTCGGTCAATCAGTGCTTCCAGATGGTCGTGATTCTGCTCGCTTAATCGACCCAGCAGCCCCTGCTGTACGCGCACCGAGATCTCGGCGGCGATCATGGCGCGCACGCGTTGCGCACCATCACCAGAGGTCTGTAACCATTGCCGATGCGATGCGATGGCCGTCGTGAGATTGTCGATACCATCGCCGGTAATGGCGCTCGTGCGAACAACCGGAACTTCCCAGCCGCCAACCTCGCTGCCGGCCGCAAGCCCGATCATGCGGATATTGCGGAGATCGCGCGCCAATTCGGCTGCTTCGGGACGATCTCCCTTGGTCACAACCAGCACATCGCCGATTTCGAGTGATCCCGCCTTGAGGCTCTGCACGCCATCGCCCGTGCCGGGGACCTGAATGAGCAGCGTCGTCATGGCCAGCGCAGCGATACTGACTTCGTCCTGTCCGGTGCCAACGGTCTCGATCACGATAGGGTCGAAACCCGCAGCATCGAAGGCGTGAGCGACCGCAAGCGTGTTCTGCGCGAGTCCACCACCGAAGCGACGGCTGGCCATGGAGCGCACGAAGACACCGTCGTCCGCGAACCATTCCTGCATGCGGATACGATCACCGAGTGTTGCGCCGCCGGTGAGGGGAGAGGAGGGGTCGACCGCGATGACGGCCACCTGGCGGCCCTGTTTGCGCCAGGTGCGGATGAATTCGTTGACAAGCGTCGATTTGCCGCCGCCCGGCGGCCCGGTGATGCCGATGATATGGGCGTTGCCGGTGTGTGGAAAGAGCGTATCGAGTGCGCGTCGTCCGAGATCGGTATCGTTCTCGATGTGCGTCAACACCCGGGCGAGGGCGCGGCGATCGCCAGCTAATGTTGCTTCGGCGAGTGAAGGCTTCCGATCAGGGTCATCCTTCATCGTCGTCTCGAGTGGGAGCGTGATCGAGCACGTACTGCACGCAGACTTGCAGTTTGGTACCAGGACCAAAGACCTCGCCGATACCCATCTCCTTGATGGCGGGGATATCTTCCTCCGGAATGGTGCCACCGGCGATGACAAGAGCGTCATCGCGCCCGACCGTTTTCAGGGCATCCATGATGGCAGGAAAGAGCGTCATATGCGCGCCGCTGAGAATGCTGAGTCCGATAACATCCACATCCTCCTGTAACGCAGATGTGGCGATCATTTCGGGTGTCTGAAAGAGGCCCGTATAAATCACTTCCATACCAGCATCGCGAAAGGCGCGCGCCATTACCTTGGCGCCACGGTCATGTCCATCCAGCCCTGGTTTTGCCACGAGCATGCGGATGGGACGATTGCGTTCACTCATCTAGCGACCCTCCTCGTAGCTAAAGAATCCTCGTCCTGTTTTTTTGCCAAGCGTACCTGCCACCACCATTTCCTCGAGGATGACTGCAGGAGCATATGTATCTCCCAATTCACTGTGAAGCACACGCATGATGTCCAGAACCACATCGATTCCGATCAGGTCAGCCAGCGCCAATGGTCCCATAGGGTGACCAGCGCCGAGCTTCATGGCGATATCGATATCAGTGGCGGACGCAACGTTGTCAGCCAGCGCGCGTGCTGCCTCGTTGATCATGGGAATGAGAATGCGATTGACGATGAACCCTGGCTTATCTGCTGATCGCACCGCAGTCTTGCCCATACTCTCAGCGACACCGACGACGGCATCCACAACCAACGGATCGGTCTGATCACCGGCGACAACTTCTACCAATGCCATGCGTGGCACCGGATTGAAGAAGTGCATACCGATGAGTCGGCCTGGTTGATCGACAAATCCGGCGAGAGTGCCAATGCTGAGGCTGCTGGTGTTGCTGGCAATGATCGTTTCCGGGGTAACAGCGCGAGAGATCGCCCGGAGCACAAGCTGCTTGATCTCCAGAGTTTCCGGCACCGCCTCTATCACGAGTTGGCAGCTCGCCAATGCGGCATAGTCCGTACCGCCACTAATCGCAGCCAGTGTGGCATCCCGTTGTTCCAGGGTGATTTTGCCGCGCACGATACCTGCATCGAGATCGTTCTCGATACGCGAGAGACCACGTTGGACAAACTCTTCCCTGGCATCGATGAGGATGACCGTGTAGCCGCTGGCTGCAGCGGTCTGCGCGATGCCCGCACCCATTGTGCCAGCGCCCACGATTCCGATGGTGGTAATGCTTGTCATGCTCACGCCCCGGTTGGTTCTTCTAGCAATGATGGTACGCCATTTATCGCGTTCATTGTGGCTAACAGGCCGTCATTCAGCCACATTTCGAGTGTGTCTGCCGCAGTTGCTACGACTTTGGGTACGAACGGAGATTCCTCAGTCGAGAAGGTACTCAACACGTGTCCGATAGCCTGACCACCGGCGTGCCGGGGGCGCCCAATACCAACACGCAAGCGAGGAAAATCGGTGGAGCCAGTCTCACGGAAGACACTCTTGAGACCGTTATGCCCTCCTGCGGACCCATTCGGACGCAGACGCAGACGGCCAAAGGGGATATCCAGTTCATCGACGACCAGCATCACGTCCTGCGGCGACACCTTGTACCAGCTGAGCAGTTCACGCACGGTGATACCGCTGTCGTTCATGAATGTCTGCGGCTTCGCCAGCACCACTTTGTAGCCCTGCCAGGTCACCTCCGTGATTTCGGCGTGGAATCGCTTCTTGGCGGCGGGGGCATTATGTCGTGAGGCGAACTCATCGATCACCATCCAGCCAGCGTTATGGCGCGTGTGCGCGTACTTCTGACCTGGATTCCCCAGACCCACGATGATGCGCGTGGTGGCGCGTGCATACATATCGTCAACTTCCTCAACATCAATCTCGGCGTCATCACGACGCAACCAATGCATGATACGCGAGAGCGGCCCTGATTGAATCATGGTTTTCCTTCTTCGCGACCACATCCGTACGTGCTTTCCCCTACACATGAACCGGGCGCAACCAATGGACGTTCATAAGGTTATACCCCCTCCCGGAATGTTCAGTTGGGTTTCGGGTGGGCAGAATAGGGGAGGCTCCGATGTGAAGCCTCGATACGTCCGTCCAGGAGTTACAGGAATGATATGCGTCTCCGCGCTGCGCAAGGCAGCGCTTTCGGTTGTTGTCAGTTGTGGTATTGCTCTCGTCAGCGTGTTTCCCGCTGCCGCTCACGTGGGGGTGAAGGCGGATACAACAGCCGCCGGCAGTACCGCGATCCTCACCTTTGGGTTCAGTCATGGCTGCGGAGAATCGCCAACCACGGGTCTTACCTTCCAGATTCCGGAGGAGTTTACCTCGGTGAATCCAGTCTATGCGCCAGGGTGGGAGATTAGTTGGGAGACTGAGGATCTCGCGACTCCGGTCGTCAGTGCGCACGGCACGGAGACGACCAGCCGCATAAGCACTGTCACCTTTACCGCCGATGAGCCGATTGTCACCGGAATCTATGCCATGGTCTCGCTGCGATTGACGTTGCCAGAGGACATGGCAGGCGAGACGATCTACTTCCCGGTAGTTCAGGAGTGCGAAGAGGGCGAGAATGCATGGATCGAGATTCCCGCAGACGGTCAGGATGCAGAAGAGCTGGAATCGCCAGCACCATCCATCAACGTCACCGACGCCGAGAGTGATGCGGGCCACTAGTAGCCGCTCCATTTCACGATTGCGATGGGTCCACCTGGTGGTGGGCCTTTTCGCATTGCTCTTTGCCGGTAGCGTGCAGGCGCATGCGATGTTGGTTAGCAGCTCGATTACTGATGGAGCTCATTTCGATGCGTTTCCGACCGAGCTCGTGCTTACGTTTTCTGAAGAGGTGGGGCTGGTAGAGGGCGGCACCACACTTCATGGCAGCAACTTTGAGCCGATTGAGCTCTCGCCGACCGCGACCGATGAGGTGGTCACTATTCTCCTCCCGGAGCAAGGCGATGGTGCCTATGCTGTGCAATGGCGTGTGATCTCGGCGGATGGTCACCCCATCTCTGGCACTGTGCGATTTACCGTGGGTGCGGATTATCTGGGTGAGAGTGCGTCGGTCGATCAGCCCTTGCCAGATTGGTTCGATTTCCTCAGCCAGATGAACACCGGATTGCTCTATTTGGGCCTCCTTGCAGCGAGCGGGGTGGTAATTACGGGCTGGTTTGTCGCACGTGATGCAACGGCGGACATATGCCGGGTGGCACGACGTTCCATGACGATGGGACTGTTGGCTGCTTGTGTGCAATTGCCACTCGTAGCCATAGCTCAACGCGGAGAGTTCTTCGATAGCCTGAACGAACTCATGTCTGGAATACTGGCGCTCGATTGGTCGCTTATGCTGCTGCCGGTGATGCTCCTGGCGGCAATAGTGCTTTCCCGCTATCCGATCGTCTTTCTCGTACCTCTTTTGGGCGCGCTGGCGATGCTGTTGCTCACCGGTCATACCCGCAGTGGCGATCCGATGTGGCTGATGATGCTCTCTGATGGTGTGCATATTTCTGTCGGTGCGATCTGGCTGGGTGGCCTTATTGTGCTCACGTTAGGTCTTTCAGGTCGATGGTTTCGATCTGCGTTTGCGACGCCAAACATACCGGTTGCGAGGTTCTCGGCGCTGGCTGCATGGTCAGTAAGCGCGTTGGCGATAACCGGCGGCATCATGGCCTGGCGCATTCTCGATTCCTGGGATGCGCTGTTTCAGACTGCCTATGGCCAAACGCTGCTTATCAAAGTTGGTGTGGTCCTGTTGGTGATGGTAATAGCAGGCGTCAATCGCTTCTGGCTGTTGCCACGCACATCAATGGCATGGTTACGCAAACTTGTGTTGGCGGAACTGGTGCTGCTCATTGTTGTTACCGGTGTCACTGGTCGTCTCGTCAATCTCGATCCGAATGTACAGGCTGCTACTTCTGAGGTGCTCTATCAGGGGCAGGTTGATCTTGGCAAAGGCTACCTGGTGGAGCTTTCGGTCATCAGCGATGACGGTGAGATAACAGTTACGGCTCAGATGAGTGATGACATGGGTATGGTGGTTACTCCAGTCGAATCCCCCGTAGTTGCCTGGAGCCTGGACGCGCAGAGCTTGGGACCGCTGGATCTGGAGTTGGAGTCGACCGCAAACGGCGATGAAGGGGCAATCATTCTGCCGGTGGAGGGTAGCTGGTCGATGGATATCAGCGTCCGTGTCGATCGGTTTACAGAATTACATACATCCTTGCAGATTCAGACCAATCCGTAGAACCGGTCCGCATGATTCGGCGTACATCCATGTGAGGCGCAAAGGTCGGATTCCTGCGCCATCGCCGTTGGGGGTCAACGACGATCTCAACAGGAGTACAGGGTAATGACAAACGTAATGATCGGGGTGGATCAATGATGACCAGCTCCGGCGATCTCATAAATCACGAGACATTCTGGCTGGCCGATCAGGACGATGTGCGGCATCTCCTCAGCGATTTGCGCGTGTTCGGTTATGCCGAACGGCTTATTGCTGAAGAAGAAGCACTGGAAATCGGCGCTGATCGCACCATATACGAAGTTCGGATTCGCAGACACATTATTGGCAACGGGCGTTAGTTTCGAACGATGACCTGATCCGACCCGGATCATCGTCTACGCTCAGTCCACAATTTGCAGAAAAAGGGTGAATGACGGGTCACCTGGGAACGAGAGTCGGGGAAGGCTGAAAACCCCGGCTCTCGTGTTTTCTATCCACGCACATTTTAGGATGTAGTTGCAATCTACAACATCGGCAGGTGTTGCATCGATAGCGGATTTTGGCTGATACTCTCCCTTGGAACACGCACCGCAGGTTCAGGGTGTGCAGTACTGGCGACCCAAATCCTCCTGACACTTCAGGTGCACTTTCGAGGAGTCTCTCATGTTTGGCATTGGACCACAGGAAATGGGGGTCATTGCGTTAATCGCATTGATCATCTTTGGCCCAGGGAAACTGCCCGAAGTCATGCGCGAGGCAGGTGCACAATACAAGAAGTTCAAGGGTCTCGCCGATGAAATGACTGGCGAGCTGAACAAGGTTACCGCCGAAGCCCGCAAGGAGCTCGATGGTGCCTTTGGTGATCTTGGTCCGGAGATGGAGAAGTCCCTCGGACTGGGTAGCGGTAAGAAAACCACAACGACCGCCAATCGGGCCACGACGACTGGCACGAAGAAGTCCACTACGACCAGCTCATCGACAGCCAAGAAGACGACAACGAGCACAAGTACGAGTAGCGCCAAGAAGTCCACGACATCCGGCACCACCGCCAGCAAGACATCGTCCTCCGCGACGCCAAGTGCCACCAAAACTAGCACCAAGCCGGTGGTGGCAACCAAGGAAGACCCTCTTGCGGATTTCGCTGGTTTTCAATCCGAGACACGGCAGACTAAAACTCGCAAGCGCTCTGCTGCACCGAGCGCCATCACCGATCTGACGCCGCGCCAGACGGCATCTGAGCTCGTCGCCGAGATCACGGCCGAGCCGGTGGCTGTTGATCTTGCACAGATCGATGATCCGATTGAACGCGCTCGGGCTCGCCGACGCACCGCTGGCTACGCTCGTACCTAAGCGTTCGCATGATGAGAGCATCGCAGGCGATCGCCAGTTCCACCGCGCTCAATGGCCGCTTCACCTTTAGCCTGTTGGCAACCGATGAATCGACGCTTGCCCGGCGTGGCGTGATCGAGACCACGCGCGGTGCAATTCAGACGCCAGTCTTTATGCCGGTGGGTACACAGGCCACGGTGAAGACGCTGAACCCGCGTGAAGTGCGCGAGACTGGTGCCCAGATTATTCTCGCCAATACCTATCATCTGATGTTGCGGCCGGGAGTCGATCTGATTCAGGAAGCCGGCGGACTGCATGCATTTATGCGTTGGGATGGCCCCATCCTGACCGATAGCGGCGGCTTTCAGGTCTTCAGTCTGGCGACCAATGCCAAGGTGACGGAGGAGGGCGTGCGTTTTGCGAGCCATATCGATGGCAGCAAACACATGATGACGCCGGAATCGGTCGTCGATCTCCAGCTCGGCTACGGTTCCGATATCATGATGCAGCTCGATCACCTGATTGGCTTACCTGCCGAGCGTTCCGCTATTCAGGCGGCGATGGATCGGTCATTTCGCTGGTTGGATCGGGCGGTCTCTCATTATGACCAACGCGATGGCAGCGCCAGTCGCTCTGTTCTTTTCGGTATTCAACAGGGTGGTATGGAGGCCGATCTCCGCTCCTGGGCTGCCGGTGAGTTGGCCAATCATGATGTCGCGGGTTGTGCCATTGGTGGACTGAGCGTTGGGGAACCCAAGCCGGTGATGGCAGCCATGCTTGAAGCGACAACACCATACCTGCCAGCGAACAAACCTCGCTACCTAATGGGTGTTGGGAGTCCTGAGGATCTTTGGGACGGTGTTGCCCGTGGCGTGGATATGTTCGATTGTGTGCTTCCGACCAGAGCGGCCCGGAACGGTGCGCTCTACACTCCCGATGGCCGTATCAATATCAAGAACGCTTCCTGGCGTCATGTTCACGGTCCCATCGACGCATCATGCGACTGCGAAGCTTGCACCCAGTTCTCAGCTGCATATGTGCATCATCTCTTCCGAGCGGGCGAGGTACTGGGATTGCGACTGGCCAGCGTGCACAATCTCCGCTTTTTGGCGCGCCAGATGGAGGAGATGCGAGCGGCACTCGAAGCAGAGACTTTTGCTGTTGCATACGACAACTTCCAGAAACAATATCGACCCGTTGCCAATCCATCGCCGGTTGGTCCGGCACAAGTGCCGAAAGGAAAGCGATGAGCGAGCGAAAGCGCTGGCGCACATACACCACACCTGAACTTGATCATCATGAGGGGGAAGGCTGGTATGTTCCGGAATTTGATCCGGAGCGCGAAGGCCGTATTGCGGTCGGCACTGACATTATTGAGATCGCGCGCATTCAGCGCAGCATCAATGACTTTGGGGATCGCTTTCTGAAGCGATGCTATACCGTGCGGGAACGTGAATGGTATGGCAATCGTCCGAACGAGCTTGCCGCCCGCTTTGCCGCCAAGGAGGCTACCAGCAAGGCATTGGGTACCGGCATTGTTGGTATTCGTTGGCAGGAGATGGAGGTGCTTCCGAATCGACGTGGCAAGCCGATCCTGATCTTGCACGGGCGAGCCGCCGATCGGGCTCGCCAGCTTGGCCTGACCGACTTCAGCGTTTCCTTGACCCATTCCCGCACGGATGCCATGGCCTTTGTCGTTGCAACAGGTCCCGGCAGCCGGGAGGCGCGTGATGATAACGATTAGTGATGACCTTTTGCGAAGCCTCCTGCCGGTGCGGGAGGTCGGCGCGCACAAATGGGGCGTCGGCGGTGTGCTGATTGTGGCTGGTTCGCCGATTTATCCGGGTGCCGCCTGGATCGCGAGTCGTTCCGCCGGTCGGAATGGTGCTGGCATTGTCTATCTGGCTACGCCCCGCAGTGTTATCGGTATCATGGCCGCCGCTATGCCTGAGGTTGCCTACGTACCCTTGCCGGATTCCGACGCACCAGGCGCGGCCAACCGCGCTGTTGCCCGTATGCACGATGCGTTGGCCAAAGTGAAAGCACTGGTGATCGGTCCGGGACTTGGAGACGACGATTCGACCGACTATCTCCTGTCGGCAATGTTTGGTCTCGGTGATCGCGCTCATCGCTCGTTGCAGGGTTTCGGCTTTGGTGCTGAGTCGATGGAAACACAGCATGTCGATTCGATTTTCGATAACTTTGATGGTCAGATCGTGCTCGATGCGGATGGACTCAACTGGCTGGCGAAGCAGGAGAATTGGTGGGAACGAATACCACCGTATCGGCTGGTACTAACACCTCATCCGGGTGAGGCCGCTCGCCTGACTGGCGAAGACACTCAGGTTTTCGTGGCTGATCCTACCGCGGCGGCGGAACGGCTGGCCAGGCAATGGCAGCAGACAGTAGTGATCAAGAGCGGCTTTACTGCCGTTTCCGATGGTGAGACAACGATCGTTGCTGACCAGGCACCAACATCGCTGGCGACCGCTGGCAGTGGCGACTGCTTTGCTGGTGCTATTGGCGCATATCTGGCCCAGGGTTGTTCGCCGCTTGATGCCGCCACGCTCGCGATTGGGCTTGGGAGTCGGGCTGCCGTCGCTCTGGAGGCGATTTGGGGCATTGGGGGCGTGCTTGCCAGCGATTTGCCGGATATGATGGCACAAACAACGAGGCAGCTCATTACTCAACGATGAGGAGGGAGAGCACAATGGATGCAAAAGTACCTGAGAATATCGAACAGACCCCCGAACTGACGGCCGGACAGATCATGAATGGCGATGTTCCAGCGATGTCGCCGGATGCAACGATCGCTGATGTACTCCGTACGCTCGTGGAATTTGATGTCGCGGGCGTAGCTGTTGTCGATGGCGGCGAGATCATCGGTATTATCACCGAGAGCGATATCGTTGCCCGGCAGGCAGATGTGGATGCACCGGTCTCGGTGCCGTTCTTTGATGCCATCTTCATGGTTGATGCTGGACGTCAATATGAAGATGAGGTGAGGAAAGCGCTTGCCACTAACGCGCGTCAGTTGATGACCGCTCCGGTTATTAGCATACGTAGCCGGGCCACACTGGAAGAGATCGCTACCGTCATGGTCGATCACGATGTGCACCCATTACCAGTAGTGGACGATGAAGGGCACTACCTGGGCATCGTTAGTCGTCGCAATCTCGTGCGAGTGCTCGCCGAGTTGGAGACGCGAGTCTCATGAGCCTCAACCAGATTATTGAAGAGTGGCAGGGTCGACCGACATTTGCCGTGATCGATCTGGACGCCTTTGCGACCAACGTGCGCACTATGCGTGCGTGGATTGAACCCAACGCCAGATATTGTGCTGTGGTCAAGGCGAATGCATATGGACTCGGCGCGATTCCGCTTAGCAAGGTAGCACTGGAAAACGGTGCCGATATGGTGGCGGTGGCCACGGTCGACGAAGGTGCCCAGTTACGACGAGCCGGCATCAGGCATGATATTTTGCTGATGGGACCGATGGGTAGGGGCGAGAAGGATCTCGCGGTCGGTATGGACATGACGGTGGTCATGAACGATCTGCCATTCGCCGGCGGTCTGGCCCGAGCTGTGCGTGAGAACGGACGGACCAAGCCGCTCAAGGTGCACCTAAAGGTCGATACCGGTATGCGCCGTATGGGTGTGATGCCCCAGGATGCGGTGGCCGCGGCCCAAAAGATCATGAGTTATCCGGAGCTGAAGCTGGAAGGACTCATGACCCACTTTGCCAGTGCCGATATGGAAGACATGACCAGCGCCGAGCGGCAGGTGGCGGTTTTCGATAGTGTTGTTGCTGATCTTGACGCTGCCGGTATCGATATTCCTGTCAAGCATATGTGCAATAGCGCAGGCACGGTGCAGCGTAAGGAATGGCATCGGGATATGGTGCGGAGCGGTATCGCGACTTATGGCGTACGACCCGCACCACATATTCCGCTACCGGGCGAGCTTGGCGAGATGAAACAGATCATGAGTCTCCATAGTCAGGTCATGCGTGTTATTCCGTTGGCCATCGGCGATGCCGTCAGCTATGGCGGAACCTGGGTCGCCCAGCAAGAGACGCGTGGCGCGCTTGTCCCTATCGGCTATGCCGATGGTTATCTGCGTACCCTCAGTAATCGCGGATACATGGGTGTGGAAGGCGAGCGTGCTCCGATTATCGGACGTGTCTGTATGGATCAGACGATTCTGGAAATGCCGGTCGCTCTGCCCTCGCAAACACGTCAACGAGTCACAATCATCGGGAATGGCACCGATGAGCAACCTGGGGCCCCTTCCCTGGAAGAGTTGGCCGAGATTGGGGATACCATTCCACACGAGCTGATCACATCCATCGCTCCGCGCGTACCCAAGCTCTATGTGCGTGATGGTCAGGTGGTGGCTGTGTCAGATTTGGATGGTTATCGGGAATTCCAGCGGAGTTAGCGCTGTCTTTATTGGTAGTGGCGTCCCTTGTTGTATGACGCCCTGGAAGACACCTTGGGTGCTGATCATCCGCCATAAGGTGACCATGAAGGTCACCACTACCAACGAGATGGCGCTCCCCGCTCAAGGGGTTGGGTGAGTTCCTCCGTTTGGCAGCGCCCTCAGGCCCTGAATTCTTCTGGAATCGTCAACCAGGCCGCATCGACCTGCTTGCGAAGGTCATCCAGCGAACCATCGTTCACAATCTCGAGATCGGCGCGGGAGCGCTTGGGAGCCAACGGCGGTTGAGCGTCGATGCGTCGCCGTGCTTCCTCGGGAGAGATGTTGTTGCGTGCAACAAGACGGTCAACTTGTGTTGCTTCAGGAGCAGTCACCAGCCACACGGCATCACAGACATCTGCGTGACCGCTTTCGATCAGCTTCACTGCATCCAGAATCACGATGCCATGCTCAACCTTGAAGGCGCGACGATCACTCTCGGCGATGACGGCGGGGTGGGTGAGGGCATCCAACTCTGCCAGCTTTGCTGGATCACTGAAGACAATGGCACCAAGTGCCTTGCGGTCCAACGAGCCATCCTCGGCCAAAATGCCTTCACCAAAGTGGTCGACAAGCGTTTGCAGCAATGGCTCCCCCGGAGCCACAAGCTCGTGATAGACCTTATCAGCATCGATGTGGTGGGCTCCTCGAGACACCAGCATCTTCACCACCGTGCTTTTACCGGTAGCGATATTGCCGGTGATCCCGAGGATAAAGCGCCCCACTAAACGGCCTCCAGCTCGAGAGCGGAGAGCTCCTCCCATTCGGAATACACTGCATCCAGTTCAGTTTGCACTCGTTCGAACTCGACTCCGAGCGTCGCGATGGCATCGATATCCTGATCGATCGTTGCCACTGTCATCGCATCGTTGAGCTCGTTTAGCTTGCCTTCCAACTGTGCGATGCTGCGCTCGACCTTGGCCAGTCGTTTCTGCACATCAGTATTGGTGCGCTTCTTTGGTTTGCCCTTGGCAGTAACTTCGATTGAAGGATCAGCAGATGGCAGTGTCTCGGTAGCGTCGATTCTTGTGGTCGACTTCTCCTCGGGCACGGGGCCCGAGGCTACTACGGCACGTCGTCCCAACTGCCGCTGGTAATCGGTGTAGTTGCCGAGGCTGAAGGTCATCTCTCCCTCCTCAACGATCCACAGTTTGGTCGCGATCTTGTCCATGAAGAAGCGGTCATGGCTGACGAAGAGGATGGTGCCATCAAACTCGCTTAGCATCTGCTCCAGCGTTTCGCGGGCCTGAATATCGAGGTGATTGGTCGGCTCATCAAGAATTAGGAAATTCGCCTGTTCCAGCAACAGCACACCCAGCGCCAGCCGACTCCGTTCACCACCGCTGAGATCGTTGATGTGCTTGTAGACATCATCGCCACTGAAGAGGAAACGTCCCAGATAGGTGCGAGCGAACTCCTCGCTCATGATCTGAGTTTCCATGATCACGCTCAGCGGCGTGCCATCGCCCTTGCCCCGCAATTGCTCATGACTCTGGGCGTAGTAGCCAGGTTTCACGTTCGTGCCGTAGGTATATTCGCCTTTGAGTAGTGGCAGTTGCCCGACCAGGCTCTTGATCAGTGTGGTTTTGCCGGCACCATTGGGGCCGAGGAGCCCAACCCGATCACCACGCTCGATTTGCAACTCGGGCGTGTGTACATAGATCGCCGGTCCCTCAGGATCACGATAGCCGATATCCATCTTGCTACTGGTGAGCACCATACGACCGCTGCGGAGATTTGCGGGCAGACGAAAATGCATCTCCTCGTAATCCTGCGGTCTGTCCAGGCGTTCGAGTCTGTCCAGCTTCTTTTGGCGACCTCGCGCCTCACGATAGCGTTGGCCATTGCCATACTTGCGGATGAACTCTTCCTGCCGGGCGATGTACTCTTGCTGCTCTTCGTATTCCTTGATGCGCCGTACGCGACGTTCCTCTCGCATTGGCAGGTACTTCGCGTAGCTGGCGGGATAATCCTCCAGCGTGCCGAAGGCGAGATCGAGTGTGCGACTCGTGGTGCGATCGAGGAAATAGCGGTCGTGGCTGACGATCAGGCAGGCACCATTCCACTTGGCCAGAAACTCTTCCAGCCACTCGAGCATTTCGAGATCGAGATGGTTCGTCGGCTCGTCCAGCAACAAGAGATCGGGATCTGCCAGGAGTGCCTTGGCGAGCGCGACGCGCGTTTTCTGGCCGCCACTCAGGCGCGCAACCGGATCATCAAACATCTCCTGCGAGAAGCCGAGACCCTGCAGGATCTCATCGGTGCGGTGTTCGATATCGTATCCGGCGGCGGACTCGAAGCGAATACTGAGGCGGTCGTACTCGTCCATGAGCGCTTCGAGATCGACATCCTCATCGCCCATCTGCTGTTCGAGCTCGCGCATGCGGGCCTGCACCGCCAGGACAGGAGCAAAGGCAAGCTTGGCTTCTTCGCGCAGCGTGTTATCGCTGGTGAACCTGGCTTCCTGGGGAAGGTAGGTAATGCGAAGCCCCGGCTGGGTGGCAATCTCGCCACCGTTGGCGTGCTCGAGACCCGCGATGATGCGGAGAATCGTGCTCTTGCCGGCACCATTTTGGCCAACGAGGGCTACCTTTTCGCGCTCCCGTACCTGAAACGAGACGCCCTTGAAGACAGTATCGGTAATGAAGGTCTTGGTGAGATCGGTAACGGAAAGAAGTGGAACGGCTGGTGGCATGGTGAACTCCGGAAATGAACGTGGGGCGACAAGGAACGGCGCGGCGGTGAATCAGCGTCGCGCGAGGGTTCGTATGGATGTTGTCACTGCGTTCGTATCACACCGGAATCCTGAGGATGCATCGAGTTGTTCGCTGCAAGTATAGCGCAGCGACCGTATACCATCAGGTCAGGAGGATGATCACAGGATTGAGCTAAGCGCATATCAATAAGTTGTGACAGTCTGGCACAATGGGAACACGTAGAGGAGACATCCGATGGCAGGTTCCCTAGGTGCCCATGTGTCCACGCTCCGGTCATT
>JAGQGU010000048.1 GCA_020432165.1 Thermomicrobiales bacterium
CATTCGGTCGATGACACGTTTCATGAAATCGATTGCCCGTTGGCAGACGGCCTCTCGACCGATGGGTTTGAAGAGTTTGCTTGCTCGTACAAACACCGGCGACTTGCCGGACTTCACGGTCGTCATGCAGGCCGTCGCACTTCTGGAGTCGACTAGCACGTGGCGCCTCTTTATGGATATATCGTACGAAACCTCGTACCAACTACGGTCTTTTATGTCTTGCTCGAACGTGGGGCGGTTGCCGGTGGCGTGTGAGAGCAAGCCTGCATCTGGTCCTCCATGGAAGTACCAGATGCACCCTCTCGCTGTCTGGTGGTTCGCGACGGCGATGTCTTCGACGGTGGTGGGGTCGAGACCGGCGTTGATCAGCTCCGCGTCGGTCAGTGCGGTGCAGGGTTCGTAGCTGGTTCCATCGTTATTCGTCGACCAGCGGTCCGGGAACGGAGTCACGAATGGGAGTGCGATTCCGCGGGCATCGGTCTGGCGTACGGATGATCGGGACGATTCAACACTGGAATCAGTTGTCGTAATTGGGAAACCGTCGATTGAACAACCAGTTGACATACACATCAGGACCATGGCAGTCAGTGTAAGCAGGCGCGAGGCACGGTCGTTGAAAGAGGGAATCGCCAGCATGGCTTCGCTCATGCTTCCATGATGACCCCGGCCGAGTCATGGTCGGTCGTGGCGAGTGTATTGGCTGCGCCGAAGCAAGCGTCGGCGAGGTTCTTTGCCGACGCGGACCGAAGTTCCAGGCTCGCGACCCACTCATCGATGTTCCTGCGGAACATAGCGTGCATGTGCCGCCCTTCGACGCAATCACCGAAATGGTTCACCGTGAACAGGCCGCTCGCGCGTGCTGCGATGTGATTGAGCTCTTCGCCGGACTGCTGCGCCACCAGTCCCCGTTCTTTCCACCAGGCTTCGGTGAACTGGAACACCTGCTCGGATGTGAACGAGTAGTGCTGCCCGTCCGGTTTATCCTCGTCGCCTGCCATAGCGTCCCCCCCACGCTCGGTTGCCCCCGTACACGATCGGCGCAGGTAGCGTCGATCGTGAACCATCTTCACCGTACGAAAGGTGTTGATAGTTGACTTAACTCGTAGCAGTGAACACGGTATGGTCGCCGTTGTCCAGACTGTGGACAGATGTTGTGGACAACTGGTAGAGGGGGATGCGGTGGCGGCACGGAGGCCATGGTCGGCGATGAGTATCGGTGAGGTGATCGGGGTCGTTGGTAC
>JAGQGU010000049.1 GCA_020432165.1 Thermomicrobiales bacterium
TGTTGATCGTCTTGGAGATCGCGCCACTCAGGAAGCTCTGCGCGGCCGCCATCATGAGGATGTGCCCCATGTGATGGATGAAGCGGGTGCCCTTCTTGCCGCTCTTGTTGGCGGTATCGAAGACGGCGTAATGTGCCTTGGCCAGATGCGGAGCACCTTCCACCATCTGCGTACCGCAGATGACTTCGTTCGCTTCCTCGATCTGTTGGTTGCTGAATCCCAGCGCCTTCAGCAGATTGAAGCCCGGTGCGCTTGCCTGCTCCATAGTGAAGCCCAGCTTGCCGATGGCGTCCTCGCCGAGTGTCCACACATTGAAGGCGAACCCAAGCTCGAAGACACCCGGCAGCGCCGCCTCGATCCTGGCGATATCGGCGTCGTCCAGACCCTTGGCCGTGAGCGATTCACGATTGATATGCGGCGCCCCATCCAGGCTCAGCGTACCGAGCACGTAGGTGAGGATGTCCTTGCGCTGGGCATCGTTGTAGCCCAGATTGCGCAACGCGGGATCAATGCTCTGATTGGCGATCTTGAAGTAACCACCACCGGCCAGCTTCTTGAACTTGACCAGGGCGAAGTCCGGCTCCACACCGGTGGTATCGCAATCCATCAGCAAGCCGATGGTGCCGGTCGGGGCGAGGAGGGTGGTCTGGGCATTGCGATAGCCATGCTTCTCGCCTTCGGCGAGGGCGCGATCCCAGGATTCCTGGGCGGCGCTCAGAATATCCTGCGGTGCACTTTCGGCATCGATCGGCATCGGCAGCACGCTCAGGCCTTCGTACTCACCCTTCGGTGCGTTGTAGGCGGCGCGGCGGTGATTGCGGATTACGCGCAGCATGTGCGGTGCATTCTTCTCGTATTCCGGGAAGGCGCCCAGCACACTCGCCATCTCGGCACTGGCGGCATAGCTCTCGCCGGTCATCAGGGCGGTGACAGCACCCGCATAGGCGCGGCTATCCTCGCTGTCGTACGGCAGACCGAGAATCATCAGCACGGTGCCGAGATTGGCATAGCCGAGACCGAGTGTACGGTAGTCGAAGCTGAGCCGCGCGATCTCCTCGCTGGGGAACTGCGCCATCAGCACGGATATCTCCAGCACAATCGTCCACAGACGCGTCGCATGCTGAAAACGCTGCACATCGAAGACGCCACTCTCAACATCAACGAACTTGATCAGGTTCAGGCTGGCGAGATTGCAGGCGGTGTTATCCAGGAACATGTACTCGGAGCATGGATTGCTGGCGTTGATGCGGCCGCCTTCCGGACTCGTGTGCCATTCGTTGATGGTGCTATCGAACTGCACACCAGGGTCAGCGCACTGCCAGGCCGCCTCGGCAATCTTTGTCCACAGATCGCGAGCGCGGATCGTCTTGTGCACACCCCCATCGGTGCGGCGGGTGAGATTCCATTCCTTGTCATCGCGCACGGCTTCGATGAACTCGGTGCTCATGCGCACGGAATTGTTGCTGTTCTGACCGCTCACGGTGGCATAGGCCTCGCCGTTGTAGTCGTAGTTCAGCACCAGGCCGAGCTCCATCGCGCGCATCTGCTGCTCTGGCGTGAGGTGCTTAAAGCCCTCCACCATTGCGGCAACCTTCAGCTCTTCGCGGGGCTTCCAGTCGACGAAGGTCTCGATATCCGGATGATCGGCATCGAGCACGACCATCTTGGCGGCGCGACGCGTGGTACCACCGCTCTTGATGGCACCAGCGGCGCGGTCACCTACCTTAAGGAAGCTCATCAGACCGGAACTGGAGCCACCGCCACTGAGCTTTTCGCCCTCGCCACGGATTTTGCTGAAGTTGGTACCGGTACCGGAGCCATACTTGAAGATGCGCGCTTCGCGTACCCAAAGGTCCATGATGCCGCCGGGATTGACCAGATCATCCTCGATATTCTGGATGAAGCAGGCATGCGGCTGCGGACGCGTATATGCGTCGTTGCTCTCCTGCACCTGGGTCGGATTGGCGGGATCGACGTAGTAGTGGCCCTGCGCCGGACCAGTGATATCGTACGCCCAGGCCAGACCGGTGTTGAACCACTGCGGACTGTTGGGCGCGGCCATCTGCATGGCCATCATGTACTTGAGTTCGTCCTCGAATGCCTGGGCGTCGTCCTTGCTGGCGAAGTAGCCATTGGTCTCGCCCCAGAATCGCCAGGCACCGACGAGTCGACCGATCACCTGCCTGGCGCTGCGCTCCGGACCAAGCTGCGGTGTGCCATCTTCATTGAAGAGTTGCTTGCCCTCGGTATCGAACTGCGGCACCCCTGCCTTGCGGAAGTACTTGGAAACCATGATATCGGTGGCTACCTGGCTCCAGGCCGCCGGAATCTCGGCATCCTTCATCTCGAAGACGATGCTGCCATCCGGATTGGTGATGCGGCTGGTGCGATACGTCCATTCGATACCATCAAACGGACCCTGGCCAGCCGTGGTGAAGACGCGCTTCACTTCCAGTCCCTTGCCTGGGCCGTTGTAGATTGCCTTTGTCTTCGCTTTGGTTGCGGTTGCCATGGTGATAATCCCTGTGACCGATATGATCGCGACTGAACTCGCGATCTCCCCTTTGAGAAAACCAGAGCCGCCCATACGGCTCGGCGCTGCGAACAGCGTGCCACCAACCTGTGTGGCGATATGTACGATGCCGGCGGACAGGAGTGCCAGATCCCATGCGCAAGCGAGCAGGTAATGTAACCCGCGGGCGTAGCGTTTACGCATACGTACGGAGATAAACGGATGATACCACAAGATATAGTGGTGCTTCTTCATCGAAGCCCGATATGTGGTACCTCACCGGATTCCCATTGTGACGAGTCGGTGACTGAAATGCAAGCGAATTGTGAACATTTCCACAGGGTCACGGAGCGGGAGAGTGGATGGTTTGACTGCTTTGGAATGTTTCACCGCAAGGGCGCGGGGAAACGGACGTACGCTATGTCCGTACGTAAACGATTGTCCATTCGCAATTGGTGACGTGGTGGCAAGAGGGACGGAATCAAGATACGTTGTACTCGAGGATCGCAGGTGTACCCGTGGTGACGGAGTATTGTCGGACCCATGCAGGTTGAACAGCCAAAAGTACAAGATCGGACTCAGGTTTGGAAATACCGCTGGTTGGGTTGGCGGCAAGCCATGCATCCAAGCAGGCGGCAAGATCATCTTCGACTGGAATACGGGCGTCGCCTTCAACCTGAAGAGAGGTGGTGTCGCCATCGGTGAAAACGACGGCAATCCGGGAATGCTGATGAAGATTGCGCAGCGTGCGTCCATCACTCTTGGCGCAGAAGAGGACTTCTCCAGTATCCGTTGCGGCCATCCCAATGAGAGCAGCGGAAGGATTGCCATCCGACTGAATGGTCGCGACCACTCCGAGAGGAAAAGCATTGATAAAGGTGATGTGATCCAGCTGCATAGATCAATGGATCCTGTATCGACCACCCTGGTCGCTACCCGACGACGTACCGTAAGTATGATTTTCGAGACTAACGAAAACCTAAGTATGATTTCATACCCAAAATCATACTAACTATATTGACCTCGCCAACGGCATCTCACCCTACCAGAGAATGGGTAATTCCTGCCGATGCCCATCTCACGCGCGCCCGCGATACTGGAGTCACGAACATCTCTGGTTCGCTCGTATCTGATATCGCCAGGAAGCACATTATGAACCGACGTACATTTGTCACCGCATCTGTCGCCATTGTTGCACTGGGTTCATCTCCCGGGCGGATCGCTGCGCAAGAGACCGCACCTGTCGAAGCGACATGGGACAGTGCCAGTCAACTCTTCGGTAATGCCTGGGATCTGCTCCCGCACGCAGAGGAAGGCAAGGCGGAACTGCTGAGCACCATCATTTCGCCGGAGGGGTCATCATTCGGTTTCACGCAACTCTTCGGGTTGATTCACAACAATTCGGATAATGAAACTGGACTGACGGCACTGGGATACAACGGCGGCGATCTCCTGCCTCTATCCTCCACCTACCAATCCATCATCGCGCCGCATGGATATGCGCTGATGACTGTATCTACTACGGTCGATTTCTCCGCCGCCACCGAACCCCTCACGCTTGCCGCCACGTTCGGCACCGTTGATGAGGTGAAATCGCTCTACACATACTCTGCCAATGTGCCGCTTGGCATTGATACTGCAGAGTTCACCGATGAAGGTATCCACACCACGTTGACGAATACCACGGAGACCGATGTCGTTGAAGCGGGTATGAGTGGCCTGGTTATGTGGTTCGACGATCAGGGCATACCGATCAATGTCACTACACTTGGCAGTCTGGATGGGCTCAAGGCTGGAGCAACATATGAATCCGAGAACTACATCTTCACGGATTTCGATGTCGCTGCACCATTCCTGATCGGATACTACGGCCTCACCGGATAGCATCCCCGTCTGGTCCAGGAATCGAGCTTCGATAGAATCCGTACCTTCCAACTAGGATATACTCACACCAACAGACTTCACACTGTGTGAAGCCCATCACAATCACTACCTAAAGGAAGAGTCACGCCATGATTTCACGTCGCTCCTTCTCCAAGTCCGCTTTGGCTACGGGTGCGCTCCTCGCGGTTGCGCCGAAGTTTGCCGGTGCCCAGGCGACTCCGGAGGCCGATGCCTTCCCGGTTACCATCGAGCACGCGCTCGGTAGCACCACCATCGAATCGCAGCCTTTGCGGGTCGTTACCGTCGGTTGGTCCGCGGACGATGCCCTGGTCGCGCTCGGCACGGTGCCCGTGCAATCGCCATTGCAGTCCTATGGTGGTGACGAGAATGGCCTTCTCCCGTGGTTGACCGCTGCCATCGGCGATCGCCCGCTGCCAGCCACGCGTGATGACAGCGCCGCCCTTAATATCGAGGAGATCGTCGCAGCTGAACCCGATCTGATCTTTGCCCCATACTCCGGCATCAGCCAGGAGGAGTACGATCAGCTCTCCGCGTTTGCCCCCACTATTGCGTACCCGGAAATCGCCTGGACCAATAGCTGGCAGGGCGTTACCCGCACCGCCGGTCAGGCACTCGGCATCCCCGCCGCCGCCGAGCAACTCATCGCCGATACCGAGGCGTATGTAGCCGAGCAGGCCGCTGCATATCCGGCAATTGCCGGGAAGTCCTTCCTCTTTGGCACGGTCTTCGATGGCTTCTCCGTCTACATTGAGGAAGATGCCCGCAGCCAGTTCCTGATGTCGTTGGGTATGGTTCCGAGCGATTTCGTGAAGAGCCTCGAGCCGGATTCCGATACCTCGTTCTATGTCTCCATCAGTCTCGAGAGCGCCAACGAACTCGTCGCCGATATCGTGCTGATGTGGTTCGGATCACAGGAGGAATACGAGGCCGCCGTAACCGAATCGCACCTCGATCTCATCCCTGGTTTCGATGAAGGGCGCTTCGTGCCCGTCGTCGGGCAGGATCTGGTGATGGCAACTTCTGCCTGGAGCACTCTCAGCATTGGCTATGCTCTGGATGCCTTCCTGCCGCTGCTGGATGCCGCTGCCCAGAACGTCGGATAGAGTCAGGGAGCCATTGGCTTCCTGACGAAAGGTCGTTCGAAGTCTTGGTGGAGGGGCAGTACAAAGCGGCGAAAGCCCTTTCCTGCCCCTCCACCAGTCCAGGTGACTAACGACTCTGTCTTTTTAGCTTCCTGCCACCGACGCATCCATCGCGTCAGCAAATGACTTCATATCGGGGAACTCGTAATCCGGGGTCACATCCAGCATCGGACCGCTCGCTCCTTCGCCCTCCATGCCATTGCGACGGTTGATCCATGCGGTTGTCCAACCACATGCTTTCCCGGGCACGTGATCGTGAAAGAGGCTCTGGGCGACATGTAGATGCTCGTCATGGCTGTAACCATGCTCAGCCAGCCATGTATTCAACGCCTCGAAGTTCTTCAGACTTGGCTTGTAGCTACCGATATCCTCGGCCAGCAGAACTCCGTCGAACGGATCACCCAGCTGAGCGCTACTGCCAGCAAAGCTCTGTCGATCAGTGTTGCTCAGCACAACCAATGTGCAATGTTGCTTCAATCGTGCGAGCGCATCCACAGAATCCGGGAAGGGTGGCCAGGTGCCGACGGAGTGGCCAATCGCGGTAGCCTGTTCCATGCTGATCGGTCGGCCGATTTCGTCTGCCATGGCCTTTGCGGCCTGCGCGACCACCTGGCGATAGGGTGCGGTCGGATCCTCGTGTTCAATGCGTGCCTCGTGCACCGCGTATTTACCGAGGAGCTCTTCAGGGTCGATATCGGGCGCGATCATCTGGATCTGGGCCTTGAGGCCACTGTCCCAATCGATGAGCGTGCCATAGCAATCAAAGCTCAATACCTTGAACTTACGTAGTTCCATAGTTTCCCTCCCAGTCAATGGCCTCATAGTGTTCTACCACCGGGAAGGGATCGTAAAAGTGATGCAGAAGCGCCTTCCAGGATTGGTACTCCGCGGATCCGCGGAAACCCTCCGTGTGATCGGCTAACGTCTCCCATTCCACCAGCAGCAGGTACTGGTTCGGCACTTCAATGCATCGTTGCAGATCGTGGCGAATATAGCCATGCATACTGCTGATAATCTTTTGTGCCTGTGCAAACGCCGCCTGAAACTCCGCTTCCTGGCCCGGGATCACCGGTAGCACCGCAACTTCCAAAATACTCATACCTAGACTCCGTGGACGAAGAGTTGGCTCACGCTCTCCCCGCAATGGATATTGTGGATGGCGTTCGCCAGCAACGGCGCAATGCTGAGCACCGTCATATTTGGCAGCATCTTTTCCGGCGCCAACGGTACCGTGTTGGTGGTGACAATCTCGTCGATCAATTCACAATCGCGGAAACGTTCGATCGCTGACCCGCTGAAGAGTCCATGCGTACAGGCCACGCTGATCCGCCGTCCTCCTTGCTCTTTGATCTTTTCGACGATCTCGATCATGCTGCCGCCGGTCGCGATCTCATCGTCCAGCACAATCGCATCCTTGCCGGCGACATCGCCAACGATCATATCGACTTTTACCTTGTCGTCCGCCATTCGCCGCTTGCTCCCCGCGGCCACGGGCAAGCCGAGCAATCCAGCGAAGTTCGTCGCCTGTTTGGCATTACCGAGATCCGGTGAGACAACCACTGCATTGCTGATATCGGTACTGCGGAAATGATCGGCAATTACATTGAGCGCATTCAGGTGATCTGTGGGAACGCTGAAAAAGCCGTGAACTTGCGGGGAGTGGAGCGCCATAGTGAGAACGCGATTCGCACCCGCAGTTTGAATCAAATCGGCAACCAGCCGACCGCCGATGCTGATACGTGGTGCATCTTTCTTGTCGCTACGAGCATAGCTGTAGTGAGGAATCACCGCGGTGATGCGGGCAGCGCTGGCACCACGGGCGGCATCCAGCATCAGCAGAAGCTCCATCGTGTTTTCCTGCACCGGTGGTACCAGGGGCTGGATGATAAAGACATCTTCCTCCCGACAATTTGCCTGGAGTTGCGTTTGCAGGCAGTCATTGCTGAAGCGCATCAACATAGCCGGGGAGAGGGGAGTATCCAGCTGTTGGCAAATCTCCTCCGCCAATGCCTGATGGGCGCTCCCTGAGAAAATCGTGATTCCGCGCATGATGCCTCCGACGAATGCTTAATCAACCTTGATGATGATCGTACCGGAAATTCGTGGTGCAGCACACACCCTCGCCTGGCGAACCAAACGAGGGTGGAGCGAATCTATGCTGTTAGTTTCCGCAACTGCTCCAGAGCCCAGAGCCGTTATCCTTGGCGGTTTGCTGGCTGGCGTTCAGCCAACTCTCATAGCGGTTGTTCGGCGCGCTGGTATTCGCGGTTGCGGCACCTTGCTCAACCAGGGCCTGTCCCACCAATACCTGTTGGCCATCGGTGTTGGTCACCCACACGTCACGCACCCAGATACCGCGAGCGTTTGTGTCCACATACTCGCGCTCCAGTGTTACGGTTTGGCCCTCAACCAATGCGGCATTGGCGGCGGTAGCATCAGCGGCGTAGCAGGCATCGCCGGTTGGCACATCGATACCGAGGTACTTCACGGTGATCTGTTCACCATCAACATCAACTACGATCGTCTGGCCATCAAGCACGTCCACGACCGTACCGGTCAGGGTTGCGGCCGGCGCGGTATCGGAGGCGACATCGGTCAGCGCCCCGGAATCAGCGATGCTCGTATCCAGCGGAATCTGCTGATCACCTGCCACCAACACGAGGCTGCTCACATTGGCCGGAGCCAAGAAGGTGAGACTGAACCGATGTTCTTCGCCGGGTGCCCAGGCGGTGGAATCGGCATTGCCATAGGCGGGATCATTACCTAGCAGGCTGTTCACCCAGGCTGTACCGGTGTCTAGTGCGATGGCGTTGCCATCAGCCAACAGGGTGAAATCGCTCATATTGAACTGTTGATCGGCGGTACCTGTATTGGCACCGGTCAGGGTCACCACCACCCAGGTCTGCCCGATGTCATTGATCTCTGGCAGGCTCGCGAGAGACGATCCTGTCTCAATGGCATCGACGGTGTAGCGAATACCGCCGGACTGGAACTGCTGCTCCGGCACATCACCCTCAGCGACGCTGGCCGGCTGCGAGGTCTCGACGACCTGTGTCGGGGCTGCGGTAGGAGCCTGCGTTGCTTCTTCCTGTGGTGCGGTTGGGTCCACTGTCTCTGTCGTTACCGGTTCTTCGGTAGCGACTTCGGTCGGTTCTTCGGTTTCCTGAACAGCCGTCTCATCAGTGGGTGCTGCGGTCTCTTCGGCTTCTTCTGTTGCCGCCGGTGTGCCCACACCCTCCGTGACCGGGATATTGCTCGCTCCACCAATGCTATCGATTGGATCGCCAGCAATCACCGCCACCTTGGTGGCTTCCTGCGTCGGAGTTGGTGTTGGCTTCTCGGTCGTATCCTTCACTGCCAACAGCGTATTATCGCCACCGGCCGATACTTCCTCGGTTGGGGTTTCAGCTTCGACTTCCTGCGGCGCCAATGCCACATCCGTGCTGGTTGTCTTCTCCCAACCGATCATGCTGGCGATATTGCCCGGCAGCGCATCGCGCAGATCATCCTGATTCCAGCCACGATCCGCCGCCACATAGCCGAAACCTGAGATCAGCAGCGCGACAATTGCCAGATTCAACAGCCACATCGGCAGATGATGCTTGCGTGGTTGGTTGGTGGTTGCAGCCTCATCTCGACGTCCATTTTCGGAGATCGTATAGCCATCACTGCTGGTTCCCAGCAGGCGGGCAGCACGGCTGGTTTCGGTTGGCACCGGCCGGGGTTGAGCAATACTCGCACCCGTGCGCCACGGCACGATATCGGCCGATGGCCTGGCAGTCTCACTTTTAACGCCAGTAGTCTCGGCTGGTGGCCAGGCCGCCTTTGGTTTATTGGAGACTGGGGTGGACTGCTCTTTCAGGCTCGGCAACGCCACACTTGGCGACGCACCCACCGTGTTCTTCCAGCTGGGTTCGTGCATCGGTGTATCGGCATCACGCGAGGCGAAGGTGCGACCCGTCAGCACCGCTGCAATCTCGGCAGCAGCGGCTCGCCCGGCGCGCGCGCGCAACAGCATCGGTTGGGCGATCTGGCTATCACCATTCGGACTGATATAAAGGCGGATGCCATTCTCGGTCAGGAGCTTTGGCTCCGGACGCATCCAGCCCAGTGGAAATTCCAGCGCAATCTCGCCGCCTGCAATAAGCGCCAACCGCTTGCCGGTAATGACCAATCGGGCTGGCAGATCGGAGTCCTGACCAACGATAAGGACCTGTCCCTCCCAGCGAATACGCTCGCTTTCGAGCGGCTGCCAGATTGTGAGATCGGGTCGAGGAACATCCGGAGTAGAAGTGCGATAAGCCGAACTCCAGGATTTCTGCGACATGGTTGATGAACCCCCTCGAGCGTGGAAGTAACCATCTGAAGGCTGGCGACCCGGGCCAGCCCGCCCGGCGGAAATGTATTACCGGAATGGGCCAGTCTCAAATGGTTTGGTTTGCACGTTAAGATGTACGTACAGTCAGTACATCCTGTACGTACACTCTAACACAGGGGAGGGAAAGTTTACACCTTCAGCATGCGATGAATGGCAATAGCGACAAGAAGTGTCAGCCGTGTACCCGGATCGTAAAGATCCGCTGGCAGAGCACTCTCGATCTGACGCAGGCGATAGCTGAGGGTATTGCGGTGGATACCGAGTTCGTCGGCCGCATGGCTCTGCGATCCCTGCTGATCCAGATAAACGCCGAGCGTCTCCATGAGAAGCCCGCGAGGGTCATTGGTCAGTAATGGTCCCAGATGTCGATCCCGATAGGCTCTCTGCAGATCGGACTCCCAATCGTCATAGAGCAATCCGTACACGCCCAGGGTCATGGCATCATCGAATGCCGTGGCACCGATGGGGATGAGTCCACGATGCATCAGCTGGGCAACATATCGAGCTTGTCTTGTGGCTTCCGGGAGATCGCCAGCACTATTCATCGCGGTGCTCAGGGCTAGCCACCCTTTGCCCGGAGTGCCGAGACGGCCCTGTGCCGGAATGGTTGCCCGACTCGCGACCAACCACAATCGATGTTCGCCGAGTTCTCCGGCTTCCAGAACATCACCCAGCTGCTGAAGTGAGCGGCGAATGGTGGCTTCTGGCATATCGTTGCTGGAGATCGCGACTCTCAGGCTCCGATCCGGTGGGACACCGGCGTTCATAGCCTTCCGGGCAATGCGTTCACGATCCGTGCCGATTGGCTCCAGGAGGAGTTCATTGAGTGCGGCGGCACGGGCGTTGCCGCGTGGTGCCATGGTCGCCGTGGAATCAAGCGCGCGTTGCAGGGCATCGCGTACATGCTGGAGAGAGAAACGCGCGAGGGCGTGCCGGGCAGGTGGTATCGGACCCAGCCAGACGGTGTAGCCGTTGCGCAAAGAGCTGCGCACCCAGGCATCGGAATTGGCGGTCGGCAGATCGCGACTGCTCGCTGTCGTGAAGAGCGATGTACTGCCGGGGGTGTGCACGGTAATCGGCAGACCCAGTGTCTGACTCAACTTGTCCACTAACTCACTGGGACGCGATCCCCGGGCACCCGCTTCCGCGATTGTCTGGTCCAGTTCCGCCACGCGTTGTAGTGCCTGGCGGCGTCCATTGGTGAGCAGCCGATTGAGATCCCGCTCGAGATCGTTATCGAAAGATGGTATCTGCAGGACTGCCACCGCCGAGTCTGCATCAATCTCACCCCGGAAATCGGTGAGGACACCAGCAATCGATTGCGACGCCAGCTCTCGCACCAGCGCGCTGAACCCGACCCCGATCTCCCGCACGATGCGATCCGGCAGAATGATCAGTTCACCACCGCGCAGAGTTGGTAACATTGGTTGACTGGAACGCGCAGTGACGACCCAATCGACATCAAGGGTGGTGAGCGGGTGCCAATGTGGCGATTCGGGTGAAGGTGCTATCGAGCGAATGCGTGGTTCCCATGCGATCAGATCGTAGAGCGTGATCTCGCCCGAAACTGCTTCCACGTGCGTATCCTTGGTCAAAAGGCTGCAAGGCGTACCTGCATTTTCTCATACTATCAGATCGTTTGTAGGGTGTATTTCGGCATGTTGGGCGAATTGCACAATCGACGCGCATGGACTTTGGCGATCGCAACGATCGTCGGGGTTCTCGCCTTTCTCTACCCCTTTGTGCTACCTGGACTCGAGCAGGTAACGGACGATACTTCTGCCAACACCAGTGCTGCCCCGCTCCTCTTTGCCGGATTGGTTGTACTGATCTTGGCGGTGACGGTCACCAATCTCACCGAGAGCGTGGTTGGTATGAGCCGGATGATCGCGCTTCTCGGTGTGCTTGTTGCCATCGATGCCACATTGCGGTTGGTGCCCTCCATCGTCGGGGCATCGCCAATCTTTCTTCTCATCATGCTGGTGGGCGCTGTTTTCGGACCAGCGATGGGATTCCAGATGGGTGCACTGACACTCCTGATCAGCGCATTTATCACCGGTGGTGTTGGTCCGTGGTTGCCTTTTCAGATGATCACGTGCGCGTGGGTAGGGATGACTGCAGGCTGGCTACCGCGACACACCTCAGTGCGTCGTCGGGTTGTTGATCTCGCTATCTTCGGTGCTTTGTGGGGGTTGCTTTTCGGGGCGATCATGAACCTTTGGTTCTGGCCATTCACGGCACCTGGCGTCGATGCCGATAGCGCCCTCTACTGGCAACCGGGAATTTCCGCTGCGGAAACGTTTGCCCGGTATGTTCGTTTCTACGCGCTGACCTCGCTTGGCTTCGACCTCTTCCGTGCAATTGGCAACGTGCTGCTGGTGCTCCTGCTCGGCGCTCCCGTTATTCGCTTGTTGGAACGCTACCGCCGCCAGTTCACCTGGCAACCATGGGAAGACTGTCCATAGATGACTTTGGGCCATGGTGGAGAAGACGTTTGCGCCTGGTAGCACCGCATTTCATATGCGGTGCCCGGGTTCACGTACTAATACATTCTGGTCCCGCCGGCCTTGCGGGTGGCATCGAACTCCGCCAATAGTTCGTCCCAATTGAGATCGCGCAACCTAATCTGTGGGGATTCATCGATGCCGACAATTGCGTGCTTTTGGTCCCAACGCCAACCCAGCCAGGCGAAGAGCGGCAGCATTGATGCGGCCACATACATGCTGAAGGTGACCAAATCCCACTGCTTGCCGCTGTTCACGACCTCGCGCTGCAGATAGTCCCCGAAAAGCCAATAGCCGCTCATGAAGACGACACCGATCACGAACCCCACCGCCAGGCCTTTATGCGAACCGGATCCAGATTCGTATGGATTCGGTGGCGCGGCCTGATTGGTTTGTAAATAGGTAATAAGCTCTGTGCGGGCGCGATTGGGATCAATCTCCGCCAGTCGCTGCCAGTCTGCTCTGGTGGCCACACCGCGAGCTGAGCGCTCTCGACAGATTTGGGTGAGATGATCGAGTGTTTGCGACGAGGTGGCCATGCTGCTCCTGTGGATCGTGAACTAGAATGCGGCTGTGTGCAGCAGCCCGTGCAGATAGGTGCGAATGAAGTGCATGGCTATGGTGTCTTGAGCGCAGTAGATGCGTAACGCTTCCAGCACTTCGGCACGTTCAGTGTCCGCCACTTCGCGATCAGAATCCAGCACCACCTGCATCCACCGCTCGCTGGCGGTGCTGCCATCGCCAATTGCAAGCTCCTTGTAGCTCAGGCTCGGTGCCGCCACCGGTAGCACCTGCTTCAGACTCCAACTCCCCTGAAACTCCGGATGTTGCCACCATCCGTTCTTCGCGGGTTCGGCGAGATCAATCATGCGCGCATTCACATCGTGCAGGAACTCGGCGAACCGTGGATAGCGCTCTGCCATCTCGATATTGCGTCCGTGCTCAAAGCTCTTGTTCCAAACAACCACCGAACCTGAATCACCGAGATTGGCGGCCATGTGCGTCAACAGCGCTTCCGTGGGATCAGCCGTTGCGTCCTCGGCGAGATACTCGCAGTGGATGGGCTCATCGAATCCCGGTTCCCAATAGTGGAGGGAGTACTGAAAGAGGATTTGCTGATGCGGAGCATAGCCATCCCACGGCGGAATCGCGTTCTGAAAACTCTCGTAATCCAGATACCAGAGCGGGGATTGCAGTAATGTCAGGAACTCGGCGAGACTGTCGTGCTCCACCACCTCCGTTCTGCTCCGGGAAATGGCGACCTGTTGTTGCTGTTTCGCGCTCAGTTTGAGGTCATCGGGCCAATCGACAATCATCAGCACGCCGCGATCGAGTGCTGGCAAGAGCGCGCTCCTTTGGATACTGGCGATGTTATAGATCGTGTCTTTGTCCGGAACCTCTGGATGGAAATAGGAGAAAAGCTCACACCGATTTGTTCGCGTCTTGCGGTGACACTCACATGCCGCAGCATCCCTGTCGTTCAGCAAGGTTGCCGTTGCATCTTCGATGATCACATGCAGAGCCGCTGAATTCCGTTCGACATCCTCGGTCATATCGATTTGTGTGAAGAGCAGGTGAGGATCGATCTCGCCCGTGCGCCGAAAGGTGCGATTCAGGGCAATCAGCGAGGATTGCACCACCGGAATTCCGGCTTGCCGAAAAGCCAGCGTCTGGAACGTGATGTCATCCAGATACTTCTTCACCACTGTATTGGTGCTGCCAGGATCGGTGGAGGAGCTCTTGATCTCAATGAGATGCCAGCCACCATCGACGCGTTGCAACACATCGGCCCTGGCCAGCAGTCCCGTCTCGGCAATCGCTGTTGCCTGGAAGATCGTCTCGGCCCCATCGGCTATCAGCGTGGCGGTGCGTGCGGCGAGGTCCTCCATCTTGCCGCGTCCAGGCGTGATGCCATCGGGGAAGAGGTGACGGGCCAGTGCTTCTACGCGTTGGCCATCGCGCATTTTTCGTTGGGTGGTATCGCTTGGAGGTGAAAGGAGTTCAGGCCGATAGCGTGCATGCCAGGCGTATCCTGGACAACTTTGATACGCGAGGAACTCCGTTTTGGAGATGTATGAATGAGGTAACGACACGAACGATCCTGTAACACACCAGCGCAAGTATTGGGGCAAGTATAGATGAGCCAGGAAACGTGACGAAAGTCAGTCAGTCTGGAGCCAGTTTATGATCTCCTGATACATCGGTAATCCATGCGGGGAAGCCGGATCACGATCGAAATCGTGATCGGTGGCATCGTACACGCGGTAGAAGGAGCTCTGCGGAATAACAGTCGCCAGATGTTTGGAGCAACGGAAGGGCACGTCTGGATCATAGGCCGATGCCGCCAGAAAAGTTGGCGGTAGGCGGCGGAGTACATCGTCCGGAATTGGTGTGGTGGTGGCATCGAGAACAGTTTCTGGCCAGGTACCGCGCTGTCTCAATCCGACATAGAGACTGAATCGTGTGGTGAAGTCATCGGCATCCGGTTGGTCTGGGAGTGGGTCGACATACCCGAACGCTTGATACCATGAACTCGGCCGATGAAAATCCTTGTCCTGCATATCGGTATAGCCATAGAGCGAGATCAGACGATCGGCGAGGTGTTCGCCTCGCATTATCGCTCGTGCCTGGAGATTCAGCGCCAGGTATGCCCCCGCTGACCGGCCGAAGAGAATCAATCTGTCTCCGCGCAGGCCGCCATTGTCATGGAGTGAGCTGATCGTCTCTTCCAGCGCGCCCAGAATCGCTTCGGTTCGGCATCGAGGTGCGAACGGATAGTCGAGCGCGACGATGGTGAACCCGGCATCGTTGAAGGCAGCGATGTAGGGATCGGGAAGGTCGTTTCGCGAGCCGAAGATCAGGCCACCACCATGGATATAGATCACTGTTCCACGGAGACTTGAAGTAGTCGGGAAGATGCTGATCCGCTCAGTGTATGGCTGCATCGACGGTGACGGCACCGGCTGTTCCCTCCAGGAATGTAAGGATTTCGAACGCCATCAGGAGCACGGATTGAGTTTGAGGATCGTGCAGATCCATCTGCAGAAGCTGACCGATGCGGTTAATGCGATATTGAACCGTTTTGGCGTGAACATGGAGTTCTCTGGCAGCTGCGGTGTGGCTGTAGTTATGTCGGAGATAAAGGCGGAGGGTATCGTAGGCATCGCGATCGTCCCGATACAGGGCCGAGAGTTCCTGGGGCACGAAAGCCACCAGATCGGAACTATCCGCCAGCACGAATAGCTTCAGCGCGCCCAGAGAATCGAAGCTGCCAATGTGAGACCATTTGCCATTCTGGCGAAAGAAGCGGGCTGTTGTTCGTGATTGCATCTCCTGCTGAGGCAGTTGATCGGCGAGTCCGACATCGCTCAGGCCCCCCACAAACTGCACCTGATCTCCCAGGAATTCCTGTTCCAGCATGCGGTCGATGCGGTTGGCCAAATTCCCTGGCATATTCGTGCTGTAGTTCAAATCGTTGCCATGCAGAATGAGCTGAACCCGATTTGGTGACAGATAAAAGAGCGAGTTGGGAAACAACCCTCGCAGGTACCGGGTGAGCAGACGAAAAATATTGGATGTGCGCAGGCTCGGTTCCAATGTTGAGAGGGATGGGAAAATGGTGAGAACCTGCGTCGGCGTATCTGCGGAGAGACCGGCTGCGCGCAGAGCTTCATCGCGGTACGAACGCTGGGCGATCATGCCGGAAAGCAGATCTCCGATGAGCGCGTTGCGATTCATTTGCTGCTGCTGACGGGAGGAGTGTTGGCGCAGAATCAATGTTTGCAACGAACGGATCAGATTCTCGATGATCACAATATCGCTGGATTCCACCTGATGATCGCGGATCTCATGGACGATCAACGTATGCTGTCGGTCATCGATACAACTGATATCGACGGATAGTACGGAATCGTTGAACGACGTGGTTTGGTCGTAATTGCAGGTGAAGCGGCGATAGGTGAAGTTCATATACTCGCTTCGGCGTATCGGTAGTGGTTGCCCCAGCTGAAGGCGCGATGCTATCTCCGGCGTCGTGGATGAGATGCGTTCGGTGGGCATTTCCATAAGCGTGCAGTCCAGCGAAAGAAACTCCTGGAAGGTCGTCAGAATCTCGTCCAGACTGGCCAGGCTTAGGGATAGTTGGGAACTGATATTGCTCAGGCGATAGTGAAGCGCCAACTGCGCTTCGGTTTGTTCGATAACCGGTCGGAAAACATCCAGCAGAATGTCCTGGTAACTCGAGTTCATGCCGATCTCAATGAGCGTGATCTGGCGATTCTCGCACTCATTGACGATATTTTCCGGGATGTGGTCGATCAGGCGTTGCACCTTAATCACAAGTGCCGAGATGCCGATCTCCTCCACCAATCGCAGAAATGCACCGAGATCGTCCGACTTAAGCCCTCGTAGCGCGAAGTAGCTGGAGAGCAACACCATCCCGTGTCGCCCCCATAAGTCAATATCCAGCGCTTCCAACACATTGATGCCGGTGATGGGTGCGTAAAATTCCCTACCCTGCACCAGAACCCGAGGGGATTTCATGCTTTGGCATTGGAGCAACTCAGCAACGTTCATTTCTTCCCCTCAATAATTGCCACGCCAGGATAAAACATACCACTGCAATTGGGTCGCTGGGATAACGACTCCTGGCACGCTCCTCACCATACTACAGGTAAATGGGCGACAAGGAGATGGTGTGCTGCTGGTTTGCTCATGCGGTTTGCGGGTTCGTTGGAGGAGAGTGAGGAACGTATGCTCAAGACGGTTATCAGACAGAACAGCTATCAGGATTCCATTAACCTGATGCTGCTAACCAATGCTCTGAATGCGCTGGATGTTGTCAATCGCGCATCGGTCATGATGGGCACCGAGGCTAACAAAGATATCTTCAAAAGCACCGGTTTCTATACCGACGAAGTCGGAACCGCTGCACCTGCCGATATGGTGATTGTGCTTGATGTTGAGGGTGACGATGCCCAGGCATCTGCCCTCGCCACTGTCGATAGCTTCCTGGCCGATCTTTCCTCCCGCCGCAAAAAGGGAGGCACGGTTGATGTAACCAGTCTGGCCGCTGCGATCGAGGAACTTCCGGATGCGAATCTGGCCCTCTTCTCGATTCCGGGTGAATACGCTGCTCCGGAAATGCGCAAGGCTCTCGAAGCCGGCCTGAGCGTCTTCTCGTTTACCGATAATGTCTCGATTGAGGATGAGATCGAGCTCAAGCGCTATGCCCACGAGCATGGCCTGCTCATGATGGGACCGGACTGTGGTACCGGCATCATCAGTGGGATTCCGTTGGCATTCACCAATGTGGTGAGGCCGGGAAATATCGGTGTTGTTGGTGCCTCGGGCACGGGTATTCAGGAAGTTACCTGCATTATCGATGACCAGGGCGAAGGCGTTATCCACGCTATCGGTACCGGTGGTCGCGATCTCAGTTCCGATGTTGATGCCATCACGGTCAAGGATGCCTTGATCGCGTTGGAGCATCACGATCCGACCGATGTTATCGTCCTTATCTCCAAGCCCCCGGCGCCAGCCGTTCGTGACGAGGTTGTGAATCTTCTCCACAATCTGAGCAAGCCCGTTGTCGCGATCTTCCTTGGTGAGAAGCCGGACCATCACGAGCAGAACGTCTATCTTGCCCACACACTGGAAGAAGCTGCCCTGATTGCGGTCGATCTTGCCAATGATCGCGAGGTTCAGCCGGTCTATATGCCCGCTTTGGACAATGAACTCGACGCCCGGATTGGTGAGAGCGGTACGGTGAAGGGGCTCTACTCCGGCGGCACATTGGCCAACGAAGCCGGCATGCTGATTTCCGAGGCACTCGATCTTGGTGGTGTTATTCACCACGATGGGTATGTGCTGGATGCCAACGGCTATCAGGTAATGGATCTGGGTGACGATATGTACACCCAGGGTCGTCCTCACCCGATGATTGATCCGGAAATCCGCATCAACATGCTGAAGGATCTCGCTGCGGATGAGACCACGCAGATCATTCTGTTGGACTGCGTGCTCGGTTACGGTGCGCATCCGGATATGGCTGGTCAACTTGCCCCGGCGATCCGTAGCGGTCTTGAATCCGCCAAAGCCGCGGGCAAGGATCTCTACATCATTGCTTCCGTGGTCGGTACCCGTCAGGATCCGCAGAACTACGATGCTGCCGTGCGCACGCTGCGTGAGGCTGGTGCCTATGTGGAGGCCACCAATGCTCGCGCGATTCGCCTCGCGCTGAAGCTGAAGGGTGTCGATCTGGTCGAGGCCCCGAAGCAGGTTATCGAGCGTGAGGTGGAGAAGATTGATCTCCCCGCCCCGAGCGACAACGTTATGGATCTACTCACGACCAAGCCACGCGTGGTCAATATCGGTCTGGAAAGCTTCAACGAGTCCATCACCACATTTGGTGGTGCCAGTGTTCAGTACGCATGGAAGCCTGCCGCGGGAGGCAACAAGGAGCTTATTCGGCTCCTGAACGCCTTCTCCGGACGTGATGATATCGCCGCTGCCAATCAGGTCGTGGTCGATCGTATGCGCGAATCGCAACCGTTCCTGGTCGATGTGGTGCCGGCCAAGTCTGTCATTGAGATTCTGAACACGCGTACTCTGCTGCATGCTGGACCGCCCATCACCTATCCCGAGATGACGGGACCGATGCAGGGATCCTGTGTCGGCGCGATCCTCTTCGAGGAATGGGCGAGCGACGAGGCCGAGGCCCGACGCATGCTGGAAGCCGGTGAGATTCAGTTCTGCCCCTGCCATCACGTGAATGCGGTTGGCCCAATGGGTGGTATCACCTCCGGCAACATGCCCGTTGTGGTGGTGATCAACAGAGCCGATGACAGCGTTGGTTACTGCATCATGAATGAGGGTATCGGCAAGGTCCTTCGCTTTGGTGCATATAGCGATGAGGTGGTGAATCGACTTCGCTGGATGCGCGATGTCCTCGGGCCGGTTCTGTCACAAGCGCTGCAGCAGACCGAGAACGGCATCAACCTCAATGTTCTCATCTCTCGCGCGCTCACCATGGGTGACGAATTCCACCAGCGCAACATCGCCGGGACACTCAATCTCTTCAAGGAGCTGATGCCGCTGATCGTGAAGCTTGATATCGATCAGGCGGATAAGGAGCGGGTTGTCCAGTTCCTGGCCGATACGGATCAGTTCTTCCTGAACGTGATGATGGCTACCGGCAAGTCGATTGTCGAGTATGCCCGTAAGTATCAGGAAGGCACCGTGGTTACCACCATGACCCGCAATGGCAAGGATTTTGGTATCCGCATTGCCGGTATGGGCGACGAATGGTTCACGGCTCCGGTCAATACGCCAAACGGTCTCTACTTCAGTGGCTATTCGGAAGAGGATGCCAACCCCGATATCGGCGATAGCGCGATCACAGAAACGATCGGTGTCGGAGCCATGATCGATGTCGCCGCTCCGGCTGTCACCCGCTTCGTTGGTTCCGGTGGCGGCTACGATGATGCGCTGGCCGTCTCTGAGGAGATGGACACTATCACGATTTCCAACAATGCCAACTGGAGCGTGCCGAACTGGAACTTCAAGGGGACACCTCTGGGAATCGATATCACCCGGGTGGTTGAGACCGGTATCACACCGCTCATCAATACCGGTATCGCACATCGCGAGGCAGGTGTTGGTCAGGTTGGAGCTGGCACCGTGCGGGCCCCGCTGGCTTGCTTCGAGAAGGCCCTGGTGGCCTACGCCAGGAAGCTCGGGTTGAGCTAATGCATGGCGAACCCTGGCAGGGATGGATGACCGCATCCCTGCATGACCACCTCGGAGTCCGTGCCACGGGCCATGTTCACAGCATCTTTCGACAGAGTTTCAACATCGATGTCGATGGTCTGCTGCTGAATGTTGGTCAGCATCGCCAGCGTCTTTCACCGCTGGGCATGGCACTCGATCCCACAGAGTTTGGACCACTGTGGGAAACCGTCGCCATTGGCGATTTGGTGAGGTGGTCAGCCAGGAAGCTCGCTATCTATCCCTCCCGGGGAACACCGGTGGTGATTCCCTGGGAGCGGACGGCCACGGTGGATCACGCCGTCCCGTACGGAGCCATGAATCCTGAGATTCTGGCTGGATTTGCCGAGTCGATCCAGGCATTGTCTCTCGACACGAAGATCGGGCTGACCTGGGACGCCGATTTGCAGCGGGTCGTTGGGCAACTCCGGCGCGCTGATGCCGATGAGAGCGAGCGGCAATCTGCATTCCGCTGGCTTTTGGGGAGAGGGAAGGGGTTGACGCCTTCGGGCGATGACATCGTGGCGGGCTATGCATTCCTGTTGTGGATGTTTGGCATTGCCGTCATTGATGCCCGTTTGCGAGATGAAGCGCGGCAGCGAACGACCGCTACGAGTGCGACGTTGCTGCATATGTTGAGTTTTGGGGAAACCGGTCAGGCCCTGTTCGATGTGTGGCGAGCCGCGAACGAGGGTAGTCTGCAGAACCTCGATCACAGCCTGAAGCGTGTGTTGGAGATCGGACACACCTCGGGGGCAGACACAGTATTTGGTATCGGCCTGGGAGTCGAGCGGCTATTGGGTGCGGGGAATCGCCCAAAAGCTGGAGGAGGAGAGTAAAGATATGTTGCAAAAACAATCGCGAAAGCTCCCTATTGGCATGACCTCGCTGATTATGATCGGCATGATTGCTGGCATGATCTTCGGCGTTGTTGCAGACCAAAGTTTTGAGGCGCTCGTTGTTATCGGGCAAATCTTTCTCCGCCTCATCCAGATGTCCATCATCTTGCTGGTGATGGGACAGATCATTGAGGCAGTTGGTGGAATCAAGCCAGCAGAGAGCGGCAAGATCGGTCTCAAAACGGTGACGGTTTTCCTGGTCTCGACGATGTTGGCGGCCGCTTTTGGATTATTGATCACCACCATCATTCAGCCAGGTGGCTCCATCAATCTTGAACGGATTGATCAGTCAACCGAAGGGATCTCAGAGCAAAACCTGAAAATCGGCGATACGGTTCTCAGTTTCTTCCCGGTCAATGTCATTGGTTCGATGGCGAACGGTGTCATTGTGCAGGTTATTCTGTTCGCCATCCTTTTCGGGCTATCACTCAGCCTAGTCATTCAGGATAACGATGGCGAAGGCACCAACCTGCTCAGTCTGATCTCTTCGTTCAATAAAACCATCATGACGCTGGTGCGCCTGGTGATGAAACTGGCACCTATTGGTGTGTTTGCGCTGGTGGCCAGTTCCATTGGCGAGTATGGGATCGAGATGATCCTGCCTCTGGCCAAGTATCTGGGAACGTTTGCCTTCGCCACGGCGCTCTTCCTTGGTATCTGGATTGTGGTTGTCTGTCTCTATGCGCGCGTGCCACTTTTCGGACTGCTATATGGCGTGAGTCGAATGTCGACCGTGGCTCTGGCAACCACATCCTCTGCGGTGACCTTGCCGACGGAGATGGAGGATGCCGAGACCCGGCTGGGGATCAGCAAGGAAATCAGCAGAATCGTATTGCCGTTGGGTGTGAGCCTGAACAGCAATGGTGCGGCCATGCACATGGCGATCACCATTCTCACCATCGCCCAGCTTTACGGTGTGACCTACGGGTTCAACGATTACCTCTACATCGTTGTGCTCGCCACCTTCGCATCACTCGCCAATGCCGTTGTCCCGGGTGCAGGCCTGGTATCGCTCTCGATCGTTGTCCCGCAAATGGGACTCCCTCTGGAATCCATTGCCATCTTTGCGGGTGTCGAGTGGTTTGTCGGCATGATTCGCACGATCGCCAACGTGGATACGGATACCTTCTCTGCCATTCTCGTGGCCAAGAGTGAAGGCAAGTTGGATACCAGCGTGTACCAGCTAGCGAGGGCAGAAACCGCGTAGAAATCAACGCTTTAGCGGTACACGCCATTGTCAGGAGTGGATGATTTCCATCCACCCCCGGAAGGAGTTTGTCATGCAATCATCTCGTATCGTCGTTGCTTTGGGTGGAAATGCATTGGGTACCACCCCGGCCACCCAGAAAGAATCGGTGAAGGCCATCGCCAATGCGACCGTTGCGTTGCTTCAGCAGGGGCACGAAGTCGTCATCGGACATGGGAACGGTCCACAGGTGGGGGCGATTAACCTCGCGTTCGATCTCGGCCACAAGGCGGTGGGCGGCATTCCCGCCATGCCATTTGCCGAATGCAATGCCATGAGCCAGGGATACATTGGGTATCACCTGCAGCAGGTCATGCAGAATGCGATCCATAAGGCAGGGTTTGATCGCTACGTGACATCTGTCATTACCCAGGTCGAGGTCGATCCGGACGATCCGGCCTTCTCCAACCCCACCAAGCCGATTGGATTGTTCTACACCCGGGAGGAAGCAAGAGCTATCGCCGCGGATCAGGGCTGGACCTTCGTTGAAGACTCTGGTCGGGGATACCGGCGTGTGGTTCCGAGCCCGCAACCGCAGAACATCGTGGAACTCGCGACCGTACGTACCTTGCTGGAGAACCGCGCTGTGGTTATCACGGTGGGTGGCGGCGGCATTCCTGTGATCGATGAGGATGGTGCGCTTACGGGCATTGATGCCGTCATCGATAAGGATGCCTCCTGCGCCAAGATCGCCAGCCAGCTCGACGCCGATGTGCTGTTGATTCTGACGGCGGTCGACAACGTCTATATCAACTTTGGTACGCCAGAACAGCAGAAGTTGGAACATATCACCCCGGAAGAGGCGCAGTCCTATCTGGAGCAGGGGCAGTTTGGCGATGGCAGCATGAAGCCGAAGGTCGAAGCCTGCCTGCGCTTCCTGCAGGAATCACCAAACGGTCGCGCCATGATCACTTCTCTGGAGAATGTCGCCAACGCATTTACCAACGGGAGCGCGACCGTCATCTCGGCGCATGCCCCTGTTATGGCCTGAGCCACCGCTGTGGGAGATCTGGGCTAACCGGAACTGGAGACCCACGGAGGTTTGGGAACGAGTTTGTGCATATGGCAGTTCGTTGGTTCCAGGCCGAACCAACATCACAGGAATTCGTGTATGGAGCCCGTTGAGGGCATTGCCAGGGGACTGGCGGAGGTAAAGAGATGGACGGTTTTCTGAGTCTTGTTCCACTTATCGTGGTACTTGTGTTGTTATTCCGGCGCGTGCATATGATTCCGGCAGCGTTGGTCGGCGCCATTTTGGCGATGATTATCGGTGGCATTAGTCTTACTACCGCGAATGCCACGCTCATGGAAACCATGCCGAAGATTCTGGGCATGGTGGTACCGGTTATCAACTCGGCAGTGGCATTTGCCGTCTTCAATGCCGGCGGCTATACCTCCGCACTGAAGCTGATGAATCGGGGTGTGGGTGGTCGTAGCGAACTATTGGCGGTCTCCATTGTGCTCCTCCAGAGCCTCGCTACCTACATGTCTGGTATCGGTGGTGGTACCGCGGTCGTGCTGGCTCCGCTGGCATTTGCCGCCTGCGGTGCTATTCCGGAATTGATCGCGGGTATGTCGATTGCGGCAGCCGTCGCGTTCACCACCTCGCCGGCGTCCCTTGAGTCCAGCGTTTTCTCGGAAATCAGCGGTGTGGCCATTGGTGATTATGTGAACCAAATGCGTCCCTATTGGCTGCTCTTTACCGTCATTGCTATGGTTATTGCCTACCTGGGTGCAAAGAAGCGCGGCAGCCTCTTCACGAGCGATGCCCCCTCTGATGTGACCGATCCGACGGAAGATACTGCCCAGTTGGTAAAAACCACCATTCCGGCTGCGTTCCTGCTCTTCTCCGTGCTTGTTGGTCCCAAGATCAACGAAGCGCTCGATATGCCTCTCTTTGGTCCGCTGGTCTACAGCCTCGGCACCATCCTCCTCATTTGGGTCTGCACCTCGGAGAATCTGAACAAGACGTTCGAATCGTTGGTGGATGGTTCCAGTTACATCCTCACCCGCCTCTTTGGTGTGGGGTACTTCCTTTCCTTTATCTACATCATCGAAAAGATCGGTGCCTTTGACACCATCTCCAGCATGGCCGAGGTTGCGCCTCATTGGTTGATGATTCCTGCAGGTGTCCTGGCCGGATTCCTGATCGGTGTTCCAGCCGGTGCATACGTGGGCACCATCCTGGCACTGATTCTTCCGGTCGTCATGAATCTTGGTTTCTCGCCTCTGGCCATGGGCTTTGTCACTATGGGTGTCGGCCTTGGTAGCCAGATGAGCTTCGTGAATATCACCATGCAGGCGCTGAGCTCCGGCTTCCAGATTCCGATCGAGAAGGTGGTTCGCGGCAATACACCATACATCGTTGGTTGCGTTACCCTGCTGCTGGGTATCTCCCTGGTCATGGCCTAACGAACCAATAGAGGAGCATTATCATGGGAACACTCTTCAAAAACGTACGCTTGCAGGATGACACAGATCTGGTCGATATCCGGATTGATGGTGAGACTATCGCAGAGATTGCCAGTGGTATTGATTCGACCGGTCACGATGTGATCGAGGGTGATGGCCGGGTCGTACTACCGGGGCTGGTGGAAGCTCATATCCATTTGGATAAGGCATTGGTGGCGGATCGCTGCCTGAATCGTAGTGGCACCGTGAAGGAAGCCATCGCGGTGACGGCTGAGCTCAAGCCAACGTTTACCAGCGAGGATGTGCGCGAGCGTGCCGAGAAGACCCTGCGCATGGAGATTCTGAACGGTGTGACGCACATGCGTACCCAATCGGAGTTCGATCCGGCGGGCGGATTCACTGGCTTCCACGATATCATGGCGCTCAAGGAGCGTTACAAGAACTACATTGATATGCAGGTGGTTGCCTTCCCCCAGGAGGGTATCCACAAGGCTCCCGGCACCGAACAGATGATGTACGAGGCCATGGATATGGGAGCTGATATCGTTGGTGGTGTTCCGTACAACGATTTCTCCGCCAACGATCATATCGATACCGTCTTCGAGATCGCCAAGAAATACGACAAGCCGATCGACTTCCATCAGGACTTTATGGACAATGCCGAAGGCACCTCCATTCAGTACGTGATCGACAAGACGATTGCTGAAGGATTCCAGGGCCGCGTAGCGGTGGGGCACCTCACCAGTTTGGGTGCGTTCGAGCCGGAAGCATTGAAGCCGATAGCCGAAGGTATGGCCCAAGCCGGGATCAGCGTCTTCAGCTTGCCTGCTACCGATCTCCATCTCGGCGGGCGCGGCGATACCCACAATGTTCGCCGGGCGCTCACGCCAATCCGCTTCCTGCGCTCACACGGTGTCAACGTCAGCCTTGCCTCCAACAACATTCGGAACGCCTTCACGCCGTATGGCAATGGTGACCTCTTCCAGATCGCACTGTTGGGTATCGCGGGTGGGCACCTTGGTGGCGCCGATGATTTGCCGCATGTGATTGATATGATCACCACCTGTCCCGCCGATGCGCTGGGATATGGTGATGCCTACGGTGTGGAAGTTGGTAAGCCGGCCGACCTGATCATGGTGGATTCACGCAAACGAGCAGACGCCATTATCGATCTCGCGACCAAGTTGATCGTGATGAAGCGCGGCAAGGTGCTGGTGCGGACTACCAAAGAGACTGAGTGGTTCATCTAGCGTAGAACGGTACGCATTTCTGGTGGGGGTTCCAGGGATTCCTGGGCCCCCCTCTCTATTTCAGCCACCCATTCTTCCTGAACCAGTACCACATGGCCACCGAGGTTACCGCCATGAGAATGAGTGCAAGCGGATAGCCGTAAAGCCAGCGCGTTTCTGGCATATCGAAATTCATGCCATAGACCGTGCCGATAAGCGTGGGCGCGAAGAGAATCGCCGCCCAGCTGGAGATACGCTTCACTTCATCGTTTTGGGCGAGACTTGCTTCCGTCATCGCCTTGAACTCCTCGTTTTGCTGCACACTCACCACCGCCAGATTGGTGCTGACAATGTTCTGCAGGAGTTCGCGCATTCCCGAAACATGCTCCTGTACCTGAATTGCGTGGTCCAGCACATCGCGGAAGTATTCCACCAGTTCCGGTGGAGTCTTGTATTTCTCCGCACCGGCGATGAGGGAGCTGAGGATCGTCAGGAGCGGCTTGGTGGAACGCTGGAATTCGATCACCTCACGGCTCAACTCATAGGTGCGCTGGGTGACATCCATGCTGGAGTTGAACATCTGGGTCTCGATCTCATCGATATCGTTTTCCAGGCCACGTACAACCGGACCGTAATCATCCACCACGCGGTCGACAATGGCATAGAGGATCGCTTCGGGACCGAGCGCCAGCAGCTCGGGATCGCTCTCCATACGGCGGCGGACGCGTGTGAGCTCTGATCCTTCGCCGTGACGAATGGTGATCACGAAATCTCTACCCACGAAGATATGGAGTTCCGCAAACTCGACCTCTTCAGCGCGGTCGATATAGCGGGCCGAGCGGAGCACCACGAAGAGCACGTCGTCGTATCGCTCCACTTTCGGTCGCTGGTGGGCGGTGACACTATCTTCCACGGCGAGTTCATGGATATCGAACTCCCGCGCGACGATACCGAACTCGGTCGGATCGGGTTTGTAGAGCCCAATCCAGCAGACACCACCAACTTCTTTGGTTTCGGCGTAGGCGGCAGTAATACCGGCGGGTTCAAGCACACGCTTGCCATCGACATAGACAGCATTATCAACAATCACCACCGACCTCCCTTCCCAACGCATTGAAGCATCTGGAAATGTAGGAGCGCAGAGGTGTACGTGTCAATGGAATGCCAGAGCCTAGTCAGCCACTGGTACGGACGCCTCGGCACGGGATGACTTATCCAGATATCCGTGTTTCCGCAAATCCAGAACAGCTATTGCTGCACCGACCATGGTGAAGCTGAAGGCAATGGTCAGCAGCACATTGGCGGAGGCGCCGCTCATCACACCCGCCAGCGCCGCACCAACTGCGGCCATGGTCGTTTTCAGGCTGGTGCTCAGGGTGAAGACCTGGGTGCGCACATTCGGTGGACTGAAGCGATCTCGCACCGAGAATTGTGCGGTTCCTTGCGGTCCACCCAATGCCCCGGCCATCGCATACAGAAGTAACGCGATCGGTGTACTCGTCACCATTGTCAGCAGCATCACCGGAATAGCGGTAGCAAAGGTTACGAAGGGCAACATCACATGTGGTCGCTCAGTGCCGAATGGATGCGAGGCATAGGTGAGGGAGCCGATCAATGCGCCGATGGCCATAGTACTCAGCAATACACCAGCGTTGACCGAAAAGGTGGTATCTGCCAGCATCGTCGCCGCGATTGGCATGATGCCACCGGATGCTGCGCCGAAGCTGGTGGCGATGACCGTCGTGCGGAGCGGGGTGATGCTGCCGATTGCCTTGAAGCCATCCACCGGTGACGGTACCGCGATGACGGCACGATCACGTGGTTTGTCGACCTTCAGTCGCAGTACATTGAGTGCCGCCAACCCCATCAATGCGGCCAGGAGTAACAGGCTCGCAAGCGGTGTCACCCAACCAGCAACAGCGGCGACGATCGCTGGCGCCAGAATGGCGGAGACATTGTAGGTGACCACATCCAGTGCATAGGCGCGGTGCAGCATCGGTTGGGGCACCATCGTGCCGACCAGGCTGGAGAGTCCACCTTGCACCAATGGTCCGACTGTCCCGCCGATGGCAGCCAAAAGCAGAATGGCCCAATCCTGAATAGCGCCGATACCAAGCCCGCAAATGGCGATCATGATGCCGTTAAAGAGGAAGGTCAGTGAGTAGAGGCGGGTAGGGTTGGTACTGAGATCGGCCATGCGGCCTACGAATGGAGCAGCGATGATATTTGGGATCAGGAACGCTGCGACCAACAAACCGCCGAGTTTGAGACCCGCGGGCGTCGCTGCCGCGGTGAGGATAAGAGCCAGCCGCAACCCTTCATTCGCGAGCCGCGCCATCACAGCTGTGGCGAAGTAGGTACTGAACGCTGGTGCCGCGCGGTGGAGATCGCGGAAGGAAGACGACATGATCCCAACCTGTAGGACGAATGGAAAACGAGGCGAGAGTAAACCTCATCGCCTCGTTGTGATATTCACGCCTATCAGTCTGCGGGTCAAGGGTAACCGGTTCTCTACCCAATCTCGCTGCGTACCTCCAATGTCGCAGCCACCATGTTTCGCAAAGCCGCGGTCGTTTCCGGTGATTTTCGGGTCTTCAGGCCGCAATCAGGATTCACCCACACCTGCTTCACATCCAACACCGAGATAGTCTGGCGCAGATTCTCGGCGATCTCCTCCTGCGGCGGTACGCGGGGACTGTGGATATCGTAAACGCCCGGACCGACGCCTTTGTCATACCCCTCGTTGCGGAAACTCTCCAGGAGTTCGAGACCCGAGCGCGCGTTCTCGATCGAGATCACGTCCGCATCCAGATCGCTGATTGCCTGGAAGATATCGCCGAATTCCGAATAGCACATATGCGTGTGTATCTGCGTCTCCGGCTTCACCCCGCTGGCGGTGATGCGGAAGCTTTGCACTGCCCAATCCAGGTAGTGCTGCCAGTTTTCGCGTCGGAGCGGTAGCCCTTCGCGGAGCGCTGCTTCATCGATCTGGATCATGGCGATACCGGCTTTCTCCAGATCGACCACTTCATCACGAATCGCGAGCGCGATCTGCAGGCAGGTTTCGCTGCGCGGCTGATCATCGCGCACGAAACTCCAGTTCAGGATTGTCACCGGTCCAGTAAGCATGCCTTTCACGGGCTTCTCGCTGAGGCTCTGCGCAAAGGTAGCCCAGCGTACCGTCATTGGCTGTGGTCGGCTGACATCGCCGAAGATCAAGGGTGGGCGCACGTAACGGCTGCCGTAGCTCTGTACCCAGCCGTAGCGAGTGAAGGCGAAACCATCCAGCTGCTCGCCAAAGTACTGCACCATGTCATTGCGCTCGGGTTCGCCATGCACAAGTACATCGATACCGAGATCTTCCTGCAATGCGATCACGTCCCTGATCTGCTGCTCCAGGAACGCTTCGTATTCCTCCTGTGAGATCTCGCCGTTGTCGAAACGCCGACGTTCCGCCCGAAGCTCCGGCACCTGAGGGAAGGAACCGATGGTCGTTGTTGGCAGCAATGGCAGATTCAGCTTCGTCGCCTGAATCTCGGCGCGATCAGCGGCCGTGAGACCACGATCGGCATCCGCCGGAGTAATAGCACTCACGCGGGCTCGCACGGCGGGGCTAAAGCGTCGCTCACTTGCGCGGGACAATGCCTGCACTGCATCACTCTCTGCGAGCTCTGCCGCGATGGCGTCTTCGCCATCGGTGAGTCCTTTTGCCAGCGTCGCGATTTCGGTGAGTTTCTCGTTAGCGAAGGCCAACCAGTTCTTTACGTCATCGTCGAGGTGTGTCTCGCGGGCAATGGTGATGGGTACATGCAACAGGCTGGTGGAGGCGCCGACATGAATCTTCGCCTCAGGTGCGAAACTCTCGATTGTTTGCAACAGACTCAGACTGGTGCGCAGATCGTTCTTCCAGACATTACGACCATCGACTACGCCAGCAACGAGTGTCTTGCCGGCCGGGAAGCCATATTGTTGGATCGCATTCAGTGTTTCACCACCGCGCACGAAATCGAAACCGAAACCATCGACCGGCACATTCACCAGTTGTGGATAGATATCGGCGACATGATCGAAATAGGTGGAGATGATGATCTTGGCGGACGCCGCCTTCTCTTTCAGGCGCGTGTACGCCGACGTGAGCGCGATGACCGTAGCTTCGTCAACACCTGTTACCAGAATCGGTTCGTCGAACTGGATCCATTGCGCTCCCTGCGCGTCTAGCTTCGCCACGACTTCTTCATAGACTGGCAGGATTGCATCGAGCAGGTTGAGGCGATCGAAGCTGTCATCATCGGCTTTACCCAGGAGCAGATAGGTGATTGGACCAACCAGCACGACCTTTGCTTCAGCACCAGCAACCTGGGCCTCGGCCAGCGCATCAAACGGTTTGCTTGAGCTGAGGTTGAAGGTGCTCTTGGGACCAAGTTCCGGCACGATGTAGTGGTAGTTCGTATCGAACCACTTCGTCATTTCCATGGCCGCGATATCGTGGTCGCCGGTGCGGCCGCGCGCCATGGCGAAGTAGGTATCGAGATCGACTTCCCCGCCGCTCCAGCCATAGCGCGCGGGTACATTGCCTAGGAGCACGCTGGTATCCAACATGTGATCGTAGAGCGAGAAATCGTTCACCGGCACAATATCGATACCGGCATTGCGTTGGGTAGAGAGATTGGTGGCGCGAATACTCGCAGCAGTCGCCTGCAGATCAGCAGCGGTGATTTTGCCGCTCCAGAACTGTTCCAGCGCCTTCTTGAGTTCGCGATTGCCACCTATCCGGGGATACCCGGATATCGTTGAGAGAGCCATACACTACTCCGTGAGCGTACCTTCCCCGCAGGGAAGTGTGTGACGGCGAACCTGCCGAGGATGACAAGTTCAATATGTAGTCCGGGGATCGGACATTGATCCCAGTCTGGCAGCATGCAAATTGACCTGTCAAGCCCCACATCATGTGGTGGTTTGGCGAATGGCCATGCCCCAACATATGGGCATCGCAAGAAATGAGTAGTGACTACTGGTTAGCGGACGTACTCTACCGTTGTCAGGAAAGGACTAATCAGTGGCAGCAAAACCGAAAACGGTCTATTCACACTCCGGAGACAAGAATCGCTACGAACTTGACTGGGAAGAAGTTGAAGGGGAGCTTGTGAACTCCCAGATGTACTGGATCACCTCGCTGCAGGACGGTATCCCACACACGGTGCCCGTCATCGGCGTTTGGTACGAGGGGGCGCTCTATTCCTGCAACCCCCGCTCGGAGCAGAAGTACAAGAATCTGAAAGAGAACTCTGTATGCCAGGCGTTGATGGGCAGCAGTCAGCTAAATGGTGGTCTCGATGTCGCTGTCCATGGTCATGCCGAGGAAGTAGAAGACATGGGAGGACGCACGCTGTTTGCCGAGCATCTCAACGCGAAATATCCTCCATCCTGGCAGGGATTCGACGGAGCGGAAGAGGATATGTGGGTCTATCGTGTGGTTCCCACGCATATCCGCGCATTTCATCGTGAGAATCCGCTTGCCTCCGCTCGCTTCGATTTCCCGGCTGGGAACGACGCATGAAGGTGATCGATACAAGAATCGATTCTCGCTACAGCGGGCCGCTGTCTGTCCCTACACCGTGGGATGATTTGCTGCCGCTGCTCACCGCTACCGAGATCTACACGCTCACCACAATCCTCCCAGATGGCATGCCTCACACGGTGCCACTGACGGGTGCTTTCGATGACCTTGGATTTCTGTTTGGGACTGGTCCCAACGAACAAAAGGTCGTCAACATCACCAACGATCCGCGCGGATCAGTACAAATCGGTAGTGCGCTCTTCGCTGAGGGTGTTGACATTGTCCTGCGGGGACGTATCGAACGCGTTACCGATCGCATCACGCTGGCGTGGTTGGCGGAGACATTTGTTACCAAATATGGCGAAGGATGGCGATTCGGAGTGGGCAGCGACTCCCTGCTTAACGCAGATGATTTGCCATGTTGGGTCTTCCGCCTCGTACCGGAGGTGGGACACGCGTTCGTCCACGGCGAACGCGGAGCGCAGACGCCATACGAATTTGCTAGTGAGGTACAACCATGAAATTAGTGAATGTCAGTGTGGATCATCGCTATAGTGTGGATGATATTGCCCCGACTCCCTGGTCCGATATCGAGCGAATCTTTGCTGATACCGAGATCTATGCGCTTACGACATTGCTTCCGGATGGAATGGCACACACCATCCCGGTGAGTGGGTTGTGGAGTGAACGGGGATTCTTCTTTACCTCAGGTCCAACGGAGCAGAAGGTCCAGAATCTGCTCGCCAATCCGCGAGCTTCTGTGCATGTAGGGAGTTCACATTTCTTTGAGGGTGTGGATATTGTGCTGCGCGGACCGGTCGAGCGCGTCTCCGATATCGAGACGCTTACCTGGATGCGCGATGCCTTTGTCGCGAAGTATGGGGAATTTTGGACCTTTGGCATCGGTGAGGATGCGTTCATCAACCACCATGGTTGGCCGAGCTGGTGCTTTCTGCTCACACCAACCGTTGGCTATAGCTTCACTCGCGCCGAGGCTACTGCGCAGACGAAGTACGAGTTCAGTCATCCATAGGTGTCCTCGCCCATATGCTCGTCGGGTGTGACTACACGGTCAGCAGCTTCGCCTCGTGCAGCATTTCGGTAAACACTTCCACATCGAGATCAGCGAGCCGCCTGAAACCAATGCTCGCTGATCCGATCTTCACCTTCCCGAGGCGCTTGCCATACGACTTGCCGATATACTGACCATCTTTCACGGCATTTACGTAGATACTGATATTGGCTTTCTGCAATGCCAGGCCAACCACGAACCAGCGTACGGATTCTCCCCTGGGGCGTTGCTGCACGAGATCACCGTAGCCGATAATCGATTGCTCGGTACCACCCCAAAACACACCCTCCCACATCACTCGAGGATCGTCACAGAAGATCTTTGAGATCACCGCGTCCAGAGCCTGCATATCTGCACGCGCGGGATCCGGGAGTTCAGCCAGGAACGTATCAACATTCTGAGATGTGATCTGCATGGATACCCTCTGGTGAACTATGTCAGTCGCCGCATCAGGTGTACTGTGACGGAATCGCCTATCTCTTTGCCGAGTTGCTTGCGCAGCTTCGCGCTGATGGAAAGCATATGCCCTCCCGTACCGGTCACCATAAGCCCGACGTTTGAAATCGGGATGGTATCAACCATCGCATCAACCCGCACGGCACGCTTCGTCCCAAAGAACTCCGCAGAGCCCGGCATCTCGACACACGACCATATCTCTCCCTTTACATCCACACCAATCGGCGCTGTAAAGGCGTGATCAAGCGTTGTTGGTTCTACCATTGGCGAAATACTCCTTCAATCATTGGCTTGCTCATCCACCCGAGATTGCGGCTACGATCCAGAATGGTTCTTTCCCGCTGGCAACCTCGGCTGGTAGTTCTGCATCGGGATCGGCATGGGAGATGTCTTCCTCTGCCACAAAGTAACGGATCATCGGTCGTCGTTGTCGAGTCTGATTATCACGTAGCAATCCCTTCAGACGAGGATAGGTTACTTCCAACGCATCCAGAATTGCGTTTGGCGTGACGGTACCATCGACCTGGATCACCGCTTCTTTGGGGGCATCGCTCAGTGATCCTAGCTGGCTTGGGATAATCACTCGGATCATGAGAGTGTCTGCACTTCTATGCTCAGCACCTTCGGCAGATCGTGGACAATTGCGTTCCAGGTATCACCACTGTCTGCAGATGCATAGACCTGTCCTCCGGTTGTACCGAAGTAGATACCGCATTCCGGCAGGGTATCGATACTCATGGCATCGCGCAGAATGTTCACGTAACAGTTCTCTTGCGGTAGTCCTGCGGTGAGGGCTTCCCATTCGTTTCCACCGCTCCGACTGCGATAGACACGTAGCTTTCCTTCTGGTGGATAGTGGTAGTAGTCGCTCAGGATCGGCACGACATAGATCGTCTCGGGCTCATGGGCGTGCACCACAATCGGAAAGCCGAAGTCGCTTGGCAGATTGCCGCTCACCTCCGTCCAGAGTTCACCGGCACTATCGGTGCGCATCACATCCCAATGTTTCTGCATGAAGAGCGTATCTGGACGAGAAGGATGGAGTGCCAGATTGTGAACGCAATGCCCAACCTCCGCATCCTGATCCGGAATGTAGTCGGACCGCAATCCCTTGTTAATCGGCAGCCAGGTTTCGCCGCCATCGTCGGTGCGGAAGGCGCCAGCGGCAGAAATGGCGATGTAGAGTCGATCCGGATCGCGCGGATCCTGCAGAATTGTGTGTAGGCACAGACCTCCAGCACCAGGTTGCCAACTATCGCCTGTGCTGTGATTGCGAAGCGCAGGAAGCTCCTGCCAGCTCTCACCGCCGTCGATGGACTTGAACATGGCGGCATCTTCCACACCGGCGAAAATCACATTTTCATCGTGGATACTTGGCTCAAGATGCCAGATTCTTTTGAAGTCCCACGGATGTGGAGTACCGTCGTACCATTGGTGGGTACCTGTCTCGCCATCGTAGCGAAGCTCGTTGCTGACTTGCTCCCAGGTTTGGCCGCCATCGCGGGAGCGATGAACCAGCTGTCCAAACCAGTCGTTCGGCTGACTCGCCCAAATGAGATCGGGATTCAGTGCTGATCCCTTCATGTGGTATACCTCGGCGCCAGGGAAGTGCGGACCACTGATATCCCAATTCTCTCTGGCCTCATCCGATGTGAGGATGAATCCACCCTTGGCGGTTCCTACCAGTACACGTACACCGGTCATAGTTCAGCTCCCTCTTAAATGCATGTTTTCATTCAGCATATCGAATCTCCTTATCGGCCTGTTCTTGGATTTTGCTCTTCGTTCGCCAATTTCGGGGTACGATGATGCTCATTCGCCGTTCTGAATGAACCGATTACCGGTAAAGGAGCATTTCCATGTACCCACTTCGCTTCGGATTCAAGACCGCGCAACAGCATTCGACCTGGGAAGATCTTCTCGCCGTTTGGCTGGAGGCCGAATCGCTACCCGATTTCACACATGGCTGGCTCTTCGATCATCTCAATCCGATCGATAACCCCGATGGTATCGGCGATTGCTTCGAGGGCTGGACCACGTTGGCAGCGCTCGCTGCCCACACCAAACGCATGCGCCTGGGGCTGCTCACTGGCTGCAATACCTATCGCGATCCGGCGCTTCACGCCCAAATGGCCGCCACGGTGGATGTCATCAGCGGTGGTCGTGTGGACTTTGGCGATGGTGCTGGTTGGAATGAGTTCGAGCATCGTAGTCGCAATATCGAGCTTCCTACACCCGGCAAGCGCCTGCGCATGCTGGACGAAGCGATGCAGATCACGAAGGCGATGTGGACACAGGAAACGGTCGACTTCGAGGGGAAGTATTACCAACTCTATGGTGCCAGGATGAGCCCGAAACCGATCCAGAAACCAGGTCCACCGATACTGATTGGTGGTAGTGGTGAGCAACTTACGCTGAAGGTGGTCGCCAAACACGCCGATATCTGGAACTACAGTGGCGGCGATCTGGAGACCTTCAAGCACAAGGTGGAAGCGCTTAAGCGACATTGCGATGATATTGGTCGCGACTTCGCCGAAATCGAACTTAGTGCCCAGCGCAAGCTGGATTTGAACGATGCGGACGGCTCAGTTCGCGAGATTCAGGCCTTTGTCGATGCGGGTGTGACCCACATGGTGCTCTACCTCGCTCCGCCCTATAAGGTTGGTGAGCTTACCGAAGCAGCCGAGCACATCCTGCCAAAGATAGAGGCCAGGGGATAGGAGGGATATCGCTATTCCGGTTCGATTCGCTCTACGCCAGGGTAGCGATCCATCTTCTTGTCGAAACTATAGATCTCGGATAGCCCAAGTTCAGCTGTGAGAGCCAGATGAAAGCAGTCGACAAATGACAAGGGTGATTGCTGCGTCCAAAACTCGATCGCGTTGAGCACAGCATCGCGATGATCAATCTGAATATCTGGCGGAGTCAGCATCAGGGAGAACATCTCACCTGCAGCTGCGCGATCATGTCCAAATGCTTTGGTTAGAACTCGTAATGTTTCGTCTATTGCTGTTACCGAGGTGTACGCCCGGAGCGCGCCAGCCTCAACCTCAGCGAGCAGTGCGGAGCATCGGGGAGAATGATCAGGGTGATTGTTGGTCAGATGGTAGACAAAGATATTGGTATCCAGGAATGCAGGGTTCACCTTACGTTACCGTATTTGGCGAATGCCTCAACAAGCGCGGTTGCTTCAATGAGCTCCTCAAGTGCTTCGGGATCTAACTGTGGATGATGCGATACGAGCGATCCTCGGGTTGTTGCCACCCAACTCTGGGGGCGCTCCAATACCAGGTGTTCACCCTCCAATTTGATGAGTAGCGTAACCCCATCCTCCATATCCAGTTGATGCTGGACACTTGTTGGGATAACCACCTGCCCCTTTGCCGATACCTTGGTGGAGTAGCTAGCCATTTTCGTGATCCTCCTTCTGATGGGGGCTGAGCCGATCCTGTTCACTGTCCGTTTGTGCCTTGCTCATGGAGAGACCCTCTGGGGCCAGACTGAACACCATGACATCTCCGGTCTCGATGCCGAGCCGCTGTCGAATTTCTATCGGAATCGTGAAGCGCCCGTTCCTGCCGATTCGGACCTTATACGCCGTCATGATAGCCCTCCATATCGATATGCTACCAGTATATCAAGTAGCATGGAGTGATCTAGATACTCCATCATGCTTGACACGACACCATTCGGTGTCCTATTATCTATCCAGACACCGTTTGGTGTCGAATCTATGCCGGTGCGCAACGGTGATAGATCGACCACTTTCAGCAGGAGTTTGTGTCATGCGCGATGTTTACAGCGCCATTGCGGATCCCACCCGACGGGAACTCATCGGTTTGCTGGCTTCCGCGGATGAGCTCCCGCTGCACGAAATTACGCCGAAGTTCGATATGGGTCGCACGGCGATATCCAAACATCTCACGATTCTGAAAGAGGCAGGGTTGGTGAATGAGCGGAGGATGGGACGCGAAACACTCTACCGCTTTACACCTGAGCCGTTGATGGAGGTTCAACAGTGGGTGAACCACTATGAGATGTTCTGGACCGCGCGACTTGATCAACTCAAGGCATTCCTGGAAGGAACCAACTCATGAGCGAATCCGTAGTACTCGATTACGAAATCAAAACATCTATCGACAAGGTGTGGCATGCGCTGACCGACTCCGAAACAATGTCCAAATGGATGTTCTTCAAGGAAAATACCTTCAAACCAGAGCTTGGACACGACTTTGAGCTCGGCGGTGTGGAGGGATACGGTAGCACGATTCAGTGCACGATCACTGAACTCAATGAACCGCATAAGCTCAGCTATACCTGGAACGCCACTGGCGTCGATGGCCAACCCAGCACCACCGTTGTTACCTGGACCCTGGAAGCGAAAAGTGATGCGGTGACGGCGCTGCATTTGGAGCAGAGTGGCTTCCGACCAGAAGCGCGGCAGGAACTCGGCGGCGCGAAGTACGGCTGGCAGCACATGCTTGGCGAGCTGGACAAGATGCTCACAGCCTGACAATCGGCTATGAATGCGAAGAGGGAGGATGCTTGCATACAAGCTCCTCCCTCTTCGCTTGCTCTGCATGGAGCATGCGTTGGAGACGCGCTACGGCTCTATCCGTTCGACTCCAGGATAGCGATCCATCTTTTTGTCGAAGCTGTAGACGTGTGTGATCCCGAGTTCATCCGCCAATGCAAGGTGGTAGAGATCGACAAAGGAAAGACCGTTGAGTTCCAGACTCAAGCGCAGGGCCTTCATCACGGCCACTTCGTTCTCAAGTATGACCCTGGACATGCTCCCAATGTCCAGAAGCAGCCTTGTTACAACTTCGTGAGGCATCTTCTTCTGGCGAATAAGGAGCCAGGTAATCTCCGAAAATGCGGTAACAGGCACGAAGAGTTCGATTTCTCCCTGACTGGCTTGCTGAAACAGCTTCACACAGCGTTCGGACTGATCAGGTATATCGTTCAGGAGATAGCGAGCGAGGATATTGGTATCAATCAGGTACATACTCGCCTGACTCCTCGGCTATTTGGCGCAGAATGCGATCCTCTTTCTCCTGAGCAATCTCCGCCCAAATCTGATCGCGATCAACTACTACGGGACCATCCGTTACATATTTTGCGAGTGCGCCCGCTGTTCTGGCCACGATGTCCGCATCCTTAACCAGAACTGTTTCAGAACCCCTCCGCTCGAAATGGATGACATCTCCCTCATGAAGGTCCATATCTCTGCGTACATCCGCCGGGAGGGTAATCTGGCCTTTCTTGCGCACCCGTGTGATTTGTGTCGACATGTCGTACTCCTTGCTCATGGTCGTACTTAGTGTATCAGGTCGTACTAATGGCAGAAGGGTGTGACATCGTACTGATGTCACACCCTTCTGCACTCTTAGATTCTTGGTTCTTCTGTCTACAGCGGATTTGCTATGTGTTGTCATGTATAAGGTCGGTAGCAGGGGAGCTTGTCTCCCCTTGGGGCAGATAAACTGCCCCGCTACCAGTCCGTGAGTGTGTCAGTACATCTAGTCCGCCGCGCTCTCCGGCTGGACAGGATCGGTGAGCTTGCCACCGGCTCGTAAGAGCGCGAAGTACTTCGCATCCGGATGCGGCACCACAACTGCAGCAGTTGTCTGCTCCGGCATGAACATATACTGCTCAGTCACCTGTACGCCGATCTTGCCCATATCCAGCAGCCGATCAACGATGGGATGATGCTCCAGATCCGGGCAACTCGGGTATCCCCAGCTGTAGCGTTTACCGGTCTCTTCACCAATGCCCAGCTCGGCACGTGTCATCTGATGCACGTATTCGGCCAAACCTTCCGCCGCGCTCACGCTGAGTCCGTGGCAGAAGTAGCTCTCGGTATAATCGCCACGAGCCTGGGCCGCTTCCGTGCGTTCGGTGGCGTGTTCGCTCATGGTCACCACCTGGAACGCGACCACATCCTTACGTCCATCGCTCACGGGCAAGAAGTAATCTGCCAGGCAGAGCCGCTCGCGGGCTGGCTGCCGGGGGAAGGTGAAGCGCTCGATCTCGACATCCTGATTCTCAGGATCGTAGATGATGAGGTCGTTTTTCTCACTGGCACAGGGGAAGTAGCCATAGCGAACCCGTGGCTCCAGCCAACCAGTTTGCTCCGCTTCCTCTTCCATGCGAGCCAGTCTCGGCAGGAACTCGTCGTTAAGCAGCTTGTCCCAATCTTCACCCTGCACACCCTTGCCGCCCCAGTGGAGTCGGAAGAGCGTTTTCGTGTCCATATGTGGCCAGATATCGCGGAGAGGAATATCGCGCAATTCCTTCACACCCCAGAATGGTGGTGTTGGTGGATCGACGATACGTGTCTCGCTGCGCGCGGTATCGTTGGCATCGGCGGTATTCATAAATGATTGCCGACTTGGTGCGTTCAGCGTTCGTTGCGCCCGCTCCAACGTGGCATTCTTCAGTTCTTCCAAACTCTCTGGCACCACGATTTTGTCCATGATGCTTAGGCCTTCGAAGGCGTCCTTGGCATAGAAGACGCCCGGCGCATATGGCGTGCCTTCCTCTGGATAGAGTGCGCGGTGTGCATAAGCCGGATTGATCGCGGCACCACCGATCATCACCGGGAATGAGTAGCCCTTGTGATGCAGTTCCTGTACGCAGAGTGGCATTTGCTTGCTCGTGCTCACCAGTAGCGCACTCAATCCGATGGCGGTGGCATTGTGCTCCACCGCCGCTTCGATGATGGTGCTGATCGGCACCTGCTTGCCGAGATCGTGGACGGTATAGCCATTATTCGTCAGAATCGTGTTGACCAGATTCTTGCCGATATCGTGGACATCGCCGTAAACGGTCGCCAATACCACCGTGCCCTTGGTGCTTCCTTCAGCCTTTTCGAGATAGTTCTCAAGCTGGCTAACGGCTTTCTTCATGGTCTCGGCGCTCTGCAGCACAAAGGGCAGAATCAATTCGCCGGCACCGAACTTGTCGCCGACCTCCTTCA
>JAGQGU010000050.1 GCA_020432165.1 Thermomicrobiales bacterium
CTTAAGTTTGGCACTCTGAGGAGGCGAGGGTTCTGGTGAGAGCCGTCGTCATCGTGGGACATGTCTGGATTGTGCGAGTCTGAGGCGTATCGTTGGCGTTAGATGGCATCCGCGACCGCCAACAGCACCTTCAAGGCGGTATTTTCCGTGGGGTTGGTCCGGAACCACGCACAATGGGGTGTTACCTGCCGGGGTGGTGCGGTCATCAGCTCTTCCCGGAGTTGCATCGTCAGGTCACGCGGGGTCCAGCGACGCTGGCGGTACCAGCGCCGGGAATGCCGAATGGACGGCGGACACCTGACTCCCGTCAGGATGAGGACCGCGTACACCCAGACCACCCACTGCGTCACGGTCACTGCACCTCGGGCCGACCACTGTTGCTGGTCACCCAGTCCCCAGCCACTCTTCAGTTCCCGATGCATTACCTCCACTTCCCACCGTTGCCACACCCAGAGCGCCAGCTGTTCCACCGGATAGGGCAGCTCCCATCCGTGTGAAGTTTGGCGGGCATTGACCAGGAAGTGCATCATGTCACGTGATCGTCGTGACGATCCACGCCCACGTCCAATCCCGGCAATCGTGATGAGCATCAGGGGATGGTCGGCTGCCTTCTTGATCACCCAGGGACCGGTCACCTGGATCCGTAGATGACGGTCTTTGCCCCGCACCCGAATGACACATGTCTGCCACCCGGAATGCTCCTGTCCCTGCGCTTGCGGTGTGAGACCGCGGTCTCCATAGAGCCGCTTCCGTCCACGTCGGGGTGGTTCGTTCGGATCCGGGAGATGGTACAGCGCCCGATTCTTCGCACAGCGCGCAATCCCGGTCGTGGCCGGTGGCAAGGCATTCCAGGTTCCCGCACCACTATAGGCACCATCCCCCGTCACCACGAGGGGACGATCCTGTTCACCCAGCGCGTCCATCGCCTCCCGGATGATCCAGACACCCTCCAGCGCGGCCTGCCATTCCGTCTGAGGAGGATGATCTGCCCATGGCCGCGAGGTCGGTGATGGAGCTGGTGCAAACACCAGCGGGATGGCACGACTGTCTCCTTCCGCGGTGGGTGGTGTCAACCCGCTCGTCCCTTCCCAGCGCTGGGCATGATGGATGCCAGGCTTCCAGGGTGGTGTCCGCGGGGATCGTCCCCACCCCGATCCCGGCATCTTCCGCCCGGTCCGTGGGAGCTGAGTGCCATCGACCACCACCACCACCGGATCATGACGTGCATACAGCCGCAGCCAGTGGGCGATAACCTGACGCTGCAACGCGCTGATCGCAACCCGTGGGGCGGAGAACACCCGGTAGGTCGCGGTCCAGTCACGCGATGCCATGCCCATGACGAGGAGCATGCGTGAGACCATGCTCCGGCCGGTCACCAGAACCAGACCAACGGTCAGCACCAGGAGGCGCAGCGCAGTCCTGCGTTGGTGGGTAGCGTGACGGAGCATGGTGGCACAGGTAGTAACAAACTGGGTCGAGAACGTGGTAGGATCGGGCATCACAGACTCCTTGGCCATGGATCATGAAGAGGCCCTTAGCCTACGGAGTCTGTGACTTCTTGACAATCCCCTGTACGAAAACTGCCAAAGTTAAGCAACAAGGAAACAGGAGGTCCAGCC
>JAGQGU010000051.1 GCA_020432165.1 Thermomicrobiales bacterium
GGTTGGCGCAGGTGCCGTGGTTGGAGCGGGCGAACTTGCGCATCCGGTAGGTCTGCCGGGTGCCGTCGTCGGCCATCACCGTGATGTAGTCGGCGGACACCTCTTCGATGACGCCGGGCTTCTCGGTGACAACGACGTCTCCGGCGTCGATGGCCGCGCGCAGCTCCATGCCGGTGCCGACCAGCGGCGCCTCACTGCGCACCAACGGCACCGCCTGACGCTGCATATTGGCACCCATCAGGGCGCGGTTGGCATCGTCGTGCTCCAGGAATGGAATGAGTGCCGTCGCGATAGAGATAACCTGCTTCGGCGAAACATCCATGTAATTGACGTTGGCAATCGACACAGTCGGGAAGCTGTGACCACCGGTAACGCGGCGAACCACCACTTCATCGCCGACGAGGCGATTCTGCTCGTCCAGCTCGGTATTCGCCTGAGCGATGAGTACACCCTCTTCCTTATCGGCAGAGAGGTAGTCGATCACGGTGGAGGCAACCGGGCGAATGCGAATAAGTTTGACGCCAGCCTTGCGGAGCGCCTTGACCTCTTTCTCGGTCATCTCGGTGCCAGCAGCAACGATCACCTTGCCAGCTTCGCTGGTCGCATCTTCGCGCAGGATCTGGCCTTCCATATCGATGGCCGGATTCTCGACATCCAGTACCGAGACAACGCGACGGTATGGCGTCTCCAGGAAGCCATACTGGTTGATCTTGCCGTAGCTCGCCATGTAACCGATAAGACCGATATTCGGACCTTCCGGTGTCTCAATCGGGCAGATACGACCATAGTGGCTTGGGTGCACATCGCGCACATCCATGCCGGCGCGGTCGCGGCTGAGACCGCCTGGACCAAGCGCGGAGAGACGACGCTTGTGTGTCAACTCGGCGAGCGGATTCAGCTGATCCATGAACTGGCTCAACTGGGAGCTACCAAAGAATTCACGCACAGCAGCCATAACCGGACGGGTTGTGCTGATGAGTTCCTTCGGCTTAAGGATCTCGCCAGCTTTCTCCTTCTCCGGGTACATCAGGGTCATGCGTTCGCGGATACCGCGCTCAAGGCGCTGGAAACCGGTGCGGACATGCATCTGAATGAGCTCGCCCACGGAACGAATACGACGATTGCCCAGATGATCGATGTCATCGATGTGGCCCTTGCCGTTGTTCACCAGGATCATTTCGCGAATGATGGCGATGAGATCGTCGTTGTTAAGCACGCGGCTATCGGTCTGCTTCGAGGCATCGTCCGCATGCAGACGACCGTTCAGCTTGTACCGGCCAACCTTGGCGAGGTCGTATCGACGCGGCTCAAAGAAGAGATTCTCGAGCATGGAGCGTGCATTGTCCTTGGTCGGCGGATCGCCGGGACGCAAACGCTTGTAAAGCTCGATCAGCGCCTCTTCCTGAGTGCGGGTGTTTTCGCGATCGATGGTACTGGCCATGTAGTGGTGATCGGGGTTGGTATCAACATCCGCGACCGCCTTAAGCAGCTCTTCATCATCAACAATGCCCACCGCACGCAACAGGATGCTGACCGGCATCTTGCGCTTGCGATCGACCTTGACCGAAATCACATCCTTGTTGCTGGTCTCGAATTCGAGCCAGGCACCGCGATTCGGGATCAACTTGGCTTTGGCCAGCGGTCGACCGGTGGCAGGATCGATATCACGATCCAGATAGACACCAGGAGAACGCACGAGCTGGGAAACGACCACGCGCTCGGCACCATTAATAATGAACGTGCCATCGCTGGTCATCATCGGGAAGTCGCCGAGGAAGATGTCGTCATCGACTTCCTGGCGGATTTCACCGTGCTCCGAGACACTCTCGAGCATGGCGCTCACGCGTAGCGGGGCACTGAAGGTGAGATCACGTTCGCGGCAGAAAACTTCGGCCACGCGTGGGTCAACCTTGGCACGCTCCTTCTCCGGACCATCTGGCATGCGGGTCCAGTAGGGATCGAATCGGGGATCGGAAATGGTGAGCTTCAGCTTCTTGTGGTGATCCTCAATGGGAGAGATCTCCTCGAGCAGCTCACGCAAACCTTCTTCCACAAACCACTTGAAAGACTCCAGCTGGATTTGCACCAGGTTCGGAATCTCCAGCACGAGCGGGATGTGGGCGTAGCTTTTGCGATTGATACCGACGTTGGACGCAACCTGCATGACAGCAGGATCGTGTACCAGCATGGCATTTCGCACATCGGATTGGACAGCCATTCACCGTTCCTTTCACGCCGCCGATAGCGAACTATCGAGGGACATGACATTGCGGGTCAGCGAGGAGAGATCGCCGTACCCGGAGGTATGAGATTGAGAAGAATCGGTGAGAGCTATGCGATGCTGTATCAGGGGTAACGACTCGTCCGTTCTGCATGCCACGCCGAAAAGGGAGACACAATGCCCCCTTCCCCATTTCCCTGTCAAATTACGTGGTATGCTCGCCGCAACGTGTCGCCCAGTCCATACACTCTCCGCGAGTGGCGTAATGGAGTACGAATGTGCCCCGCCGCCGATTCGCGAATACCGATGATAACACCTATCTCAGCCTACGTCAATAGCTGGATTCGGACCTGTCAAGGCCGGCTGCGATGCGGCAGCTGCCAGCGTGCTTCCTGGGTAGGTTCCTTTCTTCTGCACGCCTCCCAAACTAGCCATCCAAACGCACCAACGGTGATGAGGACGAGCAACCAGATCAACCACACCTGATGAAATACGTGTGCCAAACCAGTCGATCGGTATTCAGCGGCAGACCATGCAAATCGCAGGGCGATGTTGGCAAAAATCAGGGCATTCATGGTGATTGCATAGCGACGGTAGTGGCCATCGATTGTGGCGAGCAGAATGCTAAGGACCGCAAGCGGGAACGAATAACGTTCATGCATACGAGTCAAAAATAGGAACGAGCCGAGCATAAGAATGTTGCTCGCCAGCACCATCGTCACTGCTCCCCGCCACCTACAGAGGAGGATCCAGAAAGTTGTGGCCACAACAACGGAGAAAGATGCAATGCCAATGGTGTAGCGACTGAAACCAAACATCCAGGCATGGCGATCATCGGGCGGCCAGCTGAAAGGGTTCGCCAGAATCCACACATTGTGCGCACCCAGCGAGCTGACCGGATAAAGATCATTGGCCAGACGTACGCGATCTATGAGTGACCATTCACCCCAGCCACCTATAGGACTGACACGAAAAGGAACGCATACCAAGACCATCAAAGCAAGACAGGCAGCGCAAGTACCTGCTACCTGAAATATCCACGATTTCCACAATCGGTCGGATGTATGCCACCAACTAACCATTAGCGGTATGGCAAGCAATCCGTATTGCGGCTTGATGAGCACAACCAATGTGAGCACAAGCATTGCCCAGGGATATCTGCCACTAATGCCCAACGCCAATACAGTGACGGCCAAGCCAGCTGCGATACCATCAGTTTGTCCCCAGACAGCAGCAACAAAAATCGGTGCCGGTGCGAGCCAATATGCCAGGGCATAGCGAAACGCGCGGTCAGAATCGCTGAAGTAGGTACCGATATGCCAGATACTGACCATGGCAACTACATCGAAAAGCATCACCATACAGGCGATCGCTATGCTATATGACCGAGAGTAGTAATCGATAGATGGATCAAAAACCCTCGTGATCTCACCCAGGATTTTGAGGAGCCAAAGATCTCCCGGGAGGTGGTCCGGGAAAGCCTGACCATCATCGACATAGAATCTCCCCAATGGCTCGTGAACCAGGCGCCAGGTCCAATGCCGGTAGGCGAAGGTGTCGAAACCGTGAAAAGGCGTCACCAGGAGGAAGAGTAGTCGGAGGACAAAGCCGGCCAGGATTGCCATCACGCCATGGCGTGAAAACGAGACCGCCTTCACACTGGTTGTTGCCACTCTCTCCGTCACCGTTACCATCGCTTCTCCCAGTCTGCTTTCATCTCTGACCGGGGAAACGCACTATTCTCATGACGGTGTCAAAACCTATGGACAATATCCAGAGAGGCAGCGCGTTGAGTCTCAAAACAGTCGCTTTCAACATCGGACGCAGGATCGGCAAGCATCCTCTGGCGAGCCGCGTCTTTTACCTGAGCGAACGGTTTCTACCAGTGGAACGGCTCGCGCGCAGCGAGCATGTTGCCGCATTCCGGCATCCCCGTCCGAGTTGGATACCGCATATCCTGATCGTGCCCACCACGCCTTTCCCTGAGCTGGTGACTTCGAAGTTATCCCTCGAGCGAAAGTCTGAGATTTTGGGGGAGATGCTAGCTCTGGCTCAGCAGGTGGCCGCAACCGAAGATACCGATGCGAGTTGGTTCGTCATCATCAATGGCGGGATCAGGCAGGAGATCGGGCAAGTGCATGGTCACCTGATTCATGAACCACACGACGTAGGCGAGCCCACCCATTCCATCGCGACGGCAAACGGCTGGAAACCTCTCCTGGAAACGCTCCAAAGGGCAAACGAAGTTCCTGACAATGGCTATTCACTGGTCATCCTTCTCGACCAGGAAATTGCCTGGGTCTCAGAGTCACAGTAGGACCCCGCCTGGACCGTCTACGATGCTATACTCGGACAGAGCCGCAACCATGTGGTGCCTGCATCTAAATTTTGCGGAGAATCCCGATCGTAGCGTTGGTTGTGGCGAAATCGCTCTGGCCGACTTGGACCGTCTATGAACAGTCGCAATTTGCGAATGTGGCTGAGACCCGGCATGCAGGTGAAGCGCTGGCTGGCGCTGCTCATCCTCGCCGTTATCATCATCAGCCTTGCGCTCGCTATGGGCGCTGCCTGGCTCTACGACAACTACAATTTCCCAAAACGCCTTCAACCTTATGTAGAATGGCTCACGCTCCAGCATATCGGTCATCCATGGCGTGAGTTGCTGATCGTGATGATCGGCTTCATCTTTCTGCTCTTCACCCTGTACAAACTCTCATCATCCATCATCGCTCCTCTGATCGCGGCCGATCCGGATGGTCGTGACATGGCCGATATCCTCACGGAGAACCGTTTCGGCACGGCCAAGCCAGAGCTTAAGGTGGTGGCAATCGGTGGCGGTACCGGGCTGAGCGCCCTTCTCCGTGGTCTCAAACTACACAAGATTGAGCTCACAGCAATCGTGACGGTCGCTGATGATGGCGGTAGTACCGGCCGTATTCGCAACGTCTTCAATATGCCCGCGCCAGGTGATATCCGTAACTGTCTGGTGGCGATGGCCGACGACGAATCGCTGATGGGTCGTCTCTTCCACTATCGCTTCGATCAGGAAGGATCTGAACTCACTGGTCACGCGTTCGGCAATCTTTTCATCACCGCCCTCACACAGGTGACAGGGAGCTTCGAGCAGGGTGTGATTGAGAGCGCAAACCTGCTAAAAGTGCGTGGTCGCGTGCTTCCGAGTACGCTCGAGAACATCACGCTCTGCGCCGAAATGGAAGATGGCCAGGTGGTGCGCGGCGAGTCGGCACTCTCACACGATGCTGACAAAATCGCCGATGTCTTTCTCGAACCTGCTGCCCCGGATCCCTATCAACCGGCAATCGCGGCTATCCTCAACGCCGATCTCATCGTGATGGGTCCGGGCAGCCTCTACACCAGCGTTATTCCCAATCTCCTCGTTGGCGGTGTGCGTGAGGCTATTCGCTGGAGCCGGGCGGCAACAGTGTACGTCTGCAACGTCGCCACCCAACATGGCGAAACCGACGATATGGGCTATGAAGAGCACGCTCACCAGATCGTTAAGTATCTGGGCGACAACGAACTTGACTACACGCTGGTAAATAGCCACACGGTACCCGACGACGCGATCCGGCCAGAATGGCAGGTGCAGGCACTTGGGTATGACGGCCACGAGACGACCAGGGACGGAGTCTCCATCATCGCGGAAGATGTGGTGAACGACAAGAATCCGCTCCGACACGATCCCGGTAAACTGGCCGATGTACTCATCGCGCTGGCCAAGCATCACAAGGCCACCAGCTTCCCCGTGGAGAGCGACGAATCGGCATAGTTTTCCCGACATTACAACTCTGTGAAATGCTTCACGAAGTGGAACCGAGTTGCTAGACTTTACACAGTAAGTGGAACAGCGCACAAAGCATCAGAGGTGATGTGGTGCACTACTTTGCAGGAGGATTCCATGGTCTATCAGATTGGCATTAACGGATTCGGTCGTATTGGCCGGCAGGTGTTCAAGGCTATCCATGAGGGTGGTTTTGGCGATCTCTTCGAAGTCACCGCGGTCAATGATCTTTCCGACAATTACACGCTGGCTCACCTGCTGAAGTACGACAGCACCTATGGCACCTTCGATGCCGAGGTCTCTGCGGACGATGAAGGCATCATTGTTGACGGCAAGAAGATTCGTGTCTTCGAGGAGCGCGATCCCGGCAAGTTGCCCTGGGGCGAAATCGGTGTCGACCTGGTCGTGGAATCGACCGGTCGTTTCACAGATGCCGCTGCTGCTCGTGCTCACATCGATGGTGGTGGCGCCAAAAAGGTCATCATCTCCGCACCGGCCAAGGGTGAGGACATTACCGTTGTGCTCGGTGTGAACGAAGACAAGTACGATCCTGCAGTGCACAACATCATCAGCAACGCCAGCTGCACCACCAACTGCCTGGCTCCCGCCGCCAAGGTGATTCTTGAGAACTTTGGCATCGAAAATGGCATGATGACCACCGTCCACAGCTATACCGGCGATCAGGTGCTGCAGGACAACATCCACAACGATATGCGTCGCGCTCGCGGTGCTGCCCAGAATATTGTGCCGACCACCACAGGTGCCGCCAAGGCCCTGGCACTGGTGCTGCCGGAGCTGAAGGGCAAGTTCGATGGCTTCTCGCTGCGCGTGCCCACCCCAACCGTTTCCATCGTCGATTTTGTCGTGGAGACAACTCAGCCGGTAACAAAGGAAGCCGTCAACGCAGCTCTCAAGGCTGCTTCTGAGACCGATGAACTTCAGGGTATTCTCGGATACTCCGAAGAGCCTCTGGTCAGCACGGACTATCGTGGCGATAGCCGCTCCAGCATTATCGATGCGCTCAGCACCATGGTTCAGGGCGATCATATGCTGAAGGTTGTAAGCTGGTACGACAACGAGTGGGGTTACAGCTGCCGCGTTGCCGATCTCTGTGCACTCATTTGTGAGGCCGGTTTCGACGCGTAGCACCGATTCGCTAGATGGTGTCGATGCGATGCAAGGTAGAGGAGCAGATGGTCTGCTCCAAAAGGGACCACAAAATCCCCCGCTACCAACCAAAGGATGACACGTATGGAATCCAGGCGGGTGCAGTGATGCTGCACCCGCAATAGCGAGGGATCAACATGTCCAGGAGATCCATGACCTCGGCAGATGTTCGCGGCAAGCGCGTGCTCTGCCGTGTTGACTTTAATGTGCCACTTGATGGCGACAGGATTACCGATGACACCCGCATCCGCGCCGCGTTGCCAACCATCAATTGGCTACGTGAGCATGGGGCCAAGGTGATCCTCTGCAGCCACGCCGGTCGACCTAAAGGTCAGGTTATCGAGAGCATGCGTTTGCGGCCAGCTGGCGAACGGCTCGCCGAGTTGCTTGGTGCGCCGGTCGTGATCGTACCGGAAGTGACAGGCGATGTACCGAAAGCGGCTATCGCGCAGATGCACGATGGTGACGTGTTGCTCCTGGAGAACCTTCGCTTCGATCCGCGTGAAGAGAAGAATGCGCCGACAATGGCGATGGAGCTGGCAGAACTCGCGGATATTTATGTGAACGATGCCTTCGGCGCCGCACATCGTGCTCATACCAGCACCGCTGGTGTGGCAACGTTCCTTCCCGCCTATCTCGGTCTGCTGATGCAGAAGGAAGTCGATTCTCTCAGCAAGCTTTTGGATCATCCAGAACGCCCCTTTGCCGCGATCATCGGTGGTGCCAAGGTGAGCGACAAAATCGAGATCTTGTCCAATTTGGTGGACAAGGTCGATCACCTGCTCATTGGCGGCGGCATGGCCAATACTTTTCTGCTGGCCAAGGGCAAATCCGTGGGCAAGAGCCTGGTGGAAGCTGACAAGGTGAATCTTGCCTATCAGGTCATCGCCGAAGCAGAAGCAGCCGGTGTCGCGCTGCACATCCCGACGGATGTGATCGTCAGCAACGATATCAACGCTGAGCATGGTGATGTGGTCAGTATCGATGCGATACCCGATGACCAGGCGATCTTCGATATCGGTCCTGAGACCGCGCGCTCTTATGCCGAGGTCGTGATTGGTATGAAGACGGTGCTTTGGAACGGCCCAATGGGTGTTGCAGAAAATCCGGCATTCGCTGGTGGCACCCGCACCGTCGCCGAAGCAGTCGGTGCGGCAGATGGCTTTACCGTGATCGGCGGTGGCGATTCGGTGGCGGCAGTCGAGAATCTCGGTCTGGCCGACAAGATCGATCACATCTCCACAGGCGGTGGAGCGAGCCTGGAACTGCTGGAAGGTAAGGAGTTGCCCGGTATCGCGGCGATTCCGGAGGACGCCTAAATGACACCGTCATTGCTCATTGGTAACTGGAAATCGAATACGACCTTCGCGGAAGCGGAATCCCTTATCGATGCCGCCAAGGCCGCACAAAATGCGACGGGTGCCGAGGTATGGGTGGGGGTGACGCCTCCATTTCCATGGTTGATGGCGCTGCGTGAGCGTATCCAGGACAGCAATGTCTGGATCGGTGCGCAGAATTGCTCTGCCACCGATATGGGAGCCTATACCGGCGAGGTAACCGCTTCCATGCTCAAGGAATGCGCCACCTTTATCATCGTCGGACACAGCGAACGGCGCGCCTACTATGGTGAAACCGACGAGGTTGTGCGCGAGAAGGTTGCTCGCGTACTGGAGCAGGATTTGCACGCGGTGCTATGTGTCGGTGAGGTGCTGGCCCAGCGCGAGGCGGGCGAAGCCGAAGCTGTGGTGAAATCCCAACTCCTGGCGGCGTTGGAAGGATATCCCGAGGACAGGCTCTATCGACTTGTTATCGCCTATGAACCTGTCTGGGCGATCGGCACCGGGGTAGCGGCAACCGCAGACGATGCCGAAGAGATGTGCGCGTTCATTCGCGGCGTCCTGGATAAGCGCTTTGGCGATTCGAACCACATCATCATTCAGTATGGCGGCAGCGCCAACGAGAAGAACGCAGCCGAGTTGCTAACCAAGCCCCACGTGGGCGGATTACTCATCGGTGGTGCCAGCCTGAAACCGGAGGCCTTCGCAGCCATGATTCAGGCAGCGGCTGATGTAGCAGAATAGATGATTCTGGCGACGGGAACGTCGCAATGCTACGCTTGTAGTTCGCACAGGGCGAGGATTCGCCGTGCACGCAACCAACATGTCATCGGAAGGATCGTTCGTCCGTGGATATAGCTGTCAATATTATGATGATCATCACCTCGGTGGTGCTCGTCTTCCTCTTGCTCTTGCAAACCAAGGGTTCGGCCTTCGGCGGTCAGTTCGGCAGTGGCGGTGAATCCATTCAGCGCACGCGCCGTGGTTTCGAGAAGACCTTGTTCCAGTTCACCGTTGGTATTGCTGTCTTGTTTGTGATCATGGGTGTCATCAGCAGTATCGTTTTGAGCTAGCAGAGAGGTGCATGGAACGCAGGGCTTGGCTATACTTTCCTTGGCCTGTGATCCGTGCAAACGGACGGCCGGAAAAACGTCCGCGGCGATCCCACAGCAGGAGGTACTCGTTCAATGATGGGTCTAGGTTGGCAAGAGCTTGCCATTATTCTCGTGATCGTTATCGTGATCTTTGGTGCAGGCAAACTTCCTGAAATCGGCTCGGGCCTTGGTAAGGGCATCCGCGGCTTCAAGGAAGAGTCCGGCATCGGCGACGACAAGAAGGCCGAGAGTGCTATCGATAAGGGCACCTCGCAGACAGCATCCACCATCACCGAGGCGAAGACCGCGGTGGAAGATACGGTGGACCACGCAAAGGGCACGCGCGCAGACGATATCTAGCGCGGCCAGTTACCCCACTTCTGTGGGTTCGTTACTCAACTCCAGCGGACGTACCGGGATGGGCCAGATGCTCATCCCGGTAGCTTTTTTCTGCAAGCAATGTTGCATACTAGGCAGTGCGCATTTCTGCCGCCGCGGTATTCAATGAAATCTGGAACACATGACCGAATCCACCCCGCCTACGCTGCCCACCGAGATCGCATCCACTCCAGCAGAGATCCCTGTCACCAAGCCTAAGAAGAAGACTGGCGCCCTTCGTGAAATCATTGAAACTGCGCTGCTGGCACTCATCATTTTCGTGCTGGTGCGCAATATTGTCCTGAACTTCCGCGTCGACGGTTCTTCCATGCTGCCCACGCTGCAGAATAACGAGATGATCCTCGTCAATCGCAACGCCTATCGCGAACTCGATCTGGGTGACTTTGTTGACTGGTTGCCGGGAGTACCGGAGCAGCACTGGGTCCAAATCGTCGATTGGGGCCAACCTGAGCGTGGCGATGTGATCGTCTTCACGCCACCCCCTCCAGGGGAAGACAAACCCTACATCAAGCGCGTTATCGGGCTACCAGGCGATCACGTACAGATCACTGCCGATGGTCAGGTGTTGGTCAACGGTGTCGCACTTGATGAACCCTATATCGGCGACTACACCAACGATTGCGTGAATGTGCCCAGCTTCAACTATTGCGATGTCATCGTTCCCGAAGGGAGCTACTTCGTTATGGGAGATCATCGCAACAATAGCTCGGACTCCCGCTACTTCGGCGTGGTGACCGAGGATCGAATCATCGGTAAGGCATGGATTGTCTATTGGCCAACTGGTGAGTTCGGTCCCGTGGAGCATCCCGATTACGATGAGCTTGGCGAGTAAAGCCCGGTGGAAGTAACAGCTCCCACTCCCCCACCACCAACTGCCAAAACCCGGTCGTTCCTGCGGGACATCGTCGAGACGGCTATAGTAGCCATTCTCATCTACCTCCTCATCCATTCGACGGTGCTCAACTTCGTGGTGGAAGGGAGTTCAATGCAGCCAACGTTGCAAAGCGGTGATCGTATTCTGGTCAATCGCAATGCCTATGGCACGTTCGATCTCGGTGACCTCGTCGACTGGCTTCCCTTCGTGCCCGATCAGCACTGGTTTACGATCATTGACTGGGGCGAGCCGGAACGTGGCGATGTGATTGTGCTTACACCGCTTCCACCTGGCGAACAGAAAGCCCACATCAAACGCGTCATTGGGCTGCCAGGTGATCATGTTCAGATCATCGCTGGTGAGGTGATCGTGAATGGCACCGTGTTGGACGAAGAGTATATTGGCGACTTCCAGAATACCTGCAACGGAGGTGGATCATTTGCCATCTGCGATGTGGTGGTGCCCGAGGATTCCGTCTTCGTGATGGGCGATCATCGCAACGACAGTGCCGATTCCCGCTACTTCGATGTCGTGCCGTATGAGCGCATCATTGGCAAGGCTTGGCTGGTCTACTGGCCCGTTGATGCATTCGGTATGATCAGACACCCCGACTACCCGGAACTGACCCCATAGCTATCTACTGCGGTGTAGAATGGAGTCCGAAGGAAAGGACGCGCCGTGATTGAAGCAACCGTCGAAAGCATCCGCGTGAGCATGGTCACCCAGAACCGGGTGGTGATTCTCCGCGAGGTCAACGGTACACGCTCGCTTCCGATCTGGATTGGCTCGTATGAAGCCGAAGCCATCGCTCTGGAGTTGCAGGGTGTTGCACCCACGCGACCGCTTCCCTACGATCTGATGTGCACGATGATCGGGGAGCTTGGCGCGGATATGGATCGGGTCATCATCAGTGATCTGAGCCACAAGGTCTATTACGCCACCATCGTGCTGGTGGTGGGCACGAGCACAATTGAGATTGATGCTCGTCCAAGTGATGCTCTCGCCCTTGCTATCCGCACAGATGCCCGCATCCTGATTGAGGATGCTGTCATGGAATCGGCCGGTATCACGGTGCTGGACGAGAATGAGGTTGAGCAGACCGAATCCGAAACCCTTCTGACTTCTGATCCGCAGACACCGATGCCGGACATCGGTGACCTGGGACTCTTCCGAGACTTCATCAATTCACTCGAGGCCGACGATCACAATCGGGATTTCGAGCTTTAGCACCACTGCATTCCTCCGAATCCGGTGGAGCGTCAGGAATTTCCATGGACGATTTCGACCACATCAAACATATCGTTCTCCAGCAGCTGCATCGCTGCGTGGTATGTCATCGCGAATATGAAATCGGTGATATCACCAGCCTGCAACGCAAACCGGGTGTGTGGACGCTCATGGTGGAATGCGAACAGTGTCATAGTCGCAACTACCTGGCGGCAGTAACCCCGGATGGTGATCCGGAAGCGGCCATGCTCGAGGTACGTTCCCTCACCCAGCAGGCTATTCGCGAGATCGGACTTCCGCGCGAGCGACGAAGCGGTGAGATCGTTCCCGAGGCGCCTGCCTCCGGGGAGCTCGTGACATCACGGGATGTTCTGGAGATGCACGAATTCCTGCAGGAATTCGATGGCGATTTCGCTCGACTCTTCCGCTCCAGCTAACCGCTCTCACTGGTATACTCTGCTTGGTAGAAGTTCGCGAAATGCGCACTGTTGCGCCTTCCCTATCGTGGGTGCAGCAGGGAGGAGTTCCGAGTGGTTCAGCCGGATCATACACACGCCCCAAGGCCAGTTCCATCTCCATACACTGGTCGTCAGGAGATCGATCTCGATGTCGTACGCGAGATGCTCTCCCACTTTACCTATAGTGATCACGAAGAGGCTCAGGAACTGATTCTCTCCGCGCTCCAGGAGATCAACGAGCACTTTGGCTGGGTCTCCTTTGAGGCAGCCGAAATAGTTGCCGATCACCTTGGCACATCAGCTACGCGCGTTTTCGCGATTCTGACGTTCTATGCCGATTTCCGCACCACCCCACGTGGTCATCATCACATGCTGCTTTGCCATGGCATGAGCTGCTACGTGATGGGTTCCAGCAAACTGGTCCAGAAGGTCCGCGATGAGTATGGCATCGGCGATGGCGACACCACGCCGGATAACCAGCTCAGCGTTCAGGTAGCCAACTTCTGCCTGGGCGTTTGTGATCGCTCACCGGTGGTGAAGATCGACGACGAGTACTACGGCCACGTCGATCCCGAGAATCTGACCGATCTGGTCAATCGCGCCATTGCAGGCAGGGAGGCCATGCAGGCGAGCGAGGTGAACCATGGTTAGTGTGAAGCCAGGCGAACATCTGACAAAGCTCACCAGTAAGGATGATTACATCGCATTCCGCGAGCAGGCCCACCAGAAGTGGGAGACGCTCTGGAACGGCGACGCCACCGTTGTATCGGTTGGCGTTGGCTCATCCAGCATCGCCAAGGGTGCATTGGAGGTTCTGGAGCAAGCTCACCAGGTTGGCGGCAACGCCATCATTCGTGAAGTGAGCGGCAATGGTGCCTTCTGGATGGAGCCATGGATCGAGGTTAAGCGCCCCGGTGTTGATCCGATTCTCTACGGGCCGCTGACGGTCGACGATGTCGCTGGTGTGATCGCTGGCGAGCGCAATGATCTCGCAGTCGGTGTTCGCGGAGCGAATCCGGTCGGGGAGATTCGACCACTCAACGAGCATCACTATTTCAAGCATCAGATTCAGCTGCTCACCCGCAATGCCGGCTTGATTGAGCCGGATAGCATCGAAGATGCCATTGCCCGTGGTGCCTACGACGGCTACTTCAAGGTGCTCTTCGAGATGAGTCAGGAAGAGGCCATCGCCGAAGTCACGACCGCACAGGTGCGGGGCCGAGGGGGCGGAGGTTTCCCGGCTGGTATCAAGTGGGAAAGTGGTCGCAAGGCCCGCAACAATCCCAAGTTCATCGTGTGCAATAGCCACGAGGGCGAGCCGAATGTGTATAAGGACCGCCATCTCCACGAATGCGATCCACATCGTATTCTGGAAGGCATCCTCATCGCCTGTATCGCCTGCGGTGCCGAACGCGGCTACAACTACATCGGTGGTGAGTATCCGCTAGGTATTCGTCGCTTCCGCAAGGCCGTAGCCGATGCCGAGCGCATTGGTCTCATCGGCAAGGATGTGCTCGGTACCGGCAAGAATGTCGCGATGCGTGTCCGCACCGGTGGTGGTGCCTATGTCTGTGGCGAGGCATCCGCCCTCATGTATTCCATCATGGGCGTGCGTGGTCAACCCCGCACCAAGCCACCTCGATCCGTTGAGGAAGGTTTGTGGAAGCGCCCAACTGTGGCCAACAACACGGAGACACTGGCTAACGTGCCGGATATTATCGTGCGCGGTGGCGAATGGTATGCCAGTCTTGGTACCGAGAACAGCAAGGGTACCAAGCTGATGACCATGCAAGGCCCGAGCAAGCTCTCTGGTGTGGTTGAGGTCGAGATGGGTGTGACCATGCGCCATTTGCTCGACGATATCTATGGCGGCATGCGCGAGGGCTACACCTTCAAGGGTATTCAGACCGGTGGCGCCTCCGCTGGCCCGATCACCGAAGATGCCTTCGATCGTCCGATCGATTTCGATTCGCTCAGCGATATCCACGGCATGCTCGGCTCTGGTGGCTGGGTACTCTTTGATGAGGGTGTTTGCGCGGTCGATATGGCGCGCTACCTCACCGCATTCAGCCGCTACGAAAGTTGCAGCAAGTGCGTCCCCTGCCGACTCGGGAATCCGGCGTTGGTGGAGATCCTGGATCGCATTCGCTTCGGTCGCGGTTCGCTGGAGGATCTGGCGCTCATCCGCCGCACCAGCAAGTACATTATCGAGCTGAGCCTCTGTGGCTTGGGGCAGGTCGCACCAGTGCCGCTGGTGGCTTTCCTGGATGCCTATGAAGAAGAGTTCCGCCAGCACATCGTCGATGGCGTGTGCAAGTGCGGAGTCTGTCCGATCTCGGCAGACTCGCGCCAGGCGGTCTTCACGGAAGTCGCCGCAGACTAGGATTCCGAGAACGACAAAGGCCGGAGCGTTTTTGAACTGCTCCGGCCTTTGTGTTGATCTTCATGTCCCGAATGCGATTAACATCCGACACCGTCGCCGTCACCATTTCGGGCTACGAAACTTTTCTATCCGAGATCGATCTCCTGGCCGATGCCGCGCTCACGAGCGGCGCGAAGAGCGTAACCACCCACAGCCATATCCTGCACAGCGTTACCAACCGACTTGAAGAAGGTCAGCTCCGTGGCGGAGGTACGACCCGGGAACTCACCGAGGACCAGGCCACCGAGTTCGCCGACGATGTTGTCCTCGGTTATCGTGCCATCCTGCAATGGGATAATGAGATCACCCGCTTCCGCAAGCGCATGTTCCTTCATATCCACCACAATGCGCGCCTGAGCGACGTATTGAGGCGGAGTTTCCTGCATCTCGGGTGTGAAGGCCCCAACCCCGCTCACATGCGTCCCTGGCTTCACCCAGCTGGCATCGAAGACTGGCTTGCGCGAGGTTGTGCTGAGACAGATGATGTCGGCCTCTCGCACCGGTGACTCGGCATCGGCAGTGAACTCCAGCTTGTCCGCGAGGTGCGGCCAATCTTGCTCGATAGCGGCACGGAAGCGCGGATAGCTGGTCTCAAAGGGATCGACGACGGTGATCTTCTCGATTGGACGTGCCGCCGCAATACCGGCAGCCTGAGTGACACCCTGCGCACCGCCGCCGATGACAACCAGGTTCTTCGAATCCTCACGGCTCATCAGCTGTGCGCTCGCACCCGAGACAGCGCCCGTGCGCAACTGAGTGAGATAAGCACCATTGATGATTGCCGCTGGTATGCCGGTTTGGCTATCAACCATCATGACGGCAGCGTTCGTCACCGGGATCCCCGCTGCACTATTGCGCTGAAAAACGGAGACAACCTTGAACCCCAACGCATCCAGACCGCTCATATAGGCGGGCATGAGCAGTGTCACATCCTTGCCGGGATCGACATCGAGCCCAATCCGCAAAGGCACCTCGGCACGCCCCTGATAGAGTTCGACGAAGGCTTGCTTCACCAATTCGATGCATTGTTCCATCGAGATCAATTGCTGCAAATCAGACTTTGAAATCGCCAGCATGAGTATGCTCCATCACTGAAAAGTTCCACATATACAGGCAGTGTACGGGTGATGGCGATTTGCCACAACCACACGTACGTACGCAGCCAAACAGTGACAGTTTGTCGCAGCCACTATATGTCTGAAGCTCTATGTGGCCGAAAATGATGAGATTTGCGGACAAGTATTTGTACGAACAAGGTGTAGGGTCACAGTGTCCGTAAAGGATTTGACCACTAGACAAGGGTCCGCCAAGTGGATACAATCAGCGCAGCGGGGGAGAAGTAGCAGGCTTTGGGCCATTCGATGGTTGGTATGGGGATCCATCATCGATAGACGGCTCAAGCGACTGTCACCTCTCCCACAGCCAGCGCAAGAGGGTACGATTTGGTATGGCAGTGAGGAAACGGCAGTGCGGTACCTGCCGATTTTTCGTTCAGGATTCAACAGGATTTGGGAAGTGCTCGAATCCGGCGTGGCCGGAATCAAGCGCACCATTGTTGTTGTTGCGCCCAAACGAACTCGCCTGCCGTACCCGCTGGGGCACCAGTCTCTGGCAAGATCGATCCGGCGCGCTGGAGCCCGACCCAACAGATACCCCGCAGCAGCCGTCTCTTCCTGAACCCATCTCTGTGCAGCTGCAGTATGACGACGAGGTTACCTCTGTTTCCATCGCCGGCAGTAGTCGTACCCACACGTCATACGACGATGGCGTCATCGAGACAACCACGGTGAAGCCAGGCTCTTCAATTTGGGAGGATGATTTGCAATCGGAACGTCGGGAACTTCTGCGACAGAGTCCGCACGACGCACTGGCGGGAGCCCGCAAGCGTCATATGGACAAACAGGCCCGACAACGTGAGCTTATTCCGTTCGCGGAGGACAGTGATGTTCTGGAGGATCCGTCGGCTGAACCGGACGTGGAACCTGCCATCGCATCCACCCAACCTGCGGCACAGGCCCATACGTTCCCTCCCGATGACTTCGTGGAGGATGAACGGGCTTCATCCGACGCCGATGATCGTCAAGATGAGTTGGTCGATGAGGGAGTCCCCGGCACACGCCGATCCCCACGACTCAATCATTTGCTTCGCTCCCCAAAAGGTAGGCAGGCGATGACGTTCGGTGCTGCCACAGAACTATCAGTTACGGCGCATAACCCGGAGCAGCGCGAACAGTGGAATACTGTTCCGCAGATTCAGCCTGGGTTTGACCTGCCGCTCAACACTACCGATACGAATCCGCCGACGGCGGCGCGCATGAGTGCGCACACCGCTCCTGCGGCTACATTCAATTACAGCACCCGGCCGGTCTCTGTCGCCCGCGAAGTGGTGACCGAAACACGTCAGAAGAGCGAGCGAGCCCAGCGTCAGGTGCAGGTACCACTCGCTGATGATCGATCGATGCCACCGGTTCGCATCGACGAACAACATCCCGAGATTGAGACGCGACCACGCCTGACGCATGCATCGTCGAACCAGTCAGGTCTGTTGGAACGTGCCCGGGATAGTCCGCTCCGCGGCTACCGCCCTGCTCCGCAGCCCACGCAGCAACGGGCACCTCAACCAGAGGTTGATCCGCTTACACTGCGATCCAGACCGGCGAATACGACGAGGCCGGAGATATTGAATGAATCAGACACGATTGTGTCTGAGGGAACAGCGGTGCCCGTGGCGACACCGGCGTCACAACCACAACAGACCAGAGACGTAGAATCGCGCACGAATTCAGTAGATGCAGCGTCACTGGACAGGCCACAGGTAAAGAAGAAACCACTCATTCCACTACGAGTGGACAACTCGCCCTTTGAGTCGGCCCAGATCGAGATCGCTCCGAATGTACCTCGTTGCTGCGGCACCTGTGCCAGCTATCAGCCTGGAGATTCCGGAACCTCGCCCGGGCGAGGCGCCTGTATGAATGCCTTCACCGGCCCCGTACCCCGCATGGTTTCCGAGCGTGATTTGGGATGCCAGCATACATTCGGATGCTTCTGGGTTCCCGCCGACGAGGAGGTCTGGCTGGACGAGTTGCCGGTGTTCAACGAGCCGACCCCGCGGGTGGATCGCATGGTTGCACGGCGGGAGCGTAGGAAATCTACGGTACTACCGGATTTGGAGGAGTTGACCTCCTGACAAATACCCTGTACGAACGTTAATTATCTGAAATCCAGGGAGGAATTGATCGTTTACGAGCACCAAAACGAGTAGACTGAAACCAGCACCGCAGGTTGGCTGGAACCACGGATGCGCTGACACAACACGGCAGCCACCGGTATTCACCTCACAGCTTCTATCTGCATCGGTGAATGCGTACCTACACTGATTTTCGGGAATCGCGCACCCTACGCGCGACGCGCTTTGGAGCATCCATGGCCGGATTCGGGGAAACACTAAGACAGGCTCGCGCCCTCAAGAATGTCACCTTGCGGGAGGCGGAGACCGAAACACGGATCAATCGTCATCATCTGGCTGCGCTGGAAGATGAGGATTTTACCGCGTTACCACCGCAGATCTACACCAGGGGGATTGTCCGCAAGTATGCGAACTACCTCGGCCTTGATGCAGGTAAGGTGCTGGATATGTATCGGGAGGCCGCGGGCGTGCCTCGCGATGCCAGCCCGATTCCGCATGTCCCGGCAGAAATGCCGCGGATGTGGGCTCCCAACTTTGCGATCGTGGCGTTTGGTGTGGTGCTGACAGCCATCGTCTTTGCCTGGGGATATAGCATCTGGCTTTCTCCATCCGATCAAACCAACGATTTGGCCGCCACATCAACAACGACCATCAGTGCAACCACGGCCGCCGATACTGTGCGTCCCACAGCCCCGGCAGCACCCACCGCTGTAGTCACGGCTCCGCCTGCAACAGAAGCAGTCGTAAGCGGTGGCGATAATCAGAACGGCACCGCGGAATACCAGACTGGTATTGGTGTGGCCGTCACCGCCGATGCAGATATAACCATCCAGGTCGATGGTCAGATTGTCTACGAAGGCACTCTGGGTGCCGGTGAAGAGACTGATCTGTTTGTAGGCACGGATTTCGCCGTCACCTCGAGTGACGGTAGCGTGACCTACGTCAAGAACAGCTGCGGCACAACATCCAGCGTTTCGATGGGCGAGATCATCGGCGATCACTGGGAGTTCTCGGCATCCGAGAAATCTTGCCCGGTGCCTGAAGGATAGTCAACACACAGGAGAGAAACGATACGCCCTTGATCGGATATCTGATCAAGGGCGTTCGTTTATGCCTTATCTACGACCTGACACCGAGATAGAGAGCGCATGTGGCCGAATACTAAACTCGGCAGGTGTGCTATCCGCCACATCACCGTCCAACTGGATTGGCTGTGGCGTATTGCTCTGGAGCGTGACGCGCTTTGCCTTGCGCAGGGTCACATACGGTGAATCTCGCAGGGCGACAATCGGATTCGCTGCTCGCGCCACGACTGCGGCAAGCTCGTGCGCGCGCTTGGCCGTCACGACCATCACATCCAGCAAACCATCATCGGAGCGAATGGATTCATCCAGTCTGAATGCCGAGCTGATAACAGCGGAACCATTTGCGATCAACACAAGTGGAGAAACGACATCAAGCTCCTCATCATCAATCGTGATGTGGAACTTGGCGGAATTCTCGAATACCGCACGCATCGCGGGCGGCACGTAGGCCAACCAACCCACACGTCGTTTGAGTGCCTCATCGGCATTGTCGAAGATCTTGCTATCGATACCCGTTCCCGCCATGTGCAGGAAGTAGTGATCGTTGCAAACACCGACATCGAGTTGATGGATATCAAACGGTCCAAAAGCAAGTGCCACCGCGGCCTGAATACTGGTGGGAATGGAGAGTTCCTGCGCCACGATGTTGGTCGAACCAGCCGGGACGATGCCCATCGGTATCCCAAACTCTTCGACGCCAGCTGCCACTTCGGAGACCGTGCCATCACCGCCGCAGGCAATAACACCGTCAGCATCCTTCGCGACTTCCTCAACGAGGGCACGCGTCGAAACATCCCGCCGGGTTTCGTAAATCACCAAATTCACGCCATCGGGGACCTGCTGACCAAGTGCAGCACGAACCTGCATGGATCCTGTGCGTGTGTTGGGGTTAACAACTGCGACAACCTTGTCACCCGCCACATAGCGCCGTTTCATGGGTTTCTCAGCCATGTCTCTCGTACCCGTCTTGATTAGGCAACCTCTTCGTCGGGTCCGAATATCGCCTCGACGATAGCGTTCGCTGCCCACGTAGCAGCGGCGGTAAGGACCAGGCCAAGAATTCCACGCGCAACATTCTTCATCATTAGATGGTCTCCTTCACAGCAGATTCTGCACTGATTGTAGCGGCAATCCCTAAGGTCGTGGGGATGTAGCGGTGAGTCCAAGCGGGAAAAGCACGACAACAGCGATCATGAGGATGTCCACCATGGTCAATGGCCCGAGGATCGTCGTGCCAAATCCCGGGACACGCCCCAGAGCATCGGTAATGAACGCTGTCGAGCCAAAGACAACCCTACCGATCCAGACACGATCAGTAACACCCAGCAACATCATGATCAACCGCACGACCGTGATCGTGGCGCCAACGGCATAGACAAAGAGAATGACTTCCAGTGCCACGCGGTTACGCGCTTCTGTTTCACGTCGACGTTGCTGCGGATGCTGGATCATGAGATCACCTGCCGGGCAAAGATTTCGGCCAATCGCGCAACGATCACACCAGCCAGGTCTTCTTTCGACATCTCCGCAAGCGATTCCGGTTCGTGACCAGGTATAAGGAGTGTTGCTTGAGAATGGCTCGCGCCGATAGTGGCAACGGCATCGTTGGCAACGATAAGGTCCAGTCCCTTGGCCTGCAGCTTCTGGGTGGCATTGGCAATCAGGTCGTCCGTTTCCGCGGCAAACCCGACCTTCACCAAACCTGGCTGGGAGATACCGGCAATAATATCCGGATTCTTCACCAGTTCGAGCTGCTGGGTATTCTCATCCGGATTCTTCTTGAGCTTGTGTTCCGATGGATGCGCGGGTCGGAAATCGGCCACGGCCGCGGCCATAATGAGCGCGTCGGCATCAACGATGGCTGCCTGAACTGCAGACTGCATCTCCAGCGCCGTCGTGATCCGCACCGGTGTCACACCAATCGGCAGCGTCGCCACCGTCGGACCGGCGATCAGGGTGACCTCAGCCCCGGCATCCATCGCAGCCTGTGCGAGAGCATTGCCCATGGCACCGCTGGAGCCGTTCCCAATGAAGCGCACCGGATCGATGGGTTCGTGGGTACCACCGGAGGTGATGACGATCCTCTTACCGTTTAGGACACCACCAGCACCAAGCACACAACGCGCCTCTGCGAGGAGGCGGTCAACCGCGGCAAGGCGACCATCACCTGCGGCACCGGAAGCAAGGCGGCCTGCTTCTGGAGAAATCACACGTACACCCCGAGACCGCAGAGTCTCCAGATTCGCCTGCGTGGCGGCGTGATGCCACATGCGGTGTTCCATTGCAGGTGCAATCAGGATTGGCGCCTGGGTAGCGAGCAACACCGCCCCGAGCATATCGTCGGCAAATCCGCCTGCTATTTTGGCAATGCTATTGGCGGTGGCGGGTGCGACTATCACAAGATCAGCTGTGGCAGCCAGCGTGACGTGGCCGGAATGCTCACCTTCCCATCCCTCAAAGACGGATGTGTGCACGGAATTATGCGTGATAGCCGCAAAGGAGAGTGGCTGCACAAACTCACAGGCCGAAGCTGTGAGAATCGCGTGCACATCGGCACCCAACTGCACGAGCTTGCTGGCGAAATCGATAGCTTTATACGCCGCGATTCCACCGCTCACTCCCAGAACAATGCGCTTACCAACGAGTGGTTCAGGCATGGGCAATCTCCCGTATGGCCACGACCGCCCGATCGATATCACTATCCGTAATCTGATAATGCGTCACCAACCGAATACCCGCGGCCCCGAGACTCACTGCCAGTATGCCGCGTTCGCGCAGCATGGCCACGACCTCCGTCTGATCACGTTGGCTCTTGAAGATAACGATGTTCGTCTGCACGGTATCGAGATCTATGCTGAAAGCCGGATACTCCGCGATCGTTTCCGCCAGCAGTCGCGCCCGCGCATGATCTTCGGGTAGACGTGCGATCATCGTATCCATCGCTACCTGTGCAGCTGCGGCAATCACGCCGGACTGTCGGAGCGCGCCACCGAGCAACTTGCGCTTGGTGCGGACCTTGTCGATAAAGGCCAGGTCACCAACAACCATGGAACCGACCGGTGCACCCAGGCCCTTGCTGAAGCAGAACTGCACCGAATCAACTTGCTGAGCGATCTCACGGACCGGAATGCCGAGGGCCGCAGCCGCATTGAAGATCCGGGCACCATCCATATGGATCGGCAGGCCGCGTTCATCCGCCAGGGCTCGTACCTGTGCAATATATTCTTGGGACAGAACCGTACCACCACAGAAGTTGTGGGTGTTCTCAATCGCAATCAGGGCTGGCTGGGCACCACCCGGGCCGGCTGGCATGGTGGCGATAGCCAGGGCATCCAACGGCAACGTGCCATCGGTATTGGTCGGCACCGCACGCGGCATCACACCACCAAGTGCGGAGATACCACCGGACTCGCTACCGAGGATATGGCAACGATCCCCAAGAATCACCTGCTGACCAGGAGCACAATGGGTGATGACGCTGCTGAGGTTGCCCATGGTACCGCTCGGCATGAAGACCCCGGCTTCCTTCCCCAGCACCTCGGCACAATGCACTTCCAGGCGGTTGACAGTGGGATCCTCTCCGAACTGGTCATCGCCAACTTCGGCGTTCGCCATGGCAGCACGCATGGCATCGGTCGGATGCGTCACCGTATCCGAGCGCAGATCAACGAGTCCAACCGCAGCCTGAGTTTGACGTTCTCCGTACATGTTCATATCCCTTTATCCAGCCGGTTCGATAGCGGCATCCTCGGTGGGCGTTTCAGGTTCAAGTGGTTCAATGACCGGTTCATCCGTCGGAGCTTCAGTCGCGGGAACCTCAGTTGGCACCGCTGTGGGCGGCTCAGTCGGGATCATCGTTGGCACTTCGGTCGGTTCGTTTCCGATCGGATCAATAACACCATTTTCCTGTGTTGCGGTGGCAGTGGGTGTCAGCACCTCTTGTGTCGTATTGTCGCCGAATCCGGGCAAATTGATATTGATATCGCGATCACCCATAAGCTGAATAGCACCCCAGAGCGCTATGCCGAGTATCCCCAGCATGAGGACAGCGATCAACCCTTTCATGGCACCGTTGAGCCCGGCCCCCACATCCTCAGGGTATGCAGGGGTGTAGGAGATCGGCTGATTCAGGGGCGCTGAGGGTGGCGTGGTGATGACCGTTGTTTGCTGGGTCGATCCACTCGCAAGCGCCTGACCAATCGCCTGCTTCATTGCGCGGGCACTACCAAACCGACGTTGCGGCTGCTTGGCCATACTCTGCACTACCACCGCATCCATCTGGGAGGTGATACCTCGCTGAGGCAAACGCACACTCGGTGGAGTCACTGGCACATTGATGTGCTGCATCATGATTTCGCGCGGGGTACCGGTGTACGGCAGTGTGCCAGTCATCATTTCGTAGAGCATGACGCCGGTCGCATACAAATCGGCGGATGGCGTCAATGCCAAACCCTGTGCCTGTTCGGGAGCCATATAGTCGACGGTACCAATAGTCATTCCATCAGTCGTGAGACCAGCATCACCGCCGGTTTCGGCGACCCCGAAATCGGTGACCCGGGCGACCCCATCGTTGCCGATAAGGATATTTTGCGGCTTGATATCACGATGGACGATGCCAGCAGCATGAATGGCTTGCAGGCCATCGAGCACATTGCCGATGATGCGGCGGATCTCACGCATTTCCATTGGTGCGCGCTGCGCGATGAGTTGCTTCAGCGTTTGCCCATCGACAAATTGCATGACGATGTAGAGAACACCCTGCTCCTGGCCAAAATCGTAGATATCCACGACATTGTTCTGTCGCACTGAGGCAGCAACGCGTGCCTCGTCGCGAAATCGCTGCACGAAAACCGCATCATCAGTCAACTTGCGATGCAGAATCTTGATCGCCACCGGTCGACTAAGCTTCTCATCCCAACCACGCCAGGTAGTGGCATGCGCACCCTCGCCAACAATTGAGTCGAGGCGATAGCGATCGGCAAGCAAGTGCGGGAACTGGTTGTCAGTGGCGTTGGGCAAGAGGTTCATCCGAAACGTACAGCGCGTCGAGACACTGTACATATGATAGTACGGTTGCGGCACATGAGATGCTCTGCGATGCTGACAGCGGAGGAGATGCAATGACCCAACCTTCGGAATCAATGACGCGCAATGTGCTGATCTGGATGTGCGTGCTGATTGCCGCCAACCAGCTGGCGTTCAGTGCAAACACACCGATCCTGGCGCAGTATGCCGAGAGCTTTGGCGTCAGCATGACCGCGATCGGTTTCACGTTCGCGATCTATGGGTTAGCCCGCCTCCTGCTCAATATTCCGGCTGGGAATACGGCAGACAGGTTTGGCCGCAAAGAGGCACTCGCTATTGGCGGCGCGCTTTCGGCACTCTCGGCAGTTGGCTGCGCGATTGCGCCAACCTATGAACTCTTTCTGGCTGCGCGTTTCCTTGGTGGTGCCGGAGCAGCCTTCGTGCTGACCGGCGGACAAATCGTGCTGGCAGATATCGCGCTACCGCACAATCGCGGTCGCCTCATGTCTATTTATCAGGGTGTCTTCCTGGCAACTGCCGGACTAGGTGCGATTCCCGGCGGTTGGTTGGCCGATCACTACGGTATCGCATCGCCATTCTGGGCGTCGGCTATCTTCTGCGCGTTGGTGACTGTCGTCGCGTTGATGTTCGTTCCAGAGACGCGCGAGATGGGTCGAGCCAAGACGGGCTCGCACTCACATCAACCGGCCACGAGTTTTCTTCAGCAACTGCGCATACTCTCCCGCAATGAAGGATTGATGCTCATCGGACTGATCGGGTTGATGGCCGCCTTCGGTCGGACCGGGGGTGTCTTTAACATCATCCCGTTGATGGCCGAAAATGACCTCCATCTGACATCGACACAGATCGGCTTCGGGCTGGGTATGATCAGCATCGTCAGTCTTGTGTTCGTCATGCCAAGTGGTGTGTTGGTAGATAAGTTGGGTCGTAAGCCCGTATTGGTACCAGCCACGCTCCTGAGCGGAGCAGGATTTCTGCTCTTCATGTTCGCAAGCGACTACCGGTCGTTCCTGCTGGCCTGCTTCATCTGGAGCTGCGCCGGCGGATTCGCAGGTGGGGCACCTGCCGCGTACGCCGCGGATATGGCACCCGCCGGTATGAATGCCGCTGCCATGGGGCTCTATAGGGCGCTGATGGACGTTGGCTACGTCGCTGGTCCACTGGCTCTGGGATTTATGGGTGATACCTGGAGCGTCGATTTCGCCCTGTTGGTAACCGCCACGCTGATCATCGGAACAGCGATCCTCTTCGCGATCCGGGCTCCGGAATCGAAACCAGTCACACGGGTGATCTAGACCAATCCCTTCAACGTGTGTTTGCGCGCGCGCTTCGCGGCTTTCTTGCGCTTCATCGGGAGCGTGAAGGTAAACTCTGCGCCTTCGCCTGGTGTGCTCTCCACCCAAATACGGCCGCCGTGCAAGCGCACGATATTCTGAGCAATGGCAAGTCCCAGACCGGTGCCATCGGAACGACGGGCTTTGTCCGACTTGTAGAAACGTTCAAAGAGACGCGCCTGCTCCGCATCCGGAATACCGACACCTGTATCTTTGAGCGCCACATAGACCGTGTTCTTCTCCCGCCAGGCACGCAACGTCACCTTGCCCCCACCGGGAGTGAACTTGATGGCGTTGTGCAACAGGTTAATAAGAACTTGCTCGATGCGGCCGACATCGACAGCCATTTCAGGCAACTCATCTTCCAGATCGATCTCAAGCGTGAGCCCTGCCCGTTCAATCTGCTCCTGCAAACGGCCAGCGCCATGGCGGAGCACCTCGTCAATTAGCTGATACTCCAGTCTCAACGGGGTACGGCCCGCCTCTAACCGCGCGAAATCGAGCAAGTCCTCTAGCAACGCGTTTAGCCGATCGATCTCACCCACGATACGGGCGAGGAAATCCAGCGCGACTTCCGGCTCCTCAACAGCGCCTGCTTCCAGGGTCTCGACCATCGCCCGAATCGAGGTTAATGGCGTACGCAACTCGTGCGAAACGTTAGCGACAAACTCTCGACGCACGGTTTCCAGACGGCGAATCTCGGTGACATCATGGAGCACCACCAAACCCAACTTCTCGTGCACACCCTGAACCACACCGGCGTGCACCTGAATGGCTCGCCTCTCGATGCCGTGTTCGACCGTACCGGTAGCATTTTCCTTGCCATCGAAAGCCTTGTTGAGCACGCGTGCGATCTCATAGTCACGCGCAGCTTGCACGAATGGCTTACCGACTACCTCTTCCTCCGCCGAGTTCAGCATTTGCTCGGCGGCGGGATTCATGCGCAATACCAATCCCTGCTCATCGGTCAGGACCACGCCATCGAGCAGGCCTTCCAGCACTGATTCGAGACGAAGACTGGTCTGCTCTTGTCGTTCCATCACATCTTCGAGGCGATCAGCCATGCGATTGAATGCGCGACCCACGCCATTGATTTCCCGAATCGGAACCTCGGGCACGCGAGCACTGAAATCGCCGACGGCAATCCGCATCGCCTGGCGTGTCAAATCTTCCAGAGGGCGTGCCAATCTGCCAGCGAAATACCAGCCGGCAACAGCGAACGCGACGATACTGAACAGGCAAGCCAGGATAATTGCACGCAGGATAGATACGACTGAATGCTGGACCTCAGTAGTGGGTACGCTGACCCGGAGAATCAGTCCATCACTGTTGGGCACCTGCACTGCCACATACAGGCTAGGTTCGCCCGACGAGGTACTCCGCCGCCGATCCCAGCCAGTACCATCTTCACGGGCAGCTACTACCTCTGACTTGTCATTCTGATTAACGACATTCTGTTCTCCGAACTCCGTATCGACAAGCACCGCTCCGTCGGCGGCGATAAGCGTCATGCGGGTATCGGTGGCATCGGCAAATTGGAGCAACTCCTGATCGAGGTCGAGAGTCCGGTCTGGATCCTCAAGGAGATATGAGACGACATACGCCGCTATCTGGGCGTTGCCCTCGAGATCACTTCGTAACGTGGTTACGCGAGTCTCCTCGGCGGTATTGGAGAGCAGGAAATAGAGGCCAACAAATATCACCAGGGAAAGCACAATGAATGGGATTGCTACCCGCCATCGCAGCGAACCGCGCATACGATCCCAGGCGTGATTGACCCAGTCCATTAACGTGGTTGCTCCGGCACAAAACGATAACCCGAGCCCCGAACAGTGACGAACATGGTCGGTGCAGCAGGATCATGCTCCAGCTTGGTACGCAGCCAGCGAATATGCACATCCACCGTGCGCGTGTCCATGCGATAGTCGTAGCCCCATACCTCACGCAGAAGCGCATCGCGGCTGAGCACGACGCCCGGATGGCGCATGAAGTACTGCAGCAGGTCGAATTCCTTGGGTTTCAGATCCACCACCGTATCACCAATTCTGGCGACTCGATTCGATGGATTGATCGCAAGCGTGCCAGCAATGATCCAGCCCGCATCAGCATCCGTGGTTGTGGTCTGCGATTGCATGCTGATACGACGGCAAATAGCGCGGATGCGCGCAACAAGCTCGCGCATGGCGAAGGGTTTGGCGATGTAGTCGTCCGCACCTATCTCCAGGCCAACGATGCGGTCGATCTCATCGCCCTTGGCGCTGAGCATGAGCACCGGTGTGTTCGAAGTGGCACGAACCCGGCGCAATACCTCCAGACCATCGAAGCCTGGCAGCATGACATCCAGCACGATCACATCAATATCGGGCTTCGCGAGTTCAACAGCTTCCGGACCTGTACCCGCCTGCACCACACGGAAGCCTTCCCGCTTCAATGTGAGCACGATGGCCTCCCGGATATTTACCTCGTCATCGACAACCAGTATTGTGGCGCGGTCAGCATCGGTCATGCGGGTATCCAACCATCTTCACCCCGGTTGGGTTCATGATCTCCGGGAATTATAGGATACTGGTTGGTGCCCCTATGAGCGGAAATTGTGAACAAATTGTGTAAGTTCCAGGAGTTTACCGGGATCGGTTTCCGGATGGATGCCGTGACCAAGATTGAAAATGTGCCCGTTCCGCCCACGCGTCTGCGTGAGAATATCGCTGGCAGCAGCTTCAATTGCTGACCAGGGAGCAAACATCATCGCCGGATCAAGATTCCCCTGGATGCCAATTTCGTCACCGAGAATGTCCCAGGCGTCCTCAATACGGATACGCCAATCCACACTCACCATATTCGGACGCGTATCGCGAATAGCCGCAAGCAGATGTGTGGTGCCGGTGCTGAAGTGAATCGTTGGCACTGATTGTCGCAACGCAGAGAAAATGCGCGCGGTATACGGCAATACGTGTGCACGGTAGGAATCAGAATCGACCAATCCCAGCCAACTATCGAAAAGCTGCACGACATCGGCACCAGCCTCAGCCTGCCCCTGCACATAGAGTTCCGTGACCTGCGTCAGTTTCTCCATGAGGGCATGCCAAAGGCGAGGTTCGCCGTACATCATTGCCTTGGTCTTGGGATATTCCTTGGATGGTCTGCCATCGACCAGATAGCAGGCAAGTGTCCAGGGTGCGCCAGCGAATCCGAGCACGGCAGCGCGATCACCGAGCTCATGTCGCAGCAGTGTCAATGCCTCGAGTACGTATGGTGTGCCTTCTTCCGGACCAACAACCTGGAGCGCTTCGACATCGGCCATGGTGCGGATGGGATTCGCGATGACGGGGCCGACTCCTGGCTTGATCTCAAACTCAACACCCATGCCTTCGAGCGGCAACATAATATCGGCAAAGAGCACTGCACCATCGACACCAAAGCGATCAACGGGCATCAGTGTCGCCTGCACAGCGAGTTCTGGCGTGTGCGCAAGCTCCATAAAGGAATACTGTTTGCGCAATGCGCGATACTCCGGCAAGCAGCGCCCCGCCTGCCGCATGAACCAAACCGGCGTGGTATCGACTGGCTGCAGATTGGCCGCAGCGAGGAAACGATCGCGACCCATCATGCCTGACTCTCCTGCAACCAACGGGCGATATCTTTGGTGTGATAGGTGATGATCCGATCCGCACCCGCACGCCTGAAACCAAGCATGGTTTCCATGACGATGCGTTCTTCGTCAATCCAGCCACGCTCGGCAGCAGCCTTCACCATCGCAAACTCACCAGAAACGTTGTAGGCCACAATCGGCACCAGTGTGCGCTCTCGGGCGGCGCGAATGATATCCATATAGGCCAAAGCAGGTTTCACGATGATGGCATCCGCGCCTTCAGCGAGATCGATATTGATCTCGCGCATCGCCTCCCGGCTGTTGGCTGGATCCATCTGATGCGTGCGACGATCGCCAAATGTAGGCGTGCTTTCGGCAGCTTCACGGAAAGGTCCGTAGTAGCCGCTGGCATACTTGGCGGCGTAACTCATGATCGGTGTTGTTGAATAACCAGCGCTATCCAGCGCCTCTCGCATCACCGCTACTCGTCCATCCATCATATCGCTGGGAGCGACGATATCGGCACCAGCGCGGGCGTGGCTAACCGCCGTACGCGCAAGCAGTGGCAGGGTGAGATCGTTATCGACTGAATCGCCAACGATGATCCCGCAGTGACCATGACTGGTGTATTCGCAGCAACAAACATCGGTGATGATGAGCATCTCCGGTGTGCGGGCCTTGATCTGCCGCACCGCCCGCTGCACGATACCATCCTCGGCATAGGCACCACTCGCCTGCTCATCTTTCTCCGCCGGAATACCGAAAAGGAAGATCGCCGGGATACCCAGATTGATCAGATCGTCGATCTCCGCATCGAGATTATCCAGCGATATCTGGTATTGACCGGGCATCGATGATATCTCGTGCCGAATCCCCTCTCCTTCAATGATGAAGAGTGGGTAGATCAAGTCCGAGACGGCAACCGTGTGCTCGCGCGCTAACGCGCGCAAGGCAGCGGATTGACGCAGGCGGCGGGTACGTACAAACGATGTCATGATGCAGGTTCTTCTCCCCCGAAATAGCGGGTCAATGTAGCTACGATGCCGGTTGATGTCGACGTATCCGCTGTCGCGTGGACAGGTAGATTGTGCTCGACCATCGCGCGGGCAGTGGTGGGACCAATAGCGACCATGGCGGCACCACTGAGCGCAGGCAGATCAATACCGATGAGCGCAACGAAGGCTGCGACTGAGCTGGGTGATGCGAAGGTGACCGCATCCATTTCGCCTCGCGCAATCCGCGCACGTAGATCAGGGTCGATCGTGGTAACCGGATGATTCACATAGCCGATCAATGATGTTACCGTCACACCCGTTGCGGCCAGCGCCTCCGCCAGTTCGGGCCGGGCGATATCGCTACCGACATGAACGACCCGTTTGCCAGCGATACCGCTCGCGATGATCTCTTCGGCAAGCACCTCGCCGCCGGGCCCTTCCGCAATCAACAAGGGTTCGACTCCGGCTTCCCGCAACGCATTGGCCGTTGCCTCGCCAACGATGGCGACAGGAACCTCCGTGCTGCTCCAATCAACCGATGGCACCGCATGTTTGCTGGTGAGAACAACGAGGTCGGCATCAGGTTGGATTACGACGTATTGAGTCGCGATCTCAATAGTAGGTAAAGAGTACGTCTCAGCTCCGAGCGGTTCTAACCTCGTTCTCTGGTTCGCGATGATGCTCTCGGAACCCGTCACCAAAATACGGCGATCCTTGAGAGGTTCCCCGAGCGAAACGCCAGACCATTCCGGAGCCACAGTGCGCATCATCTGATCCGCGACGATAAAGGCACGGTCCTGCGCCTGGCCTGCTGGCCACTCGGCGTAAAAGTGCTCTACCCGCGAGCCGTCATCGGCACCGAGCATCGCCCAAAACCGGATGGTAGCTATGCCATGCATCTTCTCGATGAGCGCATGCGCACCGATAGGCGTCGAACAACCGCCACCAACGCCACGCAGGAAGGCACGCTCAGCCATAACGGCCGTGCGAATAGCCGGATCGTCCAACAATGCCGCTGCCTCCCAGGCGGGGGTACCGGTCATAGCTTCGACGGCGAGTGCACCCTGTCCTGGCGCCGGGCAACTGACATCTATGGGGAGAAATTCTGTGATCTGGTCATCCCAACCCATACGCTTGAGACCAGCTGCGGCCAGAATCACGGCATCGTAGTCATCGGAGAGACCCTTTTTCAGTCGGGTATCGATATTACCGCGGAGTTCATGGATGATCGCGTCTGGTCGCACCTGCTGGATCTGAACGGCGCGACGACGACTACTGGTACCGATAACCGGGTTCGGAGGTAATACCTCCAGGCCGGCACCATGTCTGCTGATCAGGGCATCACGAGCATCCTCGCGTTGGGGGAAAGCAGCGATAGCGATACCGTACGGAGCCAGGCTAGGGAGATCCTTGGTCGAATGCACGGCCAAATCGATGTTGCCCGCCAGCATCTGCTGCTGAAGCGCAGAGGTGAAAACGCCCCGACCGCCGATCTGGCGCAAGGAACTGTGCTTGTCGAGATCGCCCTCGGGCTTGATGATGACGAGTTCCGAATCGATACCGCGAGCGGTAAGCAGATCCTGCACGGTCGTCGCTTGCCACAGCGCCAGGGCACTACCGCGCGTGCCGATACGAAGAGGTTGTGAAAGAGGAAGAGACACGTATGCTCCCGATGCTGGTGGGATACGACGCGGCATTGCGTCGTGCTTCCTCAAGTCTATCGAGCGAGACGAGGTGGGGCAACGGTAATCGCTGTTGGATACGAATCCGGGGCAACAGAGTCTAGACGTTTACAGAAGTGCTGCTATAAAATCGGAATCACACAATTCATAAGTCGCTGGCATCAGGAGCTACCCATGCCTGAAGAGACTGTAAACAACGAGCAAACAAGTTTCTGGGATCGCCTTAGAGGTTTCACTTCTCATCCCGCAATCGCTCCAGCGATTACCGCTGGAATCCTGGCCTGCTGCGGATTCCTTTATACCCAGGTACGCGGTAGCGACTCTGGACCAGAGACAACTTCTGCTGTCGTCTCTGAGGTCAGTCCGACTTCCACCGCGACGGCGACAGCGACAATGGAACCTTCCCCTACGCCCACAAACACTCCGCCCCCAACACCAACTCCCACCGTCGAATCTAGCGACGTGGTCACGGGCACTACTAACGATCAATCAGGTGGTGCTGACGACTGTGGAGCACCTCCTGGTGGGTGTCCAGATCCTACACCCACATATTCCGTAGGGACAGACAACCCCAAGCCTCCGGGGCAAACTGTTTACGTTGTAGAAGCGCTCGATGCGAGTGGTCATGCCTCGGGTGTCGATATCAACATAGGGTACACGCACGGCACCGATTCTCTGGATGTCTGGATCCAAACGTCGCCTGAGAATCTGGCTAACATCAAGTACGTTCAATACTCAAGTGAACCCCAAGCCGACTGGATTCCATGGACGACTGATGATGCAGATAGCGGCTTTAGGATGCATATCAGCAATCCAGGTGAGGGTTGGAATCTCGTCACGACGATATTTCTCATCAATGGCTCCTCAATTGAGGGTAGGTTTGAAGTCAATCTCTCACCATAGTGATCCTTCTGCCGTTCAATAACTTTATAGATCCAGCGATTTACCCAACCTGCTGGACAGGTCATTAACAGACAGGCTTGGGCTAGAACACTGGTAATCCACACGTGTGCTATACTCAGGTGTCTCGAGCGCACATGCGCTCGCTTTTGCGTGCATCACTGCGGCAATGTGATTGGATTCTGGCGAGCAAACGGATATCGACGGTAGATGATCGATATCGGCCATGGATCGAGAGTTTGAACGCAGATGCGAAATAAGGGCAGGTAGTAGATACATGAGCGAAGCGACGAAGTATGCCGTCATCGAAACCGGCGGCAAGCAGTATCGCGTTTCCGAGGGTGATCGCATCACCGTCGAGCGTCTCGCAGCCGAAGAGGGTGCGGATATCACCATCGATCGCGTGCTGCTGATCGGTGGAGATGGTGCCACCAAGATCGGTACCCCGGTTGTGGATGGCGCCAGCGTGACGGCCACGGTTACCGAGCACAAGCGCGGTCCGAAGATTGAAGTCTTCAAGTTCAAGGCCAAGAAGCGCTATCGCCGCCACACTGGCCACCGTCAAGAGCAGACCCGACTGACGATCACCGGCATCAAGGGCTAATCGTTCGGCTGTATCCGAGAGAGGACAACACAATGGCACATAAGAAAGGTGCGGGTTCAACTCGCAACGGCCGCGATTCACAGGCCCAGCGACTCGGCGTTAAGCGCGCCGACGGTCAGTTCGTGCGCACTGGCACCATCGTGGTGCGTCAGCGTGGCACGCAGTTCTGGGTCGGCAACAATGTCGGCATCGGCAAGGATCACACGATCTACGCGATGATCGATGGTGTGGTTCGCTTCGAGACCATTGGTCGCCAGAAGCAGCGCATTAGCGTTTATCCGCCCGATGTTTACCCGATTGGCGGCGCCAAGGAACTGATCGCGGATGCGGCCAGCACCGAAGCTGCTGCTGACTAGACCTGGCTTACCCCAGTACAACGGAGAAATCACCCATGAAGCCGGGAATTCACCCGAATTACGTTGAGACCACAGTCATTTGCAGCTGTGGCAACACCTTCACCACCCGCGGCACCAAGCCGGAGCTGCGTATCGACCTCTGCAACGTTTGCCACCCGTTCTACACCGGTGAGCAGCGCATTGTGGACACCGCTGGCCAGGTTGAGCGCTTCACCAAGCGCATGGAAGCCGCTGCCGCCAATGTTGGTAGCAAGACCAAGAAGCAGAAGCGTGCCGAAGAGGCCGCTGCTCTCCGCGCCCAGAAGGATGCGGAAGCCGCCGCTGTTCGTGAGGCTGCTGCCAAGGAAGAGCGTGCCAAGGCTCGCGCCGAGCGCGAGAAGCGCGAAGCCGAAGCTGCTGCCAAGGCCGAGCGTCAGGCTGCTGCCGAAGCCGCCAAGGCCGAGGCTGAAGCCGCCGCTGCTGAGACTGCAGAGGCCGAAGTCGAAGCTGTGGATGAGGCTGTCGCCGAAACCGCAGAGTAATATCGCAATTCAGGAGGCCTCGGGCGAGTTGATCGCCCGAGGCCTCTTTGTCATTCCGAAGCCACAGGCGAGGAATCAGTCGAACGATTGGTAGTCAGGCCATTGGCCTATTACGTCGATCGTGCCTTGATTTCGCTCAGAGCTCGGGATGGCGATGACACCCCCCCACGCCCCCAGGGATAAACCCTGGGGCTACGTTCGAGCCTTGTCATTCCGATGCCACAGGCGAGGAATCAGTTAAACGATTGGTAGCATAGCCAATGGCCTAATACGTCAATCGTCCCTTGATTTCGCTCGGGGCTCGGGATAGCGATAATACCCACGCCCCCAGGGATAAACCCTGGGGCTACGTTCGAGCCTTGTCATTCCGATGCCGCAGGAGAGGAATCAACCGAACGATTGGGGGTCTGGTCAATGACCTAATACGTCACTCGTGCCGTGATTCCGCTCAAGGCTTGGGATGGCGATAACACCCTCACGCCCCCCAGGGATAAACCCTGGGGCTACGTTCGAGTCTTGTCATTCCGAAGCCCCAAACGAGGAATCAACGGTACGCCAGTTCAGTCGACTACAAGGGTCGACGCTACGGATATCGTTGCTGCAGAACGCTGTTAATCGTCCAGGCTGAAAAGTGCCAGAGGTGTATTTGCCCGGCTCGGTGGTGATGCAGGTTCTTCGAGGAAGGTTGCCTGCTTCAGGCTGTGCTCCTCATGATGGAGAAAGCGGACGTAGCGCATCACCTGCTCCTGGCCGGAGGCAGACATATCGCGAAAAAGTTGCAACATCCGTCGCTCCTCCTCCGATTCCTTGGGGATTAGCGCCTTATCGATGAGGCCGCTGGCCTTCATCAGATCCGAACGCGAGGCTCCGAGGGCGCCAGCAAGCTTGTCCAGCGTGTTGAGGCTGGGCTCGCTGCCCCGGCCGCGCTCGATATCGCAGACATAGCTTCGGCTTAGCCCGGCGGCATCGGCCAACTCGCGCTGACTCAATCCCTGCTGCTGCCGTGTCTGTCGCACCCAAATACCAAGGAGTGATCCTACAGTCGGGGCTTTCGATTTTGCGTCGGTGGTCGCCACCATGTCCACATCCTGACGAGCTATGCTCACATCTGCTATCAGCATACGACAGAATGGACGTTTGCGCCGTACCATTTCTCCACATTTTCGCGGCAAAATGACGCGCAGGCCGTACATACACCCATGGATGACATTGTCTCCCCTACTCTTCATAATTGGGGACATGACATCGGCGAGGAAGCCGATGACCAACAGTGGGTGAAACATGAGCAAGCGTTACGCGATTATCGGCGATATCGTAGCCGAGGACTTCGGTGAATCGATTCATCCTGGCGCGGCCGGTGCGATCGCGCTATCGCTGCGCGATCTCGGCGGTGAAGTAACGCTGCGCAGCTGCATCGGTGATGACGATGCTGGCACTGAGGTGCTGCAGCACCTCAAGGCTGCCCGGATTCACCCGAAGAATATCGATGTCATCGAAGGCAATACCTGCGCGCTTGTTCGCCATGAGGATGGCAGTTTCACTGATTGGCAACAGGGTGCGCTTATGACCAAGGGTGGCGTGATGGATATCTACGCGCTTTTCGGTCACGATGCGTTGGTGCTGGATTTGCTGGATCAATCGCTGCGCCATTTCCTCACCGATCTCCCCGCTCATACCGATGGCACCGTGCGCATGGCCACGACATTGCGTCATCTGGATCATATTCCGGCTCAGGCTAATGAACTGGAAATCGCGATGCGCTGCGACACGATTATCGGCACCGAGGAACAGTACACAAAAATGACTGGACTACCCTCGGCCAGTGAGGCACTCGGGGAGATCTTCGCGCAAATGCCATTTGCGGCATTACGCGCAGCCATCGCGATCACACCCGATGGATTGCAATGTGTCGCGCGTGATAGCCGCATCATCAAACCGGTGCAGGATGCGATCCCGAATCTGTTGGCCCCGCGGGTCGCGGCGGCCGTGGCCTGGGGGATGGCACATCACGCCGATTGGGATGTGGTGCTGAATGTCGCACTCGATGCCGATACCGCTCAGTAGAGATGGAACCAATCACGCTTAGTCCGCCAGATGCACGCAAGCAACTCGCCGCACAGGTGAAGATGTTGGCTGCACGTAACGGCTTGAGCGTCAGCGCTATCACCTCGGCCGAGCCATTTCCGGAGCTCGCCGGCTTTATGGAGCGCCATATCGAAGCTGGCCATGTGGAGGGAATGGACTGGTTCACGGTGGATCGGGCCCGCTTCAGCACCGATGTGCGCAATCTGCATCCGCATGCAAAATCGGTTATCAGCGTCGGACTCGCCTATTGGAGCGGTCCGGCGGAGAAACCGGATGATGTCCCGCGCGGGCGGATCAGCCGCTATGCCTGGGGTCGGGATTACCATCGCACCCTGAAGCGACGTCTCAAGGGATTGCAAGCTGATCTGGAGGAGCTGGCCGGACGTTCTCTCGATACGCGCATCCTGGTGGACACCGCTCGTATCGTCGAGCGCGCTGTGGCGGCAAGAGCCGGACTCGGTTGGTATGGCAAAAATGCCAATCTGATTGTGCCGGGGCATGGTAGCTGGGTGATGCTTGGCGAACTCGTAACTGATCTCGATATCGCTCCGGATATCCCATCGGAGAAGAACTGCGGCAAGTGCACGATCTGTATCGATAACTGCCCCACACACGCAATTGTGGAACCCTATACGATTCACGCGCCCCATTGCATCAGTTATCTGACCATTGAGGAACGTGGTCCGATTCCGCACGAGTTACGACCGTTGATGCAGGACTGGGTCTATGGCTGCGATGTTTGCCAGGAGGTGTGCCCATATACCGGTGCCGCCAAAGTGGTAGACGAAACCGATATGCAACCAGCATCCATCAGCAACCAATTCCCATGTTTGCACTGGCTGCTGCGGATGACCGATGAGGAGTTTGGACAGACCTACTTTGGTACACCAGTGCCGAGGACGAAACGACGTGGGTTGGCACGCAATGCCGCGATTGCGCTGGGGAATATCGGCACAGAAGCGGATATCCCGGTGCTTGCATTGACGCTACGGGAACACGACGAGCCGATCGTGCGCGGTCACGCCGCCTGGGCGTTGGGTCGGTTAGGTGCCGCAGCTGAGATACGCGCCTGCACGCAAACAGAGTCCGACGAGTACGTGCGACAGGAAATCGACCTGGCGCTGACGAATCCAGCCAGATAGCAAACGACCGACGAGAAGTGATCCTCGCCGGTCGTTCTTTCGTCTGATGATTTCCGCGAACTAGGCGGCCTTACCGGCCTTGCCCAGACTGCGCTGGCAACGGGTGCAGATATTCAGGCGAATACCAATACCGTTCACCACAATGCGCTTCTTGTGCACATTGGCGCGAAAATCGCGGCTGGTGCGGCGCTTGGAGAAGCTCACGTTGTTACCAAAGGTCTTGGCCTTGCCGCAGACATCACACTTACCGGACATGAAATGCTCCCTTCACACTTCGCGACGATCCGGGAACAGAACGACCGGAGGCGTGCGTACATTAATGCTCATGAATCAGGTGGGGTGCGCAGGCGCACCACGATATCGCCACACGCGGGGCGACACAACGCTGAATGCTACCACGAAGGCAGGAGAGGTGCCAAGGAGATTTCAGGAACGTTCAGGCATCAGCCGCTTGCGCTCCCCGTGGATAAACCACGGGGCCACCTCCAACCCTTGTCAGATGCTCGGTGACCTATCCAGCAATGATGATGGTGGGGCAAATCGCATAACGACTATGGTCAAAATGTTTATAATTCTTGAAACTGTCAACTTCGTCGAGCATGCAGCGTGTGCACGAAAGGAGCATTATCGTGCCACCGGTCTCACCTACTGATGATATACCGGAGCCAACCGGTCGAGTCGAAATTGCCGAGAGCGCTATCGTTGCTGTCATTCATGAAACAGTGCTCTCATGCTATGGCGTGGTGGAACTTGGTCCCAATAATCGTTCCGCGCTGGTCCGGCGTTTGCGCCGAAATGATCCCTCGCGCGGTATCGAGATCAGTGTTACCGACGATCATCTGGAGATTGAGCTCAGCATCGTGGCCGAATATGGCACTCCTATCTTCACGGTCGCGCAAAATGTGATGCAGGCCATCAAGTTCCAGGTTGAAAACACACTGAATATGACCGTCGACCGCGTCAATGTGAATGTCGATGGCATTCGCGTGAGCCCAGCAGCCGAGAAGACCGCATGACCAACGCCACCCCCCGCACGACCACTGGCCACGCTACCTGGAATGGCGAGCAACTGCTGGAGGCGATCACCTTTGCTGCCCGACTCCTCGGTCACCATCGCGACCGGGTCAACGCGCTTAACGTCTTCCCGATCCCGGATGGTGATACCGGTACCAATATGTCGCTAACGATGAACAGCAGTCTGGATTTCGCAATAAAGGCGAATGCGACAGACACTGCCGGACATCTGGCCGATCGCTTTGCCTATGGCGCGCTCATGGGTGCCCGTGGCAACAGCGGTGTGATCCTCAGCCAAATCTGGCGAGGATTCGCTGACGGGCTGGCAGGTTGCGACACGATCAACGGCGATGACCTCGTACGCGCCCTCGATTCCGCGCGGGTAAAAGCGTACAAGGCGGTGATGCGGCCCGTGGAAGGCACCATGCTTACCGTCATCCGCGTCGCTGCCGAGGACGCAGTCAAGGGGGGTACGGGTCGAGCCCTCACGGATGTGCTTGCGACCGCACTCGATGGCGCCGGGCGCGCACTGGCAGAAACACCAGAGATGCTGGAGATTCTCAGGCAGGCGGGTGTGGTCGATGCCGGTGGCCAGGGTGTGGTCTATCTTCTGGATGGCCTCTATCGCTATGCACTCGGGAACACGACGATCGACGAGGATAGCACCAGCGCTCAGATCGGTGCCGAAATGGATTTTCTGGACAATGTCGCGGAACTCCACGGTGAGGATCCCTTCGGCTATTGCACCAACTTTATGGTCTTCGGCGAAGGGATCGACTTCGAGAAAGCCCGCGAGACCCTGAACGACATGGGTCAGTCAATGGTCGCCGTTGGCGATGACACGGTGCTGAAAGTGCACATTCATGCCGAGAATCCAGGCGAGGTTCTGGCTTATGCGCTGACACTGGGCTATCTCGATCAGATCAAGATCGACAACATGACACTGCAGACTGAGGCGCTCAAGGAGCAGCGCACAGATCATGCATCGGATCGTCCTTCGTGGGCAGGATCAGACATCCCGACTGAGATTCATGGCGATATCGGCGTCATTGCGGTCGCCGCGGGGGAAGGTTTGGCGCAAGCCCTACTCTCCATGGGCGCCAATCTGATCGTGATGGGCGGACAAACAATGAACCCCAGCACCGAGGATCTGCTCTCCGCCGTAGAAGCACTACCCGTCAATCAGGTCATCATTCTGCCCAACAACAAAAACATCATTTTGGCCGCACAACAGGTAACTGAACTCAGCGACAAAGAGGTGCGCGTGGTACCGAGCAAGTCGCTCCCTCACGGGTTAGCAGCGTTGGGGCGCTTCGGGTTCGATGAGAGTATCGATGAGAATGTCGCGGAAATGACGGCTGCCCTCATGGATGTGCGCTGTGTAGAGATCACGACAGCGGTTCGCGATGTCGAACTCAACGGTGTCGATGTCAAGGAAGGCCAGCTTATCGGTTTGGTGGATGGCGATCTCGTGGCCAGTGGCGACGACTTGCCAGAAATCGTTAGCGCGGCTTTTGCGGCTTTGGGCGATGTTGAACCAGAATTGTTGACAGTTTTCACCGGGGAAGATGCAAACGACACGGAATCCGAAGCGCTGGAGGAAGCCGCCAGTGCACTTTATCCGGATGCCGAAATCGAGATCATCGCGGGCAATCAACCACACTACCACTTTGTGATTGCCGTAGAGTAAGGCATCGCCATCGACGCCACTGGAGGAATCGTGAACACGAACGCAACCGTCGCCATCGTCACTGACAGCACGTGTGACATCGATAAAGAACTCGCGCAAGATCGTCGCATTACGGTAGTGCCGCTAAATGTCCACTTCGGTGAAGAAGTTTTCGCCGATCAGGTCACCATCAGTACCGATGAGTTCATGGAGAAGATGTCTACTTCCGCGGCTCTACCGACAACCAGTCAACCATCGGTAGGTGCATTCGAGCGCGCCTTTCGCGAGGCAGCTGCTGCGCAAAACACAAAAGAGATTGTCTGTGTGACGCTCTCCTCCAAATTGAGTGGTACATTCCAAAGCGCTTCCATCGCTGCACAGAATCTCGCTGATGAACTTCATGTGGAAGTCGTCGACTCGTTCAGTGTCAGCTTTGGCCTTGGTTTTCAGGCATTGCGTGCGGCAGATCTCGCCGGGCAAGGGCTGGATGCGAGCAAGATTGCCGCGATCCTGCGCGGAGAAGTTGGCCGCTACCATATCGTCTTCTTCGCCGACACGTTGGAGCATCTTCGACGTGGAGGACGCATCGGCAAGGCCGCGCAGCTAGTCGGCACGCTTCTGCAACTTAAGCCGCTCCTGCGCATTGATGAAGGGGTGATTGTTCCTTTCGAACGTACTCGCACTCGCTCCAAGGCGATCAAGGCACTGGAGACATTCGTCAATGAAACCGGGGCTATCGATGAGTTGGCGGTGATGTACAACACTACCCCCGATGATGCCCGGGCGCTTGCAGATGTTCTCCAGCCAAAAACACCGGGGCACCCCATCACGCTCACCAAGGTGAGTCCGGTTATCGCCACGCATATCGGCCCGGGCGTGCTCGGTGTGATCGTTAAGGAGCACATCAGTGAGTAGTACACGTCGCGTTCGGGTCGTTACCGATAGCGCCTCCGATATTCCCCTGCACGTGCGGGAGGAACTTGGTATTCGCGTGGTGCCGCTCTCGCTGAACTTCGAAAACGAATCCCTGCTGGATACGATCGATATCAACGCCCAGCAGTATCTTGATCGCTTGCGAGCGGACGCCAAACTGCCGAGTACCGCGCAACCATCGGTCGATCAGTTTGTGCAGGTTTTCCAGCAGGAACTCGATGCCGATCTGGATGTCGTCTGCTTCACGCTCTCCGCCGGACTCAGCGGCACCTATAACGCCGCGCGACTGGCTGCCGAGCAAATTGACTCGAAACGGCTCTATGTTGTCGATTCTCGCGGTGCCACCATGCAGCAGGGCTGGACAGTCATTGAGGCAGCACGCTGGGCCGAAGGCGGGGCCTCGGCTCTGGAAGTGATCGCCGTCGGCGAAGCCGCCATCCCCAAGTGCTTCACCTTTGCCGTGCTGCAAACGCTCGACTACGTCCATAAGGGTGGACGCATCGGTCGTGTCGGCCATCTCGTCGGATCGGCCCTGGGGGTAAAGCCGGTGGTCGGCTTTGCCGATGGTGTGCTGGTACCATATGAACGGGTTCGCACCTGGAAGAAAGCGCTGAAGCGCGCCATTGAGTTGGCATCTTCCAAAGGCAATGCCCTCGATATTGCGGTTCTCCATGCGGATAACCTCGCGGATGCGCGCATGGTCGAGGCAGAGTTGCGGACAATCTTTCCGAATGCGAACTACCTTGTCGATTGGGCAGGGCCAACCATTACCACCTACGCCGGACCAGGTGCTATTGGCATCATGATTCGGGTCGCCTAATGCCGTGCCATCAACGCGTTCTACAGGTTCAACCAGGCACATCAGTGCCGCGATAGATGCACTCCGTCAGGTATGGCGGGGTGGTACTGACGCTGGCCGTGAACTGGTGAACGCGATCGATCACATCGAAGCAGCACGCGCCGGAGCACCCTATCAGATCGTCGCCGAGCTGAATGCTCTCGCGGCAGCGGTACGCACTCTCCCCAAAGAGAGCGAAGCCCGCAAGCGCAGCATCCAGACCGTGGCCGAAGAGCTCAAGAAGCTGGGTGCGGATATGGTCGCTTCCACCCAGCCTCCTGTCGAGAAAGGCAAACTCACCAGCGCGCTGGTGCCTCAGAAGCGAGCAAGCACCAGCGCGGGCCCGCGAGGGGTCACCCCCGTGTCACCGACAGACGTGCTCAGCGCATTACCCGGGATCGGCAGCAAAAAGCTCAAACCATTCAACGAAGGTCTACACCTCTTTACCGTGCAAGATCTGCTGCAGTTCCTACCCCGCAAACACATCGATTACTCTCGCAGCGCCAATTTGAGCGATCCTTTACAGATGCGGGGTGATATCGTGGTGCAGGGCACGCTTAACAATATCCAGGTCATCCGCACGGGGACACCACGGGTTCAGGCCAGACTCTCCAATGAAACCGGCACGATTCGTATCACCTGGTTCAGCACCTATATCCAGAATCAACTACATGAGGGCAATCGTATTATCGTCGCGGGCGCGCTTTCACCAGGCCATGGCGGGTTGCAACTCACCAATCCGGAATGGGAATTTGTGGGTGCTGGCAGTGTTTTTCAAAGCGATGCACTCGTGCCGATCTATCCGCTGACCAAGGGCATTAGCCAGAAGATGATGCGGCAGCACACGCGCAATGCGCTGGATGCCACGAGAGAGCGACTCATCGATTGGCTCGGTGATGCCCGCCCTTATATCGATGACGATGTCTGGGAGTTCCTCCCCGATATCGCCACGATGTATGAGCACATTCACTATCCACCGCATGTAGACGACTACGTTAAGGCTCGCAAACGCCTCACATTCGAGAACCTGCTCTTGCTGCAGCTCGGCATGGTGCAAACACGCGTCAAGGCGAAGGCGGAAGAGGGTCGAGCACTGACGGTGAATCGGGATGATCTGGAAGTATTCATCACTACCCTTCCCTTCACGCTCACGCGCGCCCAACGCAGGGTTATGGCCGAGATGATGGGCGATCTCACGCAGGCAGCGCCGATGACGCGTTTGGTGCAGGGTGATGTGGGATCGGGCAAGACAGTTATCGCCGCCATCGGAGCCTGGGTGGCCTGGCACAGCGGAATGCAGACCGCGATCATGGCTCCTACCGAGTTGCTTGCCGAGCAGCATGCAGAGACATTCGACCGTCTCTTTGCGGCGCTGCCAGAGGAGAGACGTCCACGTATAGCACTCCTTACCGGCTCAACCCGAGCAAAGCAACGGCGAGAGGTGACGGCGGGTCTAGCCTCGGGTGAGATTGATATCGCTATCGGCACCCATGCGCTCTTCAGCGAAGATGTGGAGTTCAGCGCGCTCGGTTTTGTGGTCATCGATGAGCAGCACCGCTTCGGTGTGAACCAACGCACGGCGCTCACGAAAAAGGCGCACGGATACCAACCTCACCTTCTTTCGATGACAGCCACCCCGATCCCACGCACACTCAATCTGGTGCTCCATGGCGATCTGGATGTGAGCATCATTGATGAACGCCCCCCCGGTCGGATTCCCATCAGCACATTTAGCTACGTGGGACCAGATCGCGTGAAAGCGTACCAACTCGTCCGGCATGAGGTGCAGAAGGGTCATCAGATCTTCGTCATCTGTCCGTTGGTGAACGAATCGGACACTATTGTGGCAAAGGCTGCGGTCGAGGAGGCAGAGCGGCTGCAGCATGAAGTCTTCCCGGATTTGCGGGTGGATGTATTGCACGGCAAGATGAGCGGCAAACAAAAAGATGAGATCATGACGAGATTTCGGGAGAAGGAGTTCGATATTCTCGTCAGCACATCAGTGATCGAGGTCGGTATCGATATCCCGAACGCGACGGTGATCATGATCGAGGGCGCGGAACGATTTGGTCTGGCGCAACTCCATCAGTTTCGAGGCCGGGTAGGTCGTGGTCAGCATGATAGCTATTGTTTGTTGCTGGCCGATAAAGTGACGCCCGAAGCCAAGGAACGTTTACAGGCCGTACAGGATACAACTAACGGTTTTGAACTGGCCGAGTCGGATTTGAAGATGCGTGGGCCGGGTGAATTTTTTGGGACGCGTCAGAGCGGACTGCCCGATTTGAAATTGGTGCAACTTACCGACGTTAAGCTGTTGGAGTTGGCCCGAGAGGAAGCCCAAATTATCTTTGAAAATGATAAAAGTTTAGAGCAACCACAACACCGGCTGTTGGCGCGACAGGTAGAAAATTTTTGGAAAAACAAGAGTGATTTAAGCTAATGGCTGAAGCAATTTACCCTGCGACGTTTGATCCTATTACCAATGGCCATGTTGAGATCGCCGAACGGGCTGCACAACTCTTTGATCGGTTAGTCGTAGGTGTCTATGACAAGCCCCTCAAGAATTGGCTCTTTTCTATCGAAGAACGACTGGAAATGACACGGCAAGCGTTGGCTCATGTAGATAATGTCGAAATTGAACGGTATGGCGGTTTGACGGTTAATTTTGCTCAAGAGAAAAATGCTAACTATATTGTACGTGGCTTGCGTACGCTTTCTGATTTTGAATGGGAATTGCAGTTGTCTCAAGCAAACCACGGTTTAGTGCCGGAAATCGAAACCGTCTGCCTGTTAGCAAGCCAAAAAAACTCTTTCTTGAGTTCCAGTATTCTCAAAGAAATTGCCCTAAATGAGGGCAAGATTGACCATCTGGCACCGCCGGTAGTGGTCGCGGCCCTGCGCCGTAAACTTGAAATTTAATAGTAGGCGTTTAGCTATATTTGTTTGAATATAATGGGGGCTAATCCCCTTGATACGACAGACTTTTAATGCAAGGTGGGCGTTATGGATATTCTTCACCTGATAGATCGGCTTGAAAATTTAGTCACAGAAAGCTTTCATCTTCCCTTTACCTCAAACGTTATTATTCAGGAAGATGCTTTTCTCGATATTATCGACCAAATGCGGGTGACCATTCCGGAAGAAGTGAAGCTGGCTAAACGCACTGAAGCCGAACGAGAAAGGCTCATGCTTCAGGCTCAGGAAGAAGCTAACCGGTTAGTGGATATGGCCCGCGAAAAGGCTAAAGCCTTGACAGAAGATCACGAGCTGATCACGTTCGCCAAACAACGTGCTCAAGAAATTGAAGCAGAGGCGCACCGTCAGGCCGAGGAAATTTTAGGCGACACCGATGAATACATCATCGATCAGCTTAGCGAACTTGAGGAACAGCTTATGAAAACGTTGACCACCGTTCGAAATGGTTTGCACCATGTTCGCGCCACCCAACCCGATTTAGAGCAGTCACAAGTTGAGGCAGAAAGATAAGATGCCATCGCGCAACGCTTAGGATAGGTTTATTTTGAAGTTTACTCGTTTTGTTTTACAATATACGACTTGTGTGTCAATAAAACTATGTCTACTAAACACGATACTTACGGGTTGCAGTTCAACGTCTCCCAGTTACTTAAGGAACCAACCGGCGCAACCCGCCATTATGAAATCAATATTCAACCGTTTGGTCAACTCGATGAAGATGTTGCCGTTGTCGCCCCTTTAACGGGGGAAATAAAATTTTTACGAACCGGATCGGAAATTTTAGTTCAAGGTATTTTACAAACAATTGTTGAAAAAAATTGCGGTCGATGCTTAGAAGATTTCAACGCGCCGGTAGTCTTCGATTTAGAGGAACAGTTTTTTCCGACTATCGACGTTAATACCGGAGTTGGTGTGGAAGCGCCTGATGATGCCGACGAAGCCAATAGAATTGATGCCCAACATACGTTGGATTTAAGCGAAGTTGTTCGCCAAGGCTTGTTGTTGGAAATCGACAGCGTTCTCTACTGTAAGCCCAATTGTAAAGGCATCTGCTTGCAGTGTGGTCAAAACCTTAACCTGGCGCAGTGTGACTGTGTCGATGATGTTATCGATGCCCGATGGGCCAGCTTATTGCAAAAATTAGAAACTGAAGATAAACCATAGCGCGAATTGATAAGTCGCGATGTTAGTACGGCCTGTTACCGTAGGAAAGGATACTATATCATGGGTGCATTACCAAAGCGAAAAGTTTCACGAGTCCGGCGCGACCGCCGGCGTGCGCACTACTTACGCCTGAGTTTACCGAAAATGGTGCATTGCTCAACCTGCAATGTGTTGCATTTATCGCACCACGTATGTCGCAATTGCGGAACATACAATGGTGTTCAGGTGGTTGAAGTAAAAGCTGATACCCCAGCTACCAGCTAATTTTATATCCTTAGAGGAGGAGTCGCAGCCGTGTCAATGCCTCTCAACTGGCGATACGGCTCTTGTTTTGTTTTATGACAGAGAATATTGCTTTTGTATTTCCCGGTCAAGGCTCTCAAGAAGTTGGTATGGGGGCCGCTTTGATGGAAACCTCTGCCGCAGCGCGAGCTGTTTTTGAAAAAGCCGATGAAATTTTAGGCGTTCCGTTAAGCCGCGTGTGTTTCGAAGGGCCTGAAGAAGAACTAAACGATACTTACAATACGCAACCTGCTTTGTTTGTAACCAGCATCGCCGTTTTAGAAGCGATGCGCGAGGCCGGTTATCAGAATGAGCCAAAATATGTAGCCGGTCATAGCTTAGGTGAATATTCTGCCTATGTTGCGGCCGGCGTTTTGGGTTTTGAAGACGGCTTGCGCCTGGTTCGTGAGCGTGGTCGGCTGATGAAGCAAGCCGGTGAGTTAAACCCCGGCAGTATGGCGGCCATCTTGAAGCTGGATGATGATAAGGTGGCCGAAATCTGCCAAGAGGTAACTTCTGAAGGTTACGGGACGTTGCAGGTCGCCAATTACAATTCGTCCGGTCAGATAGTGATCTCCGGCGATGATAAAGCGGTCGATAAAGGGGTGGAACTGGCGCTGGCTGCGAAAGCGCGACGTGCCGTTAAGTTGCCCGTCAGTATCGCCGCACATTCGGAATTGATGCGCGTGGTGGCTGACTCGTTTCGTGAGGCAATCGATCAGGCTCCGCTTAACTTGCCAGAAATGCCAATTATCGCTAACATTACCGCTCAGCCTCTGGAATCCCTTGAGGCTATTCGGGAGGAAATGGAGGGCCAGTTAACGTCCTCCGTACGTTGGTCAGAATCAGTTCAGTGGATGATTGATCACGGAGTTGATACCTTTCTGGAAATCGGCTCCAAAGATGTCTTGAAAGGACTCATTCGCCGGATTGATAAGTCAGTCAAAACCGTAACCGTGGGTTCCCCGGACGAAATAAAAGTACTTGTGTGATGCCTTATGTTTGATTTAACCAACAAAGTGGCCGTTGTTACCGGTAGTTCGCGAGGAATTGGAGCAGGTATCGCCCAAATGCTGGCGGCTCAAGGGGCTAAGGTGGTGGTCAATCATCGTAACAGTGCTGATGAAGCCGAAGCCGTAGTTGCTGCTATCAAAGAACAGGGTGGGGAAGCGGTTGTTATTCAGGCAGATGTAAGCCAGAGCAGCGAAGCACAGCGTCTCATAAAATCCGCTATTGACACCTTCGGACAAATTGATATACTTGTAAATAACGCTGGAACTACACGTGATAAATTGATTATACAATTGAAGGAAGAAGATTGGGACATTGTGCTTAATTCTAATCTTTCAAGTGTGTATCATTGCTCGAAGGCTGTCGTTCGGCCGATGATGAAAAAGCGAACCGGTCGTATTATTAATATTACTTCCATAGTCGGGTTAGCGGGGCAGGCCGGCCAAACCAATTATGCGGCTTCCAAAGCCGGTATTGTTGGGTTTACGAAATCGCTTGCCAAAGAAGTTGGGGCTCGTAATATTACGGTAAACGCTATTGCCCCCGGCTTTATCCCTACCGCACTGACAGAAGTCTTGCCGGAAGAGCAAATAAAGTCTATCATTGATACCACACCGGTGGGCCGATTGGGTAGTGTAGAGGATGTGGCTGTGGCCACGCTATTTTTAGCCTCTGACGAGGCGGCTTTTATTACCGGGCAAGTGCTGTCTGTTGATGGCGGGCTTGTAATGCAGTAACCTAGAACTTGTTTGTGAGTTTTACCAGCACATTATAACGTAACAGATACGATTGTAATCGTATTTGGTATGAACATTTACATATAC
>JAGQGU010000052.1 GCA_020432165.1 Thermomicrobiales bacterium
GCTAAGTCCGGCTGTAGTACTAGCCCCAGGGTGGATGGACCCAAGTAGCCGAGATCAGAGGCTAAGCGAGGCTAGTAGCTGACGTGTGAACCGACAACGTCAGGTGCGCAACGGCTCCCGATGCCATCCGTCGCGGTGACTGTAGGTGAGAATGACACGTGGTGACCACGCAATAAGAACCACCTCATCGATCTCGGCAGGCAAATTTAGCGACGCGCTCGGTGCTACGTCGGAGTCCCGGAGCGTTGCGAGCATGTCTTTCGATGGACCGATGCTGTCTGCCACGAGAGCCACGATCCGCCAGCCGGTCTCTGCGCGCAGCGATTCTCGTGCGTTCGACGAACGTTCCGACGACAGCCACTCGTTGAGAAAGGCGGCGACGTCGATATCGAGATCGGTCGAGCGCACGCCGCCATAGGCCTCGTTCAGTAGTACGCCCGGACCGAACCGTCGCTGGCCCGAGGATGGGGCCGGAACGGTACCGCCGCTCACCGGGTAGCCGACGGCGGCTGACACGGCACCGTTGCGCCAGAAGTGATCGATCCCCTCAGCTTCGAGCTGTGCGAGCGCAACTTCGAGGGCTGGCAGCATTGTGTCGAATCGCGGCTTTCGGGGTTTGCCGGTCGGCTCACGGAGTATGTCCCAGGACTCGCGGGCCTCGGTCGTGTCCATCACCAGCATCCAGGTTTCCCGCAACGACTGCATCGGGTGAAACTCGCGGCCGTGAAACTGCTCTGTGCGTTTGTCGTCGTGCCACTTCATCGCTGCGCTCGTCAGCTGCTTGACCTCCACCGTCACCATCGCGCAAATCGACCGGAAGTCGGGGGCCTTCCCTGGCCTGCCGCCCTCGCAGACTCGGTAGAAGGTCAACGCCGTGCGGGCGGCGACGACATCGAGCGCGATCTGCTCTGCGTCGTCCTGTTGCGCGCACTTCGCGTGGGTGCAGACCGGCGTCGCTTTCGTCATCGGTTCAGGCTACCGACGCAACCTCGATGACTCGGGTACGGTTGAAGGCCTCCCGCCGTATCTTAACTTAACTGCGTGCCACACTCCTCGGCTGATTGAACGCCCGTGGGACCTTTTCCTACGGAGTCGCCCGGACATACCGGAAAACTGACACCAGGTGCTCGTGAACATTGCGCGGCCTTGGTGCAAACCCAGCACTGCCGGTAGCGGCAGTAGGGACCCAAAACGGGTGCGGTAGGCGGCGATCCCGAGGTGCGTACTCGATCCGCGGAACCGCTGGAAGAGATCCGATCAGTTCGGGGCGGACCTGATCAGTTCAACTAGTTCCAACTTCCGAAGCCCGGAGAACCCAGTCAGGCCGAGGGTCTTGGCCAGATCACGCAGCTCGTTCACTGTGCGCTCCTGTAAGTCACGTACGCCGCCGGTACCCTCCGCCTCCTGCGTCAGGGGTCGCGCGACAACTCGGCCATCTCTGTCTGGGTTCTGCTTAACCATCAGCTCGCGCACAGGAGCGTCGCCGACCGGGCGGACAACGACATAGCCTGGTCCGGTCTCGATCGCTTCAACACGTACGCAGTGCTGCTGCACAGTGACGTTCAGGTCGATCTGGCGACCATCGAGAGTGATCGAGATTCCGCTAAACACCAGAAGCTCCCACTCGCCGGCCATGGGAACGTCGGGATGGTGTTGCACGATTCGGAATGAGTCCCACGAGCGCGCGACCGGCTCGTCGGCCATCGTCAATTCAGCGGCTCGCCGTAGCGACGCCACCTCAGTTCCATCTCCGCGATGAGGCACTTTGAGCGGGACTGGTGTCCAACGCTGCACGGTTATCAGGTCTTGGACGATCTGGGTCCAATCATCGGCGGACTCGGCGAGATCCACATCTTCTGCGACCGGCGTCGGCGGAATCACGGTCGGGCCGTGCGGAACCCGGATTTCGACCTGCTGGCCACCCGACCATAGCTGCGTTGCGAACAGAAGAGACTGCTGTACCTGGTGTGGCGCCGCGCCTGCTATCTGCTTCGCCCAGGTGTCCAAGATGTACCCTAAGGGGTGTCGATGAAATGTCAGCGTGACTCCCACCGCGCCCGAACTGCCGACCATCTGTTTCCCGACCGCCCCCTCCGTGGTGACGAAGCCTGACAGCTCTATGACTGCGGAATCCTCGGCCTGCTCTCCTTCCTTGATCCTGGTCATGTGCAGCTCCAGGTTCTCCCACGAGTTCGGAATGACCTGGTCGGGGAGGTCAACCTTCACAGGCCCCTCCGGGGCGGTGAGACCTGGGGGCATCACGGCATCGACCACTTCGCCGGAGACCGGTGACTCTGGCGCAACTCCGAAGCCGAGGAACGCCCGCACGTCGGGACTATCCTCAAGGCGCAGGTTCACCCTCATTGGAGTCGGATTGAACGCTTCTGCCTCTACTGAGATCGCCCACACTGATGTACGGATGTAGTAATCGTCTGAGATCTTCCGGTAGTTCTCCAGACCTTCCTCCGAAGTGAAGACCGCGCGATCTCGAATCGACTCAAGCGGCTGCACTTCATTCGCGGGGACGACTTCGAGGCGATACCGATAGAACGGGCTGAGCTTGTCAAGTTCCTGTTGCAGTCCTACGTACCGCGTCGCAAACACATCCAGGCCTCCCGAACCGACGTCACCAGACAACGCGACGAGATTCGTGAGGAGCTCGTTGATTCGCTCCGCTCCGTCCTCGAAGAAGAGCCTCACAAGGTTTAGGTGGCGGGAACACATGCCGTCGAGGTGAGCCTTGCCCCGCCATTTGACGGGGAAGCTGGCGTTCTTCGTCACCTGGGCAAGCCAGTTCTCGCGCGCGTCGGTTGGATCCCACGGCATGACGAGAAACCAGCGTTTGATGATGTTATCCACACCGAAGTCATCGTTAACACGATCCCAGGATTTCTCGACCTCGGACGCCTGCGAAGGTGTGAGGGCAGAGGTGTATTTCTTCACCTGGTAGACGTCGAATCCGTCACCGTTGGGCACTTTGATGTCGACTCCGCCGTCCCCCTGAGCTGGCGTAATCCGCGAGCCGTCCGGATGGTCCAGCAGAATCAGTGCGGCAACGAATCGCTCTACATCGTTACCTTCGAGATCACCCCAGGGAACTCGCGCCAAGATCGCCTCCTTTTGTATTCCCGACGAGGCCCATATAGACCCCGCGGGTTCCTGCTCCGAACCTACCTTCACCCCGCGGCGTCCCGTGGCGAACATCTGCTGACCGGTGTCCGTACAGCTTCACCCGAAGCTGGCTACCTCAGTGCCGCAGCACCACTCGAAGCACTCCGTGGGCTGCCGCTAGCCCCGCGCCATGTCTACGAAGCGGCTTAGGTGGAGTTGATGGGCGACAGTTATTGTCGCAGTGGGGCCGTTGCGGTGTTTGCCGACGATGATGTCAGCTTCGCCGGCGCGGGGGTCGTCGCGTTCGATGGAGTCGGGGCGGTGGAGCAAGATGACCATGTCGGCGTCCTGCTCGAGGCTGCCACTTTCGCGGAGGTCGGAGACCTGGGGGCGTTTGTCGGTGCGTTGTTCGGGGCCACGGTTGAGCTGGGAGATGGCGACGACGGGGACCTCTAGTTCCTTGGCGAGGAGTTTGAGGGAGCGGGAGAACTCGGAGACCTCCTGCTGGCGGGATTCGACTTTCTTGCCCGACGTCATCAGCTGCATGTAGTCCACGACAACGAGTTTCAGGTCGTGGCGCTGTTTCAGCCGCCGCGCCTTGGCGCGGATCTCCATCATCGTCAGGTT
>JAGQGU010000103.1:0-1062 GCA_020432165.1 Thermomicrobiales bacterium
TCAACCGCTCGGCCACCTCCCCAGTTGCAGGCGATAGTCTACCAGATACCACTGCCCTGCGTCGACATCTTTTCCTCGATTCGCAGGGCAATCGCATTTAGGTGAGACCGAGCATGTCGAAGAGGATATCCATGCTCCAGCCCGCGCGTTTGCGCAGAATGCGGAGGCTTCGTTTCTTGGGATTGGGTGTGGATTTCAGCAGATTGAGCGTCAGTTTCCGGATCACCGCCAGATTCTGTTGCGCATACCCGCGACGAACACGACTGCTATCTTCCCGATAGATCATGTCCAACACCCAGTGCACCTCGTTCTCGATCGCCCAGTGGCTGCGGATGACCTGATTGAGTCGCACTGCATCCGGAGGGAGGCTGCTGATGTAGTAGCGGGTACTGGTGGTGGGAACCGCCAGTGGCGCCGACGCGGACGCACGGGTGGCGGTAATGCGGATGATACTCTGCAATCCGGGCCATTGCTGGGCAGGATTGAGCCAGGCGATCACCGCTGGATCGGCAATCACCGCACAGGTGCGCGTTTCCAACCGACCATGTCCCTTGTCGATGGTCTGATGTTCCACGATATCGACCTCCGTATCTTGGGGTGCGAGGGCAAAGGTGTCGACCACGCCTTCTAACAACGCACCCTGATTCCCCTTGACGGCCAGCACATAGTCCCCACCACCCGCCACGATCTGCTCGGCGAAGGATCGCTGACATCCCATCGCATCAATGGTGATCACCTGTCCCTTCAGCACCAATCGCTCCAGAAGTGCCGGTATCACCGTGATCTCGTTTGCCTTGCTCCCAACGGCGTTCTGGCCGATCACCAGTCGCTGCTCGACCGCATAGGCCGTCACCAGATGGAGCGGTGACTGCTCGCGTTGCGGATCACCGGAACGACGCGCGGTCTTGCCATCAATCGCAATCACCCCCGCTGCCGGACGATCGGGGAGGCTCTCCCGGACCCATCGATAGAAGCCAGCTTCAAACTGCACAGGATCGATCTGGGCAAAGACGCGACCAAAGGTGTCATGAGATGGGACACCATGCTCCAGTCCCAACCAGG
>JAGQGU010000103.1:1216-1367 GCA_020432165.1 Thermomicrobiales bacterium
AAGGCTGCGGCAATCGTTGGGACGGGATACAGATCGGGAGCAGACATGAGGAGCACCTCCAGAACACCACCAGGAATGATCCGGAGTGTGCCAGATTGTCACGTCATGTCAAATGCGATTGCCCTGGCTTGGTAGCAGGGGAGCTTGTCTC
>JAGQGU010000053.1 GCA_020432165.1 Thermomicrobiales bacterium
GGCGTTTTTATGTGTCCTGAAATCAAGACTTGTCAACGAACGACATTAAGGAGAACCCGCCACATGGCGTTGCTACTGGAGCAGAAGCAAGACATTATCGAGGCTACTCGCGTTCACGATACCGATACCGGTTCGCCGGAAGTTCAGATCGCGATCCTCACCCAGCGCATTCTGGAGCTGACCGATCACCTGCGCACCCATCGGCACGACAATCACTCGCGCCGTGGTTTGCTGAAGATGGTTGGTAAGCGCCGTCGCCTGCTGGCCTATCTGCAGAAGACCGATATCGAGCGCTACCGCGCCACCATCGCCCGCCACGGCCTGCGCAAGTAGGTTTATGGCCCAGGTTCGCACATCTTTTCAGAATCAGCTGAGCCGGATGGGCGTATCGGAAATACGATTGTGAGCAGATGCCCGGGGCAATACGCTCCGGGCATCTGCTTGCCCGAAAGGAGGCGCATCAGAGCGAATTGATTTGAGTCAGTGCCAGGAGGCATTGGAGCGAGCCGGGTAGGTTTCTGGCCGACTTGCTCCAGTTCCTCTGGTCATCTGGCGAAGGTATTTCAGGAATGCGCGGAATGGCCGCGCTCAATCAGGAGAATTTGCAGATGACTCTGCCCGAATCCGTACAACAGAATATCCACACGGTCAGCGCTGAAATCGCTGGCCGCACCCTCACCCTGGAGACTGGTCGCATTGCTGGCCTCTCCACCGGTGCTGTCACCGTTCGCTACGGCGATTCATTGGTGCTCACCTCTGCCATTGGCGAGCGTGAGGCCAAGGAAGACATGGGATTCTTCCCGCTTACCGTGGACTATGAAGAAAGAATGTTCGCCGCCGGCAAGATCCCGGGCGGTTTCCCCAAGCGTGAAGGTCGCCCGACTGAGGCTGCCATTCTCGCTGCTCGTCTGACTGATCGCCCGATCCGCCCGCTCTTCCCGAAGGGCTATAAGGCAGAAGTACAGGTGATCACCACCGTCCTCAGCGCGGACCAGGAGAACGATTGCGACATCCTCTCCATCATCGGCGCTTCCGCTGGCCTCACCATTGGTCCAGTGCCCTTCGAGGGGCCAGTTGGTGCTGTGCGCATGGGTATGAAGGATGGTGAGTTCATCGTCAATCCCACCTTTGCCCAGCGCGAAGAGGGCGATCTCGATATGGTCGTCGCCGGTACCGACGATGCCATCATGATGGTTGAGGGCGAAGCCAAAGAGATCTCCGAAGAGAAGATGGTGCAGGCCATCGAGACTGCCCACGAGGTCATTCGCACCATCGTGCAGTTGCAGCGTAATCTGCGTGAGCTCGCCGGTCACGAGAAGTGGCCATTCGTGAGCCCGAAGCGCGATGAGGAACTCTTCGCCGCTGTCCGCGAGGCACTCGGTGGTCGACTCCGTGATGTCGTGCGCAATGCCGACAAGGTCGTTCGCCTGGAGGCCACTGGTGAATTGCAGGACGAGGTTGTTGCCCAGTTGACGGGCGGCGATGATGCTCCCTTCACGGCGCAGCAGGTGAATAGCACCTACGAGGCACTGCTGAAGGAAGAGGTTCGCAGCGGCATTCTCGATGAGGGTGTCCGCCCGGATGGTCGCACGATCACCGAAATCCGCCCGATCTGGACCGAGGTTGGCTATCTGCCGCGCGCGCATGGCTCGGCCATTTTCACACGTGGCCAGACCCAGGCGCTCACTGTCGTGGCCCTTGGCAGCACCGCCGAAGAGCAGCGCCTTGATTCCATCACGCCGCAAACCAGCAAGCGCTACATCCACCACTACAACTTCCCGCCATACAGCGTCGGCGAGGTTCGTCGCCTGCGTGGCGCCAGCCGTCGCGATATTGGTCACGGTGCCTTGGCAGAGCGCGCTCTGGTGAACCAGATTCCTCCTGTCGATCAGTTCCCGTACACCATCCGCGTCGTCTCCGAAATCATGGCCTCGAACGGTTCATCCTCCATGGCCTCGGTCTGCGGTTCAACGATGGCGTTGATGGATGCCGGCGTGCCCTTGCTCAAGCCAGTTGCTGGTGTGGCGATGGGCCTCATCACCGATGCCGAGACAGGCAACTACACCGTACTTACCGATATCCAGGGCATGGAAGATGCGCTTGGCGACATGGACTTCAAGGTCGCCGGTACACCGGATGGTGTGACCGCGATTCAGATGGACATCAAGGTTAAGGGTATTTCCTACGAGATCATGCGTCAGGCACTGGCTCAGGCGCACGCTGGTCGTGAGATTATCCTCGGCAAGATGATGGAGACCATCTCGGCACCGCGTGAGCAACTGAGCAAGTTTGCGCCGCAAGTGGTCAGCATCAAGATCAATCCGGAGAAGATCGGTAAGGTCATCGGCCCGGGTGGCTCCATGATCCGCGAGATTCAGGAGATGTCCAACTCCAAGATCAATATCGAGGATGACGGCACGATTTCCATCGCATCGGCCGATGGTGATGGCATCGAAGCCGCCAAGGCCAAGATTCTGTCACTGACCGAGGATCTTCCGGAAGTGAAGGTCGAGCGCGGCGAGATCTACAACGGCAAGGTTGTTAGCATCATGCCGTACGGTGCCTTCGTTGAGATCGCTCCGGGACGCGACGGTCTGGTGCACATCTCCGAGTTGAGCGAGGATCCGGCGATCCGCACCGAGCGTGTTGAGGATGTGGTCAATGAGGGTGATGAGATCACCGTGATGGTGATCGATGTCGCGCCAAACGGTAAGGTCAGCCTCAGCCGACGGGCTGCGCTCACTGGCGAACTGCCGGAGCCAAAGCCCGCACGGCCACGCAACAACGATCGCGGCCCGCGTCGCGATGATCGTGGCCCTCGCCGCGACGACAATCGCAGCCCGCGTGGTCCACGCCGCTAGGAACTTCAAATGTGACTATCCCCCGGGGGTCGCAGCCAGCAGGTAGCGTCGCCCCTTGGGGGCGACTCGGCTGAGACGTAGCCCCGGGGTTGATCCCCGGGGATCGACCCGCCTCTCGGGGCGGGTTCGTTTTTTGGAGAGACCACATGACCCACCGCGATGCCATCTACGCTGATATCTCCGCCGAACGCGACTCTCAGGATGCGAAATGGGGCCCACAAACCCACTCGCTTCCCGTCTGGAACGCGATCCTGGCCGAGGAATGTGGTGAGGTCGCCGAGGCGGCGCTCACCGTTGCGTTTCATGGTGAGGAAGGTCACCTTGACCATCTGCGTGAGGAGCTCATCCAGGTTGCCGCCGTCGCGGTGCATATCATTGAGAAGCTGGATTCCGGCGACTGGGTGCGAGGGGTATAGCATCGTCTCAGAGATGCGTACCCTTCGGAACGGCAAAATGGGCGCGATCGCGCCCATTTTGTGTATTGCTGATTTTACGGCTTCGGGGTAGCAGCAGGCTCGGTGGAGTTCTGTACGATCGCTGTTTGAGTTGCTTCAATGTTATCGATGAAGTTCTGGCCGGAATCGGTAAAGATGAGCCACCAACCGCCGATACAACAGGCGAGGACAAGCGCCACCACGAGACCGAGCAATACCCAGAGCCAGGTGCGACGTCTCTGGGGCTTGGCAGGACCAAGATTGCTCATGCTCCACTCGTCATCCAGTTGACCACTTTGTAGTCGCTCGCGCTCGACTTCCCAGGTCGCCCGCTTGGTTGCGAATCCACCAGCGCTATCGTCGTCATCCTGAGGCGAAGCCGAAGGACCTCGGTCCAATAACTCCCACTCATCCTGATGCTCCGCCCCTTCGTCATCCTGAGGCGTAGCCGAAGGATCTCGGCCCGATGTGCCATCACTGCCACCCCACGCGCGTTCGAAGTCCTCACGACGTTCGCGATCACGGCGTTCAGCCGGCGTCTCGTTGGCAGGCACAACAGATGCCCCGGATACAACCGGGGCACCGCAGTTGGAGCAGAATTTTGCATCGGGCAGCATTTCATGCCCACAGTTAGAACAGAACACGATTGGGATTATTCCTTCAGTCGTGGATCAAGCGCATCGCGCAGACCATTGCCGAAAAGGTTGATGCAGAGGGCAGTGACTAGAATTGCCATACCGGGAATAAAGGTGAAGGTCCAACTCTTGCGGAAGAGCTGACGTGCTTCGTTCAGCATATTGCCCCAGCTGGGATCTGGCATCCGTACACCGAAGCCGAGGTAGGAGAGGGATGCTTCGTACAGGATCAGGCTGGGCAGCGAGAGCGACGCATAGACGATGATCAGCGAGATCAGATTCGGCAGAATGTGCTTGGTGATAATCGAATGATCGCTCGCACCGAGCACTCTGGCCGCATCGACGTAATCGCGCCGTTTCAAGGACAACACCTCGCCGCGGATGAGACGGCTCATGCCTGTCCAACCGAGTAAGGCGATCACGAAGGCAAGGCCTGTCGGTCCGGGTCGCATCATCACGGAGATAATCAGCAGCAATGTGATGCCGGGGATGCACATGAGCATGTCCACGAATCGCATCAATGCGCTATCGAGGAGGCCACCGAAATATCCAGCCACCGAGCCAACCGTAAAGCCGATAATCACCGAGAAGATGAGTGCCAGGGTCGCGACCTTGAGCGAAACACGACCACCATAGGCGAGACGTACCAGAATATCGCGACCAGCACCATCGGCACCAAGCCAGTATCGAGTTGACTCACCAGTGGCAGGATCCACCACAACCGTCCCTGGCGGCACCAACGCGGCGCGCAGATTGGTAGAGGTATACGGGTGACCTGTCCAGGTTTCAATCAAAGGCGCTGCCAGCGCAAAGATAACGATCAGAATCAATCCGATCATCGATGCGATCGCGACCTTGTCCTTGCGCAGGCGTCGCCAGGCGCGGGTATAGAATCCTGGATTCTCCTTGAGTCGATCGCGTTGCGCGGCGCCAAGACTGGTGTACTTGGTGACATCTTCCTGTTCGTCGACCAAATTCGTGAGTGTGCTGGACTTTGCCATGATGTGGTCCCTCCTAGTCCAGGCGAACGCGTGGATCAAGCACGCCGTAAAGGATATCGGCGATCAGATTGCCCAACACCGTCAAGATCGCAAAGAACATGACACAGGCCATGGCGACAGAGTAGTTGCTGAACTGCAGAGCTTCGACCTGCACCTGGCCCATGCCACGGTAACCGAAGACGTTCTCCACAATCAACGCACCGCCAAAGATATCGGGGATACTCAGACCAATCAGTGTGACCATAGGGAGCATCGCATTCTTGAACGCATGACCCATGACTACTGAGCGGTACTTCAGTCCCTTGGATTGCGCAGTGCGAACGTAGTCCTGATTAATCACTTCCAGCATCTGTGTGCGGATATAGCGTGTCCATCCAGCCAGGCTTACGAGGGAGAGTGTGACGACTGGCATGATGAGGTGAACGATACGATCCCACGGATCGCCGCCACCGCGCAGGTTATGCGTGCCTGCCACCGGCAGGTTTGGAAGACCCCATTCCTGGAACTTCACACCAAAAATAATGATCATCATCATACCGAGAAAGACGGTGGGAGTTGAATAGAAGATGGTGGCGAAGATAGTCGTAACGCGATCAAAGAGTGAATTGCGTTTGAGAGCACCCAATACACCAACCGGAATCGCGAAAGCGACCGAAATGATGATGGATGGAATACTCAGAGCGAGGGTATTTGGCATTGCGGACGTAATAATCCGAGAGACCGATTGACCATTGAGATAACTGATACCCAGATCACCCTTGAGTGCATTGCCGAGCCAAATGAAGTATCGGGTATACCACGGCTCATTTAGCCCCAGATTCTCCTGAATACGAGCGATATCTGAGGGCTTGATATTAGGGTTCATTTCAAACTGAGATGTCGGACTACCTGGCACCAAATTCATCAGGGCATAAACAATGAACGAGATGCCCAGAAGAAGAGGGATGAGTCCGATGAGACGCCGAATGATGTACCGCGCCATATGCTATTACCTCGTGTTGCCGCAGCTGTTGGTGAGGTAGATGATCCTCGCCGGACAACATTCGTGTGGATGACTGGTAATTGATCTGGGAGGCGGTAACCACCGCCTCCCAGAATTTTCTTCCTGACCGGAGGGTCGACCCAGATTAGCGGGCGTCCAACCAGGCCTTGTTCAGCCACCAGAAGTAGCCAAGACCATTCGGGAAGAAGTTGTGAACGTTCGGACCAGCGATCGCGATCTGCTGGCGGAAGACGTTGATACCAACGGCAGCATCATCATTGCAGATATTGCTCTGCTCAATGAGGATGTCGATGCGCTTGGCCTGATCGACCTCGGTCTTGCTCGGGATGACCAGTGCATCGTAATCAGCATTGCTGTAGCGCATGCTGTTGAAGCCATTCGGCGGGGTCATGTCGGAAGCGAACATCGCATCCTGACCACCATCGACGGTCCAACCAAAGCCCTGAACAGCCATGTTGTAGGTACCGGCATCGGTATCGTCAAGCAGGGTCTGGAACGGTACGGCGGAGGTCACTGCCTCGATACCAACCTGCTTCCATGCATCCTGCATGTACGGGATCTGCACCGGATAGGTGGAGGTACCTTCGGAGTAGATGCAGTCGAAGCTCAGCTTCACGCCATCCTTCTCGCGGACACCATCGCCATCGCTGTCGACCCAGCCACTTTCCTCAAGGAGGCTCTTGGCCTTCTCGGGATCAAAGTTGTAGATGGTGTTCACACGGCTTGGATCGTAGGCGATGCTCAGCACTGGCTGGGTACCATCGGCCTGGATCGCATAGCCGAACCACACCATGTCAGCCATCAACTGGCGATCAAGCGCGTAGAGGAGCGCCTGGCGCACATTGACGTCGGTGAAGAGTTCGAACTTGCTCGGATCCTGGATGCAGTGGAAGTAGTTCCAGTTGAGCGTGTCGTATGCCACGATCTGCAGCTCAGGATTGGAGTTGGCGAGATCGTCAGCGCTATCGAAGGTGCCATCACCAACATCGGCAGCACCTGTCTGCAGGGCGGCGATGATCGTGTTTGCGTCCGGCACAACCTGGTAGATGAAGCGGTCGATGTACGGCACTTCTTCTGGCTGCCAGTAGTTCTCGTTCTTAACGACGGAAATGGTCTCACCCAGCTTCCACTCTTCGAACTTGAACGGACCGGTACCGACGACGCGGGACGGATCGGTGCCCGTGGAACCGCCATCGCTCGGCCAATCGATCGGAGCAACGCCTTCCCAGACGTGCTTGGCGACGATACCGAACTGGCCCAGCGCTTCCGTCAGGAAGATACCGCTCGGGGCCTTGGCGTAGAACTTGACGGTGTAATCGTCGACCTGCTCGTAGTGATCAAGCACGCTCTCGACAGTGCCCTTGCGGACACTCTGGCTGTCTTCGGCGAGACAAGCATCGAAGCTGAAGACCACATCGGCAGCGGTAAATGCTGTGCCGTCGTGCCAGGTGACGTTCGGGTTCAGGAAGATGGTGTACTCGAGACCATCGGCGCTGATCTCCCAGCCATCGGCCAGGCCGGTCGGGATGTCTGTACCGTCGACCACCGAACCACCGATCAGGCCTTCGAAGACCATACCGGTGATATAGCTGGCGTAGGTATCGGTAACGAGAATCGGGTTGACAGTACCAATATCGGTGCTCTGCTGATAGATGAGGTCGCCACCCATGTTCTCTGGCTCGGTGAAGGGGAAGGCAGCGTTGATAGCGGCATTCGCTTCTTCACGGGTTACTGAGTTGGTGATGACATCACCAGCTGGGGTCGCCTCGGGCGTCTGCGCAGCGGCGGAACGCGCGAGCATGCCAGCGGCACCGGCGCTCACGCCGAGTGCAGTTGCGCGGCGCATAAAGCCGCGGCGGCTGATTTTGCCTTCGCGGAGTTGATCCACGAGAGCATTGATCTCCATGTCCTTCATTCTTTAGACCCCCTAGTCTAAATCCTGTGCGAGCATCGACGTGATGCTCGTAGTCATTCCCGGATTAGCAACGATTAATCCGGGTGAGCCGACGTACCGGCGCAGGTATTTACCTATTGTGATACTCGTCAGCCCGGGAATTCAACGTATTTCGCAACGCTTCGCATGAAAAAGCGAACGAACAGGGTTATCGCTGCAACGATGCTGCATACCCTTCGCTACCTGCTTTTCACGCTGAAACCTCATCGTTCGCACGTGAACCCCGCTAACTTTTCTCGCAATAGGCGATAACTACAACACCTATAATAGGCCGTCACATCGTACTTCGCCACTTTCCGACTTTTGTCCGTAGGTAAAGGACTTGTGATCGGCGCCCAAAATAATGTCTGAACCTCCGTTATTGGCTTGACAGAGCTTCCTATCCCGCGTAGTATTCCTTGCGCTGCGCCCCGTTAGTCTAGCGGCCCAGGACGTCACCCTTTCAAGGTGAAGACCACCGGTTCGAATCCGGTACGGGGTACCAAGCACTCCTTCCCCATGACTCAGGAACCGAGTTGATTGCCCCCCCATCCTTGGGATTTAGCCGAGGACCTCTTCACGGTTGTCCTGGTATCGCTGCAGGCATGCAACGCCATGAGACTTCGGTAGATGCACCGGTGGTTCCTTTTTGTGACCCCCTAAAATTAGCTATATCTTTTGTGATTTCCCATCGATATACTTTGCGCAGCTATTCGTAATTGACAACTCACAATTCGATAGATAGAAGGGGTCACGGCTATGCGTATTCCTGGTTATCGACGAGCAATCGCTCGACTCTTTGTCGTGCTGTGCCTGCTGGTGGTGATAACTCCGTCTGGCCTGGTGCTCGCGCAAACAAGCCCCGCGACGCCGGTTATGGGCGATGAGTCCAGCGCAACGCCGACAGCCACGACCGAGGTGTCCACTGAAGAACCTCCAGCTACGCTTGCACCCACAACGGAACCGACCGAGACGCAGGAAACGGTTACACCCACTCCTGGCCAAACTGAGGAACCCTCGACGTCGGTTGAAGCTGAGTCGCAAGGTCCCATAATGCCGCAAGCTGCTCCGTCAACTGGCGCCAAGCTTACGGTGGACGGTTTATCGGGCACAATCCTCGTATCACCCGGCGACACGCAGTCGTTTGCGATTGGTGATCTGCTGGATATGGCTGCGCTTGGTCCGGAATATATCAGTTCCACGAATCCGGATCCTGATTTCTACAGGTTCAATGGCTGGTGGACGGATAACGAGTTTCTGGTCTACCCGGGCAGGGGCTGCCAGGGACAGTTTATTGCCGACCTGTATACGGGAAGGATGCAACCTGAATCTGCTTCCGCCTCATCCACCTACTCTGGCGCTACCGGTACCTACTCAGTTCAGTCCCAACAGTGGCTCTCGGTTTGGTGGATTGAAAAGAGTATTGATATTGTCGATACGGTGGATGAAGTCACCGTGTATCCCTACAGTGCCAAATCCAACTGCGTCAACGTCGAAATGTCCGATGATCAGGCGAGTCTGCTTGCCAACGGAATGACCGGCAGCGTCACCGTGAATGAGGGCGATCCGATTGTGCTTCTCAGCAACAAGCCCAGCGGCGATACCTGGACTCAGTCGATCTTCGAGAGCACAGAAGCATGCAGCGGCGATCTCGCCAATCTGGTCTCGGGTGGCCCCGGTAGCCTGGTAGGCACCAACCTCATGCGTAAGCCGGGTACCTATTGGTTCGGTCTGCGCTCAACCAATGGCAGTGAACTGCGGTATGGGAACTGTGTGCAGGTGACGGTTCAGGATGTTCCGGCAACTCTTCGTGTGGAAGGTAGTTCCGGTCCAGTGGACTTTCTTCCCGATCAGACCCTCTCGCTTTATGTAAACGGGTTTACGCCCGGTGCTTCGCTTATCGGTCTGGTTTCCTCCAACTCCACGAACTGTTCCGACTCGGGCACATTCCTGACTTCGGGGACTGCGGATTCTACCGGTGCGCTGGAGATTCCGACCCAGATTAGCTACCTGGCCGATATCTCGATTCGGTTCGTCAGTGTCGCCTCGAACGGCGCTGAGCTGGAATCTACGAACTGCGTCCATCTCAGATATCTGGAGTCTGGCATTCATTTGCAGGTGAACGATAGTATCGCCAGCCCGGTATTGGTCGACGGCGGTGAAATTCATCTGTTCGCCTGGGGTCTGCCGCCAGGATCGGTAGCCTTTGCGACGGTTGGATGCGACGACTCGTTCGATCCGGGTAACGATTTCGGCCAGGTGATTGGTGACGATGGCGTATTCGATGGGTACATGAGCGATGACCTCCCCACCGATGATGTGTTTGAGGTTCAGGTTCTCCTGGGTCCGGGGCCGGATTATACGGTCCGTAGTAACTGCGTGATGGTTCGGTTGGTGGACTACCTTATTGATCCTGTCATCGCGATTAATGGCTCCGACACTCCCGCTCCGGTTGTCAGTGGTGAACATTTCTCTCTGACAGGCATCGATTTCCCGCCCGATGCTGACATCATTATTCGTGCCTTCCCTGGCTCCAGTGATTGCACGGGTACAGCCAATATCGGCGGAACAGAATCGGATGCCGAGGGCATTATCACTACCGATCAGGTGGCCGGGGATGCGGGAATGATCTCGTTCCAGGCGCAGGGATACTCCTGGATATCGAATTGTGTGCCACTGCAGATCACAGCGGCGCCAACCACACCGACTCCTACCCCGATTGTGGTGGTGCCTACCGGTCCCATCACGCTCTATGCCAATGGCAAGACCGATCCGCAGACGTTGGCCGGTGGTGCCAATGCCAAATTTACCGCCGCTAATCTCGGTGAGGGAGAAACCTATCGTCTCGACTGGTATCAGGGCGAGAACTGCACCGGCACGTCGCAGCTCCTGGGGAATGGGATAGCTGGAATCGGCCAGGTGGGTTCTCTGACGCGTTATGTTGCCAGCACAGCGAGCTTCCGGCTGGTGGCTGGTGAGCGAACGTCGAATTGCGTGCAGGTAAGTTGGCTGGCGATACCGCCGACCGCTACGGTAACCACCACACCAACGACTCCAACGGCGACGACAACCACGACTCCGACAGTGACAGCAACGGTAACGGCTACGGCCACGTCTACATCGACCGCCACCGTCGTTCCCACCAGTTCCGCGACGGTGACGACTACGCCAACAGCAACTGATCCTGTGGGTACGGCAACCTCCACCCGTCCGGTGACCATCGAACCTACCAATACTGCGACGGGAAGCGTCACGCCGGATTCGAGTAGTGAAGTTGTCACGGGTCTGCCATCGACCGGTAACTCGCCGAAGGATGGCATGAACGCGGCGCTGGTAATCCAACTCACAGCCGTGTCCGCGCTCATCGTTGGTATGGTGCCGGTAATCGCGAAGCGGGCAAAGCGTCGCTGAGCGCGCTAGCAGGTTAGCAAAAGCAACAGAAAGCGAGGTACTGCGTATCCGTGGTACCTCGCTTCAGTTGGCGTCATGTTTTGATTCCAGATGACCCGATCAGCCAGCGAGAATCCGTTGCTTTTGTACTTCGAACTCGGCCTCGGTCAGGATGCCGGCATCGCGCAACTGGCCGAGCTGCGTTAACTGGTCGATCATCGATGGTGCCGCCGGTGCGGCCATTCCCGGATCTGTCTGCGCGGCTGCATCCTGAGCCGCCCACCGCTGCTGTTGACGGCGATGTGTACTGCTTACCACGCGGGTCGCGACGTATGCCTTGGCCGCGGTACTGAGAAGTCCCATTGATCGCTCCTTCTATTCCAGAGTGCTGGCGAGTTCCTCGATATCGATACCGCCGATGAGCAGTTCTTTCCCGCCCGCCTGCGCCCATGCCGAACCTGCGCAAGCCAGCGAGCGATCCTCGTATATCACCGCAATGGCGAACCATCCGGGTTCCAGGGAGTCCAGAATAGTAGCGAGATCGTCGCCATCAAGGAGTCCTGAGCAGGCACCCTCGAACACGCTGAGGTCGTAACCATCGGCATCCTGGAGATCGGTGATGGCACCAGCAAGTAGCTCGCCCGAACTCGTGGTGGTGACATACTCGATATCGAGGATCTCGACGATGCCGGTATCGACGCGCTCCAGAACGGCTGTGAGCCCTTCACCCACGGAGGCGGACTCTGGAAAGCCAAACACGACGTAATTGACCGGTCCTGCAAATACATCATTTGCCATGCAAATCATCCTTTCCTGCTTCGGACATGCCGTCATCCAGGTACACTGGTGGTACTACGAAGTTCCTGATGGAGTTCACCCGTGAGGTACCGCTGCATCAGGTGACCCATCGATCACACAAGACTTCAGGAACTTTACGTAAGTATACATGGCGATCTGGATAGAATTGACTATTGAAGAGGTTTTTGCGTCATGGGGAGCAAGACAACGTGAAATTGGCAGCAGATGATGTGATCGAGTTGCTTGGCTTGCAGCCGTTGCCGGGTGAGGGTGGCTATTTTCGCCAGACGTGGATAGAGGAGGGAAGCGAGCGTCCACTCGGCACCGCTATTCTCTATCTGGTTACGCCGGACTCATTCAGCGCACTGCATCGACTTGATGCCGATGAGATCTTTCACTTTTATCTGGGCGACTCGTGCGAGCAGATCACCATCTCTCCCGAAGGCGATCTGAGCGAGATTGTGCTCGGTCAGGATATCGTCGCAGGAGACCAGGTGCAGAACATCGTGCCGCGAGGATTTTGGCAGGGGACGAGGCTTGCCGATGGTGGCAATTGGGCGCTGGTGGGCACCACCATGGCTCCCGGCTACCTGCAATCGGGATTCGAGCTGGCTACGATCAATGATCTGAGATATCTCGATACCGGGGCCGCGGCGATAGCTTTCCGCTACCTTGCTGACGGGGCATAATAGAGGCAACCTCGCGGGCGGTGGATAGCCCGTAAGCATTCCATCAGGAGAGAATTCGTGGATATCATCCTCCCGGTTGCAGGTTTTGGGAGCCGTCTGCGTCCGCACACCTGGAGCAAGCCCAAGCCGCTCGTGACGGTAGCTGGTAAGGCCATGCTGGCACACGTGCTTGATCGTGTGATGTCGCTTCAACCCGGCAAGATCGTTTTCATCACTGGCTATCTCGGTGATCAGATTGAGGCATGGGCGCGGGCAAATTATCCGGATACCGAGCTGGTCTTTGTCCAGCAACCGGAGATGCTGGGGCAGAGCGACGCGCTCTATCGCACCCGCGAGTTCGTCACCGGCGACGGTCTCATGATCTTCCCGGATGCTCTCTTCGAAGCGGATTTCAGCCAGCTGGAGTCGCTTGATCTCGATGGTGTCGCCTACACCTATTATGTGGACGATCCCTCCGCCTATGGTGTTGCGCTGCAGAACGAGGAAGGATTCGTCAGCAAGATCGTGGAGAAGCCGGATCAGCCGATTTCCCACGAGGCTGTGATTGGTATCTACTATTTCCGCGAGTGGCAGGCGCTGATGCGCGCGATCGAGGAGCAGTTCGAGAAGAAGATCATGCTCAAGGGCGAGTACTTTATCGCCGATGCGATCAACCTCATGCTTGCCGCCGGGGCTCGGTTCACGATTAATCAGATCAGCGTTTGGGAAGACTGCGGCAATGTCGAGGCACTGCTGGATACGAATCGCTACCTGCTTGGTGCGGAGCCACCGAGTCCTGCTCAGCGCCCCGGTAGCCTGATTGTGCCGCCGAGCTTTGTGCATCGCGATGCAGTGCTGGAAGATGCCGTTATCGGTCCTTACGCCAGTATTGGCGCGGGCACGGTTGTGCGTAACAGCGTCATCCGTGATTCCATCGTCGAGGAGAACTCCGAAGTGGTGGACGCCATCCTGCAGCGCTCGATGGTTGGCAGCAAGGTCGTCATTCAGGGCAGCGCGCGCAGCATCAGCGTCGGTGACAACGGCAAGGTGGCACTGTGACGGACGAACAGGCGCCGCATAGTATCAGTGTGAATGCCATCACCCATACCCCGGATCGCGTTTGGTATCAGCTCTCCGTCGATGTCGATTCGGAAGCCGTCGAATCGGTGACCGAACTCTTTGGTCGCTATGGCTTCAATGAAGGCGTGGCGATTGAGGAACCCTATGTCCAGGATGAGGATGGCGATCATCCCGATGTCGACCTGAGCAAGCCCTTCACCGTACACACCTATGTGCCGGAAGAGGATTTTAGGCCGGAAATCGTCGAGCAACTGCGACAGGGACTCTACTATCTGGGCCAGCTTCGTGGCGTCAGCGATCTGCGTGTGACCAACCTGCAGGAGCAGGATTGGGCGAACGCCTGGAAAGAGCATTTTCAGGTACATCGCATCGGTGATCGCGTGGTCATTCGTCCGCCCTGGCGTGAGTACGAGCCGGAAGGGGACGATCTGGTGATCGTGCTCGATCCGGGAATGGCCTTCGGAACCGGGCTTCATCCAAGCACGCGCCTGAGCATGCTCGGCACCGAAGAGGTGGTGCAACCTGGCGATACCGTGCTGGATGTCGGCACTGGTAGCGGCATCCTCGCATTTGCAGCGGCAAAGCTGGGTGCGAGCAGGGTGGATACCGTCGATGTCGAGACCGTTGCCGTAAAGGCGACAGCCGATAATGCTGAACTCAATGGGCTGAGCGATGTGATTGCTGTCGAGCTTGGCAGCGTTGGCGAGGGCGAACCCTTCTGGGGTGAGCAGTACGATGTTGTCCTCGCCAATATCATCGCTCGTGTTCTCATTGAGTTGAGCGAAGCCATCGTGGCCCACACCAAACCGGGCGGCAAGATTGTCCTGGCGGGCATCATTGAGACCCGGGAGCAGGACGTGCGCGATGCCTTCGCGTCAGCGGGAGCGACCGTCATCAATCGTCGCTTCGCCGAGGATTGGGTCAGCCTGATTCTCACCCGGGACTAACCCCTGGAGCAGGTGCCTGGAGTTAGCCTCCAGCCGGAAAGGTAGCAGGGGAGCACCGAAGGTGGCCGAGTCCACAGGACGAGCAGCGGAGCGAGCCATTGTCTCCCCTTGGGGCATTTCGTCTGCCTATCTACCGATTTCTCGCATGACGACCCATGGTGAATCCGCCTGATATCCGATGCTTCCATGAATTGGCAAGAAAGACACCATTCCTGGTGTCTTTCTTGTGTTTTTCGATTCATATGGCACCGATACCCGAACTCGATTGCATCAATCCAGAGTTTGATTGATGATGAGAGCCATACGAACGAAAAAGAAGGGGAATACCTATGACCGCGCAACATCATTTGGCCACACGTGCTGTTCATGCGGGACGCGAAGACCTGACAGATCTCGGTGTCCATGCAACACCGCTCGATCTTTCGACGACCTATCCATCACGTGATATGAAAGCGGAAACTGAGCGCCTGGATCTCCTCATCACCGGCGCGCGCGACGATGGTATGCCGGTTTATGCGCGTGTTGGCAACCCGACTGTGGACCGCGCTGAGCGAGCAGTGGCGTCGCTGGAATCATGCGAGGCTGCCGTCGCCTTCGCTTCCGGTATGGCGGCACTCAGCGCCTGCCTCCTGACTGTTGCCGCTGCGGGTAAGTCGCACGTCGTTGCCATCCGGCCGCTATACGGAACCTCGGATTTTCTCCTGGAATCTGGTCTCCTGGGGGTCACGACAACCTTCGTCGATGCAGACAGTGTGGTCTCTGCGATCCGCCCCGATACCGGTCTGGTGATTGTTGAGTCCCCGGCGAATCCCACACTGGATGAAGTAGATATCCGCCAACTGGCAAACGATTGTGGAGATGTACCGTTGTTGGTGGACAACACCTTCGCTACACCTATCCTGCAGCGTCCTGCCGAGCTTGGGGCAGCTATTGTCCTGCACAGCGCCACCAAGTTCCTTGGTGGTCACGGTGATGTCCTGGCTGGTGTCGTTGCTTGTAGCGAGGAGTTTGCCCGCCAGATACGCAACGTGCGCTATGCCACCGGCGGTACGTTGCATCCACTTGCCGGGTATCTTCTGTTGCGTGGACTTTCAACGTTACCGATCCGCATGCGCGCCTCATCCGAATCCGCCCGAATCCTGGCCGAGCGATTGTCAGACCACCCGGCGATTACGGCTGTGCATTATCCCGGACTCAATCCGAATCGACCCGCTGGACAAATGGAGGGTGGTGGCGCACTTGTATCCTTCGAAGTGGCTGGCGATCCCGCAGATGTCATTGGCGGTGTGCGCCTGATTACCCCGGCGGTGAGCCTGGGGAGTGTTGACACGCTTATTCAGAATCCGGCATCTATTAGCCATCACATTATGGATCCGGATGTGCGTCATGATGTTGGCATTAGCGACAAGTTGCTGCGTATGTCCGTTGGTCTCGAACACGTCGATGATCTTTGGGAAGACCTGTGTCAGACCCTTGCCGTTATGGGATAGGTGATAAGGGCGGATACTCTGCGCTAACGCTTCGAGATCCGCCCCTACATGTAGATCCGGTGAAATATTGGACCGTCTGCGGCGGGGGATTTCTCGCTACGCTCAGAACATCCAATACCAGACACCAGCGGCAACGAGCGCGGTCAGAATGATCAAGATGATGACCGGCACCAAAATGCTGGTGCCGTGCTCGGCGCGATGCTCCGCCAGATCCCTGGCGATCTCGGCACGCTGCATCGTGGCCAGGCTACTCCCGACCGCCAGTACGACCGCGCTCACGTTATCGGTGGTTTTGCGCTGTACTGCCAGATCGGTCAACGCCAACGCGGAACTCTGGGCATCGTCCGTGCCCATGAGCGAGAGATAGTCGGTGTTCTGCATCACGTCATAGAAACCATCGCTGCACAGCAGAAGTCGGTCCTCCGGCAGCAACACGATCTCGTAAATGGCAGGTAAGCGTCGCTCCAGATCCGGCATCGTGCCGAGAGCGGCAGTCAGTTTGCCCCGCAGTTCCTTGTCTGGCAGAGCGCCCGGTCGCAGTTCGCCGCTGGCCAATTGCTCGGCGATGACGCTGTGATCCTGCGTGATCTGGGTTAACTGATTGGCGCGCATCAGATAGGCGCGGGAATCGCCGACATTGGCGATCGTCACGTACTTGCCACGCACGACCGCGCTCACAAGCGTCGTGCCAGGATGCTTGTCTGTGGCTTCGCCACCCGCGTCGTAGATTGCTTCGTTTGCCTTGCGGTAGGCCTGCTTCAGCGCGAGCGCCGCATCAGGCTGGGAACTTTGCAGCACTTGTTCACGCAGCGTCTGGATCGCCAGATTGCTGGCCATCTCGCCGTTGTCGTGACCTCCCATACCATCGGCTACGGCCAACAGCCATCCGCCCGCGGGAAGATCTGGACTCGGAGAAATCGTCTCCAGCAGGATCGCATCTTCGTTATTGGTGCGACCGCCAGTGTGGCTAATGCCGCCGACCTGCATGTGAAGCTCGGATGTAGTGATACTCAACGGATTCCTCCATAGAACCAGGTGCTTGCCCGTACAGGCAGATGATACCGTACACTCAGTGCGGATACGTTTTCCGTGCACCCACGCACGCGTTCAAGGATGCATCAATGCCTCAGCCCGTCATTATCGGACCTTCTGTGCTCTCCGCCGATTTCCTTCGCCTGGGCGAACAATTGCGAGAGCTTGAGGCTGCCGGTGCGGACTATATCCACTTCGATGTGATGGATGGAGTCTTTGTCCCCAATATCAGTATCGGCCTGCCGGTGCTGGAGGCGACGCGACGAGGCACATCGCTGCCGATTGATGTCCACCTGATGATCGTGAATCCGGACCGCTGGGTCGAAGAGTTCGCTGCAGCTGGTGCAGATACCATTACCTTCCACGCCGAGGCGACTCCACATGCGCATCGCGTCGTCCAGACGATCAAGGCCTGCGGCAAACAGGCGGGAATCTCGATAAACCCTGCTACGCCGGTGGTGGCGGTAGAGGAAATGCTTCCGTTCATTGATCAAGTGTTGGTTATGACAATCAATCCTGGCTTCGGTGGGCAAACCCTTATTGAAGAGACCCTGGGCAAAATCACCCGTATGCGGGAGATGATCGAACGTATCAATCCGAATTGCCGATTGCAGGTGGATGGCGGAGTCAACGTCCATACCGTACGCAGAGTCGTGGAGGCGGGCGCATGCAGCCTGGTCGCCGGTAGCGCAACGTTTGCCACCGATAGCACGATTGCCGAAAACATCGCGGCCCTGCGTGACGGATATTCGTAACACATCGCACTGATTCCTTCGGGTAGCATTGCAGTTGGATTCGCCGATTGATGTGGAGTAGGCATGCTCAGGCTCATTCTCCGGTTACTTACCACCAAGAAGAACAATCGGCTTGATCCCAACCGGGTAGGTGTCTCGCGGAAGGCACCAAAACTGCTGTGGAGCGCGATTGCGATTCTTACATTTAGTCAAGTTTTTATGCGGGTGCGCAAGGGCGAGACGGCTGAACTGGATGCAGAAATTACCCATCGGGTGCAGGTGGAGGGTGAGAAGCATCGTTGGTTTGATCGCCTCATGCACATCGTTAGCTGGCCCGGCTTCCCGCCGCAGAGCCGTATTATTCCGCCGGGTATTTCTGCGATCCTCTGGATCAAGGGATATCGCCTTGAAGCAGTTTTTCAGCTGGCGGCCTGGGGTACGGGTGGTGTTAGCTCAATCTTCAAGCGTATTGTGAAGCGCGAGCGACCGGGTCCGAAATATCCGCACCTGAAGGTGACCAAAGCCAATATCGGTGGCACCAGTTTTCCCAGCGGACATGTCATCATCTACACAGGTGTATATGGCTTTGCCGCCTATCTGGCGGCACTCTGGATTGAGACCAAAAGCGTACGACGCGTGGTCGTTGGCGGTCTGATGGGGCTCGTCGGTTTGGTCGGTATCAGCCGTGTCTATCTCGGTCACCACTGGGCTACGGATACGCTGGCCAGCTATTTGCTGGGTACGACTTATCTGGTTGCGCTCACCTCACTCTACCGACGTGCCAAGAGGATGAGTCTGCTTCCGTGGCGTCGACAGGGCCTCTAGTTCGCGAAGGAGACACATGCATGAATCGATATCTTTCTTCTCTCTTTCTGACCATTGTTTTGGCGGTTTTTCCGCTCCTCGCCACCGCTGACGACGAACCGGTAGTGGAAGATATTCTCACCGCGGCGAGTGCACAACTCGATGCCACGGATTCCATGAGCTTCAAAATGGAGATCGAGGGCACCACTTACGTCGACGAAGCCGGCACCATCCAGTTGCTTGGCGCGGAAGGTGTGATGCAGCGGCCAGACAAGGTGGATGTGACGTTCACCGCGTTGGTGCTAGGAGTGCAGCAGATCAGCATCCGCATGATCACCATCGGCGAGGAAGCCTGGATCACGGATATCGTCACCGGCAAATGGGTGACTAGCCCACCTGAGTTTGGTTACAACCCCGCGATTCTCTATGACGATACCGATGGTCTTGGCCCGGTTATGAGTCGGATGGATAGTCCGGAAGTGGTTGGCACCGATGAGATTGATGGTCGGGATGCGTGGCATATCACTGCGACGGTGGACGGTACGGTCACCGAAAAGATGACCAGCGGTACGATGCGCGGCACAAAGCAGACGCTGGAACTGTGGATCGATAAAGAGAACAACAATATCCTGCGCATCAAAATCGGGGAACCAACCGATGAGGATCTGGAGGATCCGGCTACCTGGACCCTGACTTTGAGCGACCACGGCAAAGACGTGAAGATTGAACGACCAGCATAACCCGTCGATAGCCCAGACATTCCGGACAATGTTGGCGAGTCCGGCCATACTCGCTGGTCTGCTCTGCTGTTTCGTGAGCGCGGTGGATCTCACGGTCATCGCCAGCATTCTGCCTGGCATGATCGGTGATCTCGGTATCAACACCGCCGATTTCGATCGCTACATCTGGATCGTTAATAGTTATCTCATCGCCTACGTCGTGGCTATTCCCATCTTCGGGCGGATGAGTGACCATATTGGTCGCCAAAAAGCCTTTATGGCCTGCCTGATCATCTTTGCGATTGGCTCGGTGATGGCGGCCATGGCGGACTCATTGAGTGCTGTCATCATTGGACGCGTCATTCAGGGCGTGGGTGGTGGCGGACTCCTGCCGGTCACTGTCGCGCTTGCGGGTGATGTGTTGCCAGCGAGGATGCGGCTGGCTGGCATCGGCCTGGTGAGCTCGGTCGAGACGCTCGGTTGGGTCCTGGGACCGACCTGGGGCGCCGCCATTCTCGCGATTGTGCCCTCATATCACGATCCCTGGCGATGGGTGTTCTGGCTGAATGTCCCGGTCGCCATCTTCGCCTTCATCGCTATCTGGCGTGGATTCCCGAAAACCGATGATCGGAAGCAACGATCGCTGAGCGATCTTGATTTGCTCGGTACGCTTTTGCTCGCCATCGTGCTTGTCGCCAGCAATCTGGCGCTGAGCTCCGGCGGTGATCACGGTGCCGGAGTCAATACGGGGCTACGAGCGTTTGGTGGTACACCCAATCCGCTGGCAGAGTATATGTGGCCGCTGATTGGTATCTCTATTCTCGGCCTCATCGCCCTGGTTCTCTGGGAGCGTCGTGCTTCGCATCCGGTATTTCCGGTGGAACTCTTCCGTCGGGGCTATTTCGTCGCAACGGTCTGTGCCAACTTCCTCATTGGTGCGGCGTTGATGGTTGCGATGGTCAATATTCCGGTGTTGGTTTCGTTGACGAGCAGCGGCAATTCGAGTCGGGATTCGGCGCTGTTGTTGATCCCCCTTACGCTCACCATCGCTGTCTTCGCGCTTGTGAGCGGAGGCGTGAGCGCACGCATTGGCGAATGGACGATGGTGCGGCTGGGCGTGATTTTGGCAGCGCTTGGTTTGGGTATGGTCTATTTCCTGATTAGTAGTGATTCGCTCTGGCACATGGTGCCGGGATTGGCGATTGCAGGTACCGGTGTCGGATTGCTGATGGCACCACTCAGTGCCACGGCTCTGGATGCCGCCGATGATTCGAATCGTGGGGCTGCCACCAGTACGGCACTACTCTGCAGACTATTGGGCATGACCATTGGCATGAGTCTTGTCACAACTGCTGGCATCTATCGGCTGCAGCAACTAACAGGTCGGCTCGATCCCATCGTGCAGGAAGCAGGGGAGAGCACCGCGAGCTACTTTGTGCGTCAGCAGGAGTTTGTAAACGAGGTTATCACGCCCCTCGGTGTACAGGTGATGCAGGAAACCTTTCTGGTAGCTGCCATCCTGGTTGGATTGGCGATCATTCCGGTACTGCGTATGAAGCACAATCCGGAAGTGTGACGACCATGTCCACCTTCAAACGCTACTGGTTATGGTCAGTGATCGTGCTGGTGGGAATGACAGCGCTGCTCCTCGCGCCCGGCGGGTTCGTGACCAACTCTCGTCTGCTCTTACACGGCCTATGTGCACAGACACCTGGTCACACCTTTACCTTTGGCGGACATCTCTTGCCATTTGATGCCCGTATGACCGGTATCTACAGTGGAGCAGGTGTGACATTGCTCTATCTGGCGATGCGAGGTCGGTGGCTCTGCGAGGACAAGCCAGCTCTGCCATATCTACTTGCGTTGCTGGTCCTGTTGGCATCGATGGCGTTGGATGGAACGAACTCATTTCTCACGGATATCGGAGCCTGGCATCCTTGGCAAACGACCAACACTTCCCGCCTTGTCACCGGCTACGGCGCTGGTATGGCTATTGCGGTTGTACTGGTCTGGCTCGTTGCTGGAACGGTCTGGCAACTCGCTGAACCTGCACCCGCCATACGTTCGTGGGGCGATCTCATGGTTCCGTTAGCAGGACTTCCTTTCATTGGATTGGTTCTATGGTGGGCTCCAGCATGGCTCTATGTGCCGGTGGCGCTCTTCCTGGCTCTGTCTGCATGGCTGGTTGTCAGCATCATCGTACTAACCGCAGTGTTGCTGGTCACTCGTAAGGACGATGCCATTGTCGCGCGACCCCAGATGCACATTCCGGGCGCACTGGCGGCTCTCCTCGGTCTGATGGTGATCATTCTGTTGGCATCGGGCAGACGATGGCTGGAGACCTCACTGGGCATCCCTTCCAATCTCTGAGTCCCTCATTTTGGTACACTCCCTTAAGCGCGTAATGGCGCGCACTCTCGCGGAAATTGAGACGGTCGGTTGCAATTATCGTCAACCAGCCAACTGTGAAGGAATCCCTGCAACCCATGCGTATCGTTCGCCATTCCTCCTACATCAAAAAGCAGAAGTCCAAAAGCAAATGGCTTGCCGTCGTCGGTTTCGTCATCCTCTCCAGCGCCATGTTTTTGGCGATGATCGATGGATTCCTGCTCATTGCCTATGTGGCTATGATCGGTGGCTTCATCCTGTTCAATATGGGTATGCAAGGAGTTGGACGCTGGACGCGAAATCCGCGTAACGATGAGATTCTTGATGCCCGCATGAAGGGTCTGACCGATCAGGTCACAATCGTTCACTATGCCTCGTTGGAGGTTGACGGGAAGAGTCGCGAGATCGATCACCTCGTTGTCCACAATGGAGGGCTGCTTCTCCTGAATGGCAAGGAGATTGATGGCCAGATCCGACAGAAGAAATCGGCCTGGACCAAGCAAGGCGGGCTCGTCCGTCGATTCTTTGGTTTCAGTGGCCCGCAGCTGGGTAATCCCAGCTTTGAGAACGATCGCAATGTACCGGTGGTGGAGAAATGGCTGGCTGAGAATCAGCTTGAAGTGGATGTGATGGCGGCGACCGTCTTCTTGCACCCTAAAGCGGAACTCGAGATTGTCGAACCAGATTATCCGGTGCTGCACGCTGAAGAGCTTGAAGAGTTCCTGCGCGATCTGCCCGCTGATCCAACATTCACTACCGATGAGAAGAAGCATCTGATTGATCTGCTCAGTGCCGGTGAAGGCGTGGAGCAGCCTGAAAAGCAACAGGTGAATCGACGTCCACGCCCGACCAAGCGTGTCTCTGCACCCAAGCCATCGCAGGTGAAGCGAAACTCGGCATGAGCGCATCTATAACCAGCGGAAATCCGGCGGACTGGCCCATTTGGGGGCATGATTATGTCGTTCGCGATCTCGTGGCAGCAGCCATTCGCGGTCCTCGGCACGCCTACATCTTCGCGGGCTTTGAGCATCTGGGTAAGCGCACCGCTGCTATCACATTTGCACAGGCTCTGATGTGTTCCGCCCCGCCATCACCTGGTGTTCCTTGCAGAAGCTGTCGGAATTGCGCGCGCATTGCTCGCGGTACGCACCCGGATGTCAGCGAGTGGAATCTGCAACGTCAGCAGGCAGCCGCGGAGAAGGCCTCGACCTCGAAGAATCTTTCGCTCAACATCGCTACAGTGCGGGATATTTCTGCTAGCCTGGCCATGCGGCCGTTCGAGAGCACCTATCGAGTCATCATTGTCGATGATGTCGAGACGATGCAGGAGACTGCCCAGGAGGCGTTCCTTAAGACGCTGGAAGAACCACCACCGTATGCGGTGATCCTGCTCCTGACGACCGATGCCGAGATCCTTTTGGAAACAATCCGGAGTCGAGCCGCAACCGTGCAATTTCAACCTGTGCAGGAATTCATTATCGCCAGCGGCCTGGAAGCACGCGGGATTGAGTCAGCACTTGCGCATGAGATCTCGCAGATGAGCGAGGGGCGCCCCGGTTGGGCCATTCTGGCCTCGCAGAATCCACCGATGCTGGATGACCGGCGCCTTCGTACCGAAGAAGCGCGACGCTGGATTGAGGCAGACCGGTATAATCAACTTATTGAGGCCACGAAACTCGGAGAGGCATTCTCGAAGGATCGGGAATCCGTGTTCGTGCGACTCTCAGCCCTGCAACATGCATGGCGACACGATCTGACGAGCGGCCTGGAGGCGGCGGATCTCGACAGAGTCACCACAGCGGTGCAGGCGTTGAAGAGTATCGAGATGTGTTTCAGTGATCTGGATGCGAATGTGCGTCCGAAACTGGCACTACAAACAATGGTGCTGCAATGGCAGAGTTCGCAACAGTAGATCCCAACAAGCCCTGGCAGCGAAGTGTGGATGAAGCCCGTGCGTTTGCGCGTGAGCGGTTCAAGGAACGGCTGGAAAACGGTGAAGAGGTAGGCAATTGCAATTGCCATACGGAACACGAAGCCGTGACTGCATTGGGAGGCGATGCCGCCACCTGTGTGGGTGTGCGCTTCCGTGATTCGAGCCGCGTCTATTTCTACGCTGTTGACGACAACAACATTTCTCATGGCACATGGGTGGTTGTGCGGACATCACGTGGCCAGGAAGCGGCACGCGTGGTTATCTCGCCACGGCAGATGCTTCTCAATCAACTCGACGGTGATTTGCAGCCGATCGAGCGTGTGCTCACCGATGACGATGTACAGCTGATCGAAGATCGGCGCACGCTGAGTGCCGAGGTGGTGAAGCGGGCCGGTAACCACATTCGCCAAAATAACTACAAGCTGAAAGCGATTGCGGCAGAGTTCAACTTCGATGGCTCGCAGCTGACATTTAGCTATACCTCCGGCGAACAGCATGCGTCAGCAGTGCAGGATCTCCAGAACTGGTTACGCGGCGAGTACAACGTCAATGTGAGCATGACCCAGGTTGGCCCCCGAGATGAGGCTCGCCTGATTGGTGGACTCGGCAAATGTGGGCGATCCCTTTGTTGTTCTTCCTGGCTGCCGTACTATCCGGATGTCAACATGGGCATGGCCAAGAACCAGGACCTCAGTCTGAATCCGAGCAAGGTCAGCGGTTTGTGTGGGCGGTTGCTCTGTTGTCTGAGCTACGAGAACGAGCAATACCGTCAGGCCAAGCGTATTCTCCCGCGCCTCGGTACACCCGTGAATACCGGTGAAGGGCCAGGCACGGTGATCTCCTTGCAGGTGTTGAAGGAGTTGGTGACTGTCCGGCTTGAGGAAACCAACGAGATTCGGGTGATGCCAGCAGCAGATGTGCTCGGTGAGCGACGCGATTCTCGCCGCAGTTTTGAAGGTGATGATCGACCGCAGGCTGATGGCCGCCGACAGCGTCGCAATCGTCGCTATGATGATCAGGATCAGAATCAGGAGTAGTTCAGAATGCCTCTCTACATCGTTGTTCATACCCCTCGTGAAGATGTTGGCGAAGATGAACTCTTTCCGCCATCCAATCTTGCTGATCTTGCCCGCGACCATGCCGGGGAAGACTCCCGCACGCGCTGGATCAAGACGTTCTCTCCCGATCTGAATGACGAGCGACATTTCACGCTCTGGAACGCGCGTAATGCTGCCGATATCCTGGAGGTTATGGAGCGGTATCACTTTATGAGTGAGATGGAGCATCGCCCCATTGCCGTGCAGGAATGGGATCCGCAGACGGTACTCGAGGTCGAGTAGGGGCAGCGATGCTCGTAGAGCTCACGATCTCCAATCTCGCTATCATCGCGCAGACGCGCATCCGCTTTCAGGAAGGGTTGAATGCCCTTACCGGTGAGACGGGAGCGGGTAAATCGATTTTGCTCGATGCCCTTGGTGCCGTGCTGGGTGCGCGCGTCAGCAGCGATCTCGTTCGTACCGGCGAAAAGTCTGCCCTGGTGGAAGGCCAGTTCGAATTGCCCGCGGTGGGCTTCGAACGCGTGCTTGATGTGCTCGACGAGATCGGTATTGAATGCGATCCGGTCGATCCGTTAATTCTGACCCGCGAGATTCAGGTAAGCGGTCGTTCTACTGCCCGCATCAACGGTCGGCTGGTTCCAGCGGGGCAGTTGAGTGCAGTGGGATCTCTACTGGTTGATATTCATGGGCAAAGCGATCACCTGCGCATTCTCGATGCCAATGAGCAACGTCGGATTCTCGATCGCTATGCGGGATTGGAGGAGCAGCGCGAGGCGGTATCTCTCGCCGTTGCTGATTGGCGTGCTGCACGCAAGGCGCTGCAGGATGTGAGCGCCGGTGCTCGAGAACGTGAGCAACGCCGCGATCTGCTGCAATACCAAATCAACGAAATCGATGAGATCGCTCCGGTCCCGGGGGAGGACAGTACCCTGGTACGCGAACGCGATGTGCTTCAGAACGCCGATGCTCTGCGCTTGCACGCGTTGAGCGCAGTCGAGGCGTTGATCGGCGACGCCAGTGAAATCAACGCCATCACGCTCCTTCGGCAAACCGAACACGATGCCCTGGCTGTGGGCGCGATGGACACGGGTGCACAGCCGTTAGGTGAACGTGCTACCGAGCTATTGGTGCTTGCCGAGGATTTGGCTCGCGATATTCGTGACTATGCTGAAGGTGTCGAAAGCGATCCTGAGCGCTTGTTGTGGGTCGATGATCGACTTGCCGGCCTGCAGACATTGCGGCGCAAGTATGGAGCCACGCTGGAGGATGTCATCGCGTTTCGCGATGCTGCGGTGAGTGAGCTGGCGGAGCTTTCTGCGGGTGAGTTTGATCCGGAGCAGCTTGCCGCCAGGCTGGAGGAAACGCGAGCCGTTGCCGCCAGGCTGGCGGTCGATCTCTCCGCTACCCGTCAGCGAGCCGCCCATGCTCTCGCGGAGGCAACTCAGGCCAGCATTGCTGATCTGCGCATGGGTAGTGCTGATATCGAGATTCGTGTGGAGCAACACGAGGATGCCCACGGATTGCCGCTTGATGATGGCCGCGTTGTGGCGGTCGATTCAACCGGTATCGATCTCATCTCCTTTCTCATTGCTCCAAATGTTGGAGAAGCGTTGAAACCGCTCGGCAAGATCGCCTCGGGTGGTGAAACAGCGCGGATCATGCTCGCGATCAAATCGATCCTGAGCGAGGTTGATGAGACACCGACACTCGTTTTCGATGAGATCGATGTTGGTGTCGGCGGGCGCTCGGGACAGATGGTTGGCGAGAAGCTCTGGAGCCTTACCGATCGCCATCAGGTGATCGTTATCAGCCATCTCGCCCAGATTGCTGCCTTCGCCGACAAGCACTTCCGCATTGTGAAACAGGAGCAGGATGGCCGGATTGTTAGCGAAGTCGAGGAGCTTGATCCTCTCAGTCGCGAGGATGAGCTCGCAGCGATGCTGGACGGTATTCCCTCGACACCCGAGAGCCTGGCGAACGCCCGCGCCATGCTTCAACGCGTCCATGAGTATCGGGCCAGACGCAGCGGTTGACGGTCTATACTTTCCCAATAGTTCATTGTGGGCAGCCATGCCCGGTCAGGAGATTCCATGCAACCGAACATGAAAATGATCCAGCAGATGCAGAACCGCATGATGAAGATTCAGCAGGAGCTGGAAGAGACGATTGTGCAGGGAAGCGCTGGTGGCGGCGTTGTTACCGTTGAAGTCACTGGTCAGCGCGAGATGAAGTCAGTCAAAATTGATCCCTCCGCCGTCGATCCGGATGATGTGGAGATGCTGGAAGATCTGGTACTTGCCGCTGTCACCGACGCGATGGACAAGGCCTTGAAGTTGAACGAACAGAAGATGAGTGCCATTACCGGTGGCATCAAGATTCCTGGTCTCATGTAGTCATCGGTGGTGACCCTGAAAGAGCCTGTACCATTCTTCCTGGATGATGTGGTCCGCTTGCGCAAACCCCACCCCTGTGGCGGCTATGAGTGGACCGTGGTTCGTTTGGGCGCCGATATAGGACTCGTCTGCACTACCTGTGGCAGGCGAGTTCTGCTACCACGGCGCGAGCTGGAGCGGCGATTGAAGACATTTGTCAGCCGCGGACCAGAATATGTCGCCCCGGAGGATGCGCAGTGAGCGCCGGCGAGAAGCAGCCGGGTGGCATGGGTGATGTGCTGCGTAATGGCGTCTTCATGCGCTTGTGGCTGATTCAGGCTGTTACCCAAATCCTCCAGAATATGGTGAACTTCGCGCTCCTCTTACGTGTGCGCGAGGTGGTGGAGGTTCACAGCCTCCCGAATGCCAATACCGCTATAAGTCTTGTCATCCTCGCATTTTCCTTGCCAGCGGTGCTCTTTGGCCCGGTAGCCGGTGTGTTGGCCGACCGTGCCAACAAGCGCTTGCTTATGGCGGTGCTAAATGTCGCCCGCGCCTTTGCCGTGCTGCTCTTTCTCGCGATCCGCCCGGGTTGGCATGTCGAAACCATTTTGCTCGCCTATTACGTGGTGACTTTCCTCTTTGGTATCGCTGGTCAGTTCTTTGCACCGGTGCTTGGTGCCACCATTCCGTTAGTCGCCCGTCGTGATCAGCTGATGAGCGCCAATGCGCTCTTCAATCTCACCAATACGGCTGCCCAACTCATCGGCTTCGCCGCTGCTGGTCCCATCGTGATTCGCATTATGGGTGTGGATCAACTTTTTGCCGCTTCGGTGGTTGCCTATCTGCTGGCGGCCGCGCTTGTCTTCACCCTGCCGAACACACCGAAACCGGTGCAGAAGGTCGGCGAGTCTGAGATTCAGCCAATGCAGCGGCTCTGGAGCGACATGAAGGAGGGACTGGTCTACATCCTTCAGGATCCTGCGCTGATGAAGGCGATCGGCTATCTTACCCTCGCCAGCACGACCTTCCTCACCATCGCGACGCTTGGCCCTGAGTTCGTCACAGATGTCATCGGGCTGGGCAAGGAGGATATCGGCCTCGTGGTTGCTCCGGCCGGTGCCGGTATTCTCATTGGTGTGCTCACCGTGCCACGAGTTGTGCGCCGCATTGGTCGCCAATGGCTGATCAGTATCAGCATGATGATGGCCGGTCTGATGATGTTGGGTATGGCGCTAACCAGGCGGGTGCTGGATACGCTTACGCTGGGCGATGCCAATGTGACCACGGTTGTCTGGATCGTGGGTGCATTCGCTGCCGTTCTGGGTATCTGCAACGCCTTTATTCTGGTCCCGAGTCAGACCATGCTGCAGGAACGCAGCCACGAAGCGATTCGCGCGCGCGTCTACGCCACCTTCTTCACCATTAGCAACACGGTGGCCTTTGTGCCGATCTTCTTTGCCGCTGCTGCGGCAGATATCTTCGGCGTGGTCAATGTGCTATTGGTCATGGCCGGAGTCGTGGGTGGCATTGGTCTCTTTCAGATCCTGCACGAGCGGCAATCGCGATTCAGCAAATGGAATCGTTTGCGACCACGACATCGTCTCGGTCCGGAGGCTCTCCCCAAACCACGTACCCGGAAGAACTCAGCCTAACAGCTGATTCAGCAGCGCCATGCGCACGAAGACGCCGTTTCGCGCCTGACGGAAGTAAGCAGCACGGGGATCAGTGTCCACTTCGGTCGCAATCTCGTCCACACGCGGCAATGGATGCATCACGATGGCGTGTGCGGGAAGGTGAGTCATGGCTTCGGCATCAATCACATAGGTGCCTTTCACGGCCTCGTAATCGGATTCGCTGTCGAAACGTTCCTTCTGGATGCGCGTCTGATACACCACATCTGCATTCTCCATTGCAGCATGCAGATCGCTCTCCTCTTGCCAATGGACACCAGCGGCATCCAGCGCATCCTTGATATCATCCCGCATGCGTACGGCATTAGGCGCGACAAACGTGATGTGGCAATTGTTGGTTTGACGCAGCAGCAGACTGAGCGAGCGTACCGTACGGCCGTATTTCAGATCACCCACCATCGCAATGTGGATATCGTCTATCCGACCTATCTCGTGGTGGATCGTGTAGAGATCGAGCAAGGCTTGCGTAGGATGCTCTCCCGGGCCATCGCCAGCATTGAGAATAGGCACATCCGAAACTGTGACCGCACGGGCGATCGCACCTTCCTCAAAATGGCGGATCGCGATGGCGTCGGCATAACCGGAGACCATGCGCATCGTATCTTCGACCGTCTCACCCTTAATCGCAGAACTGAACTCGCTGGCATTTTCGGTGCTGATCACATTGCCACCCAGGCGCATCATCGCGCTCTCGAAGCTAAGTCGGGTGCGTGAACTTGGTTCGTAGAAGATGGTGGCGAGGATTTTGCCGCGTAATGGCTCGGCATCACGGGGGAGATCGCGCATGCGATCAGCTTCGGTAAAGAGACTTTCCAGCCACGGACGCTCGAACTGATCTACCGCCAGAATGTGCTTCACTACCGAATCCTTTCGTTGCCCGCGCCATATTCTACCGGCAAGATTATAGTTCCATAGAGGAGGACCTGACATGGCGGAGCAACTGACGGAACGTGTTTTTGTGTTACCGGGCGGTACGAATATCGGTGTCGTGATCGCGGACGATGGCCGCGCTGTGGTGATAGATACCGGACTCAACGATACCCCCGCGCGCAAGCTACTGCGGTTTGTGCGCGAGGATTTGAAGACGGATATCGCCGCCATTATCAATACCCACGGACACGCCGACCATTTTGGTGGCAATGCCTTTCTGGTCAAGCGCACTGGCGCACCGGTATACGCTCCCGATCTGGATGAGATGACACTGCGGCATCCGCTGATGCAGCCGATCATGCTCTATGGTGGTGCTGATCCCGCCGATGCCATCCGCACATCGTTTCTTGTCGCGGAGGCTGGTCCGGTCGATGGTCTCGTCCATCTGGGCGAGAACGAGATTGCCGGTGTGAACTTTGCCGCGCACTCTCTCACAGGACACTCGATGAACCAGCTTGGCTACGTCATCGACGATGTCTTTTTTTGTGCCGACGTTGTCTTTCCGGAAGCGACACTGGAGAAGTATCCGATCCCATATCTTTACGGACTCACAGAACATCTGCAGGCACTTGAGTTCGCCAGAGGTGTCCAGGCCCGCAAGATTGTGCCCGGGCATGGTCCGATACTGGATGACATCAACTCACTTGTCGATCTGAATCTGGCGGCCATTGAGCGCGTGATCACCACCATTCTCGAGATCGTTGATCGCCCCATGTTGGCCGATGAGATCTGTCAGCAACTCTTCCAACACATGAATGTGACCATTGCCGATGCTCAGGCCTACTACCTGCTACGACCAACCGTGCAGGCATATCTGGCGCATCTGGAGCGTACAGGAGCGCTTAATCTGATCGTTGCGGATGCCAGCGTGATATGGACGCGGCGGTAGCACCGCGTTACATCTCCGCCAGAATTCTCCGCGCAACATCCTCGCCCAGGCGCACGGCGTAGTTCGTGCCGCGATCCTCCGGATAGATCTGGGTTGTGTTCGCCAGCCACAGATTGTCCAGCGGTGTCTTCAAGTCGGGAATCTTCTCGGAGTAGTGCAATGGCGTGATCGGCTGTGCCGCGCGTTCGCGGAAGATCCAGCGTCGTTTGATCCAGTCAGACGAGAAGGCTGGATTCAGCTTCTGCAAATGCGGCAGATACTCCGTCATGATCTGGTCGTCCGTGAGACCGAAGTAGGGGTGATTCTGTTCGACATACTTGCTGAGGTAGACCAAATGTCTGCCACCATAGTTCTCGGGTCCGACAAAGTTGGTGTGCTCGATTACCGCGGTGAATGGCATCTCAGGGTCGGCGATATTCATCCAGTAGGTATCGGTGAGTGCGTGATCAAGCTCCAGCAGTGTGACAATCGCACCTTCGTATTCCAAAGCGTTGAGACGGGTGCGGTAATCGGTTGAAAGGCCGCTAACGAGCTTCTGGAAGATCGTGCTTGGTGTCGTGCTGAGCACGATATCGACGTGTTCGGCACCGGAATGCGTGTTGACCACCCAGCCATCACCAGATTGCTCGAGTGAGGTGATCCCGGTGTGATCAGACATCGTTACACCAGCATCGCGGCAGGCCTGCACCAGTGCATTGGCAACCACCTGAAAGCTCCCCTTGAAGTAGCCGAGCTTCTCTTGCTCAAGCGGATTCTTGCGGCTCTTCGTGCGCAGCCAGATCTTGCCCCAGAACCAGACCATGCTGACACGATCGTGATAGCTCCCGAACTTGGCCTTGAGCTGGGCACCGAGCGTCTTCTCATACGCGTTCCGCCCCAGCATCTTGGTCAGATACTCATCGGCAGTAATCCCCTCGTATTTCTTCCAGTCCTTTTGGAGTTGCAGCCACAGGGTTACCAGTCCTACCCGCACGCGGTCCCAGATTGGAATGATGTTTAACCTGAGCAGATCCAAAGCCCCATTCAGAGGCAGTAATCGTCCATCGGCGAAGTAGGAGACATTGCTGGGCAGCCACATGAGTTTGTCGCCGATGCCAAGCTCTGTAGCGAGCGCCTGAATGTGCGTATCGCTCTGAAAGAGGTGATGGTAGAAGATCTCGATGCGAGTATCGCCGAGCGGTATGGTCGCGGCCTGCCCACCGAAATCACCTCGCTCCCAGACCGTGACATTGTGACCCGCCTGAGCGAGACGCAATGCGGCTGTCAATCCGGTGTAGCCACCGCCGATAATGCCAATCGATTTCGCTGTTGCGGTCATGCATAGTCCAGTGTTGTGATGAAAACAGAACCGGGAGCCATTTTGGCCCCCGGTAACTGTAGTATGACTTGGCTAACTGTGCCTACTAGATGAAGAGTGGAGCCAACACCAATGTAATGGTGGCGAGCAGCTTCACCAGCACGTGGAGGCTCGGACCAGCGGTGTCCTTCCAGGGATCACCTACGGTGTCACCAACCACGGCAGCAGCATGCGCATCGGAGCCCTTGCCCAGCACCTTGCCATCGGCATCGGTGAGCAGGCCGGCCTCGATCGACTTCTTGGCGTTATCCCAGGCACCACCGCCATTGTTCATGACGAGTGCCATCAGCACACCAACGATCGTACCGACCATGAGCATACCGGCAGCGGCTTCCCAACCGAGAAGCACACCCACGATCACCGGCACGATCACTGCAAGACTACCTGGCAGAATCATCTCGCGCAGCGCGGAGCGGACGGAAATGTCCACACAAGCGCGGTAGTCTGGCTGGCTGGTGCCCTGCATGATTCCCGGATCGGCGCGGAACTGACGGCGCACCTCCTCAATCATGGCAGTAGCGGCACGGCCGACTGCGCTCATTGCGAAGCTACTGAAGACGAAGACCAGCGCGGCACCGATGAGTGCACCGATAAAGACCTTCGGCTCAGCCAAATTGACGACGCGATTGACGGCAGCGGAAACATCCTTACCGGCGGCACCACCGAAGCGGGCAACCTCGTCAATAAAGGCGGAGAAGAGCAGGAAGGCAGCCAGTGCGGCCGAACCAACGGCATAGCCCTTGGTGAGTGCCTTGGTGGTGTTGCCGACGCTATCGAGGGCGTCGGTCACGTCGCGGATCTCTTCTGGCGCATCGCTCATTTCCACGATACCACCGGCGTTGTCCGTGATCGGACCGAAGGTATCCATCGCGAGAATGTAGGCGGCGGTCATGAGCATGCCCATGGTGGCAACAGCGGTACCGAAGATACCGGCCGAAGCACCGATGCCAGCGAACTCGTCCACGCTCTTGCCGAGGGTGAAGCTGCAGAAGAGGGCGATACCAATCACGATAGCCGGCAGACCGGTGGTCTCAAAACCAACGGAGATACCACTGATGATGTTGGTGGCTGGACCAGTCTTGCTGGCCTCGGCAATGCCCTTCACCGGTCGGAAATTGCTCTCCGTGTAGTACTGGGTGATGAAGAGGAAGGCGATGGATGTCGCCAAACCGACGAGTCCGCAGAGAGCGAACTCCCACTTGCCGTACGGCAGCAGCTGGCAGATCAGCACCAACATGACGGCAGCCGTGGCGACCGTGATATAGAAGCCCTTGTTCAGTTCGGCCATCGGCTTCTGAGTCATCTGCGCCGGGCGGACGCTCATCACACCGAGGATGGAGGCCAATAGACCGAACGCGGCCAGCACCAACGGGAAGAAGATGAAGATCAGATTCTTGTCGTTGCTGGTGCCACCAGCAGCGTTGAAGAGTGCGACACCCAGGATCATAGCGCCGGTCATCTCGGCAGCAGAGCTTTCGAAGATGTCCGCACCACGACCAGCGCAGTCGCCCACGTTGTCGCCAACGAGGTCAGCGATTACAGCCGGGTTGCGCGGATCGTCCTCAGGAATACCAGCTTCTACCTTACCAACCAGATCGGCACCGACATCGGCAGCCTTGGTGTAGATACCACCACCGAGCTGCGCGAAGAGCGCGACGAAGCTGGCACCGAAACCGAAGCCGACGATCCAGAATGGGGTCTCGGCGACGGTTGCCCAGCCCTGGCTGGACTCGGCGAACTGATAGACGATACCGTAGACGCCCAGCAGACCGAGCATGCCGAGCGCGATCACGAGGAAGCCGCTCACGGCACCACCGCGCAGTGCGATGGTCATGGCCGGTCCTGTGCCCTTGACAGCGCCAGCTGCCACTCGAACATTGCTCTTCACGGCCACCCACATCGAGATGATGCCGGAGATACCGGAGAGCAGCGCACCGGCCAGGAAGGCGAGTGCGGTGATCACGCCACGGGCGGTTTGGTGTTCGTGCTCGAAGACGTAAACCAAACTACCGATGACGATAGAGACCACAACGGCCAGCGCGAAGATGGTCTGATACTGGCGGGTCAGATAGGCCACAGCACCCTGGTAGATGCGATTGGAGATGTCCTGCATCTCCGGTGTGCCCTGGTCTGCGGCCAGAACTTCCTTTGCCAGATACCAGGCAAAGCCGATGCCGATGAGACCGAAAACGATCACCGGCAACAGATATAGAAACATTGCTCCCTCCCCTTGGATGGGTCCTGTACGTGGAACGGCACGTGCCCCTGTGCACGTGCCACACTCCGTGATGAAACTATCCCATATTTCCGTAGAAACGTGCAGGTGTAGCGCTGTTTTCGCTAGCGATAGAGTCCGTTTTCGACGATGTAGTCCTCAACATCCTCTGGCACCAGATAGGTAATGGAGAGTGACTTCTTCCGTCGTTCCCGAATCTCGGTGGAGGAGAGTTCAATGAGCGGCGAATCGAACTCAGAAAGCCGTGCAGCCAGGCCTGTTACACCGTGACGAACAGATTCATCGATTGTGGTTCCGGGACGTTCTGCCACTCCGATTTCCGCCAATGCGATGATCCCCTCGGGATCGCGCCACGTTGGCAAACCGCGTAGTGAATCAGCACCCATGAGGAAGACGGGGTGGGCGTGCGGCACGACCTCCAATATTCGCTTGAGAAGATCGACCGTATAACTGGGACCAGTGGGTTGCAGATCCAGATTGCTGAACTGAAAGCGCGAATCGAGCGCGACTGCGCGTCGGACCATCTCGGCACGATGCTCTGCCGGCGTGATCTCTCCGTGTTTGTGGGGTGGGCTCTGCGCGGGCATAAACCACACGGAGTCCAGATTCAGCGCGTCGATCGCATAGCTTGCCATCACAAGATGGCCGATATGGATGGGGTCGAAGGTCCCGCCCAGGATACCGATGCGTAATGGGTCCATCAGGAATCTACCCTGGCGATGGCGCAGTCAGGTAACTTCGCAATGAGTGCGTCGGCCAACTGCTGATGCGTCGCGGCTTTCCGACCATTGACAGTGAAGGTCACCTGCCATTTCGAAAGCTCTTCGCTATGTTCCACCAACTGCAGACTATCCGGTAAGAGTTGGACACCTTCGAGATCGGCGACGATGGCATGGGTGCGGCGGACAAGTTCCTCTCCGTTGAGTTTGCTCGTAATAAGGAAACGCGCTGCCTTGCGATTGAAGCGACTATCGTTCTGCAGAATCTCCGTGAAGAGAATCTGATTCGGAACCATCAACAGCGCGCCATCATCTGTCCGAATCATGGTGGTGCGCACATCAATACCTTGAACGGTGCCTGACTGGTTGCGAACGATAATGCGATCACCGACTGAAAAAGGCTTCTCTGCCAACATAAACATCCCGGCGAAGAGGTTGCGCAAGACATCCTGCATCGAGAGACCGATGGCGACCGTGAACGCTGAAACCAACGTCAGAATGCCGCTGGTATCAACACCCAAACGGGAGAGCGCCGCCAGAATGGCGATAATGTAAACCGTGACGGTCGCTAACCGGAAGGCGAAGAGGGAACCGTTCTTGCCATAGCGATTGAAGAATGGACTGGACCGTAAGCGGCCATTCACCAGATGGTTGAATAACCAGGCAATCCCGAGATAGAGCGAAAGGATGAGCACCACCTTACCCAGATCAAGCAGGAAATTGCCGATCTGTTGCAGCAGGAAATTGGCACTATCGCTAACCAATTCTCACCCTCCCGAAAATGCTCGTACGTGCATCCGTTCGTACGCAGTTTACATCATAACATTGTGGTACGTTCAGGGCTGACAATTGCGGAAAACCCTGATAACCACGCTGGAAATGGCGATGGAGGCCGTCTACACTGTGCCTACAAACAGGTGGTTCACCCGCGTGGGTGACATCCTGAAACAGACCTCTCTGGCGGACGTATGCTCGTGATCCCGCAGATCGCTTGTGTATCGTCCCGCACACCGTCAGGAGTTCGTGCCCGTGCCGCAATATTCCGGCCAGGATGACCATCCACATACGATCATGCCCGATTTGCCCGGCGATCCGTACGGCAGGGATACAGATTTGTATCCGCCCGTGCAGGAGTTTATGCCTTTCGACTATTGGGCGGAAAGCAACCTGGATGCGAACTTCGACCAGCGGTCAGCCAATGACATGGTCGTTCAGAGCCGCTTCTCCGAGTTGCCGAACCAGGCACAGCGAGAGACGACACGACCTCAACGGCGACGCGCAGGTCACCGCCTGCAGGATGGACATCCCAGTCAGATGCGATCCGAGAGGATCGAGCCTCTGGAGATCGTCTACGATATCGATGACGCACCCGCTCAACAGCCGCGACGGACAAATCCGCCCGTTCGGCGTCGACCTCGCTTGCAACGCGACGAGGTTGTAGAAACATCTATTCAGACACGAGCAATCTCGGCCGATGTGGTGACCTCGGTGGCCGCCCCGGCTCGTCGTCGCCAGCGACAACAATCCCATCGGCAGGGTAACGGTGCCTGGAAGTGGTCGCCAATAGTCCTGCCCGGTCTGCGAGATGTACTAGAGCAATGCGTACCAACGATGGTGATGGCATTCTCATTGCTCTTTGCGACAATTCTGATTGAACGACTGACATTTCTGACCGGGGTTTGGGCTCTCTTTGTCCTGGCGCCATCGGTCGCACTTTACGCGGTAGCTGATTCCGCAGTTCATCCTTTGTGGAAGCGATCCGCACTCCTCAATCTGGCGGCTGTTGGTGTCTTCTATCCACTTCTGATTGTGCGTCAGAGTTATCTGCGTGTGCCGTTTGTGGAGTGGGGGAACGGTACGCTCACGATGCCGCTAATTTCTACGCTCACGGTTGTTTTGGTTCTGGGCGCGTTGGCATTGGCTGCCGCGTGGATGAGTGTGGACGATCCCGAGTATGCGGGGGTTCTCTTCCTTCCGGCCGCGATGCTGGTGCCATTCTTCGCCGGAGCCACCGAGATCGTGAGTTTGCGCACCGCGTTGATTATTGCCACGATCGTTTTCCTGGCCAGCAGCGTGTTGACTGTGGTCGCCAGTATGTTGCCGAGCGCCTATCCCATGTTGGTGGCGCCCGTGGCACTGGCGCTGGAGTTCCTGGTGTTGCCGCTTGCGGATAGCTCGCCGATCTTCCCCACCGGTGCCGGCACCGCCTCCAAACTGCTCTTCTTCGTTCTTCTGGCAACGACTGTTGGCTTGACTGTAGGTATGCCGAGTTTGGCAAACTGGGTGCGCTCCGTGCGCGATCTCGTACGCTACGGCAACGGTGAAGTTGCGACAGTGCCGCGTATGACCCAGTAGCATCACTGGTAACAGGCAACAGATGCAAAAAAACGACCCAAGGAGAAATGTCCTTGGGTCGTTTTCGTTGCTGCTACTCGTTACTCGGAATCCGGAATCTCTGCCAAACGCGCAGCCGCAGCCGGATCTTTCGGTGCTTCGGCGGTAACAGACTTGATCGTCTGGCCGTCGTCCAGTCGTTGCAGGCGTACTCCCTGCGTGGTGCGACCGATACGACTAATGCTGGCAGCCGACATCTTGATGACCACACCGGCGGAGTTCATCATCACCACGGTGTCATCTTCCTGCACCATCACCGCACCCGCGATCTTGCCGGTGCGGGCGGTCAGGCGCATCGCCTGAATACCCTTGCCACCGCGACCCTGAGAGCGATATTCATCGATATCAGTGCGCTTACCCAGACCAAGTTCGCTCACCACCAGCAGATCGTGGTCCGGCTCGATTGCCTCGAAGGCGATCACCGAATCACCTGGATCCATGCGGATTCCGATGACACCGGCCGCTGGTCGACCCATTGGGCGGACATCGGTCTCCTTGAAGCGAATCGCCTGGCCACCGGTGGTGACCAGAATCACATCGCTGTGGCCATCAGTCTGGCGTACCCAGGCGAGTTCATCGTGATCATCCAGCGTGATCGCGATGAGGCCATTTGATCGCACCGACTTGAACTGATCCAGGCTCACACGCTTCACCGTACCCCCGCGTGTAGCGAAGAAGAGGAAGCGATTTGGCTCGAACTCTCGAATCGTCAGCATCGTGGTCACGGACTCGCCGGGCAACATGTTCACCACGTTCTGAATCGGGAGTCCCTTGGCCGTACGACTGCTATCCGGCAGCTCGTGGACCTTGGTTTGATAGACACGGCCACGGTTGGTGAAGACCAATAGCGAATCCATGGTGTTGGCGGTAACGATATCGCGCAGAGCATCTTCCTCGCGCGCCGTGCCGCCCTTTTTGCCCACGCCGCCTCGGCCTTGCTGCTGGAAGACATCGCTGGCCACGCGCTTGATGTAGCCCTTCTCTGTGATTGTCACCAACACATCGACTTCCGGAATCAGGTCCTCTTCGGACATATTGCCGCCGAAGTCCTGAATACGGGTCCGACGGGCATCGCCGAAGCGTGTCTTCAGATCGGTCATATCATCCTTGATCAGATCGAGGATGCGCTCAGGATTCGCCAGAAGCCCTTCAAGGTACTCGATTGTGGCGAGCACCTCCTTGTATTCGTTTTCGATTTTCTGGCGCTCCAGGGCTGCCAGACGCGCCAGACGCATCTCCAGAATCGCCGTCGCCTGGAGTTCGCTCAGCTTGAACCCCTTCATCAGGTTCTTTCTGGCGGTATCGGTATCGCGCGAACGGCGGATGGTGGCGATCACTTCGTCGATGTTATCGAGCGCGATCTTGAGACCTTCGAGGATGTGCGCGCGGCGACGGGCGCGATCAAGCTCAAACTCGGTGCGACGGGTAATGACTTCCTGGCGATGGCTGATGAACTCGTTCAGCGCCCGCTTGAGTGTGAGCACACGTGGTTGTGTGCCTTTCTCGACCAGAGCGAGCATATTGACGCCGAAGGTCTGCTGCAGCTGGGTGTGCTTGAAGAGATTGTTCAGCACTTTAATCGGCTGGGCATCGCGCTTAAGCTCGATCACCATGCGCATACCGGTGCGATCACTCTCGTCGCGCAGACCACTGATGCCATCGAGTTTGCCCTCGCGCACCATATCGGCGATCTTCTCGAGCAGGTTGGCCTTGTTCACCTGATAGGGCAGTTCGGTCACGACGATCTGGAAGCGACCGCCGCGATCCTGCTCTTCGGTAAAAGCCTTGGCACGCATGACTACGCGACCGCGTCCGGTGGCATAGGCCGCCTTGATACCTTCGCGACCGAGAATCGTGCCTCCGGTTGGGAAATCCGGACCCGGTACGATCTTGAGGAGTTCCTCGATATCGATATCAGGATTTTCGATGACAGCGCGTACGGCATCGCAAATCTCACCGAGATTGTGCGGCGGGATATTTGTGGCCATACCGACAGCGATACCAGCGCTGCCGTTGATCAGCAGATTGGGCACACGCGCAGGCAGCACCGCTGGCTGCATCATCGAGTTGTCGTAGTTGGGGATCATATCGACGGTGTTTTTGTCGATATCCACCATCATCTCGTCAGCGAGGGGTGTGAGCTTGGCTTCGGTATAGCGCATGGCCGCGGCGCTATCGCCATCGACCGAACCGAAGTTGCCCTGGCCATCCACGAGAGGGTAGCGAAGCGAGAAATCCTGCGCCATACGCACCAGCGTATCGTAGGCTGCCTGGTCGCCGTGAGGGTGGTAGCTTTTGATCACCTCACCGACGATACCGGCGCTCTTGCGATAGCGGGTATTGCTGCGCAGACCCATTTCGTTCATCGCGTACAACACGCGACGATGAACAGGCTTCAATCCATCCCGCGCATCCGGGAGGGCGCGCTGGATGATGACGCTCATGGCGTAATCGAGATATGATTGCCGCATCTCTTCTTCGATGCTGGCAATACGTACAGTTCCAATTGAGTCCATAGGCGGGGCTCCTTCTGCGCATGCATAATCGCGGGCCTAACACCTTATTTTAGTCGATTTTCCGCGCCATTTCAACGAAATTGCCATAGGGTCATGTGTGCATTGAACGGCCAGTCGTGACACGAAAGAGGGGAGAATCGCAATGATTCTCCCCTGACGTATTCGTTGGGTTTGTAACCTTAGGAACTAGCCCTGCTTGGCTCCACATTGCGGGCAGAACTTGGCGTCTGCGGGTATCTTCGCGCCGCACTCGGTGCAGAACTTGGTCTCACCGGAGGGTGCGGGTTGGGCAGGAGCCGAGCCGGAGTTGGAATCGCCGCTAAAGGCGTCCTTGAAAGCGCCTGCCATGGCACCGGCCATACCGAGTCCGGTGCCCAGACCCATGCCCATGCTGGCGCCATCGCCAGCCGTGCCCTGGTTGTTGGCAGCATCCTTGATGCCTTGTGCGGTCTGGAACTTGATGTACTCATCCATATTGCCGATCGCGGCCATTCCGGAGCGCTGATCGATTAGTGCCTGAACTTCTTCAGGTGGTGTGATTGCTTCAATCTGGAAGCTCGTGAGTTCGAATCCCAGCTTGGCGAAATCGTCAGCCAGCGATGCCCGGATGCTGCTGCTGATCGTGCTCATCATCTTGGGGAGATCAAGCAACGTTGTCTGCACGGCTCCGAGTGTATCTGTGAACTCCTGAACAATGACGCTGCGGAGGAAGTCCTCGATATCGCTGGTGCGATAGGCGCCGCGGGTGCCGACCACCTGGTTCACCAGCAATTGGGAATCCTTAACGCGCATCGAATAGGTGCCGAAGGCGCGCAATCGCACCATGCCGAGCTCGGAATCGCGATAGGTGATCGCCTGAGCAGAACCCCACTTCAGATTCGTGAACTCGCGCAGGTTGATGAAGAAGACTTCGGCAGTAAACGGAGAATTACCGCCGAACAACGAGCCGATGAGACCACCCAGCAACGGGATATTGTTGGTGCTGATAGTGTGACGACCTGGTCCGAAGACATCAAGCGCCTTGCCGTCACGCATGAACACTGCTTCCTGGTTCTCGCGAACCACCAGCTGTGATCCCAGTCGAAATTCGCCAGCACCAGACTCCGGTACACGCCGGACGATATCACCAGCGCCCTCATCCGAAAGTTGAATCAGATCCAGAACGGCCATTATCGATCTCCTTTGTGCACCGGATTGGGTGCCGCGTGTCTACTCTTCCGAAACGACTTCGCCTTCGACAGTCTCTGTCTCGCTCGAAGCGGGGGCATCATCACCAGCTTCGAGAACGGCGGTGGTGCCGCCCCTGAGTGCCTCGAGTTCTTTCTCGATATCGACGTCGTAATCGAGTTCCTTGAACTGATCTTCGTAGCTGTTCGTCTGCATCTCACCCAGGGCGAGCGCTTCCGACTCTGAGGCGCGAATCTTGCGCTCCATGCGATCCAGCTCGCTGGAGGCATCGAGCGGTGTGAGGCTGACCGTGGAGGCCATTTGCGTGACCTGCTTTGTCGCCTGAGCGCGCTTCTGGCGAGCGATCAGCGAATCGCGCTGACTGAGTGTCTGTTGGTATTTGCTCTCCAGCTGGCGCAGTTGATCCTTGAGACGATCGACGGTCTGCACCTGGATGTCGTGCTGGCGCTGATACACAGCGGCATTCTCATCCATATCGCGTTTGCGGCGCAGGGCCTCGCGGGCGAGGTCATCCTTACCCGCGTCCACTGCGCGCTTGGCCTTGGCTGCCCACTCATCGGAAAGTTGCTTGGTCTCGTTGAGATCAGCTTCGAGCTCTTTCTCCTGCGCGATCATCGCCGCCACCTGAGTGCGAGCGGTGCGCATATTGGAGTCCATATCGCGCAGGATCTGATCGATCATCTTTTCCGGATCTTCGGCCTTGTCCAGCACATCATTGATATTGGCACGGATGAGCCGAGACATACGATCGAGAATACCCATGATTGTCCTCCTCTTTCTGATCTCAGCGCCTACCTGGCGCTGTAGACCTCAATGTCCTTATCGTTCACCGTCTCACCAGTGAATGAGACAATGGTATCGCCAAGCGCAAGGGTGAACTCCACCCGGTTATCCCCCAGGTTGGTGTACGCATATCGGGCGGCAACATCGCTTCTCTTACCCTGCTCGGTATCGATGTTTGCCGAGGCTGATGCGAGTTCAGCCGCTACAGCGGCATTGGCGCCACTCTCGGTGACCTTGGCGGAAGCAATACCCGCGATATCGGAACCGATCAGCCAGGTGGCGCCATCGCTCTCTGTCGTGACTCTCAGAAGGATTATCTGGCCGCTCGCGGTTGATAGAGTGACCACGCCGTTGGCGATGTAGTTGTCGCCCAACACGCTCAGGGCGTCACCCTTCCGCGCTTCCAGGAGCGGCGATGGTTCGATCTTTTCAGGAATAGCCAACAGATTCAGAGTTGCCTCGTCTTCGCTCGGTCTGCCGAATTCAACGACCTGGGAGCGGCCATCGAAGAGTGTCGTCAGCCGCAGGCGTTCGTTACTCACCGCCAGTAGGGCTTCCGCAGTTGCCGGTGTGGTGGAGGTGAGTGTGGTTGCGGCGGACCTGAGACCATCCACTTCTCGTAAAAGCGCAGAATCGAAGAGTCGCAGCTGCTCAATCGCAGCAGCATCAATCGAGGTTTCGCCGAAGAGGCCACCATAGCCATAGGACGCATGCCGAATGCGATCGGCCAGGGTGCGCACTTGCCCAATCTCGCTCTCAACCTGTCTGATCTGGTCGAAATCACGCGCAGCTGCCAGTTGGGCGCTGTATGCAGTGAGTTGATCTACCACCGCTGCGATCGCATCCGCGACCGAATCACGCACGCGCTTGTCTTCATCGCGCCGCGCTTCCTTGTCGGCATAGCCCCTGTATCCGGGTACTCGGTTGAGGACGCCCTGAATGATCTCTTCGGCTCGTGACATTGTCTCGCCTTTCTCTTCTTACGTTGCTACAGAAAGATTTCAGAACCGCAATAGGGGCATTTGATGATGCCCTTGCCGGCCAGTTCCAACTGGCCACCACAGTTTGGACATGTGGTTTGACCCTTCAATGCGGATGCTTCAACGGAATAGAGCATACCGCCGTTCCAATCCACGTACCCGGTGAAGAGGCCACGTCCAACCAAATCGTAAATATCGTTCTTGATCTTGTCGGTATTGGCGTTGGTCTCGAGTACCAGATCGGCGATCGAAACCTTTCCGCGGGTCTTGACCATGTCAAGGAGTTTGCGCTGCTCACGCACACGGGAGAGATCCCGCTCCTCATCGGCACCCTTCTTGAAGAGAAAGGCACCAGCGCCGATCAGCGGCAGAATGAGTACTCCGGCAAAGAGCACGCCACCAAAGGCCGCACCGGATGCCTCCAGCTTGTCCTCCTTCACGCCGAATCCAAGCCAGAATCCCATTCCGATAGCCAACACAACCCCGGCTATCATGAGCACAAGTCCGACCGTTTTCCCTCGTGAATGCACCGGATACTCCTTCTCTCATGCGATTCAGTTGGCCATCAACGTTTACAGCAGATGTTCTGTCAGCACTATACGCGTTTTTCGCGCGGTTTGTTCCCAGGTGAATCCCTCGGACCATGATCGACCGTTCGCAATCACCTGGTGCTTTAGCGTTTCGTCGGAAAGCAACTCCGCTATTCGCGCTGTCAATTCCTCGCAATCGTCGTGATCGAAGCGGATAGCGGCGTCGCCACCAATCTCGTCGAGCGAACTTCCGCGGGCGGCGATCACGGGTGTGCCGCACGCCATCGCTTCCAGAATCGGCATGCCGAATCCTTCGAATCGGGAGGGTTGGACAAAGATATCCGCCGCCCGGTAAAGCGCTGGCAAATCATCATCCGGCACGTAGTCGAGAACCCGGAGATGATCTCCCAGTCCTGCCTCAGAGAGCTCGGCCATGACCTCATCTGCCATCCAGCCCTGCTTGCCGGCGATGACCAAATCAATACTCGTCTCTTTGTTGAGCTGCGCGATAGCGTGGCCGAGTACCGGCAGATTCTTCCGCGGTTGAATAGTGCCTACCGCCAGGACAAACGGATTGTTGAGTAGATAGCGGTCTCGCAAGGTTGTATCGGCTGTCGTGGGCAACGTCGACATCGCTGGATTGACACCGTGGTGGATAACGGTCATCTTGCTTGCTGGCACTTTGTAGAACCGGGTCAGGTCACGCGCTGTCTGTCCGCTGGGCACGATGATGTGCCGAGCGACTTTCGCACTCCAGCGCGTGGTGTAGTCCAGCATCCGCAGTTGACTCTCTGGATGACTCTCCGGCCAATGGAGATAGCCGAGATCGTGGATCGTGACCACGCTCGGCGGATGATAGAGCGGAACGACATGACTCGGCACAAAGAGCCCGTTCACACGATGGCGTAAGAGTTCGCCAGAGAGACGCAAATGCGTCCACAGGCGCGGGCTCGGAATCTCTCGTAGCTCCGCATTCGCAGGGAGATCATCTGCCAGTGATCCGCCAGCACCATTGGTGTAGAGTCGCCAATCGAATTCGACGGGTTCCGCCAGGAGTCCCTGAATCAGCTGATAGGAATAGTTTTCGGTACCGGTGCGTGTGCGCCCAACAGCGCGGCTGGCATCAATACCGATAACGGGTGTCGAACTCACTTCAACATGGGATCCGGCACGAGCGCGAACATGAGTTCGCCCTTACAGGCGAGTTCACCGTCGACTGTTGCGGTGGCATTGCAGGTGCCGATTCCACGACGAAACTGTCCGAGTTCAACCGTCATCAACAGCGTATCGCCCGGCTTCACCTGTCGCTTGAAGCGGACATTGTTGATGCCCGCGAAGAGCGCCAGCTTGTCCTTATACTCATCCATTACCTTGAGGGCGACGCCGCCGGTTTGGGCCATGGCCTCGACAATGAGCACCCCCGGCATCACCGGGTACTCGGGAAAGTGGCCTTGAAAGAAGGGTTCGTTGGCCGTGACATTCTTGATACCGACGGACTTGACGCCTGGCTCCAGTTCCAGAATGCGATCGACCAACAGGAAGGGGTAGCGATGTGGGAGCAACTCGCGAATCGCCAGACTATCCATGGGGAGTGTGATTTCCAAAACGAACATCCTCTCAGCAATGGCCAATGCCATAATGGTTGATAGTGGCAGTCTAGGAAAGGGAGCGCTTGCATGCAAACTGAAGCGAGCAAAGTAGCGATTGTCGGGGCGGGAGCCTGGGGCACGACGTTGGCCCTGGTAGCGCATCGTGCTGGTGCGGAAACCACACTGCTGGTCCGCAATGAGGTTGCTTTCCAGAGTATGCATAGCGATCGAAGTCACCCGACATCACTTACCGGCGTGAGGCTACCGCTTGATCTCGAGATCTCGCAGGATACCGAGGGTGCACTGGCAGAAGCCGAGATCGTGATCCTGACTATTCCTACGCAAAAACTGCGAGCCGGTGTCTCTGCCATCGCCCATCAATTGCGCGGCAAAATCGTTGTTTCGGCCGCGAAAGGGATCGAGATCGGTACATCACTGCTGCCGACCCAGATTCTGGAAGAAGTGTTGGGGGTGTCGCCGGAGACGCCTATTTGTGCACTCTCTGGACCGAATCTGGCGGGAGAGATTGCGATTGGTAAGCCCGCTACCACTGTCATTGCCGGTGCGGATGCTGCCGCCAACATCGCCGTGCAGAATGCGCTTATGGGTCCGAATTTCCGGGTTTACACCAGCAGCGATGTGGTCGGTGTGCAGATAGGTGGCGCGCTCAAGAATGTGATCGCGATCGGCGCAGGAATCGGCGATGGATTACGTGCTGGCGATAACGCCAAGGCGGCCTTCATGACGCGCGGTATCGCCGAGATATCCCGACTCGGTGTGGCGCTGGGAGCGCAACCACTGACCTTTGCCGGTCTCAGTGGTATCGGCGATCTCATCTGTACCTGTAGCAGCAATCTTTCGCGCAATCATCATGTGGGTGTGCGACTCGCGGCCGGGGAGTCGCTCGCACAGATTCGCGCAAACATGAAAGAGGTTGCCGAGGGCGTGGATACCACGCGCGCCACCGTCGAGATGGCGCGGTCGCGTGGTATCGATATGCCGATTGCGGAAGAGATGTACCGGGTGCTCTTCGAAGGAAAGTCGCCGGAAGACGCGGTGCAGACACTCATGGGCCGTGAACCGCGGCACGAGTTGCACTAGCGCGACAGCAGTTGCTCTCGTGCGGGACCAACGCCGACGTACTTCACCGGCGCACCAATTTGCTCCTCGATCACACCGATATACGCCTGCGCATTCTCTGGCAGGTCGTTGAACGATCGCAGCTCGGTGGTGTCCTGATTCCAACCGGGTAGCGTGGCCCACTCCGGTGTCGCTCCGACCAGATTGTCGAGTTGGGCGGGCACATGGTGGAGTTCCGCTCCAGACAGGTGATACCCGGTGCACACATTCACGTTCTCGAAAGTATCCAGCACATCCACCAGCGTGAGCGCGACCTCGGTGACACCATTCAACCGACCCGATTGCCGTGCGGCCACGCCATCGAACCAGCCGGTGCGTCGTGGTCGACCAGTAGTGGTGCCGTATTCGTTACCGCGCTGGCGAATCAGCTCGCCCGTCTCATCGTTGAGTTCGGTCACCATCGGACCGGCGCCGACGCGCGTGCTGTAGGCCTTATACACACCAAGCACACGTGTGACCTGAGGCGGGGCTACGCCCGCACCCTGGCAGGCACCGGCCGCCGTTGGTGAGGAACTGGTGACATAGGGGTAGGTACCGTAATCGATATCGAGCATCGCACCCTGGGCACACTCAATCAGAATGTTGGCACCGTCCGCCAGAGCATCCTGCACGACGACCTCGGTCGGAGTGATCAGTGGGCGGATACCCTCGGCGAGTTCATTCAGCTCGTTATAGAGCTCCATGAAATCAACTTCGGGAGCGTGAAAGACATTGGCGAAGATCGCATTTTTGCTATCGACTTCGATCGCCAGCTTGCGTCGCAGGATGGCATCGTCCAGCAGGTCGCACATGCGGATGCCATGGCGAGCGACCTTATCGGCATAGGCCGGACCGTTGCCACGCAACGTAGTCCCGATCTCTTCGCCTTCACGTCGCTGTTCTTCCAGGCGGTCAAGCTGCGCGTGATAGGGGAGAACGAGATGGGCACGATCGCTGATGCGCAAGCGGCTGATATCGATGCCGCGATTGGCGAGATCACGCAGTTCCTCGGCCAGTGTCGGCAGATCGACGACCACGCCGGCACCGATAACGCAATCGACATCGTCATTGAGAATGCCGGAGGGGATGAGATGCAGCTTGAAGACGCCTTTGTCGGTTTTAACCGTGTGGCCGGCGTTGCTGCCGCCATTGGCGCGCACCACCATGCTGGCGCTTCCGGCAAGGGCATCAGTCAGCTTGCCTTTACCCTCGTCACCCCATTGTCCACCCATGATGATTGTTGCCGGCATCTCAGCCCTCTCTGGAAATTGTCTTCGTCAGCGTGTTCTGGCACGAATGTGCCGCCGCTATTGTCGCATGTCTCGGAGTTCAGCGAATTTCGCTTTCTCGGTATCGCTCAAATTCTGCGGCAATTCGATTTGAATCGTAACCAACAGGTCACCAGCGGGTTGTTTGCCACTGGCTGGCAGCCCCTTGCCCCGAAGCCGGAAGACACGGCCGTTTTCGGTTCCCGCTGGTATCGTGAGCGCTACCTTGCCAGTCAGCGTCTCCAGTACCTTCTCGCCGCCAAGGATGGCCGTATAGAGCGGAACCTTGGCATCCATGCGGATATTGCGACCCTCGAGCCGATAGAGCGGATCGGGCAGCACGTTGATCATCAGATAGACATCGCCACTCGGACCACCGTTCATACCGGGGCCGCCCTGGCCAGCGATACGCACGCGCGAACCGGTCTTGACACCCATTGGGATCTTGACCTCAAGCGTCTTGGTTTTGCTGATTTGACCGGTGCCATTGCAGGTTGGGCAGGTACCACCGCGGATAATGCCGGTGCCTCCGCAGGTCGGGCAGGTCTCCGGTGTCTGTAACGTCATCTTGCGGCGGGTGCCGTGCAGCGTTTCGCGCAATGTGACATCAGCATGGACTTCCAGATCGTCACCACGGGTGGGACGGCCAGGCCGAGCGCCGCGTCGATCTTCACGCTCGTCGTTGCCAAAGAGCAGATTGAAGAAATCGGAGAAGCGACCACCACCATCGCGGAAGCCACCACCTTCCGACCACTCCCAGCTACCACTCGGCGCATCGCCGCCGGTGAACCAGCGCTCGAAGTCCTCATCGGACTGATGAGTAGGGCGGGTGTATTGGCGTGGACCGGTGGAGGTGCGAACATCGTCCGGATCAATACCGGCATCGCGGTAGCGCTGCCAATCTTCACCGAAACGATCGTACATGCGTCGCTTGGAGGCATCGGAAAGTACCTCGTAGGCCTCGTTGACCTCCTGGAACTTTTCCTTGGCGGTGGGATCGTCGGGATGGGTATCGGGATGGACCTCGCGTGCCTTGGCACGGAAGGCAGATTTGATTTCGGTTTCGGATGCTGTGCGCGGAATACCCAGCACAGCGTAATAGTCTTTGAATGCTACAGGCATGGCGACTCCTCGTCTGGGTTTACTGCTTGCATTCTACAATGTTGAGTCGATCCGTGTCAACTCTGGCCGGTATCGCCTGTATTGGCAGCTTCCATCGCTGGTCGGAATGGAGCGAGCAGGCGAGTTTCGCCGCGACCCATGCGTCCATAACAGCGGTTCAGGTACCAGAAAGCGAGGAGGAGCACCGGAACGACCGCATAGGGCGCGAATACAGCTACAAGCGCGAGTACACCGCAGATGAAGTCTTCCAGCAGGCTGATGATGGGATTCCCCAGTCCCCTGGTGTTCGCCGTAATGGCGGGACGAGCCGATGCCTTGAACCAGTGCACGGCACCACCAATGACGAGACCGAATATCATGGCAGAGACGAGATGAATGCTTTCGTCCTGATGCGCTACCGCCATGAAGGCGAGGGCAGCTGCACCGGGACGAAGGGCTGTATTGATGAAATCACTAATGGCATCGACCTTCGCGATTTTGTCGGGAATCAATTCCAGTGGCAGAAGCAGCGCGATCACCAGAAGCCCCACATTTGAGGATAGCCAGTTGTAGGGCGTGGGGAGGTTGACTACGTTGGTCGCGCGGTCAGCGAGAGCCAGGATGAGTAGCGGCAACCAGGCGTTGAGGCCAGCGGCTGCGGAAAGACCGGTTCCGGTGAGAAAGAGGGATAACATGCACACGTCCTGCCGAAGGTGAAGGGTGCCGAAAATACGGCAATGCGACAGCTATCGATTATACGAAAACTGTCGCATTCACGGCCAAAATATGATGGAAACTAGTCGATCTGGCGGACGACGCTAACCAACTTGCCCTGAATACGGACATTGTCGGCCGGGGTATAGATCGGATCCATGGTGATATTGGCTGGCTGCAACCGTACGGTATCACCTTCCAGATAGAATTTCTTGAGTGTGGTTTCGCGCTCGCTCTCAAGCCAGACCGCAACGGTTTCGCCATTCTCACAGGTACTTTGAGCCCGGAGGACAACGATATCGCCATCATTGATGAGCGCATCGATCATGGAGAGACCCTTGACTTTGAGTGCAAAGAGCCCTTCGCCACCCCGCGGTGCAACTTCGGGGCTGACTTCGATCTGCCCGAGGATGTCCTCCTGCGAGAAGGCTTCCGGCACCTCAATCGGCAGACCAGCTGCGATCTGCCCGACGATATTGACCGCGACGGCATTACTGCTGCGCTGTGGGATTCGCCCGACAAGCTCGATACCGCGCGAGATGTTGCGGTTCCGGCGGATGAGATCGCGCTCCTCAAGTACCTTGAGGTTGTAATCGACCACACTGGTGGAGGAAATACCAAGTTCGTTCTTGATATCGCGGATTGTCGGTGGGTAATCGTTCTGATCAAGGAAGGCCGCGATATAATCGAGTACGGCTTGCTGGCGATCGGATAGCTTTTTCATGGATTGGGCCTCATCGCGCGGAGCCTTGCGGGTGGCTCGTGACATATCGACACTGGCAGTATAGGTGCGAACAAGTGTTCGTGTCAACAGATTTCAGATCATCTGTTCGTTTTGTCTATTCTTCCCGAGATGGCGGGTATGGTGACCATCGCTATAACCTATGATTACTGATCACACATTAGGAAAACTTGAATTCGGCCGCATCCTGGAAATGCTGGCCAGGGAATGCCGTTACTCGGTTGCGGTTGATCGCGCCAATGCAATCCGGCCGACATCGAATCCGCAGCTGGTGGAATCGCTATTGGCTACGACGGCCGAAGCGGAAGCATTGCTCTTCCAGTTCCCCGCGTTCAGCATTGGTGGAGCGCGCGATGTGCGAGATCTGGTGACGAAAAGCACCAAGGGATTCCGCATTCAACCAGCCGAGTTGCTCACACTTATCGATACTCTGCGCGCGGCACGAGAGGTGCGAAATCAGTTTCGCAAGTTGCCAGATGCCTCCGAGCGTTACCCGCATCTGCTCGAATTCGCTGACAGTATCGAGAATTTCAGCACGCTGGAAGCCGACCTGAATCGCACGATCGGACCGCGTGGCGATGTGTTGGATAGTGCCAGCCCGGCACTGGGTCGGATTCGACAGGCAGTGAGGATCGCGCACAGTCGGTTGCACGACCGTCTCAATAGCTTCCTTTCTGGCAGTCGTCACAGCAGTGCGCTGCAAGAGAACATCGTGACCATGCGTGACGGTCGTTACGTGATTCCGGTGAAGGCGGAAGCGCGCGGTCTGATCAAGGGTATCGTGCACGATACCTCTGCCAGCGGCCAAACGCTCTTCATCGAACCCTTCGATGTGGTGGAGCTCAATAATCGCTGGCGAGAGCAGCAGTTGGAGGAACAGCGCGAGGTCGATCGTATACTCGATGTCATCAGCGGCAAGGTCGGTGATCACGCCGATGCGCTCGGTCGGATGGTAGAAGCGTTGGCTTCGATCGATCTGGCTGTTGCCAAGGCGCGTCTAGCGGCAAAGATGGAAGCGACCAGGCCGGTTGTGCACCGCGGTCGTAAGGGTGAACGCATGCGTGATACCGACGTGCGTCACCCTTCGCACTACATCAAACTCGACCATGCCCGTCACCCGTTGCTGGATCAGCAGAAGGTGGTACCGACTGATATCGAGATTGGCGACAAGTTCCGTGTCTTGCTCGTCACTGGCCCGAATACTGGCGGCAAGACCGTTGCCCTCAAGACGGTGGGACTGCTCACGGTGATGGCACAGTCCGGCCTCTTTATTCCCGCCTATGCCGATTCTGTGATCAGCGTCTTCCACGATATCTACGTGGATATTGGAGATGAGCAGAGTATCGAGCAGAGTCTGAGCACATTTAGCTCACACATCACCAACATCATTAACATGCTCGAACGCGTTCACAGCGATAGCCTGGTGCTGCTGGATGAGGTCGGTGCTGGTACCGATCCCCAGGAAGGTTCGGCGTTGGCGCGGGCAATTATCGATGACCTGCTCTCGAAGCGGGCGATGGTTATCGCGACCACCCACTACTCCGAGGTGAAGGCCTACGCCTACGCCACGCGTGGTGCGGAAAATGCCAGCGTCGAGTTCGATCTTGCTTCGTTGCGCCCAACCTATCGCCTGATGATCGGTGTGCCCGGTAAGTCGAATGCACTTTCGATTGCGGCGCGTCTCGGCATGCCGAAACGCGTGATTGATGCTGCGGGAGCCATGCTTGATCCGGACGATGAAGACGCCCAGCAACTGATCGATGATATTCGGACGCGGCGTGATGATATCTCCGCCGAGCTCTCCCGCGCGAAGCAGGCGGAGGATGATGCGCGCGAACTGCGTCGTCGTGCCGCCCGTGTGCTGCACGAGGCCGAAGAAATCAAGAAAAAGGCTCGCGCCGAGGCGATCGCCGAGGTCGAGGCTGAGCTCAATGAGGCACGCGAGGCCGCACGCGAGATCAACCGGATCAAGCGTAGTGGTATAGGCGAGCTGCCGGATCGCGTGGAGACTGCACGCCGGATTCGCGAAGCACAGGAGCAGGTGCGCGAGGTGGAGCGGCGCAAAGCGACACCGAAACCACCAGTGGTTATGGACAAGGCTCCTCTCAAGCCCGGCGATCGAGTGCGGGTGCTCGCCTTTGACGAACTCGGCGATGTTGTCAGTGTCGATGGCATCAATGCCGAGGTGCTGATGGGCAGCATGAAAGTGCGCCAGCCACTGAGTTCACTGGAGCGGGTTGGGAAAGCGAAACAGCCGGAGCGGGAGCAAACCAGCGCCTCGATTGCGCGCGATCGCGTGGCGGCGATGGGCACCATGCCGCTTGAACTCGATATCCGTGGCAAGCGTGTGGACGAGATTCCTCCCATCGTCGATAGCTACGTCAACGACGCCTATCTGATGGGTATGCCGATGGTGAGCATTATTCATGGCAAGGGCACCGGGGCTCTGCGCACAGTTGTCCGCGATCTGCTGAAGGAAAATCCCGCTGTTTCCAAAGCCGAAACGGCACGCCCGAACGAAGGTGGCGACGGCGCCACTGTGGTGCACCTTCGCCAGACATAATCCAGATCACTCTTAAGGCGCGATCACCAGACTTTGTGTCTGGTGATCGCTCTTAACTTTGGTGGTTTTCGGACA
>JAGQGU010000054.1 GCA_020432165.1 Thermomicrobiales bacterium
TCAGCGTGAAAGGCTGAGGTTAGAGCTGGCGCGAGGGTTGTTGGCAGCCGTGCCGGTTTCGGAGCAGGCGACGTGGCACGAGACGTGGGATTTGAGTATGGCGCTGGAACGGCTGGGTCTGGTACGTGGTGAAAGTGATCCAGTCGGTGCAGAGCAGATGTTTGAGGAGTGTTTGGAGATTCGGCGGCGGTTGTTGGCGGCTCAGCCGGGTTCAGTGACAGCGGCGCATGGAGTGGGTGCCGCGCTGAACAACTTGGGTCAGGCGCGGCGCAACTGTAGTGACTTTGCTGGCGCTGAGCAGATGTTTGAGGAGTCTTTGGAGATTCAGCGGGGGTTGTTGGCTGCCCAGCCGGGTTCAGTGAGCGCGGCGCATGGAGTGAGCGTCGCGTTGGAACGGCTAGGCTTGGTGCGGTATCACGGTGATGACCTTGCTGGTGCTGAGGAGATGCTCAAGGAGTGTTTGGAGATTAGGCGGGAGTTGCTGGGGGCTCAGCCAGGTTCGGTGGACGCGGTGAGAGCCGTGACGACCGCGCTGCTCAATCTGGGTCAGGTGCGGCTAATCTTGGATGATCTTGATGGCTCCGAGGCCGAGCAGTTGTTCTTGGAGTCGTGGAGCTTGGCACGGTCGTGGCTCGAACGCATGCCCGAATCTGCGGAGGTGGCCCGAGACGTGAGCGTTGCGCTGGTTGACGTTGGTACCGCGCGCGAGTTGCGAGGTGACCTCCAAGGGGCCTATCAGGCATTTGAGGAATCGCTGTCTATTCGGCGGTACCTGCGTGACCTCCAGCCGAACTCTGGGCCGGCGACACAGGATGTGGCTCTCTCCCTGGTCCTAGCGGGCAACGTGAAAGAGTTGCTGGACGACATTGCCGGTGCAGAGCAGATGTACGACGAAAGCCTGATGGTGTTGCGATCGCAGTTGGATGACCAGCCTGGATTGGTGCAGCCAGCGAGAGGGCAATATGGCTTGCTGATGTCCATGGGCCGAAACCGGTGGGCGCAGGGTGACACCGCAGGCGCTGAACGAGTATTTGATAGGAGCCTGACGCTTGCATGGTGGCTGCGTGAGCATCAACCTGGATCGCTGGAGGCGGCACAGGAATTGAGGGTCGCACTGGGGCACGCGTGTGGGGCGCGGCAGACGCGGGGTGACGATGCGGGCGCGGGGCGGCTACTCCATGAGTCTCTGGTGATTGCACGGTGGCTGCGTGATGAGCAACCTGGATCATTGGACGCGGCAAAGAATTTGGGGACGGCACTGTGGCGGGTTGGTGACGTGCAGCGGGAAGGAGGTGACATTGAAGGCGCCACCCGGACCTTTGAGGAACTCCTGGTGGTGGCACGATGGCTGCGAGACGAACAACCCGGATCGGTGCAGGCAGCGCAGTATCTTTCCGGCGCGCTGCGAGTGGTGAGTGGGTTGCGGTATGAGCAGGAGAATCGTGACGATACTGAGCGTGTGCTTGAGGAACTCCTGATGGTGGAACGGTGGCTTCGGAATGAGCAAACTGGATCGGTGGAGGCGGCACAGCATTTGGGCGCCACATTGGATCGGGTGGGGCGGTCACGTAGGGCGCGAGGTGATCTTAAGGGTGCCAACCAGGCCTTTGATGAAATAGTGACGGTAATACGGTGGCTTTGGGACGTTATGGACGGATCGGTGGAGGCGGAAGAAGATCTGGCCACCGGATTGAACGTTGTTGGTGAGGTACGGCAGGAACTGGGCGATCTTGACAGTGCCAGCCAGGCGTTCGAAGAGACACTGGATGTTCGGCGCCGTCTGTGGGATCAGCAACCTGGACCAGCGCTAGCCTCAAAATTTCATGAGGTGGCCGTTGCCCGTTGAGTGGGCCCAGATGCTGGTCTGACCTAGATCCGCGAGTAGTGGTGGCGTATCGGGTTTGCCTCCCAATTTGACTGTTGTGCAAACT
>JAGQGU010000008.1:0-138 GCA_020432165.1 Thermomicrobiales bacterium
GATATCCACATGGCCCTCGAAGGTCATGACACCCTCAAGCATTTCCCACGCACCAAAGCTATTGCTCGGTAGTGTGGTTGGCCATGCCTTGTCGCCGTTCAGCTTGCTTGCCGTAACGATGAAGTCGCCATTGTCGTC
>JAGQGU010000008.1:205-3507 GCA_020432165.1 Thermomicrobiales bacterium
CCTTCGCAGACGTAGGCTTCCACGGTTGGCAGCTGCAGATCAACTTCTTCCATCTCACACGGAACGTAGTCAATCTCGGCGTAGAAGTTGATAACACGTGGATCGTCAGTCGTGGACCAACCTTGACCAAGGTTTTCCCACGTCTGTGCGGCACCGCGCTGAGCAGTCAGGCGAAGCTCGACCACATTACCATTCACCGTGGCGGAGCCATTGGTGTAGAGAACACCATCGGTAATGGTGCCGTTGGCCGGGGTGATAACCGGAGCAATCCAGGTTCCACCATCACAGGTCTGTGGGGCCCAGGTCACTGACACCGGGGAAACAGGGCCAGAAGAGCCGCCACCGAAGTCATAGCTGTTGACCGAGGTGCTAACCTGCTGAGGTTCCTTGCCCGTTATCGTTACCGTGGCGGTGTTGGTGAATGTATATCCACCCGCAACTGGCTTGGTATTCGCCAACACATATGCGCCGCCGCCAGCAGTGAGTGTACCGCTGACATTGATGAAGTCTTCGCCGCACTCAGCATCTGTGAGGGCACGGCTACCATCAACGTTCAGGTTCTCATTGGTATAGCTGCTACCGTAGTAGAGCATCGACGTATCGCAGTCGTAATCCCAACCAGCAGCGCTATCAACGATGGTGAATGAACCATCGGAGGCAGCCGAGCCCGTTCCGATATGGAAGGTGAGGGTCCCGTTAGCCGGATTGTTCCATGACCACTTGTATGGGTTGGTCGGAACGGGCTGAGGACCAGGCTCTGGGCCGGTCTGGAAAGTGAAGCTGGTGGTGACATCGCCAGTAACGCTACCAGAGAAGATAAACGTGACCTCGTCGTCCCAGCTAATCTGGTTCTGCTGAGCGGTTGATTCCAGGTAGAACACACCGTTGGTCACAGCGACATCAATGTCCACCAACAGGGTGAAGGTAATCAGACCACCGGCACCGGTGCTCATCTGTACCTGGTTACCATCCAGCGTCTTGGAGAGGCCGCTCGGCACATTCAACTCAGCCGGTGCCTGCAGAGTGAAGAAGTCACCTGTCTTGGCGCCTGCTGGAAGGGTGAAGGTACCTGATACGGTGATGGAGTCCCAGTAGTTGAGATCCGTACCACCGGATGAGGTGCTCACCGCGAGCGACGTGATGGCACCGGAGAGCTCCACAGCCATCGGGCTAATTGATGGCTCATCGCTTTCCGGTGTCTCGTCCTCAACCACTGGTGTTGCCGCAGGAACTTCCTGTGCAGCAGCCGTGATCATGGGCGAAGCCACCTGCAGCAGCATCAATGCCACTACAAATGGAGCCATGAGTTTACGCAAACGTTCCAACATTACCTCCCTATCCTTTCACAAAACGCGTCCGAACAACCAATCCGATGCATAACGTGCAGACTCGGCACTTCACGCATCATTCTTGCTTCTGGCATACGCCACTCCCATCTCCCCAAAACGAGGCTCTGTAGACAGAGATGTCCCAATATGGACAAGTAAGCACTTGAGATTATGGAAAAGCTGATACGGCTTTACACGCCAAAAAGGTCACGAATAGCCTGTCCGTAAATACCGATCAAAAGCCGTAAAGGTACTGCTTGGGTACTAATTCCGGTAACTAGTACTTTTCTGACAAGCAGCTATGACCAAGATGCAGTACTGTAGAGGAAGCCCAGCTTTATCAGAACCGTTTCGGCTTTGACTGCAAAAGTACTGGTATTTCGCAGCAATTTCAGTAGGTGCGGAGAATTTGGTGCATGGACTGGCAATCGTTATGTCGGGTTTTTACGTCGTACACATTGGAACGCAAAGAAGGTACTGGTACCTCCACGATTATCCGGCGTCCACACCTGGAACGCATGCTCAGCTACAAACCGTGGGCAGGTAACAACATCATCATCGCTGGACCAGCGGGTTCCGGTAAGTCGACACTTGCCATTCAGGCCGCACTTAATCAGGCAAGCAGGGTCATCTATATCTCGGCCCGAAACATACCCGAAGGCCTGAATTGCACCGACCACCTCTCTACTGAAGAGGATTTGAGCATCGTCTCGGATATCCTGGATTGCATCCTGATTCCGCGGGCCGATTCATCGAATGAACCGGCGGACACCCCAAAGCCATCCCAACCTATTGATGCCAATGTGGTGGTGATCTTCGACGATCTCGATCTCTGTCCATTTGAGCAACTGAAGGCCATCTACGATCTGCGTGCCAGTACATCGCCGATCCTCGATGGTCCCATGATTTTCTTTGTCACCCGTGATCTCACCGATGCGGCACATACATGGATCACCACATTTGGGAAGACCCGGGTGTTGCCTTCCGAACGGCTTGCCGTTGGTGAGAGTGAAATCGAAGATCTGGTACAGGCTGGAACCTTTGGGCAAGCATCTGCCGAAGCGGTGAGAAAAACCTGGCAACTCATGGGTGGATGGTTCGCAGGCATGCAACGCAACCTCAACCCGGAGGTAATGCGCGCATCAACACTTGACGAGTATGTCTACGCCGAGATTGTGCTACAACAACCACGGCCCGTGCAGAACTTATTCTTCGCCTTAGGTAAGTTCCCGTTCGTCTCCAGTGACCTCCTCGCCTACCTGCTCCGCAGACAAAATGGCGATTTTGCGCACGCGGCCAATCTCCTGGGTCTCCTGCCGCTGCACACCGATGACTACTCCCTGGATGACCAGCCCGCATCCGCTATCCCCGCACCGCTTCGCTCCTGTCTGGAGCGGCTCGCGAACAAGCATGGAAACTTCGGTCAGATACTTTCTCTCTATCAATATGGTATCGATTGGTTCCTGCTGCAGGAGAACTACCAGGCGGCCAGAACACTCGCGGTAGCATCCAGTCAATCCGGATACTATCTGGACGCGATTCACAGCCATTGCATGGCACTCGCCATGCAGGATCGTTGGTGTGCCATCCATAAGTTGGTCAGGGACATTCCCGAATCCGATCTTCTGGAACACGACGACTTTGCGATGTGGGCCTTGTGGGGTGATGCCTATGATGGCAACTGGACCAATGTCAGTCGATTGCGCAGGTTCGTGATCAATGCCTGGCGCAACTCCGATGACGCGATGCGACATGGGCGCTCACTCATACTGCAAGCCGATATCGCCTGGGAGAACAGTGCTGATAACGATGCCTACACATACGCTGCGGCAAGTTTTCAGGCATTGCCAGAGGATGACCCTCAAGCGTGTCTCTCTGCCGCAGTACTGGCAGAAACAGTCGCCCGGCAATTGGGAAACTCCTCCGCGATCGAGCATTGGTCCACCGTTAGCAACAACTATCGCAAGATGCTTT
>JAGQGU010000055.1 GCA_020432165.1 Thermomicrobiales bacterium
CAAAGGTCGGAGGTTCGAATCCTCTTCCCGCCACCCCTGTGAACGATGAGTCAGACACCTGGTGTCTGGCTCTTTTGCGTCCCCCCTTTTTTCTATTACCGTGTAGAACCTTGTACCATAGGGCTATCACCGTATGCATTACGAGGGGGAATCTGATATGGAAATCGATAGGGACAAAGTCGATGATGCTGTTCTTGCGTTGCTGTATCTCACGCGGTTCTATGAAAAGGGACCAGGTGTGATGTGCACCTGGAAGGGGCACGATTGGAATGCGCTTGATCGACTCCACGAGAAGGAGTACATCAGTAATCCCAAGAGCAAGGCGAAATCAGTCGTCTTCACCGCCGAGGGATTTGCTCGTTCTGAGGAGCTTTTCAAGGAGTTGTTCAGGCTCGTCGATGAGCCAGAAGCAGACAGTTGATCCTACTTATCTATGAATGAAAGAGGTCCAGGCATGTTGTCTGGACCTCTTTGCGATTAACTCCCCGGCTTGACGCTGGCGTCGCCACCTCTATACTACTTGTAAGACATCTGTCAGGCATACAAGAAGAATGAGGCATCGGTGACAGCCACCATTCGTTCCTACTCACCACCGCAGCGAATCGACGAGGTCGAAGATCGTATTCGGGAATACATTGCCGAGAACCGCCTGGGGCCAGGTACCGCGCTCCCTTCGGAGCACTGGTTCGTCACTGAGCTTGGTGTAGGCAGGCCTCTGGTGCGGGAGGCGTTCCGGAAGCTCGAAGCCATCGGGCTGGTGGAAGCACGCCGTGGTGTGGGTAGATTTGTGGGATCGTTCGATCTCCAGTCGTATCTGCAGCATGTCCCTACCGATGTCCTCATGGATAACCTCACCCAGCGTGAACTCGAAGAGACGCGGACACTGCTGAGCCACACGCTTATTGCCGATGCCTCGCTGCAGATGTCAGACAAGTTGCGACAGCGGCTGTTTGTAGTTCGTGATCAGGTTCAACATGCCTTCGAGGAGGGGTATGTCGATCGTGATGCGGATCGTAGCCTCGTTGAGATACTACGCGACTCTGGCAGTAACAGACTGGTTATCGCCCTTCTTGAATCAGTACTCGCGTTAAGAGAACGACTTCCTGATACTGGCTCGATCGGGTCAGAGATCAGCGGAGAGTACGCCACGCGCATGCAGTTCCTCAATGCATTGCTCTCTCTTGATGAGGAGGGGCAATCGGTTGATGTGATGCCGCCCTCCATACATCTCTCGTCAATGACTCGACGGGATCTCTTGCATGCATCCGCATTCGCTTCCGGTCTTTCCGGATTGCCTGCTATGTCGGTGGCCTACAACACGCCCTTCCCAACGTACGGTGGTCGTATTACTACAGCATTGATGGGAGAGCCCGATACACTTGATCCCCACCGCACCCGATTCGCGCTTTCCGCTGCCGTCTTCGGCAATATTCTGGAGACATTGGTCGGACGAACCAGCGATCTGGATTTTGAGGGCATTCTGGCTGAGCGATGGGATATCTCTCCCGATGGCCTGCTTTACACGTTTCATCTAAGAAAAGACATTCTTTTCCACGATGGTACAGGGTTTGATGCGCGTGCAGTTGTCGCGACGTTTGAGCGATTCAAGGGAGAATCGCTCTTTGCGTATCTCATGGATCCCGTCGTCTCCATCACCGCCCCGTCGCCATTCATCGTGCAGTTTCGTCTCAGCCAGCCCATGGCGTCGTTCCTGGATACGCTGGCGGCACCATATATGGGTATTCTGCCGCCCACGGTTACGCGAAACTCAGGATCGGAATTCGGATCATCTCCCATTGGTACTGGACCCTGGCGCTTCCGAGAGTGGATTCCGGGTAAGCACATTATCATCGAGGCGAATCCAGCATACGTGAACCACTCCTCGCGCTCGAATCGGAAGGGTCCCCCGCTTCTCGATGAGGTGGTATTGCGTTTTGTGCCTCACGCTGAACAGCCGGCATTATTCGACGCGTGCGAGCTCGATATTTTAGCAATACCGTCAGAAGATCTCCCACGATATCGGTCCATGCCAGGGATTGACCTCCACACAACGGAAGGCGGCACAATCAGCTGTTTTATGGAATTTGCGATGCTGCCGCCAGCAGCATCGGATCCGGTCAGATTCAAGGCTCCATTTGATGACCCGCGCGTACGAAAGGCAATTGCCATCGGTGTCGATATTGATGCCATTGTCGCCAGGACAATGGATGGGGTTGCAGTACGAAACTATGGACCGTTGCCCTCGGGAGTCTTTGCTTACAATCCTGAAATTGCCGAGTATGGATTTCAGTACGATTCCTCCGCAGCGCAGCACCTGCTGGACGAAGCTGGTTGGCAGCTTGAGGGTGGTGTGCGCGTGCGAGATGGTGTGCCTCTCGTGTTGAAGCTGTGGACGTTCAATGACGCTTCCATGCAGCAGTTCGCAATGGCCATTCGTGATTCTCTTGCTGATCTCGGCGTGGATCTCAGTATCGAGGTCATGCCCGCAGGGGAGATGATCGCTCGAGCTCCGGGGAGCGACGCCGATCTCTTCCTCAGTACGTGCGGGTGGTCGGAACCAGATCTCATCTATCTCATGACCAATACCGAGTTTGGTGTCGGGCTCTACCGGGATCCTGCCTTCCAGAGTCTGGTTATACAGGCCCGCCAGACAATTGATAGAGAGCATCGTGCCTCGCTCTACTTTGAAGCCGAGAAGAAGATGCTTGCCGATGTAGCGCTTATTCCGCTCGTTACCTATATCGGTGTTGTCGCGACTCGTAAGGAGGTTCGAGATTTTCGCCTGGGTCCTCAAGGTGTCTTCGTGCTGGATGACGCCTATGTGTTGCCGAGTCAATAGTCCCATAGATGTTCTTGAGAGGAGTTTTCGATGACAACGTTTGATGCAACGAATGCACTCGCCGGAAAAAGGATCGATCGCCGTACGCTCGGCAAGTGGGGAGCCGCCGCTGGTCTTGGGATCGGTATGGCCCCGACATGGATTGCCAGCGCCCAGGATGGTATCGGGGGCGATATCAGCATCCCGCGCTCTGGAGATGTTGATACCTTCGATCCGCATCATACCGTGGCAGGCCTTTCCTTCCAGGCATTCCGCCACATTTACGAACCGCTGGTCAGCTACAACATGGATCTGGAGTACGAAGGAATTCTGGCTGAGTCCTGGGAGATCTCGGAGGATGGGCTCACCTATACCTTCAAGCTACGGCAGGGAGTCAAGTTTCAGGATGGAACGGATTTCAATGCCGCCGCCGTCAAGTTCACCTTCGATCGGGTCATCGATCCGGTTACCGCCGCTCCCTCGGCTGGTTGGGTTTCGGCACTCAAGGAAACCAATGTCATTGATGACTATACGGTCGAGATGGTATTGAGTGAGAACTTCGCACCATTCCTGAGCAATATCGCTGTGGAGTATTTTGGCATCGTCTCACCGACTGCTGTTGAAACCTATGGCGAGGACTTTGGTCGCAATCCAGTTGGTACAGGTGCCTGGCAGTTGAAGGAGTGGGCCGCGGGCGAACGAGTGACCCTTGAGGGATATGCGGATTATCAGAACTTCCATTCCTATGCTGACAACAAGGGAAAGCCGCTGGCAGATAGCCTGAACTTCCTCAACATGCCGGAATCGGAAACAGCTATGGCTGCGTTTGAGACCGGCCAGGTGAATATCATGGGTCTGGATCCGAATGATGTTCGCCAGTTTGAGGATCAGACCGAACACACCGTCTACAAGCAGACCGATGTTGGTAGCATCGCATTCGTCGAATTTGCGACTGAGCCGATCCCTGAAGGTGAATCCGGTGTGGTTTTCAAAGCCCCATTTGATGACATCAATCTTCGTCAGGCCGTGGCCTACGGCATCAACGCGGATGAAATCATTGCCACGGTACTCGAAGGATTGGCCCAGCGTAACTACGGACCGATGCCCATGGGTCTGTTTGCGTACGATCCGGCGATTGAGGAATACGGGTATCACTTCGACGCTGAGAAGGCGAAGTCCTTGCTGGCGGAATCCGGCTGGGAGGATAGTGACGGCGATGGCGTTGTCGAAAAGGATGGCGAAAAGCTGGAGGTAGTGCTTTGGACCTGGACTGATAGCACCCTGGAGAGGGTGATTCAGGTTATCCAGTATCAGCTTGGCCAGGTGGGAATAGGTGTCAAGTTGGAGCAGCAGGAGGCTGGAGCGCTATTTGCCAATTTGCCGGATCCGACACCATACAATCTGGTCTTCATGATCTGGGGCTGGAGCGAGCCAGACATTCTCTACATGATGACGGATACCAACTGGGGTGTCGGCAACTATCGCGATGCGGACTATCGCGGCATCGTCACAGAGGCACGTCAGACCACTGATTTCGACGAGCGCAAGGCGTTGTACTTCCAGGCGCAGCAGAAGATGCTTGCCGATGCCGCCATGGTGCCGCTCTGGACCAGTGAGAGTGTAAGCGTCGTCCGCAAGAACGTTCACGGATACAAGCAGGGTCCGGGTGGAAGTGACGTCTTCACCGAGATCTGGGTCGAAGACTAGTCGATAGGGTAGGGGAAGGGAGCTCATGCTCAGGTACGTGGCATATCGCCTTTTGGCGGCAATACCCGTGTTGATCGGAGTCTCCTTCGTTGTCTTCTTCATGTTGCGGTTGGTGCCGGGCGATCCAATCCGATTGATGTTCGTCAACCAACCGCAACCCAGTGCTGAGCGGGTCGAGGAAATGCGGCACCAGCTTGGGCTGGATCTTCCGGTTTGGCGGCAGTATCTGCGATACATGGGGAACTTGTTGCAGGGCGATTTGGGATACAGCTATCGGTCACGATTACCGGTAGGACCCGAGATCATCAAACGGTTGCCTAATACCATCAAACTGGCATCGGCAGGCCTTGCCATAGCGGTGGTTATCGGGCTGTTTGCCGGAATCATCTCCGCGGCATTTCGGGGTCGCTGGCTGGATCGTGGATTGATGTTGTTTACCGTCCTCGGCATCTCGGTTCCAGGATTCTGGCTCGGCATGATGATTATGCTCATATTCGGCGTCCAGCTACGATGGTTCCCCGTATCTGGTGCTGATACCTGGCAGCAGCTTGTGATGCCAGCGTTCACGCTTGGTATTGGGGCCGCAGCGGTATTAGCCAGGCTCACCCGTGCGAATCTTCTGGAAGCGATGAGTCAGGAATATATCCGCACTGCCAGAGCGAAGGGGTTATCCAACTCCAGTGTGATCTGGCGTCACGGTTTGCGTAATGCTCTCATCCCGATCGTGACCATTATCGGTTTGATGATCGGTGGGTTACTCTCCGGAGCATTCATCATCGAGAGCCTTTTTGCCTATCCGGGTGTGGGTGAACTGGCGGTCAAGTCGATACAGGCACGTGATTTTCCCATGGTTCAGGGAGTCGTACTTTTTGTGGCTACCTGTTATGTGCTGGTGAATATCGTGACGGACGTGATTTACGGATTCCTTGATCCGCGCATCAAATACTCGTGAGGCAGAAGATGCAGATTCCGTTGTCGTCCGATGTCTCAACCAATGTCACACTTGCCAATCAGCGCATTATTCGCACCCCTTTCCAGGTTTTTCGCAGGAGGCTGCGTGCCAGCACCATGACCCTCACCGGGGTGGCGATGGTGCTGGCGGTGATTGTTCTCGCCATCATCGGTCCCTATGTCGCTCCCGAAGATCCGAACGAGATGAATCTGGGTAATCGGTTCATGGCACCGGGCCGAGAGCACTGGTTCGGCACGGATGATTTCGGGAGAGATATGCTCAGTCGTGTGCTCCACGGAGGGCGAGAATCGTTGATGGTGGGCATCATCTCGATAGCGATCGCGCTCGTCATTGGTGTTGTCGTTGGTTTGGTGTCCGGATACTTCGGTGGCTGGTTCGATATGGTTGTGCAGCGCTGTATCGAGGTTATGCTCGCATTTCCTGATCTCTTGTTGGCCATGGCGATCGTTTCGATTCTGGGGCCAAGCCTGCGCAATGTTATGATCGCGATCGGTATCGGTGGGGTGCCAGGTAATGCGCGCTTCATGCGCGGCCTGGTATTGGCGCAGAGGGAGCGCGAGTTCGTGGACGCGGCCATCGTCAGCGGTGCTGGTCATGGCCGCATCATTTTCCGTTATATTCTGCCGAACTCGATTTCGCCGATGATCGTGCTCACCTTCATGGGGGTAGCCGGAGCAATCCTGGCGGGCTCTGCACTCTCGTTTATCGGCATGGGTGCACAGCCACCCTCGCCTGAGTGGGGTGCGATGCTGAACCAGGGGCGACAGTATTTACGCACCGAATGGTGGATCGGCACCTTCCCCGGCATCGTGCTTGTCTTCACCGCCTTGGGATTCAATTTGCTTGGCGATGGATTGCGTGATGTTCTGGATCCATCCGTCGGCAACTAAAGCGCACGTGGGATGTATTGGCACGCATCGGAATTGGTAGCGGGGCAGTTGCTCTGCTCCGAGCGGAGACGAGCTCCCCCGTTACCACTGCGACTAAACAACAATCCACAGCTGTTGAGATCGGGATTAGTGGTCCGAATGATCTCCGTCCTGGCCAATCACCGGTGTGACTCCAGGTCGTTCCCACTGAGGCACCGGACGGCCATCCTTGCGCCAGAACCAGTATGCTTGCGGCGCCTTCGGCCACCCCTCCGGAGAGTCTTCCCAAGGCTCCTTCCGACCGTATACCGTCAAGTCCATCAACTTGAGGGGCACCATGATCGCTTCAACACCGCGATCCGTTACTTCGTTGGTCAGGAAGACTCGATCACCAACTCGAAGGAAGCACAAGAGCGTGCCGTAACCATCTGCGAAAACCGGATCTTCCACGCCGTAAGCCGAGTACCAAGGCACGGTGTAACCCATGAAGTCCACGAATTGTGCGACTTCATCCCACGGTCCTTCGGCAACGACGGCGAAGGCGACTCCACGGGCATCGAGATAGGCAGCATCGTGCGTATGCCAGATGCTGAGCGTGCAACCTTCGCACTGTGATTCGAATGGCTGACCGGTGTGAAACATGTGCTTGTACACGATGAGCTCGTCGTGATCCTGGAACAGATCGAGAAGCGAGGTGGCTCCATTCGGTCCGATCAATTCAACTGATTCCACCTCGGTCATCGGCAGGCGTCTACGCGCGGCGGAAATCGCATCCCCTTCCCGGGTGTGGGCCTTCTCTCGAGCCAGGAGCGCTTTGCGCTCTTTGAGCCAGGCCCCACGATCAACGACAGGTGGGGTGTTGGTGTTTATGGACATATGTATCCTCCAGATTGAGTACAGCTCTTGCGATACGTTGGCGCGGGTAGCTGGGTTGTATGATCCTATTCTTACGAACGAACTACCCTGCCGCTTCTTGGATATTGCGGCTGTCCTCAGCTTCTCTGGAGTGTGTGGTCGTACCATGCGGGCTTAGAAAAGCCCGAGTTGCTGCACCGGTTCGATCTCTCGCGCTGCTGTCAAATCTGTTGTGGGTGTGATGGTCGGGAAGGTTGCGTCGAAGAGTGCATCATTCCCCACCGCCACCCGAAACCGCTCGGCCACATCCTTCAGCCGACTCAGTAGTACGGTTACATTGACATCGCCAGCGTAATCTTCGGCAAATGCCAATCCGCCTCCTGCCTGTTCATAGATGGAGATACGTTCGCCGAATCGCCAACGATCAGGGTGCGCATCCAGCAGTTCCTTGAGCTTTGGTCTCGAACCGACGGTCGATTCTCGTGGACGGATCGTTTGCGACATATCCCCAATCGGCAGCGATTGCTCGCGAATACGCTCGGCCACAGTGAAATACTGTTCCTTTGCACCGGGCAAATCTTCTTCCATCAATGCCAGCGCCATATCGCCAAGCAGGGCGCGGAAGCATGGTTCCAGCGCCCTGCTCCGCAATGAACTGCCCACAAGTTTCACTTTGCCGCTCTCGGACAGGAGTGCGTAGGTCTTCTGGCGGAGGCTCAGCATCGCCGCATAACTGCCATCATGCGCGAGCGTGATACCCTCTGGCAGTGATGCCCCGATACGTTGCACGAAGGCGGATTCCTGTTGATACCCGCGAACATCATCGGGCGGTACGAAATAGACGCCATCGGTATCGACTTCGATTGGGATAGCCCCGGCAACTTCTAACTCGCTCACGATATGTTGAATCAGGCGTTGTCCTTCCAGAGTGATATGTCTGGCAGCCTCGAAATCATTGAATTGACCGCGACCGAAGCCGAGATAGCCGAAGAACGAGTTGATGAGAATCTTGAATCCACCCTGCAGGCCATCCCACATGGCGTGATCGCGCTCGTTGGAATCCTGCGATCGTCGCTTGGCGGCGATGCGTCGTTCCCGCAAGTCTTTGAGGAGTACCGGGAACGCCTGTAACACATCATTGCGCGAGCGAATCCCTTCGCGAATCATGATGGAGGGGTAGAGGCTTTCAACATCGCATTTCACAACCGGCCGGAAGACTCCGCTGCGAATCACTTCGACATACCCTCCGGGGAAAGGTTCGCTCCGGAATGGGATGGGAATGCTGTGCAACGCGCAGAAATAGCCCCTGATCATCAACTCATCGATCTTGCGACCAGTACCAGACATGGCGCATTGTTGATACCCGAGTGGCACCATTTGTGTCTGATAGAACTCGTTTGGCATGATCACGCGGCTGAGCACATCGACATCGCGCACATCATCGAGCGCATAGCGGGTAAGTCGCTCGATATCGCCCGCTTCCCAGGCCGAGCGAATCTCATCACCCTTGATGAACTCCCGATCTTCCCGTGTGAGGCCAAGCTGCTGGATCACATCCTTGAGACCATAGCGGGTGAGATTGCCGGCGATATCGAAGCGTTGCACCTGCACAAGCGTATCGATCACATGCCGACCATGCACGTAGGCAATCGTCTGCCGCCCCTCCTGGCGTGTGGTTGGTTCGGTCTTGTTCCGGCCCCAACGCAGCTTCACGCCCAGCTTGAGTGCACGCGCGATGATGTAAGGGATATCGAATGAGTAGATATTATGCCCCTCAATGACATCTGGATCGAGCTTTTGGATAACGGTATTGAGCTCTTCCAGCAATGCCTCTTCGGTCGATGTCCGCACCAGAACCTGCTCGAATCCGGCCTGCTTGAGCGCGATCATGAAGATTCCGGCATCGGGTGCTATCGGATCGAGCGTCGTGGTTTCGATATCGAGTTGCAGGCGGCGTACATCGCCGAAGGTCATTCCCTTGAAGAGTGTCGTGCCGGTGCGCACCTGATACTGCGCTGCCAACGTTCCGGGGCAGATGACATCGCCGCGTCGCCGTGCCTCACTCATTCCTGCCTGACGCCATCCTGTCCAGGTTTGAAAGGAGATAAGCGATCGGTATGGCAGGTTGCCCCGTAAGGGGGTGATTTCCGTATCTCCGCGACCGGCATATATTGAGCTATCCCGCACAATTGCCCAGGGGCGGGTGACATGCCGCTCGCTCCAACGCTTCTTCCAGCCGTCCGCGAAGAAGATCTCCACCTCATACGAACCGGCAGGTTCGATGGCGACCACACCCTGGCGGGTATCGCCACCATAGAGCAGAATGGAGGCATCCTCGGGCGCGAAGAGATCGCGTTCAGACAGCGCGAAGTTGGGTTGATCGGAAAGTGAACGTTCTATTGGAGCGATCCTCCTGGTACAAACGCCTCGGTCAGGCGGTGGTGCACACAGTTTACCCGAACACATGTGCTGTTTGCGGACAACGTGGCACCTGGCTTTGCGATAGTTGCGCCAGCCACTATCTGCCGCTTGCGCCAATGCTCTGTTGTGATCGTTGCGGGCACCCGTTGGGTCGAGCGTGTCAATGCAAGCATCTGCATCCCGTTATTACCAGAGTACGGGCGGCAACTGTCTACGATGGTTGGCCCGTGAACGCGATTCATCTGCTCAAATACGAATCCGAGCGTGATCGTGCCGATCTCCTCGCCAGCATGATGGTGAAGCTATTGCGGCAACTCGGTGAGGATGTCGTATTGGTGCCTGTGCCTCTGCATGAACATCGACAGAACGAGCGCGGCTTCAATCAGGCGAGAACGATTGCTGAAGGCATCGCGCGTCTTCACCCAACTCCGATTGTCGATGCCCTCCAACGGGTGCGTGAAACACCAGCGCAGGCACGCTCAGCGCGGGAAGAGCGGCTGGAGCATATGCGGAATGCATTTTCGCTCAAGCCTGGATTTGTGATCGACCCAGGTCAGCACTATGTGATTGTGGACGATGTATTTACCACGGGTGCGACGACCGGTGCCTGTGCCGATGCCTTAAGTCTGGCCGGAGCGACGCAGATCTCGGTGCTCACCTTCGCCATCGACTTGCAGTCGCGAGACCTCGAAACCTATCGTCGTCTCGCTACGGCCGCTGGTATCGTGTGACGATCTCTGCGGCCGTCTGCCGCGCCCAGATATCAGCTGCGATCACCACATCCAGATCGGTCACGGGTTGGGATATATGTGTATCCATCGTGGCCTGAATCACCACCGGGATATCGAGAAAGCCGATGTGTTCGTGTCGGAAGGCATCGACAGCAATCTCATCTGCGGCGGAGAGGACGGTGGGGTAGGTGCCGCCCTGTGTGGCGGCGGATCGTGCAAGCTCCAGACACGCGAAATCCTCATATCGAGGGGGCTCGAAGTTCATGGAGAAGGTCGCGGTGAAATCCATCGGCTGGAACGATGAGGCAACATGATGCGGCCAGGTAAGCGCATACTGGATCGGCAACAACATGCTTGGTGGGCTCAGTTGCGCAATGGTGCTGTGATCCGCAAATTCGACCATTGAGTGAATGTATTGTTCAGGATGGATGACAACATCGATCTGTGTCACTGGTGTATCGAAGAGCCAGGCCGCTTCGATCACTTCCAGACCCTTGTTCATAAGTGTGGCCGAATCGACAGTGATCTTCGCGCCCATCTCCCAATTCGGATGCTTCAGCGCCTGCGCTGGCGTGACATCCGCCAACTGCTCACGATTCCAGGTGCGGAAGGGCCCCCCACTCGCCGTGAGAATAATGCGATTGAGATCGGTGGTATGACCTGATTGCAGGCTCTGCCACACCGCGCTGTGCTCAGAATCGATGGGTCGCAGATTTTTACCCAGTTCTGCCAGCGGCATGATGAGATCACCTGCGCAGACGATCGCTTCCTTGTTCGCCAGTGCGACAACCTTGCCTGCCTGCAGTGCTGCGATGGTGGCGTGGATGGCGTCGTGACCATTGGTCGCGATGACGATAATGTCTGCTTCGGGTAGTGTTGCCAGTTCCACAAGCTGGTCGGCGGATGGGCGTTTACCGTTGGCGGCGTCTCCTTGCACCACATGTGTTGGTGCGAACTCCGCCACCTGCTGCGCAATCAGGCCGTGTTGTAATCCGCCCGCCAGGCCCACGAGTCGATACTCTGGCAATGTGCGCAGTATATCCAGCGTTTGCGTGCCAATGGAGCCAGTGCTGCCGAGCAGGACGACGTTTGTCATGCGGATATCCTCGGCTAGGTCAGGAAGGGAACGAGGGCAAAGGTAGCCAGAAGTACCCAAATAAGCGCATCAATGCGATCCAGGAAACCACCGTGTCCGGGAATCGCGTCGCCACTATCCTTCACCCCGGCCCGTCGCTTCAACTGGGATTCGAAGAGGTCGCCCAGCATGCCGAGCGCTCCCAGGAGCACTCCCAACAACGCCGCCACCAGGAGGTTCATGGGAAGTCCAAAGAGGGCGACTACCAGCGCAGCTGTGACGCCAGCCGCCACCAGACCACCAGCGGCACCCTCAACAGTTTTGTTCGGACTCACGCGTGGGATCAGTTTGGTCTTACCAATGGATTTGCCAACCAGATAGGCGAAGGTATCGCTCATCCAGGTGATGAAAAGGACGAAGAAGAACCAGCCGAGTCCTTCGCTGGTGTGGCGGTCACCAGGCATGGCATCCACCAGGTCCTGAAGCCATTTGGCATCGGCCATACCGATGGTCTCACGCAAACTCACTGCCGCATACGCTGGCAGCGCCAGATACGCTGCGGCACCGAAGCGGATCGTCCAGTCGCTCTTGTTGACTGGACCGTTAGCCGGAAGAATCACTTCCACCAGCGGTGTCAGCATCAGGAGGACGAGCACGAGGGGCAGGGCTTTCCCGCCTGGCCAGATCATGGCCGAAGCTGCGGCAATCACGATGATGCCGATGCCATACCAGTGCGAGAATGAGTCGTTCTCGTCCAGGAGTTGTCGTAGTTCGCGGAAAGCAAGCACAAAAACAGCGGCAATAGTCGCAGCAAAGAACCAGCCACCCAGAATCGCCGGGATGACGCTGATCAGCACGATGGCGATGGCGGAGATGCTGCGTGTCTTCATGCGTTTTGTATCTGGGCGGAGGTGGCTCCGAATCGACGCTCTCGGGCCGCAAAGTCGGCGAGGGCGATATCAAAATCGTCCTGAGTGAAATCTGGCCAATACTTGTTCGTGAAATAGAGTTCGCTATAGGCTCCCTGCCAAAGCAGGAAATTGCTGAGTCGATACTCGCCGGAGGTGCGGACGATCAAATCGGCATCTGGCAGATCCGGCATATAGAGGAAGCGTTGAAAAGTCTCTTCGGTGACATCCTCAGGAGAGATACCAGCCTGCATCATGCCCTGGACCGCGTGGATGAGCTCCTGTCGACCGCCATAGTTGAAGGCGATGGTGAGGATGATACGGTCATTGTGCGATGTTAATGCCATCGCCTCGCGCACGGATTGCGCCAATTCGGGGTCGAGTGCACTCAAATCCCCGATATGCCTCAACTGCGCACCCTGGCGATGCAGTTCCTCGGTTTCCGAGATAAGTGCGCGTCCGAGGATGCCCATCAGACCCGCAACTTCCTCCTCTGGCCTCCGCCAGTTCTCCGTCGAAAACGCCCAGAAGGTGAGATAGCGTACACCGCGCTCGGCAGCGCGCCGAAGAATCCGGCGGATGTTTTCCGTGCCGGCTTCATGCCCTTCCATGCGGCTGAGACCACGCTCATTTGCCCAACGTCCATTACCATCCATGATGATGGCCACGTGCTGCGGCAATCGCGGTGAGGAGGATGCTGCATCGCTCATCGGCTAGACCTCAAGGACCTCGGCTTCCTTGTCCTTGCCGATGCCTTCGCTCATCTCAACGTACTTCTTGGTCAGTGTCTCCAACTGATCGTGCGCTCGCTTCTCTTCATCCTCACTGATTTCCTTATCGGTCACCAGTTGCTTGAATTGCTGGATGGCATCGCGGCGGATATTGCGCACGCTCACCTTGGATTCCTCCACGTGAGTGTGCACCTGCTTCACCATCTGCTTGCGGCGCTCCTCGGTGAGCATCGGAATCGCGAGACGAATAACCACACCATCGTTATTTGGTGTGATGCCAAGCTCGCTGATCATGATGGCTTTCTCAATCGCCTTCATGGAGCCCTTGTCCCATGGCTGAATCACCAGCATGCGGGCCTCCGGTGCCGAAATACTCGCCAGCTGATTGAGTGGCATTACGCTGCCATAAGCTTCGACCTGGAGATCCTCGACCATCGCCGGATTGGCACGGCCGGTGCGAATAGCGCCAAGGTGATGATGGAGCGCATCCATGGATTTGGACATCCGATCTTCGGCGTCCTTGAGTACGGTAGCAACAGTCATTCTGCGTTCCCTTCGTTGATGGCTACTACGGTAAGAGTACCGCGAATTGGCGCAGGAGTGGGGATTATTCGGCGTGAACCAGCGTGCCAAGTTCCTCACCTACCAGCGCGCGGGTGATCGCATTGGGCGCGGTGATATCGAAGACACGGATCGGCAGATTGTTGTCGCGGCAAAGCGCCATGGCGCTCGCATCCATCACCCGCAGATTCTGCTGCAGAGCTTCATGATGGCTGATCTTCTCGAACTTCACTGCATCTGGATTGGTTTTGGGATCGGCACTATAGACGCCATCGACCTTGTTCTTGGCCATCAGAAGGACATCGACATCCAGCTCAAGTGCTCGCAGTGCGGCAGCGGTGTCGGTGGTGAAGTAGGGGGTACCGTTACCGGCAACCATCACCACCACACGTCCTTTTTCCATGTGACGGATAGCGCGACGACGGATATAGGGCTCAGCCACCTCGTTCATCGAGATTGCGGTGAGTACACGGCACTGCACACCGGCTTTTTCCAGGGCATCCTGCAGAGCCAGGCCGTTCATCACGGTCGCGACCATACCCATATAGTCGGCCGTGGCCCGCTCCATGCCCATCGCGCTGGCAGTGGCGCCGCGCCAGATATTACCGCCGCCAACCACAATACCGATCTCTACGCCGGTTTCACGGGCAGCGCGGATTTGCTCGGCCATCTCACGCGCCACGGCGGGATCGATTCCGAACTGGGCGCTACCCATCAGGGCTTCGCCACTCAGTTTCAGCAGCACGCGTTTGTGGGTCATGAGAGCCTCCTTCTGCCTGAGCGTGTAAACCGGCCTGTTTGTGACAAGCGCCACCTCCCGGACTGCTCCGAGGGGCGGCGCTTGCACTGATTCCCGTAATTAGTTGTCGGCGGTGGTCTCGCCGAGCTCGAAGCGAGCGAAGCGGCGGATCACGATGTTCTCGCCCATCTTGGCGACAGCATCAGTAACGAGATCGCCGGTGCTCTTCTTCGGATCCTTGATGAATGCCTGCTCGGAAAGCACAACGGCCTTGGCAGCGGACTCACGGTCACCGAACTCGCGCTCCAGCTCAACCCACTGCTCGTCCGTGATCTGATCACGGGTAACGAAGCGTGGGCTCATGGCTGCCACCTGCATGGAGACATCCTTGGCGAGCTGCTTGAAGTCATCGGTGCGAGCCACAAAATCGGTCTCGCAGCTGACTTCCACCATCGCGCCGATGCGACCCTGCGCGTGGATGTAGGTATCGATCAGACCATCGTTGGCGGCGCGGTCGGCCTTCTTGCCAGCCTTGGCCAGACCCTGCTGACGCAGATAGTCCTTCGCCTTCTCGATATTGCCATCCACTTCCTCGAGCGCGCGCTTGGCATCCATAATGCCAGCGCCGGTGGCCTCGCGCAGTTCCTTGATCATTGCAGTTGTAATCGCCATTGGTACTCCTTCACATCGTTGTGGTTGAACAATCTCTGTTCAGTGTGGGCAACGCACCCACCGAATTCACTTACTCGTCGCCGGCGGAATCGGCTTCCTTCTCGGCGATACCAGCCAATGCATCGTTGGCGGCAATAACGTCGTTGAAATCTTCGGCGTCATCGCTCACGCTCGCGCGCTCCATGCGTCCGGCGATCGCCGCGTTGGCGATACCTTCCGTGATGATGCGCAGGGAGCGGATGGCATCGTCGTTCGCCGGCAACGGATAGGTGATCGGTGTTGGATCGCTGTTGCTATCCACCATGGCGATGGTGGGGATGCCGAGGCGCTGGGCTTCCAGCACCGCGAGGTGTTCGCGACGCGGATCAATGATGAAGATTGCACCCGGCAGCTGCGTCATATCGCGCATACCACCCAGGCTGCGCTCCAGCTTCTCCAGCTGCAGCTCCTTCTTGGCGGCTTCCTGCTTCGGCAGGTAGCGCCATTCGCCGCGCTCCTGCTCGCCCTGCAGCTGCTTCAGCAGACGCAGACGATTCTTGATGGTGACAAAGTTGGTGAGCGTGCCGCCCAGCCAGCGCTTGTTGACGTAGTACTGACCACTGCGCTCGGCCTGCTCGCGGATGATCTCCTGAGCCTGCTTCTTGGTGCCGACGAA
>JAGQGU010000009.1 GCA_020432165.1 Thermomicrobiales bacterium
TCAATGACCGGAGCGTGGACACATGAGGACCTAGGGAACCTGCCATCGGATGTCTCCTCTACGTGTTCCCATTGTGCCAGACTGTCACAACTTATTGATATGCGCTTAGAAAGACCGGGGCATTATCGCCTCGGTCTTTTGCGTTAAGTCACACTTCCACCGTCACCTTTTCGAATCACCCGCCTAATACATAGCAAGCGGTGGAGGAGCGGCATGGCCTACAACCAAACTGAGGAGGACGACGCCATTGTGCATGCTGCTCGTGAGAATATCGACGCCTTCGCACCGCTCTACGATCGCTACGCTCGTTCCATCTACCGCTGGATGTATCGGGAAACGGGCGATCCAGATACCGCCGCCGATCTGACCGCGCAGGCATTCCTGAATGCCATGAAGGGGTTACCAGGCTACGATGACAGCCGTTCCTCGAGCTTTCGTAGTTGGCTCTTCACCATTGCCCGGAATGTCCTGCGGGATCGCTGGCGGCGCTTTCAATCGACATCATTACCGCCCGATGTCGTCGATCAGCGACCAGGCCCGGAAGAGTTGGCACTGCAGCGTACGCGCATCGATGAAATCAGGGCAGCCTTCGCGCACTTACCCGATCGCCAGCGAGAGATTGTCGAGCTTCGTCTCAGCGGACTCTCCATGCGGGAGATCGCCGAGATACAGGGAGCGACAGAAGACGCTGTGAAAGCTGCCCAGGCACGCGCGTTTCGAACACTGCGCTCGCTGTTGCGCCAGGAGGTGACATCGTGAATGACGATGAAGAACTGTTTCGAGACATTGCCCGGCAAGTGAACGGAGCCCACGCTGAACTACCTGAAGCTGATGACGCTCCTGTAGCGCTTTGGCAGCACATTCGTTCTCAGTATCAACCAAATAGGGAGGGAGATATCATGCACGTCACGGCCAGTCCTTTTACACCAGCTATCGGTGTGCATCCGACACCACAATGCCAGAATCGATCACTTCGCTACTTTGCCAATGTTGCCGCGACTATTGCCGTGGTCGCCATGCTCGCGCTTGGTGGTTGGTTTGCCGCCATGAATCTGCGACCAACAGGTGATTCGAACAACGGTATGGCCTTCGCACCCGCCACACCGGATTCCGCGCAGACTTGCGATGTCGAACCCCTCAGCGCTGAACGCGTCATGGAAATAGTGAAGAATCCAATCAGGTTTATGGAGAATGGTCCGGCTGGTGAACCGCGGAGTATGGAGGATATTTCCTCGAATAGTTTTGAGGCTCGAGAGTTGTATGAGGCGGCCCCCTGGGAAACTGTGGTTCGTGATTGGGGACCAACCGAGACACCGACCGAAGCTGAGTTCGAAAGCGGCAGCGATTTTGCGAATCGGTATCTGGCCTGTGTGTTGCATGGCACTCAGGGACAAGTTTGGGCATTCTACAATCCCGTGCATATTCAGGTAGAGGTGCTCTATGGATTCCCTGTCTTTAGCGATGAAGCCGCAATCCAGTCATGGATAGAAGAAGTGATTTCACGACCCGCGACCGATATGGACACGTTGATTTCCGTATTCAACCGGCCCGTGAATGCATATGGACCAGTTCTGATTACGGTAAATCCGGATCCTCAGTTGGCTTTGGCGCAAAGAACCAACAACGCGTTCATTCGAGAGACAGTGTCTTTTGGCGTCAAATTCTTCGATGCCGATGGGAAACCGATCTACCTTACAAATGGCGTCGGTAGCGAACTGATCACCAACCCATCCGTCAACCAGTTCAATGCAAAGGTATCTATTGGTCGGTGGGGACCGGATGGGAACTGGTACGTGCTGCCTGACTGGTGGCGTTAGCACTCATCACGATTCCGAACGGATCATTTTACGAGGGCCGAGGCGTTCGCCTCGGCCCTCTCTCGTTAATGCTCCTTACCGTTACCCAATCGTCATACTGGCGTTATCAGGGTTAAGCGGTGGAGGAGCAGCGTGCAGCACAACGGAATCGAGCCAGCTCGAGAGGACGATGCCATTGTCGCGGCCGCGTGTGTGCATCCGGAAGCATTCGCACCACTCTACGAAAAGTACAGTGTGCCTGTCTATCGCTGGTTCTACCGCGAGACTGGCCATGCCGATGTGGCTGCCGATCTCACCGCGCAAGTTTTCGTCCAGGCGCTGCAGCACCTGCATCGCTATCAACCGCAGCGGCAGGCGAGTTTTCGCAGTTGGCTCTATGCTATCGCGCGCAATTTACTCCGCGATCAGTGGCGACGCTATCGTCCCTTCGTGTCACCGCCCGAGATGATCGATAGTAGCCCCGGTCCTGAGGAGATCGCCGTGCATCGGAGCGAGATGGATGCATTACGCGCCGCGCTCGATCTGCTGCCGGAACGACAGCGCGAGATCGTGGAATTACGGCTGAGCGGACTCAGCATGCGCGAGATCGCCGAGATTCAGGGCACCAGCGAGGATGCCGTGAAGACCGCCCAGAGTCGCGCGTTCAAGACACTGCGCACGCACCTGCGTGAAGGAGTGACCCCATGACCGATCATGACGAGTACCTGGATGAACTCCTGTACCATGCCGACCGCATCCACACGCACACGCCGGGTGCAGCGACACCACCGAGCCAGACATGGCAGCGCGTATTGGCGACGATCCTGCCTGAGGCAAATCACCAAGGAGAACCCGAGATGACAACATTCGCCACACTCTCATCACCGGTTGTTGCCCGGCCAAAGCCGACCGGATTTATCCGTTTCGCCAATACCGCTGCCAGCGTGGTTGTGCTTGTCGCACTTGCATTTGGCGGTTGGCTCGCAGCCATGCACCTGCGACCGGCCGGAGAGGACGATCCCAGATATGCAGCACTAGGGTTGTTGCAGACGGACGCAGGGAATGGTGTTTGTGATGTCGAGTCGCTGACAGTCGATGAGGCAGTGCAGATCGTACAGAATCCGCTCGTATACCTCTATGGCAGTGAGGAAGCCGTGCAAGCGGCGGGACTCGATGGAGAAGTTGATCTTCAGAATTTTGTTGGTGCACAGCCCAACGACTGGGACACGCTCATGTCGCTGGCATCGTACACATCCATACCACTCTCCGATGATGAGTTCTTCGCCGCGAGAGCATTCTCGACGGAATACCAGGAGTGTATTCTCACCGGTACCAGAGGACAGATTTGGGCGATGATGGATCCGATTCTGGTTCAGTATCAGATCATTACCCGTATCCCTCTGCTCCAATCTCCGGACGAAACCGAAGCGGCCATCGCGGATTTGCTGGACACCCCTTACGCGACACCTACTACCTACGCCACGGTGAGCCGAATCTGGCAACCAAACCCTGATCGGGAGTTGATGACGCGGGTCGACTACGGTCTCACCTGGTCGTCAAATTCCAGCTATATCGTCCCGATGCAGACTCTCGACGTCGATGGCAACGTTTTGGCTTCGTATGACATCTTTGGGAATCGGCTAACTGATATGGCCGTGGATGATACAGATCCCTTCAACATGGTGGTTGTACATTCCAACATCAACGGTGCCTGGTACTACGTCGGCGCATTCGCATCGAGCCCATATGCCGATGTCACAGAAAACTAACTCTCCACTTTCCGGTTAACCGGAACGATTCTGACCTCCTTCGCCCGTACTATGGTGGCAACAACGCGTTTCGGGTGAAGGAGATCAACTTATGTGGTGGCACGATTTGCTTTGGGGACTTTTCAATGGCTTTACTGGCTGGATTGTCGTGATCGGGCACATCTTTGGATTCCTGGAGGATCAGCCGCTCTATGATGTGCTCCGGCAAGGTACCTGGTACGATGTCGGCTTCCTGGCCGGTGCCGGTTCGCCATTGCTCGGCTTCCTCCGCCGGAAATAGCCGCGAACCAATTGTGGACCCGGGGTTAATCCCGGGTTTCTGGCCGAGATCTCCAAGGGGGTGCTCCCGGGGGAGACGTGGCATGAAGATTCGTCGTAGGCCCGCAGTTTACCTGCGGGTCGAACGTGGGTTCCGTCGCCGTCGAATCGCGCCACCAGCCCGTGGATCAACCACGGGCCTACGGCCACGACTCGAGGATTTCCCGGGCCCACGTACCGAAACCGATGGTTCCCGGGACTACGCCGGTCGCGCGATCCCGATCGCCAGTCTCTCCGGATCGAGATGCTGTTGCGCGGCCCGCAGCACATCCGCCTTCGTTATCGCGCTGATAATCGCGGGATAGCGATCGATGTAGTCCAGACCCAGCCCGAACTTCTCCAGCGTCAGCAGCAGATCCGTCACACCACCCAGTGATTCCAGACCCAGCGGGAGCGATCCGATCATATAGCTTTTTGCGTCTGCCAGCTCCTCGTCACTGACGTCCTCGCACTGAATCCGGCGCAACTCCGTCTCGATACCGGCAAGAGCGCGATCAACATTGCCGGGATCAACACCAGCGGCCGCACTCCACAGACTGTTCTCACGACCACCGCGTACGCTGCTATAGGCGTAGTAGGCGAGTCCTTGCTTGTCCCGCACTTCGGTACCGAGTCGGCCCATAAGCCCAAGCTGTCCCAGAATCATGTTCGCGACCTGGAGGGCGTAGTAATCCGCGTGCGCGCGGGGCAGGGTGGGGTATCCGATGCTGACATCGGCCTGACTCTTCCCTTCGATCAACTTCTCCAGACGCGTGGTGGCAGCAATGGGTGTGACTGCCGGCGCGTGCCGCGGTGCCGGTACATCCTTCTGCCAATCGCCGAAGACGCGTTCCAGGCGCTGCACGACATCGTCAATATCCTTCACGCCGCCGGTGAGCGCGATAGTGGTCACATTCGGGCCAAGCCACGCGGTATGATAGGCATCGAGATCAGCTCGGTTCACTGCCGCCACACTTTCGCGGGTGCCACCGGTCAGGATGCGATAGGGGTGGCCTTCGGGATAGAGCAGCTCGCCCATCGCGCGACCAGCCATTGTGCGCGTATCCTGCTCCTGCTCCTCAATGCTGGTCAGTAGCTGCGGCTTGATCTTCTCCAGCTCCTCCTCCGGGAAGGTGGGATTGAAGATGACATCGCCAGCGAGATCAAGGACGTGATCAATATCCTCGCTGAGTGCGTGCCAACCGATATCGATACTGCTCCGACTCGCGCTCGCACCGAATTGAGCAGCCAGCGAATCGATCTCCTCATTCATCTCCTCAAAGCTGCGATTCCGGGTGCCACGCGTCAGCATCGTTGCCATCATGCCTGGCAGGCCAGGTGTCTGCTCACCGGTGCTGACATGGCCAGCCTCGATGCGAATGGTGCCATCGATAGCGCCATCATCCGGGCGGGGCTGGGCCAATACCACGATGCCATTCGGTAGCACCGTGCGCACGAATCCTTGAGTGTTCGCTTCGCTCGGGCTATCGGCGAAGTTGGCGACATCCATCACTGCTTCGCCCTCGACCCCTGCCATATCGAAGATGACCGCGGAGTCCGCAGGTAGTTGCCAGCCGATCGTGCGCTTCTCCGGCACCAGATAGGTCTGTGCCACTCGCTGCACATCCTCCGGCGTCACCGCCTCAAACTCATCCGCGAAGGTATCGACTCGACCCGCGTGGTCGACGATCTCCATATTCCCGAGCCAGAATGCCTGCCCGGTGACGGTCTCCAGGCTGTAGACGTAGTTGGCCCGCATCTGCTTGCGCGCCTTGGTGAACTCCTCTTCGCTCACCGGTTCGTTCTTCAGCCGCTCCAGCTCTGCTTCGATGGCCGCCTCGATTCGTGCTGGTTCCACACCGGGCAGGGCGGTGGCGCTGAAGCTCCAGACGTTCTCCTCAATCTCTGGATCAGCACTGGAACTAATGTTCCGGGTCAGTCCGCTCGCGACCAGCGCCTTGTAGAGGCGAGAGCTCCGGCCGTTGCCGGCCCCGCCGCCCATACCCATCGCCTTGGCTCCGCTGAGGATCGCGTCCGCCATCATGATTGCCGGGATATCAGCATGCTTCGCACCCGGCATCTTGTAGCCCATCATCAGATAGGCGGCGGGCGATGGGCGCTTGATCGTGACGCGACGCTCCGCGAACTGCGGCGGTCCGGCCACCACGGGTGGAATTGCGAGATCGGGATTGGCGATGTGTCCGAACGATTGCTCGATACGGGCAGCGAGCTCCTCGGCATCGAAGTCGCCGACGGCGGTGATGAAGGCGTTATCCGGGCGATAGTAACGACGATAGTGATTGTAGAGATCATCGCGCGTCATGCTGCGCAGGTCGGTCTCGTAACCGATCACGCTGTGACCGTACCCGCCACTCTGGAACGCCGTGCCGATCAGCTCCTCATAGAGATGATAGGTCGGTCGATTCTCGGCACCCTGACGTTCGCTGAGGATGACTGTGCGTTCACTCGCGACCTCGTCGGGATCGTAGAGCGAGTTCACCATACGATCGCTTTCAATACGCAGGCTGAGATCAAGCTCGCTGGCCGGGATCGTCTCGTAGTACGCGGTCCAATCGGTGCTGGTCATGGCGTTCAATTGTCCGCCGATCCGGCTCACTTCACCGAAGATCGCACCCTTGGCCAAACCGGGTGTGCCCTTGAACTGCATGTGCTCCACCCAGTGGCTGATACCGGTGATACCCGGTACCTCATTGCGCGAACCCACGCGATACCAGGTCCAGAAACTGGCGACCGGCGCATCGTGTTTTTCCTGCAGGAAGAGGGTGAGACCGTTATCGAGCGTAATGGTTTTGCGGGGAGGGGTAGGGGGCATGTATGCTCCAATGAATACCCGATGGGGTCAATGCTTCACAGTGGAAAGTATAGGAATGCCGTCAAGGAGCTGGTCTCGCCAGTATTGATGTTAGCCGTCGCTCACCGATGTAGAAGGCGACGGCAGCCATGACACAGCCAAGGAGAACGGTGGTTATCGTTTGCCAATGGTGCAGCTGACGCATCCCAAACACCAGCATCCCGCCCAGTCCGGAAGCGAGCCCGATCGCGAGCAATCGCCACACTCGAAATGGAAGATGCTCCACAGTGAGTACCTGCACTGGGCTATTGAGTGAGAGACGCATATCCAGGTCGAATGTGCTCATGGCCGTAATGACAATACCCGTGACCAGAGTGATGGTGAGGGCAATCGGAAATGCTTGCCTGACGTCAGATCCAGCCAGGATGAGCACGCCAGCGCCGACGGTGATCTGTGCAATATTGACGACGATCACGCCCAAGAGTTTGCCAAGCAATATCTCCCGCGCACTGACTGGTGTGAACCAGGTATGAGTGAATCGGTCGCCTTCCATACCGATGGGGCTGGGCGTGATCTCGAGATAGCCGTAGCACCCGACCAACAGGAGTACGATCAGACTGGCCGTGTTATCTCCCAGGTTGCTGCGTAGAATCAGCCAGAGTGGTGCGCTGGCCAAAACAAGCACATAACGGATCGCGAAGAAGCCATCGCGTGATTGCAGAGTGATGTCCCTCAACGTGATTGCAAGCGTGGGATTCGCGTGATTGTGGAGAGCTTTATCGAGAATATCTGGTAACGGTCCCAGCCAGGATTGTCCGCGTAGTGGACTGTGGATCAAGTCTTGTGCAGTCCGGACATACCAGTCTCCCAGTGTATGGGCACCAACACCGATCCCGACAACAACGATGAGCAACGGATCAATCGTGAGGAAAACCGGCGAGACAGAGGTGAATGCGCCAACATGCGCAGCCACCATCACGATCGCCACGATTGCTGGTATTGCGGGAAGAGCGAATTTGGCCACTCTCTGTGTTCGTATTGCCCAGAGCTGGATGGTCAGGACGGTACCAAGTACATTGCCCGCAATCATCCAGAGAGCAGCGACAACATGCCACATGATGCCAGCGGAGCCTATCTTCCACATTCCAAACGTTGCCATCACCAACAGAGGTGCGCTGACATCAGCTAGGACGGCGACGATGACCCGCCGCCAGAGCTGTGCAGGTCGGAGTGGTGCCTGTAGCAGATGCCAGGCACGGGTGCGATCCAGTGCGGTGCCGAAGGCTCCAAATGCTGTGAGCGTGAGGCTGCTGAGGAAGAGTTGCACCACGGTCTGACCGGGAAGAGATTGCTCGATACCCACCCGTACCGGCAAGCCTGGCGTCTGCACCAGCATAAGTATCCCTGCGCTGAGAGTCAGCAGCGCGAACCAGCGGACAACATCAGTCCTTGGCCATTTGTGGGCGATCATTCGCGCACCATGAGTTCAAGGAATCTGTCCTCCAGTGATTCGGCATGAGCTTGCACCGATTGCGGTGCTCCCTCAACCACGAGCTTACCCTGATCCATGACTCCTATCTGATGACAGAGACGAGCGACGAGGTTGAGATCGTGAGAGGAGAGGAGAACAGCACCACCGTTCGCGGCGAAATCGGATATGAGATGTTGCAGGCCGCGACTGGTTTGAGGGTCGAGTCCATTGAATGGCTCGTCCAGAATCAGCGCGCGCGGTTGATGAAGAAGTGCTATCGCCAGCGCCAGTTTGCGTTTGGTGCCGAGAGAATAGGTCTCCGTGTACTCATGTATGTGCCGGTCTAATTCAAGCCTGGATACAAGCAAACTGATGCGCTCGTCTGTGAGTTGTGGGGAATATCGATGCATACGAGCCGTGTATCGAAGGTGCTCCAAACCAGTTAGCTTCGGGAAGAGGGGAGGTGTATCCGCGACATAGCCGAGGGATGACTTGTAGCCCACCGGATTGCTTTCGAGAAGATGTGAGTCAATGCGGGTGCTCCCCGATGTTGGTGCGAGGAGTCCAGCAAGCATGCTGATTGTGGTTGATTTGCCTGCACCGTTACGTCCAATGAATCCGTATATCTCTCCGGATCGGATAGTGAAACTCACGTCATCGACGACCGTATTCTCGCCGAATCGTTTGGACAGTTCAATCGCTTCGATCATCGGCTGGCCCATGGAAGTGGCCGGGCTCATGACCACATCGATTCTATCTGCTGGATGCCCAGTGGTTTGAGGCATGTCTGCTGTCAGGACGCGGATGAGCTCACCAGAATCATCGATGTTGATCAACAATTCCCGGAACTCTCCTTTGGCACGGCGATGAGACGAGTAAACAGGCGGATCCAGATGCAGTAGCATCTGACCCGTATGTGACATCGTGAGTTGCGCGCGGGAATCGGAAGTACGGGTCAAGGTCGGGGTAAAGGGAATCACGGCTTTGTCATGGATTGGTGTAGCGTCGATGATGGAGTGGCGAGGTACCGCAAGGCGAAAGGCACCAAATCGAAGTATCAACTCTGACTCGGTCACGACATGCGTTGTGGCGAGAGGAGCTCGGGCCTTCTTGACGAACAATGCCAGACCACCCATCGCCAGAAGAGGCAGCAGTAGTTTCAACCAAAACCACGGTGCAACGATGACAGCCAGTGTCACGAGGACTATCCCTTCAAAGGAGAAAATCAGCGCCCACGTGACCACAAACGAGTTCAGCGGTCTGGTATCGCGTGTATAGGTGAACTCGTGCCGCATGACCTCATCCAGATCCCGAATGCACACCTTGGCCGAAATGCTTGCCCCGATAAGGGAGTTTGTGTTTGCTGGCAAGTATACCCTCGCGTGCGGATGGGGAAGCCGGTACAATTGCGACATCATCTCCTGTCACCCACGAGGGGTGACGCTACCATCGCTGCCTTGGGAGGAAACCATGCCGCTACGTTCCGATCTGCTGATCAATGAGCACCTGATCGAACATGTCACCGACTACTTGCAGACGCTCGATCCTGTCTACTTCCCCTTCGCGGCGAAGTTTGATGACGAGCGCCGTAACGCGTTTGTGCGCGACCTGCGTATCGGTCTGAGCGATCTCACCGAGAGTGGTTCCAAGCGTGGTACCAGCAGCGTCGGCTATATCACCAGCGACAAGCGCCTGCATCAGATTGTGGACGACTGGGCTGCAGCAGGCGGTGGTTGGCCGAAGGGACAGAATCCGAAGAATCCCACCGGTGTCGCTGGCGTCGCATCTTTCGACGAATGACCACCGTCCAGCAGTTGGTAGCGTCGCCCCTTGTGGGCGACTCGGTCAGCGATGCTACCCATCGTCGACCCCGCCGTCTGGGTGATTGAGTCTCGTGCCTATCTGTGGCTCTCCCGAAACCAAACTCATCATCATTCGCGGCAACTCCGCCAGCGGCAAAACAACTGCCGCCTGGGAGATCAGGCGACGGTTCGGACGCGGACTCGCTATCGTGAGTCAGGATGTGCTGCGGCGCGATATCCTGCGTGTGCGGGACGAGCCGGTAAACCCGGCTATCGGCCTGATCGATCTCACGGCACGATACGCACTTGATCATGGTTACCACGTCATCGTTGAAGGCATCATGTCCAATGCCAGTTACGGCGAGATGCTAACGACGTTGGTTCATGATCATGGCGGAAGCTCGGCGGCGTTCTATTACGATCTCAGCTTCGACGAGACCGTGATGCGCCATGCTGGTAAGCCGGAGTCCGCGGAATACGGCCCGGAACTAATGGCCGGGTGGTATCGCGAACGTGATCTCATTCCTGCACTACATGAACACATCTTCGACGCCGATATCTCCCTGAATGACGCAGTCCGTGCGGTGATGACCGCGGTTGATCTACCTGTCAGAGAAGGGTAGAGGGGCAGTTAGTCTGCCCCAAAAGGGAGACTGACGCCCCTGCTGCCAGGTTCAAACTTCTGTAATCAATCTCGTCTACGCTGAAGGATTCCATCACCATGAATAAGCACAAACTACGTTTCGCCATCATCGGTCTCGACCACTGGTACTCGGCAGTCGAATTGGCACAAACCCTTATGAGCCACCCGAATACCGAGTTGATCGGTATCGCTGATAACAATGAAGATCATGCCCGCGAGGTGGCGGAACAGATCGGATTGGATGAGTACACGACCGATCTGCAAAAGTACATCCACGATGACCGCATCGATGTCGTCGCCAGCTTCGTGACGGTCGATCAGAATCCTGCGATTGTGATTGCGGCTGCGGAAGCCGGCAAGGACATCATTTCCGTCAAACCTTTCGCCAACACGCTGGAGGAGGGAAGTCGTATCGTCGAGGCCGTGCGCAAGGCGGGTATCACCTTTGTCCCTGCGGAAACACGCTTGCGCCAGTCGGAGCTGAATCGATACACCAAGAACCTCATTGATAATCGCACGTTGGGTGAGGTTGTTTCCGGCAACTTCAATGTCATCTCATCGTTGCCACAGAATTGGCCGGACGCACCGTTCGATGGCGGTTGGTGGGTTGATCCCTCCAAGGTGCCGGGTGGTGGCTGGATCGATCACGCGATCTATCAGGTCGATCGCTTGCGCTGGTTCCTGGGCGAAGAGCCTGTCCGCATTTCTGGCCGTATTGCGAATCTTGTTCATCCCGAACTCCAGGTTGAGGATTACGGACACGCAATCGTCGAGTTTGCCAGTGGTGCCACCTTCACGATTGAGGATACCTGGAGTGGCCCCTTCGCTTCGTGGCGCGTCTCCTCGACCATCATTGGCACCGAGGGGGCTGTGAGTCAGGACACGACTAGTCCGGATCTGACAGTGTTTGGCATGGGGGGCTCTGGCTGGACGACCCAGCCTGCACCAGACGACGATTCCAGTTCGCTTGAGCCACTGATCGCGCACTTTACGGGTGAGGATACCTCGCTCTTCGGCACGGTTGAGGATGCCTGGGCGAACCTGGCCGTTTGCCTCGCCTTTTACGAAGCGGCCAAGTCTGGTACCGCTGTGGCTATTCCGCATCTCGCGGCTCACCAATCGTAGGCCCGGGGTTGATCCCCGGACTTGAGTCAGGACTCGGCGTCGCAGAGTCTCTCGGCCGGGCGGATACCTTTCAGGATCCGCCCCACCGTGGATCGCCCCCTCGACCCGCGCGTAAAGCGCGGGCCTACGACCCAGAGGTTATCCCTGCACCCAATCCTTGAGATATCGTGCAGTGGCGGTTTTGCTCTTCGCGATCATCTCCGCAGGTGACCCCTCATAGACCACCTTGCCGCCATCGTGCCCGGCGCCGGGGCCGATATCGATGATCCAGTCGCTCTGCGCCATCACGGCCAGATTGTGCTCCACCACAATGATGCTCTTGCCGCTATCCACCAGCTTGTGCAGCATCGCAATCATATTGTCGGTATCGGCCAGATGCAGGCCATTCGTTGGTTCGTCCAGTACATAGATCGGGGCATTATCGGTACGGAGCGAGGCTGCCAGCTTGAGCCGCTGACGTTCACCACCGGAGAGCGTATTCAGTTGCTGGCCGATCCGGATATACCCGAGTCCGACATCGTTGAGCAGACCGATGATCTTGCTGGCGTTGCCTGTCGTGAAGTGACCGGCTGCTTCTGCTGCCGTCAGATCAAGCACCTCGCTGATATTCAGGCCATCCAGCCGGTACTCCAGCACCTCTGCGCGGTAGCGTTTGCCGCCACACTCCTCGCAGACAGTGGAGACACTGGCCATAAAGCCGAGATCGACCGTGATCACACCGGTGCCATTGCAGACCGGACAGGCGCCCTCACTGTTCGCGCTAAAGAGCGCCGGTTTTACGCCATTGGCCTTGGCGAAGGCCGTGCGGATGGGATCGAGCAATCCACTGAAGGTTGCTGGATTACTACGAATACTGCCGCGAATCGGCGATTGATCGACGATCATCACATCATCGCGCCTGGCCAGTCCGGCATCGATAAGGCTGCTTTTGCCCGATCCGGCGACCCCCGTGATCGTCACCAGTACACCGGTGGGAATATCGATATCGACGTTCTTCAGATTGTGAAGATTGGCATCGCGGATCGGAATCGTGCCATTTGGCTGTCGCGAATCACCACGCAGGCCAATGCGTTCTTCCAGATGCTTTCCGGTCGTGGTGTCGCTGGAGAGGAGTCCTTTCAGATCACCCTGAAAAACGATTTCACCACCGGCGGCCCCTGCTCCTGGCCCCATATCGACCAGGTAATCGGCAATCGCCATCACACTGGGTTTGTGTTCCACCACCAAAACGGTATTGCCCTTGTCGCGCAACTGCTGTAACAGCGCGTTCATGCGTTCAATATCCGCCGGATGAAGTCCAGCAGTGGGTTCATCGAAGACATAGGTAACATCGGTCAGCGCCGAACCGAGGTGGCGAATCATCTTCACGCGCTGGGCCTCGCCACCGCTGAGTGTGCCCGCCGGTCGATCCAGCGAGAGGTAGCCGAGTCCGATCTCGACAAAACTGTTCAGGATCCGTTGTAGTCCCTCCAGCAATGGAGCGACCGATGGCTCCTTGATTCCCTTCACCCATTCCGCCAGATCGCTCACCTGCATGGCGCAGCAATCGGCGATGTTCTTTCCCATGATCTTCGAGCCAAGCGCCTGCTGACTGAGGCGTGTGCCGCCGCATTCCGGGCAAGTCTCAAAGGTGACCGCGCTCTCCACGAAGCGACGCACATGTGGCTGCATCGCATCGACATCTTTGGCCAGCATCGTCTTCTCAATGCGACTGAGCACACCTTCATACGTGACATTGATGCCATCGACCTTGATACGGGTCGGTTCCTTATAGAGGAGAGCGTGGAGTTCGCGCTTGGTGAATTTCTTGACTGGTTTGTCCGCGGGGAAGAAATCGCCATTGGAGAAGATGCGTCCGTACCAGCCATCGATAGAGTAGTTCGGTACCAGAATGGCACCTTCGGTGATCGTCTTCTCCTCGTCGTAGATCTTCGTCATGTCGTAGCCGCTGACCGTGCCCCGACCCTCACACCGCGGACACATACCACCCAGAATGTTGAAGTCGGCCTTCTCGGTGATCGTGCGATCGCCACGCTGCACGGTGATGCCACCGGAGCCGCTGGCCGAGGGCACATTAAAGGAGTACGCGTTGGGAGAACCGATCTGCGGATCGCCACAGCGGCTGAAGAGCATACGTAGCATCGCGTTTGCATCGGTGGCGGTGCCGACGGTGCTCCGCGGATCGCTCCCCATCCGTTGCTGATCCACGATGATCGCCGTGGTCAGGCCATCCATGAGATCGACTTCGGGTCGCGCCAGTGTTGGCATGAATCCCTGGACAAAGGCAGGATAGGTCTCGTTGATGAGTCGTTGGCTCTCCGCCGCGATCGTGCTGAAGACGAGACTACTCTTGCCCGAACCGGAGAGACCGGTGAAGACGGTGAGCCGCCGCTTGGGCAGATCGATATCGATATCTTTGAGGTTGTTCACCCGGGCTCCGCGGACCCGAATCGCGGCATGATCATCGGCTGGATGCATCCTGAACTCCTTCTCGTGACAATTGCGACTCGTAGTATACACGCAATCCGACACCAAAACGTGTCCTGTTTCTGTCTCTGGCCGACAGCGATGGCATACGCCGACTCGCCCTTCGCTCCCGATGAGGATGGGTTACTTCGGTACACACTTTGGCAGATGGGGCTACTCACACTTAATGACGTATGCGATAGTAGTTAGACATAAGGACTTTCCACCAGAGGATCATTATTCATGCGCAAAGCACACCATTTGCTTCAGGCAGCACTCGTCTTCGTGATGCTGGCATCGGCATTCTCCCCGCTCGTGAGCGTTGCTCAGGAAGCCACGCCGACTGTTGAGGAAGATTCGTCAGCACCGGTAGCAACGGGGGAGCCCGATACTACTGATCTGATCGTCGCTGACCCGGATTCGTCAACCGTCGAGACCGATGAAGGTACCCAAAACCTTTCGCCGCTGGCGGAGCCTCCGCTGGAGATCTCGATAAATGGCGAAACGGAACATGTTATTTTGCCCGGTGGAGACCAGACAGTCATTCCGGAAATTCCGAATGGTGCAGAGTGGAGAATGTACCCCGGTGCGAACTGTACCGGTGGTTCCCCGAACGATGTGTGGTTGTCTGCGGGCTTTGGTTTTATCTGGCATACGCCCGGCGATTTCTGGCTCCAGGCCAGGTGGGAAAATGACCACACCGTTCTCTCCAACTGTCTCCGCGTAACAATTACCAACATCCCGGTAATGACAGTAGCAGGTGCCACCAGCGCCACGGCCGTTGTCTCCGGGAGCAGTTTCAAGGCGAGCAGCTCCGCGGGCAGTGAATGGTCAGCCTTCCCCAATGCGACCTGCACGGAGGATGTGGCGCAGGCGTGGTTTACGAGCGAAAGAACGTTGGAAGCGCCCGAGCCAGGCGTATGGTCTTTCCGGGCCAGGCTCACAGCCGATAACACCGTCACATCTGCATGCATACCGGTTACATTCGTGAATCTGCCAACACTCACCGCCAATGGTTCCTTCGTGTCCATTGCGGTGCCGATCGACACATCGGTCTGGGTTGCTGCATCGTCGGATGCCAGTTGGTACTACTATTGGTCCGCCGATTGCTCTGGCGGTCCCGCTGGTGGGGACAATGGCGGTTTTAGTTGGTATCAGTATGCGCCGAAAACGATGTCGTTCCAGCCATACCTGCGGGCATACCCCTCGATCGTAGGTAAATGTGTGACAGTTACCTGGCGAGAAGCAACGCCAACTGTCAGCGTCAATGGCGCTACTGATATTGCCTATATGCAAGACGGAACACAGACGCACCTGACGTTTCCCGTAGGAGCTGAAGTTGCAATCTTCGCTAACACCACTTGCTCTGGGTCAACGATCTATCCGTGGACGACCAGTACTGCCGGATGGCAAGGATACACGCTCTCTATGTCGGTTCAGGCGAGATGGATAGGCGATGATTCCACTCGCGGCAACTGTGTCATTGTCCACTGGGTACCATCGCCGCCGCTAACGGTCAATGGATCATCTGGTCCACTCACGCTCAGTCCGAACGCGAATGCAACACCCGAGTTGCCCGACGGGGCACAATGGCGCGCTTACACAGGGGAGAACTGTACCGGAGAGCCGGTCACCGAATGGTCCGCCACAGCGTCTGCTAGCGCCAATGTTGATACCACCTGGTCATTCCAGGCACGGTGGAGCACTAACGATGCGACCTACAGCAACTGCGTCACTGTCACCTGGCAGGCAGCGACACCGACAACCATAGTGAACGGGCGGTCAACATCGTTTGTGGTGCCTATCGGTACAACCCTCTATACGGAATACGTCTCGGGCGCAGAGTCGGGGTTATTCGTCGGTGATGCCTGTGTGGGCAACCCGGTCACAGGTTGGGGGGCGACTACGGGCTTTGAGATGTCCGCGGAATATGTTATTTCCTTCGTGTTGCGATGGTACGGAGATGACAGCACCCGCGGTAATTGTGTCACCGTCCGCGGGGCATCGTCGCCTCAGATTACCGTGAATGGATCCTCAGATGCGCTCACCCTCAATCCGAACGCACCTGCAACACCCACCTTCCCCGACGGCGCACAATGGCGCGCCTACGAGGGTGCTGAATGCACCGGGAACCCGGGCACCGAGTGGTCTGCTACGGCATCGGCCCAGACCGATGTGGATACGACCTGGTCATTCCAGGCACGGTGGGGGACCGATGATGCCACCGCAGGCAACTGTGTTAATGTCACCTGGCGAGAAGCAACGCCAACTGTCAGCGTCAATGGCCACACAACTTCCTTCACGGTACCGGTTGGCACCACGGTCAACACCGGGGAGATATCTGACGCAGAGGCGGGAATGTTTGAAGGGAATAGCTGCGAGGGTGATTCTGAAGGGTGGTCCGCCACCCAGGGCACGCGGATGGTATCGCCCGGCGTGTATTCCTTCCAGGCCCGCTGGGCTGGAGATGATAGTACGCGTGGTAACTGCGTCACCGTCACCTGGGAGCCGGTAAGCGTGCCCGTTCTGGCATCCATCGTTTGCGGCAATGATAACGATGTCATCACCGCCCCGATGGTGCAAACGGGTATTACAGTCAGCGATTCGGGTTGGTTGGGCAATCACCGTACCGTCACCCTTTCGGCTGTCGATGGGTACACATTCCCGGTTGAACAGCAGACGGTGTTTGAGTTCACCGATGACGGACTGTGTGTGACCGATGCACCGATTCCACCGGTGCAGACAGCGTTATGCGGCACCAACAACGACACCGTAACCGTGCCAGACCAACCTGCCAATGTGCTCGTATCAGATACCGGCTGGGTCAACGGCGAGCGTACAATTACCTTCTCCGCAGCCGCTGACTATGCCCTGCCCACTGGCACCCAGACGGAATACATCTTCACCGATGCTGGTTTGTGCGAGACTGCTGCCCCGATTCCACCTACCCAGAGTGCGGTTTGTGGCGTCAACAACGACATCGTAACCGTGTCGGATCAACCAGCAAACGTGTTGGTCTCTGATACTGACTGGGTCAACGGTGAGCGCACGATCATATTCTCCGCAGCCGCGGACTATGTGTTGCCCACTGGCACCCAGACCGAATACGTCTTCACTGATCTTGGGCTGTGCGAAACTGCCGCGCCGATTCCACCGGTGCAGACAGCCGTTTGCGGCACCAACAACGACACCGTAACCGTGCCAGACCAACCCGCAAACGTGTTGGTTTCTGATACTGACTGGGTCAACGGCCAGCGCACGATCACCTTCTCCGCTGCTGCTGACCATGTACTGCCGTCTGGCACCCAGACCGAGTACGTCTTCATTGATGCTGGTTTGTGCGAGACTGCCGCTCCGATTCCGCCCACCCAGAGTGCGGTTTGCGGTATCGACAACGATACCGTGTCAATTCCGGACCAACCCGCCAATGTGCTCGTATCAGACACCGGCTGGGTCAATGGCGAGCGCATAATTACCTTCTCCGCAGCTGATGACTATGTGCTGCCCACTGGCACCCAGACGGAATATGTCTTCATTGATGAAGGCCCATGCGTTGCCGATTCCGTGAACGTGCCCGTCCAGACGGCTGTCTGTGGGCCAGACAATGACAGCATCGATATCCCGGAGGATCAGCCGGTCGGTATCTCGTTCGGTGAGGATTCAGGCTGGATTGGTAATCAGCGCATCATCAGTTTCGATGTCGATCCCAATTACACAGCCACCGGAGAAACCACATTTACGTTTGTCGATGATGGCACCGCATGCCCACCAGCGACATCGCAGGTGGATATTCTCCTGGTGATATCGGATGGTGGATCGGTTGTGGGTGCACCTTACGAACTCTATGCGCCCACGGCGTCGCTGGCTGCGCAGTCCTCACCCTATCTTCAGGGTACGATCGGCGAGGGTAATACGATCGACCTCGGCGAGATTATGGTGGGTACCTATCGTCTTGTGGTAACAGCCTCGGGATACGAAACGCTGGACACGACCTTCGTCGTGGCAGATGAAGACACGCAAACGATCGAGTTGCCATTGGTGGCCCTGGCAACCGCGACCCCCTCGCCAGCCACGCCGACGACAACGGCGGAGCCAGCAACCCCGACGGTAACTGCGGAACCTTCTACACCGACATCAACGGCCGAACCTTCGTCTCCCACACCGGTGGCCACCACTGCAGTTGTCTCGTCATTGCCGAATACCGGTAGTGGCGTGGATAGCGTGAACATGGCGACTCTTGTGTTGTCGGCAACAGCGGCTGCATTCCTCCTGGGTGTGGGACTGCGGCGACGCGCGAGGTGATCCTCAGTAACAGAGTGAAGTGACACACATCCTCCGATCTCGAACCGGAGGATGTGTGTTTACGTTGATCGCTTTCTTCGCCATCAGCCGTGCGTAACGCCTCATCTGCGGCGATACTACCGATAGCGATATGACTCCGGTGGAGAGGATAGATAATGTCAGGCAAGAGTGCAGAGGTAATCGTTATTGGTGCGGGCACCATGGGTGTCGCGGCGGTGTGGGCATTGGCGCGTCGGGGTGTGGATGTGCTGGCGCTGGAGCAGTTCCAGTACTACAACAAAATGGCCAGTCACGGCGGTCATACTCGTATCTTCCGCCACTGCTACTTCGAGGGCGAGAGGTACGTGCCGTGGACGATTGCAGCCGATCGTCTCTTCAGCGAACTGCAGGATCGTACCGGTCTAGAGCTACAAGTCCGTGCCGGCTGCCTCGATATCGGTACACCAGAGAACGGCCATGCCCGTCTCGCCCAGGCGACCGCAATTGAGCACAATCTGCCCTATGAGATTCTCACTGGTAAGGAAGTGAATGAGCGCTATCCCGGCTGGAATTTGCCAGAGGATTTCGAGGCCTGCCTCGATCCCGATGGCGGGGTATTGCGGCTGGAGAATGTCTTCACAGCCTTCCGGCAGGAGCTCGAGGCCGCGGGCGGACGTATCCTCGAGAATCAGAAGGTCCTTGGCTGGAGTGCCGATGATGACGGTGTCTCCGTTGAGACCGCCGATGGTACCTACACGGGCAAGCATCTGATCATCACCGCCGGTGCCTGGGCGGGTAAGGTGCTGAGCGATCTGCATCTGCCGTTGCAGGTCACGCGCAAGCCGGTGATGTGGTTCGATGTCGATGACACTGCCGTCTTTGCACCGCAGAACTTCCCGCCGTTCATCATCGATTGTGATATCGAGCATTTCTACGGACTGCCCGCAGTCGCACCGGATAGCCTGAAGATGGGTATCCATAGCGATATGAATGTGATCGATCCGGACAATTTCCAACGCGAGGTGCAGCCGGAGGATATGGTGCCGGAGTTCGTGGAGTTCGTTACGACGATGTTGAAGGGTGTGCATCCGCGCACGGTCAATACCGGTATGTGCATGTACACGATGACACCCGATGAGGATTTCATCATCGATCGCCACCCACAGCACGACAATGTCAGTATCGCCGCGGGATTCAGTGGTCACGGCTTCAAGTTCGCCACCGTTATCGGCGAGCATCTCGCCGATCTGGCGACGGATTCGTCCGCCAGCACCATGCCTGCCTTTACGGTGAGCAGATTCGCCCAATAGAGGCGAATCGAGACAGAGATACAAAAGGCGGGAGGAGAAATCCTCTCGCCTTTTCATGCTCAATAATGTGGCCTAATAATCCTGGCCGTATTCCTTGTTCACATATCCCTCAATCGGTTCGATCGGATTGAAGTTGCCGAAGACGATTGCCGGGACATCAATCGGTGCGGCCCACTTGACGCCATTGACGATCACCTTCTGGATCGTTTCGTTATAGTAGGTCGGGTTCGTTTCATGACCAGGCTGGAAGTAGAAGATCTTGCCAGCGCCACGGGTGAAGCAGCAACCACTGCGGAAGATTTCGCCACCGGCAAACCAACTCACGAAAACGAGTTCATCCGGCTGCGGGATATCGAAGTGCTCGCCGTACATCTCCTCGGATTCCAGTTCGAAGAAGGGGCCGATGCCATCAACGATCGGATGACCCGGATTCACCACCCAGATGCGTTCCTTCTCGCCAGCTTCGCGCCACTTGAGATTACAGGTTGTGCCCATAAGGCTCTTGAAGATCTTGCTGAAGTGGCCGCTATGCAGCGCTACAAGTCCAGCCCCGGCGAGAATGCGCTCCTTCACCTTGGCCACGATCTCATCGTCGACCTCATGATGCGCCATGTGGCCCCACCAGACGAAGACATCGGTGTTGGCAATCACCTCATCGGTGAGGCCATGCTCCGGCTCATCCAGTGTGGCCGTGCTGGCATCGTAACCGGCAGCGTTCAGGAAGCTGGCGATGACGGTATGAATACCATCGGGATAGACATCGCTGGCCTTGTGATCGGTGTCCTTCTCGTGGCGGAACTCGTTCCAAACAGTTACGCGAATACCCATGACAGCTGCTCCTTACCTGAAAACTACTCGGATATCTGGGCGATCTCTTCGTCCAGAATCACTTCACGGCCAAGCGCGGCCGATTTGTAAATCGCATCAATCAGCTGGATATTGGCCAGACCCTCAAGTCCACTTGGCTGCATCGGCGCGCCATTCAGAATGGCATCAATGAAGCTGTGAATCACCTGACCGTGACCCTCACGTGCAAATGTGCGTGGCTTGCTATCCTGCGTGGTATCGCCGAAATTCTTGTAGATCTCCAGCGAATCGGTGAGAGCATACTGCTTGGCGAAGATCCGGGCACCACCCTCAGGCCCATAGACCTGAATACCGAAATCGTCGACCATCTCGGTGAAGCTCGCCCAGCTGGCCTCCAGCAGCACCGTACCGCCGTTCTTCAGGCGGATGAATGCGCTGGCGAGATCTTCCACCTCATACGGCTGTTCGGCGGTTACTTCAAACCGACCGCGGCCTGGCCAGCCACCGCGACCGGTTGGACCGATCTGGGCATAGGTGGTACCGGTAACCGAGTGGACCTCGGGATTCCCCATGACATACATGAGCATATCCAGCACATGCACACCGAGATCGATCAGTGGTCCGCCACCGGCGGCTTCCTTGCTGGTAAACCAGCTGCCGAGCCCTGGGATACCAGAGCGACGCATCCACCAGGCTTTGGCGTAATAGATATTGCCGAACTCGTTGTTATCGATGGCGTGCTTGAGGAGTTGCACGTCGTGGCGGGTACGACGCTGGAAGCTCACCCCCAGCACTTTGTTATGCGCGCGGGCTGCTTCCACCATGGCCACACCTTCGGCGGCGTTGCGGGCCAGCGGCTTCTCCACTAATACATGCTTCCCGGCTTCGAATGCAGCCAGTGCCACCGGCATGTGCAGGAAGTTCGGAACGGCCACACTCACCGCGTCGATATCATCGCGCGCCAGCATTTCCTGGTATTCGCGGTGCGTATCCTTCACGCCGTACTGATTGGCCAGTTTCACCACGCGGTCAGTATCCAGACCGGCAATGGCGACAACCTCGGCGCGATCATCCTCGCCGTATCCCTTCAGGTGAAACTCACCGGCACCGCTGCCGATAACACCGACACGAACAATATCCTTGCTGGACATGGAGATTCCTTCCCGCCGGTCGGCGGAGTGCGTATGCGGATGCATGCCGAAACCTACGATAGCGATATAGGGTGACCCAATATCCTCATGATATTGGCACCCAAATCGGAACCGCGCAAGTAGGAAATTCCGGCAATTCTAGATGTGAATGAGCACGATTTCTGGGCGGCTATGGAGTCGCAGGGGTGGACGGTACATACCGATCCCGCGGCTCACATAAAGTGGCATGCCATCGATGTTGTAGTGTCCCGCAACATGTCTCTTGCCAAGCAGTGGTGTCGCCAAGGGACCGATGATGGGCAGCCTCATTTGGCCACCATGCGTGTGCCCGCTGAGCATGATCTGGGGGTTGAACGGAGCCACCTTCTCGGCCCAGTCCGGCTCGTGCCAGAGCGCGATGACGCGGGCGCCATCTGGCACCTGAGCGAAGGTTGCAGCGATCTCAGGTGTACCGAGTAGGGCGTCGTCGATACCGACCACCCAAAGATCACCCGCCAGATGCGCGACCTCATTTGTCAGCATGGTGATACCCGAATTTGCCAGCACTGGAGCCACACGTGCACGAATATTGGCGATATCGTGATTCCCCCAGACACCCCAGCTACCGATGCGCGCGGTTGCCGCCATCTGCCTTAGCGGAGCCTCAAGTTCGCGCAGAAAACGTGGTGATTCGCTGATAAAGTCGCCACCGAAGAGGATCACATCTGGCTGTATCCGCTCGAGTTGACGGATCGTTGGTGCCAGGTCGGTAGCGTGGAAGTGAGGGTTGATGTGGATATCGGTAACAAGCGCTACGGTAAGATCGCCGCCAAGATCGATGTCCGTTACCTCAATGCGTTTCGGTTCGATGTAGCGGGCATATATGGCTAGTCCGAGGCCGGTGAGCAGGCCGGCACCAAGGATTTTTCCGATCATTGTGATCGCCAGGGGATGGCGTAGCGCTCAACAACATCCAGCGCCAGGTTCATCGCCCAGCCCATCAGGCCAGTGATGATGAGTCCGACGAACATCTCCTTGATGCGAAGGATCTGGTAATTCTGCCAGATGACGAAGCCTATACCTTCCTTGGCGGCCAGAAACTCGGTACCGACGATCACGATCAGGGCAAAGCCGAGCGCCAGTCGCATACCCGTGAAAATCGCCGGCAGACTGCCGGGGAGGGCCACGGTGACGATCATCTGCCACCGATTCGCGCCCAGGTTTGTGGCGACATCGTGGAACTGATCGTCGATGGCCAGAACACCACTCATGGTGCTGAGCGCGATCATGAAGAAGATGCTGATTGCCACGATCATGATCTTGCTGAGTTCACCGATACCGAACGCGATGATCACCAGCGGCAGAATGGCGATTTTGGGGATGGCATAGATGGCCGAGGCCAATGGCATGAAGAAGATACGCACCGGCCACCACAGACCCATTGCCAGGCCCAGCAGCACCCCGGGGACGGTACCGATCACGAAGCCCGCAAAGATACGCCAGAGGCTCGCGGTGATATCGCTCCAGAGCCCACGGTCGCGGAACATCTCCACCGCGGTGCCCCACAGTTTGCTTGGGGCTGGCCAATAGAAGGGGCTAATTACCTCGAGACGACTGAGTACTTCCCACACCAACAGCAGGAGTGCTGGTCCGGCGATTGTTAAGAAAAGCTCGGTGGAGCGGCGATTCACGAGAATGCTCCTCCGCGTTCAACTTCCTCGCGCAACGTGCTCCAGATCTCTTGAAAGAGTGGTGCAAATGCGGGATTGGCCCGAATCTCGGTGAGTGTGCGTGGTCGGCCGAAAGGCACCGATACCTCACGCGCGATGTGACCAGGACGCGCCGTCATCACCAGCACCCGATCACCCAGCATCAACGCTTCCTCGATAGAGTGGGTTACGAACAGAACGGTCTTGCCACTATCGCCCCAAATCCGCAGTAACTCTTCCTGCAGAATGTAGCGGGTTTGCTCATCCAACGCCCCAAATGGCTCGTCCATCAACAGCAGATCTGGATCGGTAGCCAGAGCGCGGGCGAGAGAGACACGCTGGCGCATGCCCTCGCTAATCTGGTGTGGCCAACTACGTTCGAATCCGCGCAATCCTACCAGTTCCAGGAGCTCATCCGCGCGCTCGTAGGCCTCAGCCGCGTTGACACCATGCATTTTGGGGCCGTACGCCACATTGCCGCGCAGTGTCAGCCATGGGAAAAGCGTGCGTCCATGAAAGACCATGCTGTTGGTGGCATGTTTACCTTCGGGTGCAAGGAGTTCGATGCTGCCGTTGGTCGGCTGATCGAGTCCAGCGATCATTCGGAGCAGGGTAGATTTGCCGCAACCGGATGGTCCCACAATGACCAGAAATTCTCCGGGCTTCGCCTCCAGATTAACGTTGCTTAGCGCGATGACTTCACCCTGTTTGCTCTCAAATACACGATCGGTGTTGCGTACAACAACATGGACACCCCGTTCAGGGTGTCCAGTCATCTGCTCGTGTTTGAGAGCGAGGGTCATTGCGATTACCGCGCGCCAATCACAGCGATAGCTGCATCAATCACGTCCTGCCGTATCACGGTAGCCGGATCGATTGGCTCATCGAATGCGAGTAGTTCGCGCTCGCCGAAGAACTCCTGCAGAATCACCAGATTATCCGCGTGAATCTCGGCATTGACTTCGTAGGTTGGGCGAACGCTGGCCGCGATCAGATCAAGCGGCACGGATGTGTACTTGTTGATGATGGTCAGGTTCAACGGATCGTTCGGTGCATCTACCAGATCACGACAACCCTGGATGTAAGCAGCCACGAAGTTGGCGGCGGCTTCCGGATTGGCGTCGATCCATTCGGTATTGCTGAAGAGCGCTGTTACCTGCACGCCTGCGACATCGAAATCGTTGCTGAGAATAGCCAACGTGCCATTCTGCAGACCCTGTGTAGCCAGGGGTTCACCGATCATCGCGGCATCGAGAGCGCCAGCATCCAGTGCCGTCACGGCATCCGGGAAGGAGAGGTACTGGAGATCGACATCGCCAATGGAAAGTCCACCGGTTTCCAACGCCTTCTGCAGCCAGTATTCGGTGGCGCCAGGTGCGTTCACCGCTACCTTCTTGCCTGCGAGCTGATCGACTGCGGTGATAGCGCCACCGGCTTTGGCCATCAACGGTGTCGCCACCGGATTACCTTCTTCATGTCCCGGGGCCACGATGTTCAACGGCAGTCCCGTATCGATACCGTTCCAGAAGGCTGGTCCTACACCGCTGAGCGCAAATTGCAGATCGTTGGTGCTTACCATCACGGTCAGATCGGTGCCGCTGTTCATTTCGGTTGGCTTTACGTCCAGACCGTAGGCGGCGTAATAACCCTTCTCCAGTGCGACATAGATGGGGGCGTAGATCATGATCGGCAGAAAGCCGATATTCACTTCCAGCGCGTCGGCTGGTACCTCGAAGCCCGGAATCTCGACCGGCTCAATCGAAGTCGGTGATGCTTCCGGAGTGCTCTGGGCGGAGACGGAGCGGACTGTCGCAAGGGCCGCCACCATGGCGGCAAACGAACGTCTGTTCAAAGTTGTGCTCATCTCGATCTTTCTCCTGTCAATGCGATCATAGCGGGGGTTAATCTCGCACGGTCACCGCAGATCATACCACCCGGTGCCCCCTCCCTGAATGGCGATCTGATCACACTGCACATATCGAAAACCGTGATAGCCAGCGAATGTTATGTCTATCGAATGTGCTTATTCACGTATGCAGCCACTTCAGTCATGGGCATACGTTGTTGCTCCATACTGTCTCGATCCCGCACTGTCACAGCCCCATCCTCCAACGTATCGAAGTCGACCGTGATGCAGAACGGCGTACCGATTTCGTCCTGCCGACGATAGCGCTTGCCGATATTTGCGGTCTCGTCGTAATCGATCATTGCATTCGTTTCGATCTGCAATGTCTCGAAGAGTTCCTTGGCCACCCCGGTCAATTCCGGCTTCTTGGCCAATGGCAGAACAGCGGCCTTGAACGGTGCCAGCTTGGGGTCGAGGCGGAGGACCGTGCGGATATCGCTCTTGCCGTTGACATCCACCGTCTCTTCTTCGTCGTAGGCATCCACCAGCAGCACCAACATGGTGCGATCTACACCGAATGTTGGCTCAATCACATAGGGCAGATAGCGCGTATTCTCGGCCTGATCGAAGTAGGTGAGGTCTTCGCCGCTGTGCTCCTGATGTTGACGCAGATCAAAATCGGTGCGATTGGCAAGCCCGTACAGTTCCTTCCAGCCGAGCGTACCCGGGAAGAGATACTCGAAATCCACTGTGCGATCGCTATAGTGGCTCAGTTCTTCCTTGGCGTGTTCGCGTACGCGAACATGCTCCGGATTCAAACCGATGAGTTCCACCCACGCCTTCATATTTGCCAGCCATTGCTCAAACGTCTCGGCAGCTTCGCCGGGCTTGCAGAAGTACTCAATCTCCATCTGTTCGAATTCCAACAGACGGAAGATAAAGTTGCCCGGAGTAATCTCGTTGCGGAAAGCCTTACCGATTTGGCCGACGCCGAAGGGTACCTTCACGCGCTGCGTATTCAGCACGTTCTTGTATTGCACAAAGATGCCCTGCGCAGTTTCCGGACGCAGATAGACACTGGTACCGCTCTCGCTCACCGGACCGATGGTAGTCGTAAACATCATATTGAACTTGCGGGCATCGGTCAGCGTGCGATTGCCGCAGACCGGGCAGGCCAGATTCGCCTCGCGGAGAATCGCGCTCATTTCCTCTGGGGTCTTGGCGGCCGCATCGGCGATGTGGAGCTTGTCCTCCAGCAGGTGATCAGCCCGGAAGCGGCTCTTGCAGGTCTTACAGTCCACCAGAGGATCCGTGAAGTTGACCACGTGTCCACTTGCTTCCCAGACCTTGGGATTCATGAGAATACCGGCATCCTGGCCTAGCATATCTCGTCGGCGTTGAACAAATGTGCGCCACCACAGCTGCTTGATATTGTTGCGCAGCTCCGCTCCCAGCGGTCCAAAATCCCAGGTGTTGGCGAGACCGCCGTACATTTCCGATCCCGGAAAGACGAAGCCGCGACGCTTGCTGAGCGCCACGATCTTGTCCATGGTGGCGACACGATTTGGTTCAGATGTCATGCAAGAACTCTCCATGCCAAAAGTCGGCGGCCTCCAAACGCGAGACCGCCGCACTTCTGATTGCTGATGGATATTCTAGGCGAGGCTAATCGCCGCTGCTACTTTGGCGCTGATAGCTTGCCGTTGTGGCCCGGCTAACATGCCCGAGCGAGGTTTGGACCTCGCTGAGTGGCACGCCTTGCTCCAGCGAATGCACGGCGAAGCTGTGGCGCAGAATGTGTGGCGAGAAGGCATCGATACCCAGCTTGCTGGCGTAGCCTTTGAAGAGCAGCCACAAACCCTGGCGGGTCAATCGGGTACCCCGGTGATTCACAAAGACAGCGCTTTCCTCATGATCCGCACCGGTGAGTTCGTTACGTCCACCTTCGATATACGCACGCAACGCCTGGGAAGCCGATGGGCGTAGATTCAGCGTGCGATCAAACGCGACCGGGTCAGAAGTGATCACAATGGTGTCAAACTCCGGCCCAATATCGTCCATATTCAGCGAGAGAAGTTCGCTGGCGCGGATACCGGTGGCATAGAGGATCTCCATCATCGCGCGATCTCGCAGCGATTCCGGACGATCATCGTCGCTTGTCGTCGAATCGATGAGCACGCGCACCTGCTGGTGCGTGAGCACCTTGGGATTGCTGCGCGGAACCGAGGGCGGACGCAGATGCACCACGCCATCGAAGTCGATTGCGCCCTCATCCTGTAGCCACTGAATGAAGATACGTAACGCCGCGACCTTGCGAGCGATGGTGGATTGCACATACTCATATGCATCCAGATCATCCACAAAGGTTTCCAGATGCTCGCCGGTGAGCTTGTCCCAGCGGTCTATTTTGAGGCGCTCGTATCTTTTCTCCGGTGGTGCCTGTAAAAAGTCGAGAAACTGTATAAGATCGCTTTTGTAAGCGAGCACAGTGTTCTCCGAGGCCTTGCGTTCGTTTCGCAAATAGCTGAGAAACGCGTCAACCTGAGTGATCACGGTCGTCTTTCCTTCCGTCGGACAGAACCATCCTTTCCGTCCGACCATCGTGCGTTTGTTTTACCGGGCAGCCTACCCGGCAACGTGCACGAACCTCGAAGGAGAATTAAGCGGAAACCTTGCCGTCAATCGCATCCTGAAGCGCTACAGCCGTCTTCCCAAAGGCTGTGGCAACACCGGGTTGCACGATCTGACCATTAATGACATTTGCGCCCAGCGCCAATGCCTGATCGTCGGCAAGAGCCTTCTGCCAACCTTTCGAGGCTATGGCTACACCGTACGGCGTAGTCACGTTCGTGAGCCCCTGTGTGCCAGTTCGGGGCACCGCACCTGGCATATTAGTAACACAATAATGAACAACACCGTTAATTTCGAAGACGGGATCGCTGTGTTTGGTGGGTCGAGAGGTCTCAAAACACCCTCCCTGATCAATAGCCACATCCACCATAACGCTACCCGGGCGCATCGCTTCAACCATATCGGCGGTGACCAACTTCGGCGCCCTTGCACCTGGAATCAGCACCGATCCAATCACCAAATCAGCCTTGGCTACGGCCTCCGCGATGTGCATCCGGCTGGATGCAAGCGTGTGGACCTTGCCGCTCATGGTGTCATCCAGATAGCGGAGTCGCTCCACATTCAGATCGATGATCGTGACGTTTGCGCCCATGCCCGCGGCGATCTTGGCCGCATTGGCGCCAACCACGCCTCCGCCGATAACGACAACTTCCGCCGGCAACACGCCCGGGATACCGCCGAGGAGGATACCCTCGCCACCATGTGTCTGCTGGAGGTAGGTAGCACCGACCTGGATGCTCATTCGGCCGGCAACCTCGCTCATCGGTGTGAGGAGAGGCAGGGAGCGATTCGGCAATTGCACGGTTTCATATGCAATTGCCTGCACACCTCGTTCCACCAGAGCATCGGTCAATGGCTTGTCCGCCGCGAGGTGCAGGTAGGTGAAAAGCACTTGACCACGGCGCATGAGTGGATATTCGCTGGCGATCGGTTCCTTTACCTTCACGATCATATCCGCGCGTGCCCAAACTTCCTCGGCGGTATCGACAATCTCGCAACCCTGGGCAGAGTAGGCAGCATCGCTATAGCCACTGCCATTGCCTGCATTGGCCTGCACCAACACCGTATGGCCACGCGCGATATAGTCGCTCGCCGATCCCGGCGTGGCGCCCACGCGGGCCTCATTGTCTTTAACTTCGGCCGGTACACCCACGATCATGACATCTTCATCCTTGACGAAAACGAATCAGCACTCATCGGCACCACAGCGTGTTGGCAGCACTGGTCTGGTGTCGATCTCGATAGCGTCATCATAGCGCCAGTGGCATCTGGCGCAACAGGTAGAGCCAGTGGAAGTGATACCCTGTAATCGATTCAACTGGAGCAGCAACCATGCAGGTGTTCACGATCGGTGTTTACGGATATACGCGGGAGACTTTTCTGGCAGCACTGAAGGATGCCGGGATTGATGTGCTGATCGATATTCGCCGTCGCCGCGGTGTGCGCGGTCCGGATTACACCTTTGCCAACAGCCAACGCCTGCAGGAAGAGATGGCGGAACTGGGCATTCGCTATATCCACGAGATTACGCTGGCACCGGGTGAAGATATTGTGCATCAGCAGATCGCGCACGATACCGAGCATGGTGGCAGCATCCGCAAACGCACCGAGCTTCTGCCCTCCTTCCGGGAGGCCTATCACCATACCGTGCTTGATCACTTTGATTTTGCAGCCTTCTTTGCCGATAACCACATTCAGAATGGCAATATCTGCTTCATGTGCGTGGAGCGCACCGCTGAGGCCTGCCACCGCGGCATGGTTGCCGAGAAGCTGCACGAGCTTTACGGCTGGCCAGTCACGAATCTGGAGCCAGCGGAGTAGGGTAAACTCATCCTGAATCGTGCGTTATTCGTTACACGCATCCTGACATCGCACCAAGGCTACCTATCCCGCATGCATTATCTCGCCATTATTCCTATCCTCGCGTTTCTCATCGTTATCCACGAACTCGGGCACTTCTTTGCCGCCCGCAGTGTTGGCGTGACGGTTGAGGAGTTCGGTATTGGTCTGCCTCCACGTGTAACCGGCTGGAAGTGGAAGGGCACACTCTGGAGTCTGAACTGGTTGCCCATCGGCGGCTTTGTCCGGGTTAAGGGTGAGGATGCCAACGATCGCGAACCCGGCTCCATGCAGATCGTTTCCCCATGGGCGCGAGGCTGGTTCCTGATAGCCGGACCACTCATGAATCTGCTCGCGGCGCTCCTCATCTCGATGGTGCTGGTCGCAACCACCGGGACTTCTACCGAGGGTGCATTCATTAATCGTGTCGAGCCAGACTCCCCGGCGGCGTCAGCCGGTTGGCTCCCGGGTGACCGCATTCTCGCGATAGATGGTGTTGAGATTCAGGGAACCCAGGACGCAATCAGTGCCGTGAACGCGCATCGCGGTGAGGAAATCACCGTCACGATCCAGCGTGGTAACGAGACGATCGATACCAGCGTGGTTCCGCGCGAGAATCCGCCAGCGGGGCAGGGGAGCACCGGTATCACCTTTGGTGATAGCCGTATGAGCGATGTGAGAGTGGATGCGATCAGCGCATACTCTCCCGCAGCGGAGGCCGGACTTCAACCGGGCGACAGAATTCTGGCCATCAACGGGGTTGAGGTCATCGCGATGGCGCAGGCTGTTGGCATTATGGATGGTGCCATCGGCAACGATGTCACGCTTACCATCGAGCGCGACGGTGTGCAGAGCGATGTAACACTAACGATCCCCGCGCCGTCGTTACCGATCACCAGTGTGAAGAGCGATTCGCCTGCTTCACGTGCCGAACTCTACGCCACCGATGAAATCACCAGTATCAATGGTGTACCCATCACCACTGGCGAGGATTTCATCGCCAGCCTGATGGCTGCGGGCGATACTGACGTGGAGATTGGCTTCACGCGCATGACCACCAATGGCCCGGTTGATTTGACCACGGCCATGTCCATTCCTGATCTCTCGAATCTGGAGACCACACAGGTTCTTGCCAGTGTTGGTCTCGCCCTCCAGCAGCCGAGCGGTTTCTATCAGGTTGGCATCGATCCGATCGGTCGGGTGACCTACGAATCTGTATCCGCCAATCAGATCGTTGGGGAAGGATGGCACCAGTTCACCTATGTCTTCACCGGCACCATTGATGCGCTCCAACAGACATTCTCTGGCGGCACCTCTCTCGATCAGTTGGCTGGCCCGATTGGTATGGGGCAGGCGACAGGTGAGTTGCTGGATGATAGCCAGGGCAACGCCGTACCAGTGGTGCTCTACCTGACCATGCTCATCTCGATTTCGCTGGGGCTCTTCAATCTTTTGCCGATTCCGGCGCTGGATGGTGGTCGGCTTATGTTCGTCATCATCGAGATACTGCGGGGTGGCAAGCGCGTTCCACCGGAGAAGGAAGGTGCGGTGCATATGGTCGGGATGCTCCTGCTCCTTGGCCTCATGTTCTTGGTAGCCTTTGGCGATGTCATGCGCATTCTGGATGGTAATTCGCTCTATCGGTAACGCCGTCATCACATACGGCTAAATGAGGACCCGGTGATACAATCATCGTGATGTGGCATCGTTGCCACACTTGTTCCCGGAGGTTCCATGTCGCTCATCGCTCCCCGTCGCAAAACACGCGAACTTATGGTTGGAAATGTCGGAATCGGTGGACATAACCCGATCCGAGTGCAGAGTATGGCCACTGCTGATACTCGCAATCCGGCAGCGACACTTGCACAGATTCAGGATTTGGCCGATGTCGGTTGCGAGATCGTGCGGGTGGCAGTGCTGGATCGTAAGGCTGCCGCGGCCTTGCCCGAGATCATTCCCTACAGCCCGGTACCGTTGATTGCCGATATCCATTTTGAACACACACTGGCACTCAAGGCGCTTGAGGCTGGTATCCATGGACTGCGCCTTAATCCTGGCAATATCCGCAAGGAAGAGGATGTGCGCGAAGTCGTGGAACTGGCGAAGAAGAAGCGGGTGCCGATTCGCATCGGTGTCAACTTCGGCTCCGTGGCGCCGATGACCGAAGAGTTCGTCGACGAGATGGCGCAGAAGAACGCCAGCCAGATTGAGCTGCGGGCAGAGTGGCTGGTACGCTCGGCGCTTGGCCATATCAAGATTCTGGAAGACCTCGATTTTTACGATACCAAGGTTAGCCTGAAGGCGTTTGAGCTTCCGGTTCTGATCGAATCGTACCGACGATTTGCCGCGCTGGATAACGACTATCCTCTCCACGTGGGCGTGACGGAAGCAGGTACACCACGTGCAGGCTCTGTGCGCTCTGCCGCCGGTATCGGCACGATTCTGGCGTTGGGCATTGGTGATACCATCCGTGTTTCGCTGACGACTGATCCGAAGGAAGAGGTCTTTGTCGGCTACGAGATTCTCAAGAGTCTCGAGTTGCGACAGAAGGGTCCGATCATGATCGCCTGCCCCACCTGTGGGCGCGTTCAGGTTGATCTCTTCAAGCTTGCCAACGATGTAGACAAGGTTCTGGAGAAGGTCAACGAACCCATCCGCGTGGCTGTGATGGGGTGCATCGTGAATGGTCCGGGTGAAGCCAAGGATGCCGATGTTGGTATCGCTGCTGGTGCGGGCAAGGGCATCATCTTCCGCAAGGGCAAGATCGTGAAGAACGTGCTCGAGGAAGACATGCTGGAGGAACTCACCAGGGAGATCTATCAGGTGATCGAGGATCGCAAAAACGGTATCTTCGATGAGCCCGACGATCCGATTTCCGCCTACAAACCCACGATTCCATTGGTTCAGGTTTAACCGACGTCAAGGTGACCGACCTTCTTTATGAGGGGGCCTCGGAATGACGCTGGGCTGGGCAATGAGACGTAGCCCTAGGGGTTGATCCCCGGGGTGCGCATAGAGTGCCTTGCCCATGGCGACGCTACCATCGACTCGGACGATCCCTCGCTTCGGAATGACGAATGACAGAGCAATGAGACGTAGCCCCGGGGTTGATCCCCGAGGTGCGCATAGAGTGCCTTGCCTCTGTCTATGCCACCAATCGTTCGGCTGATTCCTCGCTGTGGCCTCGGAATGACGAATGGCTGGGCCATGAGACGTAGCCCCGGGGTTGATCCCCGGGGTGCGCTGGGCGTTTGGCCTCTGGCCATGCTACCAATCGTTCGGTTGATTCCGCGGCTGTGGCTTCGGAATGACGCATGACTGGGAAACGAGACGTAGCCCCGGGGTTGATCCCCGGGGTGCGCATAGAGTACCTGGCCTCTGTCGATGCCACCAATCGTTCGGTTGATTCCGCGGCTGTGGCCTCGGGAATACCATTGCAATTGGACGAGATATTCACATAAGATGTACAAAGTCTTGACGCGCTCCATTTATTATCAAATCGATTGCGGGACTCGCAACCCGGCCAACGGCTTTGGTTTTTCGATGAGCGCGCCGTTCAAGGAGAGAGTTCGTGACCCAGCAAGTGTTATCCCGGCCGTTCAGATATGTATCGGTCGCCCTTTGTCTTGCCATCGTTCTGATGTTTATGCCCCACCCGAGGCATGTTGCTGCTGCCGAAGAACCGTCATTTCTCCTTACTACTGCCTTTGTGAACTGCGAAACCTCCACGATTACGCTGTTTTGGAGCTCTGAGGGGAGCTTTTCACAATTCACCGCTACTCTCGTTGATAACGATACTGGCAGCGAATTTCAGCTGAACGCCCTGAATATGAGCTATCCGCCTCAGTCTGACGGTTGGGGATTCCTTGCGGACCTTCCTCATCTCCACGAGCTGGACATGGATGTGACGATGTCGGACGGCTCCACTTATTACTATGCGATTGATACGAACGGTTGTGGCGAGCGGGGCTATACCGGTGGTCAGGTGACTGGGCCGATAACGCCACCGGTAACGCCGACAGAGACTCTGCCACCGGTAACGCCGACAGAGACTCTGCCACCGGTAACGCCGACAGAGACCTTGCCACCGGTAACGCCGACGGAGACCCTACCACCGGTGACGCCGACAGAAACCGTGCCACCGGTAACGCCGACGGAGACTCTGCCACCGGTGACGCCGACAGAGACCTTGCCACCAGAGACACCGACTGTCCAGCCAACCGAAACAGTTGTGCCATCGCCGACACCTGGTGATGAGGATCACGCGACGCCAGCTCCGCAGCCAACTGATTCTGTGATCGTACCTTCGCCTCCATCAGATACCAGCACGCCGGTGACGCAACCAACCAACCCTCCGGTAACCCAGGTTGCAGAACCTCCAACTCCCCAACCACTCAGCATCGTATTCCAGGTGCCGGAACCAACAGGTATGCAATGGAACGTCCCCGAAGCTTCGGCGTCGTCAAAACCTGGGGACAGGGTTCGAGTCAATATCGCTGCATCTGGTGAACCCGAGGATTGGGTAATCATCACGATACCGGACCCCAAGGACGGTCTTCCTGCATTCAATGCGACGCGCGAGGTTCAGGCGTTCTACAAATGGCTGAAAATGGCGCCGACAGTTGGTGGTTTGTATTTCACTGAACTTCCTACCATACAGATCGTGCCACGGCCACCGGTCCTCATCGAACAAAAGGAACCCAAGAAGAAGAGTTGCAACAGATCGCTGGGCGCACTATTTTCGGGCTGTGGCGATACTGAAGATAACGGTGAGTGGGTTGGGATCGCGCAGAAAGCCACGGTGATCGCGGCAGTGGCGACTGTGGGCGCCGTTACAGGTGGCTTCCTGGTGGCTGCATACGGCCCCTGGAATGCCGTGCCGGCTGGCACGATCTTCCTGGCCGCTGCTTCACAGGATGGGATTGGCGCTCAACCCATTTTCTACTTCTTCGTGGCACCTGAACAGGAATCCTGGGCGCTCCCGGAGCTCCCTGTGGGTACCTACATGATGAAGTTGGAGACATTGGATGGTCAGGTATTCCAAATGCCATTCACCATCACCGATGATCCTGACCAATCACTCTCGATGCAGCAGAAGGACGATGGAAGCTGGGAGATCGTTACCGAGCACAACGGCAGCCAGGCGGAACGTGTGAATGCTTTGCCAAATACCGGTGCCGGGAACGCATTCGCGTTACCAATAACCATTCTCGGGCTGGCAGTTATTGGTCTGGGGCTTATGGCACTTGGCATCCGATTGGTGCCGACACCATCTCGCAAACGATAAAACCAGAATCGATCGAGAAGGACTCCATCCGGAGTCCTTCTCGATCCCAAACAGGTGATCCTCGCTGCGCTTCGGAATGACGAATGGCTGGGCAGAGAGACGTAGCCCCAGGGTTGATCCCCGGGGTGCGCATAGAGTGCCTGGCCTCTGGCCATGCCACCAATCGTTCGGCTGATTCCTCGGCTGTGGCCTCGGAATGACGAATGACTGGGTAACGAGACGTAGCCCCGGGGTTGATCCCCGGGGTGCGTATAGAGTGCCTGGCCCATGGCGACGCTACCATCGACTCGGACGATCCCTCGCTTCGGAATGACGACCGCGGCACTCACAACCCCAAATTGATCTCAATCAACGCATCTTTCAGCGCCTGAATGGCATCTGGACTCACCGCGGTCGCGCGAAAGACATGGCGGAGGTTCGGGTGGGGTGGGGCATAGACCTCGATACCGCGCGCGTGCAAATCCGCCACGATCTCATCGCGATCACCTCGCTCGACCTGTGCCAACAGAGCCGGACCCCAACTCGGATACGGCACACTCACGATGCTGAGCTTGCGTAACTCTCGCCAAAGCTGACCCTTCAGGCGGGCCGCATAGCGCTCGGCCGGGAAGGTATCGATCTGCCCGTAGCTCATCACCTCGGCGATCGTTTCCTGCGGCACCGGCTCCAGATGCTCCTGAATCAGCGGACGCATCGCTGTCGGATGCACCATCCAGGCGAATGGAGAGATTTCGCCTGGCATGTGGAACGGGAAGCGTTGAATCGAAACCAGATTCTCCCATTCCTCGATGAGTGGTGTGAGCCGACGCAGACTAAACGGCGCGAGCTGTTCATCCATCACTACCAGGGCGAAGTGTCGGGCCAGCCTCACCATCTCCTGCACCGTGGCGATGCGTCCGGATATCGGTTCGGGTGTCGAAACGATCAGCGTCGCCGCCGGATCCTGTTCCAGTAATGTACCGATCGGGAGCCGAAACCCATTCAGCAAGGGGATGTCGATGATATTGCCATGAAGCTCGGTAACCTCGCCCGCGTTCGGGACAAGGCGAATGATCGGTGCGTTGTGGCGCATCTTCTGAATGGCGTCGTAGGCCGCACCCACGCCATTGCTCACGGAAAAGATCTGGTTATTGGCGGAACGCAACCACGATTCCCCCGCGGCATGTGGATGCCGGGCCAGGCCCTGCCTTACCAGAATCTGATCAAGCGAAAGCAGATCCACGGCGCGATCGGATAGCAGTTCGACTGGAAAATCCGGAATGAGCGTCGCCAAATCGAGACTAGCTGGCATTGCTGACTTCTTCACGCGAACCTCCACGAGTTGCATCGAAGGCGACCGGGATGAGTCCGACATCCGTCACCGTGCCGTCGGTATCGAATTGCAGGAGGCGGATACCACCGCTTACCGGTACCGCCACATTGCGTACTGGCACACCTCCATCGGTCTGGCCGATCTCGTTGCCCAAATGTGCGTGTCCATGGAAGACCATGGCCGGGCTGAATTCATCGATCGTGCGGCCAAGCAACGCATTACCAAGCATCCAATATTTGAGCACGGGCTCGGTGCCCAGCGTGCTGGGAGTGGGCGAGAAATGCGTCAGCACCACCGTCACATCTGGATTCAGGAGTTCAAGCTCTCGCAGCGATTTCCGGAGCAGGGCGGACTCGCGTCGGCTCTTGTGCATGGCTGCGCGGGTCACGCGCGCGCTCGGACCCTCTTCCTCGCCATCGGGACGGAATCCGCCGCCGGATCCCGTTACGCCCGCGATGCCAAGCGTCGGATAGCCAGCGATCTCGACCAGTGCCCCGGAGCGCTCAAGCACGCGGACACCAACGGCTCTGAGTACCTTGATCATGGCGCTGCGTCGCATGCCGCGGCGATCGTGATTGCCCAATACGGCGATGATGGGAATTGGAATCTCTGCCAATATCGGCGCCAGGTACTCCATTTCCGCCAGACGTCCGACATCGACCAGGTCACCCGCGATCAGCAACACATCGGCCTGGGCGGCAGCCTGCAGCAATGCCGTGCGGAGATACGCGAGATCGTCGCCGATGCGGATGTGCAGATCGGCGGTGGCAGCGATACGAATGGAGGAAGAAGTCACGTAGTCCAGGTCCTGTGCCAGTTGCGGATACCTCAGCGGATCATTTTACCAGTAGTGGAAGATGCGCGGAAACGCCGCCTATACTACGGAGGAACGCAGTTGGCGAGGTTGTGGCGTGCGCCGCAATCACCACCCGAAACGAGTCCATGCCGAAATCCAACGCGAAAACGCTATTCATCACGCTGCTAATGGTGCTCTCACTGGCGCTGCAATCGTTGCCAGCAAGCGCTGGCGTTACCCTGGTGAGCCCGATCGCGCCGCCGGAGGTAACGGCCAAGGCGGTCTATGTCGTTGATCAGACGACCGGTATTCCGCTCTATAGCCAGAATCCGGATGAACGCCTCGGTATCGGCTCCATGGTAAAGATCATGACCGCCCTGGTCACACTTAAGTGGGTGGAAGATCCAGACAATACCCGGGTGACGATCACCGATTACGATCCGGTTGATCCGGTGTATTCCAAAATGGATCTACAGGTCGGCGATACGCTGACGGTGACCCAACTCCTCTACGGATTGATGTTGCCAAGCGGTGGCGATGCTGCCAATGCCCTCTGTCGCTATGTTGGTGGCATTATCAGCGGTGTCACCGAACACCCGAGTATCGCCTGCGAGTCCTTCGTTGGTGAGATGAACACTTATGCCGCCGAACTCGGTCTGGACAACAGTCGCTTCACCAATCCTGATGGTCGTGATGCCGATAACGCCTATTCCTCGGCGCAGGATGTCTATCTGATGACCGATGCCATGATGCGCAACGACAAGCTGATGGGCATCATCACGCAGAACGCCTATCAGTTCTACTCCGTTGGTCCGGAGAATCGTCTGTACGCCGCTGATTCTACGTTGGCAGAGTACCTGACCAACGGCATTATCGGTGGCAAGACGGGTTCGGAAGTGAAAGCCGGTGCGAATGTCTCTGCTATTCGCGAAGTGAATGGCGGCAGTAACAAGGTCATCATCGTCGTGATGGGTTCCGATCTGCAATATAACAGTGTCGGCGGTATTGAAGTGGATACCCGCTGGGATGATGTAGCCGCCATCAATGCCGCTATGGATGCCGACTTTAGCTGGCAGAATCCCTCGGAGAGCGGGGTGATTCCGGGGTTGACCACCGAGATGATGGTGTGGGATGTGCAGTTCAAGAATCCTCCCGCGATTCCCATACCGGTGAGCGGCCAGATCGCTTATCAGATGCAGATTGGACCAGTGGTTACCACTGGTGAGCCAGCCGGAACACTCTTCCTCTACTATGGTGATACACCCGTTGGGGAGCTTCCCCTCTATCAGGCCGAAATTGCTGGCCAGTAAAGGCGTATCCCATGCCTGATACCGAGAAGAATCCGCAGCAAGAAGGTGAGCGGCTGCAACGTGTGCTCGCACAGCGAGGAGTCGCCAGCCGTCGTGCCTCCGAGGATCTGATCCGTGAGGGACGTGTGCAGGTGAACGACGTGGTCGTCACCGAGCTCGGTACACGGGTTCATCCGACCAAAGATCGCATTGTGGTGGATGGCAAGCCTATTGGTCGCCAGAAACCACGCTATCTCGTTCTGAACAAGCCACCCGGATTCATCACTACCGTTAGCGATGAACGAAGCCGCTGGACGGTGATGGATCTGGTCACGGTGCCCGAACGCGTCTATCCGGTCGGTCGGCTCGACCGCGAAACGCAGGGATTGCTGCTGCTCACCAACGATGGCGATGTCGCCAATCGCGTTATGCACCCACGCTACAAGCTCACCAAGGAGTACCAGGTCATCACCGATCGTCGGCCCAGCAATGGTCAGCTGCAGGAACTGCGGGATGGTGTGCTGGTGCAGGACAAACTGGTGATACCAGACGAGGTGCGGTTGCTGCGGGAGACGCCAGAGGGTGTCATCATCAAGATGGTTATCCACGAGGGCATGTTCCACGTGGTGCGCCAGATGATGGACAAGGTCAATATCACGGTCGTCAAACTGCAACGGCAGCGAGTGGGGCCGCTCTCCCTGAGTGGTATTCCGCTCGGAGCCTGGCGCGATCTCACCCCGGGTGAACTCGAGCAGCTTTTTCAGGCGATCGGTATGAGTGCGGAGGAGGCCAACACGGCAAATGCGCGCCGACCGATGCAGCTCGATCCCGTTGGCGGGTATTCGCCACCACCGAAGATTCGACACCCGAAACGCTATGCTGAAGTTGCACGTCATCGCGAACGGCTGGAGCAAGGCGTAACCACGAATAAGCGACGCAAACCTGTGGATGCTCGTGAGGGCACCGGATTTGGCCAGGGTGCCAGCGGAGGAAACCGAAGTGGCAAAGCACGATCATCGCAGAGTCATCGCAATCGACGGCCCGGCGGCAGCCGGTAAAACAACCGTCGCCAAAGAGCTGGCGGATTCGCTTGGCATTCTGCTTTTCGATACCGGCTCGCTCTATCGCAGTGTTACCCTGCGATCCTTGCGCAAAGGCGCTGATCTCAACGACGAACAAGCCATCGCGAAACAGGCGAAGAAGGCCAAGATTAAACTGAAAGCACCCAGCATTGAGGACGGACGCAGTGCCGATGTCATGCTGGATGGCGAGGATGTCACCTGGGCGATTCGGCAGCCGGATGTCGATGCCAATGTCAGCAAGGTTGCAGCCTATCCCACGGTGCGGGAAGCACTGCTGGAGGTGCAGCGCGAAAATGCCGATGGTAGCGCCGTGGTGATGGTGGGTCGGGATATCGGTACCGTGGTTACACCGGATGCCGGCACCAAGATCTATCTCGATGCCACCGTCGAGGAGCGTGCCCGCCGCCGGTATCAGGATATGCGGCGGCAGGGCGAGGATATGGACTATATCTCCGTGCTTGAGGAACTGCGCGAGCGCGACTTCAAGGATTCCACCCGCGCCACGGCCCCCCTGCGGGTGGCGGACGATGCCATCCATATCAAGACCGATGGTCTGGATGTCGAGGATATTGTTGGGCAGATCGAGAAGATCGTGCGTGAGCAGTGGGCGAGCATCGCATGAGCGAGCAGATCGATCTCCATAGTGGGGTGATTCGCCCGCGGACATTTCAGTGGGCACGCAAGGTGGTTTCGGCGCTGTGCCTGCTCATTTTCGGCCTGAAGGCGAGCGGTCGGGAGAATATCCCGACGGATGGTCCCTTCATTCTGGTCGGGAATCATCTGCACAATCTCGATCCGGTGTTTGTGCTGACATCATCCACACGACCGATTTACTTTATGGCCAAACAGGAATTGTTTGAGATACCGGTGATCCGGACGATCGTCCGTTGGGCCGGTGCGTTTCCGGTGAATCGCGGCAAGATGGATCGGAGCGCCATTCGGCACGGCCAGGCGGTGCTGGAGGCGGGAATCCCACTCGGTATCTATCCGGAGGGGACACGTAGCCTCGGGATGAAGATCGAGAAAGTGCTGCCTGGTGCCGGACTCTTCGCCACGGGTGCCAAAGTGCCGATCGTGCCCTGCGCTATTACTGGTAGCGAGCGCGTCTTCTTCAATGGCGCCAAGGGCAAGCGCAAAGATCGCGTCTTCCCCGATCCCGGACACCGCGGTGTCCGCGTCCACTTCGGCGAACCCTTCTACCTGCCCGACGAGATCGATGGCAAACGCGTCAGCGCTGCCATCGCCACCGATTACATGATGGGCAAGGTCGCAGAGATGCTCCCGGAAGCGTATCGCGGAATCTACGGATCAGCAGAAACGTAGGGGCGGATCTCGGAGCCGAAGGCGCAGAGTATCCGCCCGAAGCGATCTTCTAGATAACCTTCTTCGATGCCCGCAGCGTATCTGCCAACTGCAGCATTGGCGCTGTCATGCCCTGATAACTGAGGATAAAGTCCTGAATCCATGGTCCTATTTGCCCGGCGACAACGGCCGGATGATGGGCAAAGCCGATATTCCGGGTGATTTCCTCTGGTGTTAGTGCATCATCTCGAGTCGAATTTAGGAGGATGTCGGAGGGGTACTCCAGTACATTCTCGAAGCTGATGGCTTCCCAGAATCCGCCCTGGCTCGACTCCACTTCCACAAAGTTGACTCCCAGCTGCTTGTAAAACGCCAGGTCTGACCAGTCATCCACTACCACGGCGTTCCAGGTATCGTAGACACCGATATAGGTCACCAGTGTTGTGAGATCGGATGCTTCTTCGGCAGCGGCGGTGAGGCCGGCCCGCGCACCCTCGAAATCGGCCTGGGCCTGAGCGACATTTGGATCATCCTCCGCAATCCCAAGCGCAATCGCCAGTTCATGGAAGCGCTTAAGTCCCGTCTCCGCATCGTATAGACCGCTGATAGTCAGGAATGGCACCACATTGTTGACCATTTCGTACTGCTCGTACTCAATGCCGAACTGATACTGGACGTCGCCCGGATCCCAGGTCATGGTGATATAGATATCAGGCTCGGTGTTCAGCATCGCCTCGATATCAACCAACTCCTGCTCGGCGGTGAGATCTGGCACATCCGGGTCAATATTGCCCATCGCGGGATTGTCTCGTTGGAGCCCCATGGCAAAGATCGCGACCGGTCGGATGCCGAAATCCCACAGTGGTGCGGCGGCATTGTAGTTGGCGAAGATGCGCTCAGGTCGTTTGGGCAGCGTCACCGTGACTCCGCGATCATCGGTAAAGGCCCAGGTGCCGTCTGGCTGGACACCATTAGCCGGCACATCTGCCGCGGGACTGGCCGATGGTGTCTGCGCTGCGGTTGGACGGATACCGGTAGCAACCGCCGTACTAACCACGCCAGCTGTGGCGAGCATTGAACGACGTGAGAGAGTGGAACGGAAGAGTGCACGGGGATCACGAGGGTGAACTGACATGGTGGTTGCTCCTTTATGTGTGGGGAGGGGAAGAGAGGGGAGCCCAAGCTCCATACGCGAGTTGGTGGCGCGGGCGATGCGCTGAATCGTGCTGAGGCGGGGCAAACCCGCACCTCGCTCCATACGGGCGATGGCACTTTGGGTGGTGCTGATCGCCTGGGCGAGATCGCGCTGTGTCATACCAGCCCGTTTACGCGCGGCGGCGATGGCTCCCGCGATCTGTCGGACCTCGCGCTCGGATTGTGCGTCCTTCATATCTCCCTCGATTGGTTGTTTGGCGGATATCACCCGGCCGAGTGGTATCCCTGTTCATGAACATTGGCGACATGATATAGCAATACTGCTATTTCCGACAAATTCAGTAGGAATATGTATGACGTGCGATGATTGCTATAGTGAACGCAGCATGTGGGATCCCGTTTTGCAGCGAAAGCGTTACCCAATGGATATGGCTACAATCGGGCGATCGGTGATGCTGTTTGCGTTGGCTGGTCTTTTCGAGATCGCTGGCGGGTATTTTGTCTGGCTATGGCTGCGCGATTCCCGTTCCGCCTGGTTTGGCATGCTGGGCGGACTCGTGCTCTTCGTTTACGGGATTCTGCCCACGCTCCAGCCGGAGGAGCTGAACTTCGGCCGCGTTTACGCCGCCTACGGTGGCATGTTTATTGTGCTTTCGCTGCTCTGGGGCTGGGGTTTCGATGGCCACCGCCCGGACCGTTTCGATATCGTGGGTGGTGTTATCGCATTAGCTGGCGCAGCGATCATCGTCTACGCCCCACGTGGATAAACCTGCCATATCCAGGCACAGCCGTGACGTCAAGATGACCGACCCTCCGCGTGTACGGTGAGTTGGTCACCTTGTTGTTCAGGTAGGGGATGCAGCGGTACTGGCTCGGGGCAGGCGATGGTTCGCCAGATTCGCCGTCACGATGCCACCAACCACCAGCGCTACACCAACTCCCGCGACGAACGGGAGCGATTCTCCGAAAACGGGGACGGCGATGATCGCGACGAGTGCCGGACTCATGGCCCCAACCGTGGCAGCGGTGATCGCACCCAGGCGACGAATGCTGATGGTGTAGGCGATGCTGGAGATCACACCGGTACCGATGCCCTGCATGAGCGCAAAGCCCAGGATATCGGATGTCGGTGCGGTCAGGAGGTTTGAAGCCGTTGCTCCGGAAACAAGCAGCAGCAATGCGGCCATGGCCGAGGGGAGGCAGACCAGGAGCGTCGCCGTAATCGGATCGAGACGGGCGCGCTGCAATCCGATCGTGTAGACGGCCCAACACAGCGCTGCCAGCATGAGCACCCAGGCACCAGCTATGTGCGTGGAGTGGGCCGATGCTGCCACCATGGCGAATAGTCCAGTCAGGATTGCGGCGTAGCCGAGCAGCGATGTAAGCCGAAAGCGTTGGTGGAAGAGAACAAAGCCGATACACGCGACGTAGAGCGGCGGCATACCGGGGTTGATCACACCCACAAACGTGGCGCTGGTGAGATCGCCACCGATGGCGGTCAGGAGATAAAAGGGAAGCCCAGCGCCAATGGCGATGAGAAGGCAGGCAGCGACGGGTGCCTGTCGCACCTGGCGAATAGCCCGCGGGAGGAAGGGCAGGAGTACGACTGTCGGTACGCCAAAGCGGATAACGGCCACATCCACGATGGTGAGTTGGGAGAAGGCGATGGCACGCATGGTCAGCGCGAATCCGACCCAGAGGATAACGGTGACGATCATCGCCGACCATCCGGCAATATCCAGGCTTCTGTGGGTATCCGACATCGTGACACTCCGGTGACGGCAGGAGTTCCTGCCGGGCATTCAACATCCGGAGAGATGTCCTCGATCTGATCTCTAGTCCACGCGTGCCAGATAGTAGGCACAGAGTTCATCACCGCGATTCTCGAATCGATGCTCGCATTCACCGTCGAATGAGATCGAATCACCGGCATTCAGATCGTACTCGGTCCCGTTGATCGTGAGTGTGAGCGTGCCTGTTTCCACCGCGATGTGCTCGCGCGCACCGGGTCGGTGCGAGGGGAAGACACCGGCATCGACATGGGATGGCATTTCCACCCGCATGTACTCGAACTCAAGCCCTCGAATCGTGGGTGCCAGGCTACGACGTGTCCAGCCCGAAGGATCGGTCACCGTCGGTTGCTGGCTGTGTCGCAGCACAATCACCTGATCGGTTTCCGGCGGCGAAATGAGATCGACCAATCGTAATCCCAATCCGCGCGCTACCCGATCCAGAACCACGATCGTTGGCACCTTACCGCCCGTTTCGATCGCGGAAATCATCGCGCGGCTCACACCGGTTTTGGTGGCGAGTGCCTCCAGTGTGAGATTTTGGCCGATGCGTTCGTTCCGTAGCCGAATACCGAGGGCTCCGAGATCAACGGCTGAACCATGTGGATCAGTCAAGGATTTCTCCTGAAGTAGAATTACACCACTATAGTGTCGGATGTCAATGTGCCAGAATGGCGCTAGATGCATTCTACCCGGCGGGTGTCCGCTGGTGGTCCCCATCAAGGTCCTGGAAACATATCTCCTGCACGGAAGGGGAGGTTGTTGGTGCGAATCCTGTCCATAGTCCTCGTGGTATTCGTATTGCTCGGAGCATCCGGTTTGGTCAGCGCGGCGGAGCCTGACACCTGGACGTTGCCTCCGACCACTGGCGTGCTGGACTATCAGCTGGGCGGCACATACGACACCCTGCCAGATGGCACGCCGATTGATGTGGTCGCGCGGGATGTCACCGCCTCGCCGCTGGTGGGTGCGTACAACATATGCTATCTCAACGGCTTTCAGACGCAGCCGGAAATGCTCGACCAGTGGCTCGACTTGCCCGTCGATGTGCTGTTACGCGATAGCAGTGGCGAACCGGTGGCCGATCCTGACTGGCCGGATGAGTACATTCTCGATCCGTCGACGATTGAACAGCAGGAGGCCATCCTGACCATGATCGCGCCGCAGATTCGCGCCTGTGCCGAAGCGGGGTTCGATGCGGTCGAGTTCGATAATCTGGACACGTTCCTTCGCTTTCCCGAGCTCGATGCTGATGGCGCATTGGTGCTGGCACACAGATACATCGATCTCGCGCACGAGCACAACCTGGCGGTGGCGCAAAAGAACACCGCTGAACTCGCCCATCTCAAGGAAGATATGCCGATGTTGCTTGTGGATGTGCCCGTCTTCGATTTTGCTGTGGCAGAATCTTGCGCGGTCTACGACGAATGCCAGCTCTACACCGAGGTCTATGGCGATCACGTCCTTCAGATCGAGTATCCGGACGAGTTAGCGGGTGCCGAAATGACCTTCGCCGATGTCTGCACGATGGAGAACCGCGCACCGTTGGCGATCTTGCGCGATCGCAATCTGGTTAGCCCGGACGATGCGGACTATGTGTATGAGGCGTGCTCACCACGCGCGTGACCCGATGATGTTTGCCCGTATTGCTCGTGTGCACCGCTGCCTTGGAGCGTTGGCCCGCACTTTACGGGCGGGCAGCCCATGCGCCAAGCATGAGTCTGAGTCGGTTACTGGGTGGGAACGCCGTTGCGCGCGTGTGTCATCCCCCATGCGCCAGAATCTGGAGGGAGATCACGATAAAGCCCAGACCCGCCTCCGCGCCAAGCACGATCAGCTTCTGGAGGAAGGTTAGCTCCAGTTTGCGCACAGCCAGGAAGCCGATACCGACTAACGAGACCAGTAACCAGCCAGCCGACCATTTCAGCGCTGAAACGGCATCCCAATCGGTGAAATGCGCGATCGCCAGGAGCACGAATGGCACAGTCACCGCACCAACTGCCCCAAATGTGGTTCGCACCATATGCCCGAACTCGGCGCGCGTGGGAAAGGTCTCGTGCACGACGATGTGAGAGACGACATCCGCCACAAACATGGAGAGCAGCAGACCGAAGACGGTTACGGCCAGCGTCCGCGCCGCCGGCCCGGCCTCGGCATGACCATGTGTCGTGAGGGCGATCACCACCGCCAACGAGGCGAAGGTGAGGTAGATGCGTTCCTTCAGCGCTGCCGCACGACCCGCGCGCTCGTGTTCGTCAGGATGAGGATTGGTGTGCATGCGTGCTCCTGAATTGCAGTGGGAGATATAGCTATCGGCATCGTACCATGGCCGATGCCTCCCGCCTGGTGACCGTGACGTCAAGGTGACCGGGGTGACGTAAGGAGAGAAATGCGCCGCCACAACCCGGTCATCTTGATGAGCGGCTAGAAGAGTTCCACCTCTCCCGGTTTGGTGAAAGGGAGTGGCAGTGACCAGTACCAGCGATCCTTAACGCGAATACTCTGCACATTCATCTCCTCCTTTGCACGCCGAAGAATACGCGTGGTGTGACCTTCGGCAATAGCTGCGGCTTCGATTTCATACGGCCGCTTCATTCCGCCCGCCAAAAACGACTGCAGAAAAGCCTTTGCCTTGTCCCGTTCCTCCGATCCGGTGGTCGCGGTTTCGCGTGGTTTTCGCCAGCTAAACACATCCTCCAGACTCATCGAACTCGGGCCATGAAATTCCACCGCGCTATCCAGCGGCCGACTAAAGAGGAGCGGTGTGGGCGCGATAGCGTAGTTTGATTTGCTCACACCCAGCACTTTGCGGGTGGGAAGCTCCTCCTGCTGCATTTCGTCGGGCAATGGCACCACCATCCAGACACTGCGCGCGAGGGCAGTGAAGGCCGTGCTCCCGAGCAATCGTTGCATCGATCGTTGATAGGCATCGCTCTTGCCGACATGCATGATCGCGATGACCGCTACACCGGTTTCCTCCAGCACCTGGATCAGCGGAGCCAGGCTATCTCGCACATCACCTTCGCTATTACGATCGCTGGCGGAGAGGAAGCTGCTGAGGGGATCGATCACGATCAGTCCGATATCCTGCGTGGTGATCACATGGCGGAGCAGATTGATGTCTGTCACCAGATTGATGGGTCGGTTCGTGACGCCATCGGTCGATTTACCCGTGAGGCTGATGATGCGATCAACATCGGCTCCGTGCGCATCCAAACGGGTACGTACCACATGCTCAAGATCGTCTTCAGCAAGGAGCAGCAGGGTGTTTGTTACCGGCGCCTTCATGCCATCGGGCAGCGTTCCGCCGGTGCTGAAAGCAGCAGCCAACGCCATTGTGATCGTGCTTTTGCCATCACCGGCGTAGCCGCCCAGGATGGTGAGCATCCCTTTTGGCAGCCAGCCTGGCCAAAGCCAATCGATCTCCCGTGGCTGCACCTGACTGAGGCGAACCAGGGTTGGAATTTCGGCGAGGCCGGAGGTAGGCAATTGGGGCAATGCATCGTAGTCGGCGAGTTGGTTAGCGAGTGTGGCGGTTGTCAAAGGTGTGTCCTTCCTGTTCGAGCGCATGGAGCGCATCCATAAATGAACCATTGTTCAGATACCAACGGGTGAGTTCGATCACATCGCCACCGCGCTGACAGCCGAAGCAATAGCCAACGTTCTTGATGAGATCGACATGGAAGCTGGGCGAAGAATCGTCGTGGTTTGGTAGAGGGCATCGGCAAATGGCTGCGTGAGGACCGCGCGGAGTCAGCGTGCAGCCGAGTGATTGCGTGAGAAAGAGATCGATAGGCCATCGTTGTCTGATCCGTTCGATCCTCTCACGACTGTTGCGCAGCTCGCCGCTCTGCCAGGCAGGTGCCAGTGGATGATGGCGTTGTCCCTCCAGCAGCTTTCGACGCCGAAGAAGTTCCGCCAGAATCACCTCGATCTGATAGCGAAAGTAGGTCTGGACCACGGTTGACTGACATTCTGGTTCGAGGACCAACCAGCGCTTGACCTCCAGACTGTCTTCCAGTTCGGCCACAGTCATCTGTCGTAGCGATTGTTCATAAGCGGACCGGGTCAGTCCGAGAGGGTAGCCGGTAAAGATCCGGTCACCGATATCTGGCTCGGGCATGGGCGTGCTCCCTGGTTATGTGGGGTGGCTATCGCGCGGATATGCGATAGAGAACATATGTTCTGCTATCTATACGCATTGAGCGAAAATTTTCTGCCAAGATGACCGGGGTTAGATAGGAGAGGGGGTGTTACGAGGAAGGTCGGTCATGTTGGCGTGGATGGTACGATTCCTAAATGTGCGAATGTGAGCAGGTATCTACTGGATTGTGGAAGTACTTCTAGAAAGATCGCCTTCCAAATCGATAGTTGGCAAATATGTCGCGATTGGGTGAACTGAGGTGAAGGTTCTGTTCCTGGACGAATCTGGTGATCATAACCTCCGCAGGATTGACCCAGCTTACCCAGTTTTTGTTCTGGGCGGCATTGTGGTGGACCGCTCATATCTTCATCACACGCTAACTCCAGCGGTTGACTCCTTCAAGAAGCAGTATTTTGATACCACTGACGTTATCTTCCACACATCGGATATTGTTCGCGCCAGGGGTGAGTTTTCGTATTTGGCGGACCCAGAAATCAGAGACACCTTCATGCATGGGCTCAATCGCCTGGTTGCCGAAGCCGATGTGCGGGTGATGGCCTGTGTTATTGATAAACAAGCGCATGTTGACCAGTACGGTGATTTTGAGTTTGATCCCTATGATCTGGCACTAGAGGTCTTGATCGAGCGGTTTGTTAGAGAAATCGGACCCACATCACATGGAGGCATTATCGTTGCCGAACGTCGAGGTTCCGTTCTGGATGCTGCTATCGAGAGAGCCTGGGTTAACCTTTGCCGAACTGGTACCGATCGTGTATCTGCCACCAGGCTCAGTGACCGCATAGTTGATTTGGTGCTCAGAGATAAGAGGGCAAATATCGCCGGTCTTCAGCTCGCTGATCTAGTGGTGAGTCCGATTGCTCGACACGCTTTGGGAAAGCCGCCGAAAGAAGACTGGAGGATTGTGGAGTCCAAGCTATGTAGACGGGAATCAGGCAAATATGACGGACACGGGTTGGTGATATTGCCCAAAAAGAGAGGGTAAGAGCCCCGCTTCGCAGTGCATCTTACCCTCAACAGGCCCTGCGTTTGCTGAGCCCGTCTCGCCAGTCGCGCTGGCAAGCTTCATGCTTAGGCTAACAACCGTGGAGGCCGGTGTCAACATGACCGACCCATTCCATGGCACCCCTCCCACCCGGAACCCCGGTCATCTTGACGTCGACTTAACTCATCCATTCACGGTATAGTGGTCATCACATACGAATTGTAAGTAGCTTCCTGAACGGAAGTAAACCGAGGTGACCACATATGACCATGATCAATGCAGGGCTTGTTCTCCCACGCGATAACCGCGGCTCGGCTGGACTTCTGGCAAACGTTCAGCAGGCGGAAGCTCGCGGTATCGAGCGTGTGTGGTCGACGGTCGGTGGCGCGTTCCCCGATCCCGTGACGGGTTTTGCTGCAGCTGCCGCGACCACCGAGCGTATCGGCTCGGTACGTCCATCACCCCGGCCTATCCCATTCACCCGATCACGCTGGCGTCGCAGGTACTGGCGCTGGAAGGATTGGCCCCTGGTCGTATCCGCCTCGGCATCGGCACGAGTCACCGACCCATCATTGAGGATCGCTTCGGTATCCCGATGGTGCGACCGCTGGCGTATCTGCGCGAGTATCTCACCGTTCTGCGTGGTCTGCTGTGGGAGGGTGCCAGCGAGTTCTCCGGTGATTTCTTTAAGGTGACGATGGAGTTGCCAGCGGGTATAGCGCCGACGAAGACACCCGTGCCGATTTCCGCGCTAAGAACAAATGCGTTCGAACTCGCTGGCGAGTTGAGCGATGGCGCGATCACCTGGGTGACACCGATTCACTACATCCTCAACACAGGTATCCCGGCGATGGAACGAGGCGCAGAGAAGGCCGGTCGCAGTCAGCGACCTCCTGTCATTGCCCATGTGCCGGTCGCTGTCTCCGCCGATCGTGAGGCCGCACGGCAGGCATTCCGTAATCAATTTCCCATGTATAGCAAGCTGCCATTCTACGCTGCCATGTTTAGCGATGCCGGATTCCCGGTCACATCACGAGGTGAGATGACAGACGAACTGGTGGACGAGCTAGCGGTATCCGGCAGCGAGGCGGAGATTCGAGAGCGATTGTTGAAGTTGCACGACCTCGGCATCGACGAGCTTCTGATCTCGCAGGTCATCGTGCACGATGCTGCGGAAGAGTTGGAGCAGCTCTCGGCGATTCTGGCGAATCGGATCTTGTAGACCTGTCTGCATGCCTTCTCGTTGATTGGTTTTGTTGGAGGAGAGACAGAGGAGATCGTGAGATGAACTCGACCTCCTCTGCACCCATAAACTTGATAGAGCCTGACGCTTTGATCGCATACGACCCCGACGGAGTGTTTACTGTCGCGATTCGTTCGAGTTCGTCGATGAAGCTCTGCCAGCCGGCGAGGACTCCAGCCTGCTGCTCGGGCGAGAAGCCTGGGGTCTCCTGCGTGAAGTGCATGCGAGTACCACCCGGGATTGCCGTCAGCTGAATAACAATTTGGGCCTGAACCGGCTCAGCCGGGCGATCGGTGAGGGTGAAGACGAGACGCTCGTCAGGCACGACTTCGATGAACTCACCGGCCCAGTCGATCGTGTGACCATCGGGCAGAACCATTTGCGCAGTCCATGCGCGGCCGGGTTCGGCGATGAAATCGAGGCTGTCTAGCGGTACCTGCACATCCTTGCCGCCGAACCAACGCGCGAAATGCTCCGGTGTTGTCCAGGCAGCGAAGACTGCCGCGGGAGGTGCGGCGAAGTCGCGATCGATCTCTATACCGTTAGCGTTTGTTCCAGTCATTGTTTTTCCTTGTCAGTAAGTGTGGCCAGGTGATCGTCGAGTGCATCGAAGCTATCGCTCCAGAATTGCTGATAGTCGTCTATCCAGGCAGCGGCGGCGCGGAGGGGACGTGCATCCAGAGATGCGGGACGGTATTGGGCGTCACGTCCGCGGCTGACAAGCCCGGCATTCTCTAGCACCCGCAGGTGCTTGGAAACCGCAGCGAAGCTCATATCGAACGGCTTGGCGAGCTCCCCGACTGCAGCAGAGCCATGCGCGAGCTGCGCGAGGAGGGCCCTGCGCGTGGGATCGGCGAGCGCTGCAAAGGTTCGACTCAGCTCGTCGACCTGCATGTTCATTACTCCTTTCTTTGATCATTCAACCGATTGGTATAGAACTTATTGGTTGAATATAGAGAATTTCGCCGTTACTGTCAAGATTGAGACGGTGGATGCTACAATATCGGCTGGAATCATCGGGGGATCAACCCGATGTGACCTACATATGGCGTTGAACGAGACAGCGCCCACGTAGCGGAATCGCACAGCCAGTCCGGGATGATGAGAGCCGGGCCGCCAGCCGTTCGTGGGAGATCACTCCGGAGCCGCGACCTGAACCGCCCATTCGTAGCCCGTGCTTCATGCACGGGTGACCCGCACGTAAAGTGCGGGCGTACGCTAAGTGGGTGACGAAGTAAGGAAGCCGGGATTCCGATCCGATATTCGGTTTCAAGTGGGTCATTTTCACGATGATCAATTGAGGTGGTACCGCGGGCTTGCTCGTCCTCTATGTGGGGGCGGGCCGTCAGTCCTGCGCGTAGCGCAGGATCCCCCGAGTAGCCATAGGCCGGTCTAGGTGACGAAGATTCGGTAGAGGAGGAGCTTGTCTCCTCCGGGGGCAGCTCGTCTGCCCCGCTACCAATTGACCTCCGGGCTCAACCCGGGGGCTACGGATGAATACGATGATTGAACCCCCGGGCTTAACCCGGGGGCCACGTCCCCGGGGATAAGGGCAGCAAGCTGCCACCTTCGGTACCCCCGGGGCTACGGATGAGACGATGAGGATTCGGTAGAGGAGGAGCTTGTCTCCTCCAGGGGCAGACGAGCTGCCCCGCTACCAATTGACCCCCGGGCTCTACCCGGGGCTACGAATGAGGGATGTATGTCAGAGACTACCGCCAAACGAGCCACTTTTGCTTCTCTCCCCACCAAGGTCGATTTCCCCGCACTGGAGCGTGAGCAGCTCCGCTGGTGGCAGGAAGATGGCGTGGTGCAGGACTATCTGCATAAAAACGACAACTCCGGCACAACTTTCAGCTTCATCGATGGCCCGATCACGGCCAATAACCCGATGGGAGTCCACCACGCCTGGGGCCGCAGCTACAAGGATCTTTTCCAGAAGTACCACAACATGCTCGGAGACGAGCAGCGCTTCCAGAACGGATTCGACTGCCAAGGACTCTGGGTCGAGGTTGAGGTTGAGAAGGAACTCGGCCTGAAGAACAAGCGCGAGATCGAGGAATACGGGATCGCCAACTTCGTCGAGCGCTGCAAGCAGCGTGTGCTCACCTATAGCGCTCGCCAAACCGAGCAGAGCAAGCGCCTCGGTTACTTCATGGACTGGGATCACAGCTATTTCACCATGTCCGATGAAAATAACTACACCATCTGGCACTACCTCAAGACCTGCTACGAACGTGGCTGGATCTACAAGGGGCACGATGTCATGCCCTGGTGCCCGCGCTGCGGCACTGGCCTCAGCGAGCACGAGATTGTCACCGAAGGCTATCAGGAGCGCACGCACCTGGCGGTCTTCGTGGCCTTCCCGCTGGTCGATGAGGATGCCAACCTCATGGTCTGGACCACCACACCCTGGACCCTCACCGTGAACACGATGGCCTCGGTCAATCCGGAGCTGGATTACGCTCTGATCCAGCAGGATGGCAAGCGCTACTGGGTTGCTGTCGACGCGATCCGTAATGCCATTCGTGGCGAACACGAGATTCTGGAGACGATCAAGGGCGCCGAGCTGGTCGGCAAGCGCTATCGCGGCCCATTCGATGATCTCCCGGCCGTGCAGGGACTTGATCGCCATGTCATCTCCTGGAGCGATGTCAGCCCGGAAGAGGGCACGGGTATCGTTCACAATGCCCCTGGCGCTGGTAAGGAAGACTTCGCACTCGGCAACGAGAACGACTTGCCCGCGATCGCTCCGATCGACGAGTTCGGCAACTTCCTGGAAGGCTTCGGCTGGCTCACCGGCATGTCCGCCTCCGGTGCGGCCAAAGATATCGAAAAGTATCTGAAGGAAAAGGGGATTCTCTACCGCTCCGAGCAGTACACCCACCGCTATCCCGTCTGCTGGCGCTGCGGCACCGATCTGCTCTTCCGCCTGGTGGATGAGTGGTTCATCAGCATGGATGGCTTGCGGGAACAGTTGAAGGAACAGGCCCGCACCGCCAATTGGTATCCGGCATTCGGTCTCGAGCGCGAGATCGACTGGCTGGAAAACATGCACGACTGGATGATCTCAAAGAAGCGCTATTGGGGTCTGGCGTTGCCGATCTTTGATTGCGAAGAGTGCGGCACCTTCGAGGTCATCGGCTCCGAAACCGAGTTGAAGGAACGCGCCGTCGCGGGTTGGGAATCGTTCGAGGGCCATACTCCGCACCGCCCGTATCTGGACGATATCGAGATCGAGTGCAAGGAATGCGGTAGCCGCGTTCACCGCGTTAAGGATGTTGGTAATCCCTGGCTGGATGCCGGTATCGTCGCCATGAGCACGCTTCACTACCGCAACGACAAGGAATATTGGGAGAAATGGTATCCCGCCGATCTTATCAGCGAGAGCTTCCCCGGTCAGTTCCGCAACTGGTTCTATGCGCTGCTGACGGAGAGTGTCGCGCTCACTGGTCGCGCACCTTTTCGGAATGTCTACACCTACGCCCTCATGCGCGATGAGAAGGGCGCGGAGATGCACAAAAGCAAGGGCAACGCGATCTGGTTCGACGATGCTGCCGAGGAGTTCGGTGTCGATGTCATGCGTTGGCTCTTCGCGACCGTGAACCCGAGTGTGAACATGAACTTCGGTCCGCATGTCACCGACGATGTGCGCCGACGCTTCATCCTGCCGTTGTGGAATAGCTATAGCTTCTTCGTCACGTATGCGAATATCGATGGCTGGAGTCCATCTGCTAATCCGACTCCCGTCGCCGAGCGCACGCTGCTGGATCGTTGGATCATCAGTCAGTTGAACGCGCTCGTGGCGTATGTCCGCGAGAAGATGGACAACTTCGATCCAACCAGTGCCGCCCGCGCCATCGAGAATTTTGTGGTCGAGGAGTTGAGCAATTGGTATATCCGTCGCAACCGTCGCCGCTTCTGGAAGCCAGAGAGTGATGCGGACAAGGCCAACGCCTACGAGACGCTCTATGAAGCACTCGTGACCGTGAGTAAGCTGATCGCGCCGTTCATGCCGTTCCTCTCTGACGAGATTTATCGCAATCTCGCCGTAGCCCCGGGGTTTAGCCCCGGGGTTGATGGGGGTGATGCGCCACCCCGATCCGTCCACCTCACCGGCTTCCCGGAAGCCGACGACTCACTGATCGATGCCCAGCTCAATCGCGAGATGGCTGCGGTGCTGGATGTGGTTAAGTTGGGTCGCGCCGCCCGGAGCGAGGCGAACATCAAGGTGCGGCAGCCATTGGCAGCCATCCTTGTGCACACGCCTGATCCGACCGATGCCGAGGCAGTTGTGCGCCTCAAGGATCAGATTCTGGACGAGCTGAACGTGAAGGATGTTCGCGCTATCACTGAGCTCGGTGGCATCCTCAGCTATGAGGTCAAGCCGAACCTGCCGTTGTTAGGGCCGAAGTATGGCAAGCAGCTCGGTGCACTTCGCCAGGCCATTGGCGCGCTCGATCCTGCCGCGGTCGCGGATATCGTCAACGCCGGGCAAGATGTCCCCGTGACCCTCACGGACGGAACCTCGGTCACCTTGACGTCGCAGGAACTGTTGGTAACGATGCGCAAGAACGAGGGGTACGCTGCGGCCCAGAGCGAGGCTGCGACGGTTGTGCTCGATACCGAGCTGACGCCGGAGTTGATCGCTGAGGGATACGCGCGCGATTTCGTCCGCCAGGTGCAGGATTTGCGGAAGCAGCTTGAATTGAACATCGATGACCGTATCGTGGTGGGCTACAGCGTCGACGGCGAGGTCGCTGCCGCCATTGCGGACTGGCGCGACTGGATCGCCGCAGAAGTGTTGGCGGTATCGTTAACTGCTGCCGATGATCTCGTCGACGCCACGGAGATCAAGGTTGGTAGCGACACCGTGCTGGTCAGCATTTCAAGGGCGTAGGCCTGTGTTTTCTACACGGGCTTGGAGTAGATCGGTAGCGGCGGAGCTTGTCTCCGCCCAACGTGGCACCGGGCCTTGTGCCCGGTGCGGAAGATGGACTCTTCCCACCGCATATCAAATGCGGTGCTACTTTCCCGCTCTGCGCCGCCCAGTGGCACCGGGCCTTGTGCCCGGAACACCTCACCCGCACGTAAAGTGCGAGCGTACGTATATCGACACATATCATTCGGTATAGGGAATAGGGAACAACCTTCATGAGTCTCTCAATCGGAATCGTCGGACTGCCAAACGTCGGCAAATCCACTCTCTTCAATGCGCTGACGGATAACGATATCCTGGCCGCGAACTATCCCTTCGCCACAATCGAGCCGAACACCGGTATCGTACCGGTGCCGGATACGCGGTTGAACAAACTCGCGGGTATCTTCGGCAGCGAACGCATTCTCCCGGCCACGGTGACCTTTGTCGATATCGCTGGCCTCGTCGCTGGCGCGAGCAAGGGGGAGGGGCTGGGCAACAAGTTCCTCGCCAATATCCGCAACTGCGAGGCGATTGCCCATATCGTTCGTGCATTCGAGAACGACGATATCCTGCACGTCAGCAACAAGGTGAATCCTGAAAGCGATATCGCGGTTATCAACACCGAACTCTGTCTGGCCGATATGCAGACGATCGATGGTCGCCTGCAACGCTTGCAGAAAGAGTTGAAGGGAAATCCCAAGGCGGCGGGTTCTGCAGCATACCTTGAGAGCCTGAAGGCACACCTCGATCAGGGCACATTGCTCTCTACACTGCCGAATCTGGATATGGAGGCGATCTACGATCTCCACCTTCTCTCGGCCAAACCGGTCATCTATGTCTTCAATGTCGATGAAGACACTCTGGCGGATAGTGACCGCCAGCAGGAACTGCGCGATATGGTCGCGCCCGCGAAGGCCATCTTCGTTTCGGCCAAGCTGGAGGAGGAGCTGCGCAGCCTCGATGAGGCAGATGCACTCGAACTGCTGGAGGGTTACGGTGTGAGCGAGAATGGCCTGGGTCAACTTATCCATGCCGCGTATGACACGCTTGGTCTGCAAAGCTACCTGACTGCTGGCCCCAAGGAAGTACGCGCCTGGACCATCTCCCAGGGTGCTACTGCCCCGCAGGCTGCCGGTGTGATCCACACCGATTTCGAGCGCGGATTCATCGCCGCTCAGGTCGTTGATTTTGACGATCTGGTAACGCTCGGTTCCATGAATGCTGCCAAAGCCGCTGGCAAGGTGCGCACCGAGGGCAAGGAATACATCATGCGCCCCGGCGATGTGGTGGAGTTCAGATTCAACGTTTAGTCGGAGATTGGTGGCTGTTGGTATTCCCCTCAACACATCAGCGCGAGTCCGATTCGGTCTCGCGCTGATGTGTAGTCAACCAATGAAGGCATCGGACTCTTCAGCATCCTATAACTGAAGATATATGATGTAGTTTCAATCTTGCCCTTCTGAAAATTCTGAACGTTCTTTCAGACTGGACAGGAGGGTATGGGCACAGATATCGTGAACCCCGACTTGATTGGGAGCCATTGGGTTGTGCAATGGATCTAAATTGATATGGATTATCAGCACGAAATTTGTACCAGGGACCAATTTGCGATGTCAGTATTCTCCTGACAAGTGATTCTGTGGACAGTTGCTTTCCCTTACGTCATCTGTTATCTTGTTAGGAGTCATTCGTTGACAGATAAAACCATGAGGGAGAAGAGTATGTCACGAGGGTTGTGGGGGAGAGTTGTGGCTCTCTTCTTTGTGCTGTCGTTGTTTGCACCGCTCGGTCAGGTCTCTGCAGCTGATCCTCCTGTGTTGACGCTCAATGGAGCAGTCCAGGATGTCACTGCCGCCAATATGGAAAACGTAACGTTTCAATGGCCAACTGGTGCTGAAGTAGCAATTTGGTATGGCTACCAATATACCGCTGGCTGCGTAGGCACGCCGAATGATCCTGGCTGGACAATCGCCTATGGCGGCAACATTAACTTAACGGGAGGATATGTCGCATATCTGCAGGCACGGTGGATTGACACTCAGGAGACTAGCCCATGTCTGCGGATCGAGTGGAGTGCCTCCGCACAACCGACCCCGACTGAAACATCGACTCCAACTGAAACACCGACGGAGATCGTTACGCCAACGGAGACAGAGACACCGCTTGGAGTGCCGGTTCTGACCTTGAATGGAGGCACGGAAAGCATTGAGGTGCCGAACTATACCTACGTGTACTTCACATGGCCAGAAGGAGCAGAGGTTGCGATCTGGAACAGCCAGGATGGAGCGACCGGTTGTACTGGCACTCCATCGGGACCGGGATGGACACCATACTATGGAGGCAGCTCGATTTACACAGCACCGACGACGCTGTGGTATCAGGCGCGATTGATTAACTATCCTGATGTGACCAGTGATTGC
>JAGQGU010000104.1 GCA_020432165.1 Thermomicrobiales bacterium
GGTGAGCAAAGCGTTAGCATAATGCCGTTGAGCCTATTTTTCAAACCAGTTATCTGAATGCCATAAAATAATCTAGTACATCGCCCCGTAAACCTGTCGGATAACTCACACCTGTAGAGGCTTGCCGATGTAAGTCCAGCGGAAGGGTTTCGCCAGGGTTTGGTTGAAAAAGTGGATAAAGTCGAGGATACGCTGCTTGAGTTGCGCCGTTGAGGCAAAGTTGCCGCGTTTAAGCAGGCGGCGGGTGAGGATGCCGAACCAGATTTCCACCTGGTTCAACCAGGAGCAGTGTTTGGGGGTATACACAAAACGGATGCGGTGGCTGGCATCCTGCAAAAAGGTGGCGCGGGAAGCCATGGAGTGAAGGATGCCGGATTTGCCCTTTTCCCCCAGGTCGGTGGAAATGCCACACGCCTCGGCAATCGCCCGCACCAGACCTTCCGACTTGTGGGTGTTCAACTGGTCACAGATGAATACCCATTCCCCCTGCGGGTCGGTCGCCACGGCAGCCTGAATGTGCGCCACGAAGTCCGCTTCGGTACGGGTGTCGCCAATGGAAGGGCAGATGACCTGACCGGTGGCGACTTCAAAGCTGGCAATCAGCGCTTGCGTGCCGTGCCGCTGGTATTCAAACTCGACGGCCTCGACCTTGCCGGGTTGCATCGGGCGGGTGGGGTGAATGCGTTCCAGCGCCTGGATGCCGGTCTTTTCATCCGTACTCACCACGTGCACACCCTGTTCGTGCAGCGCCTGTGCCTGATGGTAGCGTTTGCACACCCCGCGCACTTCTTCCCGAAACTGGGTCTCATCCTCCACTTTGTGATTCAGCCAATAGCGGTTACGGTGCGGTTTGAGGTCGGCCTGATTTTAAAAAACGACCAATGCTGGTCGTGGAAATGCTATCGGCTATATCGCGTGTGACCACCTCCCGCGCCAAGTCTTCATGAGTCCAGTGACTCAGGTGTTCCGGTGGCTGTTCACACGCCAACGCGATGATCTGGCAGATCTGCTCCGCACTGAATTTGCCGGGGCTACCCGAGCGGGGACGATCCGATAACAGTTCGCCGATGAGCACCGACAGCTTGCCGGAATGACCCGCCAGCTTTTCCAGCTTCGTCTGGCCTTCCAGCCAGCGTTTCCGCCACAGCACCACCGTGTCCTCATCTATCCCCAACTGAATACTGATGGCCTTGCCAGCGATTCCTTGCGCCGCAGACAGCACAATCCGGCTCCGCTGTACCAGGCTGTGCGGCGTTTCCCGGCTGCGTGCCAGACGTTGGAGGACGTGTTCCTGTTCTGCTGTCAACTGGATTGACTGGGTCGGGCGTGCCATTCTGGGTCTCATACTCAATAGGTCGGGCTGCCATTATCCGATAAGTTTACGGGGCGGTGTACTAG
>JAGQGU010000056.1 GCA_020432165.1 Thermomicrobiales bacterium
GCGAACCAAGGGTGGTACCACGAGTTCGGCCATGCCCCTCGTCCCTCGGATGTGAATCGGGGCGGCGGGTTCATCGCCCACAGGGGGCGATGCTACGGAGGTACCAACCAGTGAGCGAACAGAATTCCGAATCTACGTATTATGTGATGACATCCATTCCGTATGTGAATGGCCGTCCGCACATCGGCTTTGCGCTGGAAGCGGTGCAGGGTGATGTATTGGTGCGCCATCATCGTCTCAAGGGTGAGAAGAGTCGCTACCTGAGCGGATCTGATGAAAATGCCCTGACGGTGGTGCAGGCGGCCGAGGTGCAGGGTGCCGAGCTCGAGGAGATGGTCGCCGCCAATGCCGAGGCTTTCCGCGCGATCCAGATTCCCCTGGATGTGCGGTACGACGATTTTATTCGCACCAGCACCGATCCTCGTCACTTCCCCGGCGCCCAGAAACTTTGGCGCAAGATGGATGCGGCCGGCGATATCTACAAGCGCCATTACCAAGGCAACTACTGCATCAAGTGCGAGCGCTTCTACCGCGAAGAGGAGCTGGTGGATGGCACATGCCCGATCCACGGGACTGCCCCCGAAGCGGTGGATGAAGAGAACTACTTCTTCGCGCTCAGTAAGTATCAGGACAAGCTCATCGAACTGATCGAGAGCAACACGCTGCTGGTGCAGCCAGAGCACCGACGCGAGGAGATGCTCAGCTTCATCCGTGGTGGACTGGAGGATATCAGCATCAGCCGCCAGGCGCTCCGTGGCAAGGGTTGGGGTGTGCCGGTGCCGGACGATCCGGACCAGGTGATGTATGTGTGGGTGGACGCCCTAAGCAACTACATCACTGCGCTCGATTACGCCGAGGATCAGAGCGATCTCTACGATACCTATTGGAAGGGCGATGGCCAGCGCGTGCATGTGGTAGGCAAGGATATCATCCGCTTCCACGTCGTTTTCTGGCCGGCATTCCTGATGAGCGCGGGCGAGCCGTTGCCCACCATCGTCAATGTGCATGAGTTCCTCATGTCCGATGGCGAGAAGATGAGCAAGAGCCGGGGCAATGTCGTCGATCCGCTCGCGCTCGTGGAACTCTATGGTGTGGACGCGCTGCGCTACTGGTTCATCCGTGAGATGCCGCGTAATGGCGATGGCAACTTCAGCCACGATCGTCTGATTGGTCGCTACAATCAGGATCTTGCCAACGATCTCGGGAATCTGGTCAATCGCTCCGTCGGCATGCTGCATCGCTATCGCGGCGGCGTGGTCCCGAGTGTGCCCGCCGATCGCGCGAGCGCGTTGAAGGCACTCGCGGAAACCGTACCCGCGCGTATGGATGCCGCGCTGGATGCCTTCGATTTCCGCGAGGCTGTGGCCGCAGCCTGGGAGATTGTGACGCGAGCCAACAAATTCGTGGACGACGAGAAGCCGTGGGAAATCGCCAAAGCCGCCAAGGCAGGAGATACCGACGCCGACGCCCGCCTGGATGTAGTGCTCGCCGACCTGATCGAAGCCATCCGCATCGTTGCGGTGGTGCTGAGTCCGGTGATGCCCTCCGGCTCCGGACGAATTGCGGCCCAGCTGGGATTTGGTTTGGAAGATGGTGACGCTGCTGCGCGAGACTGGAGCGACGCACTGGCTGGCCGAGAACTACCCGCCGCCGCCCCGGTCTTCCCCCGGATTGAGGTGGAAGAGTAGGGGGAGAGCATAGCCCTCAAGGAATCGAGATTGCGTCCGCCTTGAGGGCTTCAGCCCATCTATAGAATCGCCGCGGATAATGAACGATCGTCAATTGCTGTGGTCGCAGAAGTCATTCGTTCGTTCAACTTGACACGACTATAGAATCTTCGCAACTCGAGGTGGAACTGGTTGAAAGGCACAGTTGGTGCAACAGAATCTATGGAATCCAGTAGTTTCTTTTTCTCCGCAGAATCTGAAATATCCCATATTTTCATGAAATGCCAGTGAGATAGTCGAGTTATTCTTTCTGGATTAAGGACAAATTCAAGAAATCTCGATCGAAGGTCTGAGTCACTATTCGGAAGACCAACCGACAGGATTCTTCGCATAATACCGTCCCATCTCCACGCAAAGTCTTGCTCTACTTCACACCTTCCTAGCAATGTCTCAACAACGTGAAGAATCTGTGAGGCCTCTGGTTTGCCTTCTAGATCAGCGAAAAGATCAAATGCCCAATACTTTCCGAAATCCTCCATGTTTGCATAAAAACGAACCTTGCCTGCGTTGATGTTAAGACCTTCCTTCCTTAGGTATACTCCTGCTCGATACATGAGATCGTAGAGCAAATCTGAGTCATTTCCGAACAGTACCTGATCATCGGCATATCGAAGATAGATTACGTCTCTAGATTCTGCTTTCTGCTTTAACCATCTATCATATTCCTGAAGGTATAGATTGGCTAGGAGACGAGAACTATCTCCTGATTCGTCCTGGGGTATCCCTACAGACTTTGGTGGATATCCTTCATGCCCACGATTCCAGTATCGAAGGAAAACGAAAAGCAAATCCACGACTCGGTTCTCATGAGGGTCACAAATCTCCCGTAGCTTCAACTCAAGTCTGCCAAGTGAGATATTGTCATAGAAATTAGACAAATCGAACTTAAGTGCATACAAGGGCTGTCGAGTGCTTGCAATATGATATGAAATCCGCTGAAATTCCTTCCATTCGGCAACCCATAAACTAGGTCGCACTGATCCTGAACCTGAGTATGCGAAATCAGCCATCTCCGCTGCTCGAAGTTCGTCCCATTCATCCTGAAAACTCGCGAGTTCTTCATGCTCTTGATCTCTCAGAACGGACTTAAGACTATAGCCACCAAAAGTAAAGTCCACCCTGCCTCTGGAGATCACCTCCTCCAGCTTCCTGTAGCAAAAGTAATAGATGGCGAGGTCCCGAAAAGAAAGAACCGGTATTACTCTCGGAACTCCTTCACCTTTGTTCTGCATGTTGTAGGCACGAGGCAAATCCGGCAAGTAACTGCAACCGCGAATACTAGCAAAGAGGTTTTCTAAGTATGGCAGTCTATCATCACCCTTAGGCAATTCTCCCAATCCATATGGTCTTAGTGACTGTCTCGATAGGTCACGGATAGTTGCGGCTGAAAAGAAATCCTGAAACTCTTTCTCGTCTAGTAGTTCGTTCTGATTACTGGCCAAGTCACATCCTACTTTCATAACTGAGACCAACCTACCGCTGCTCTAAAAGATGCACGGAAAAGACTTCCCATGAGTTCCACATTGTGTACTGGGAAGGTGCCTAATCTACTTCAGCTATATTACTGGAATACCAAGCGACTCCAGATAATTGAATGTGCCGTCATAGATAGATGCATGACGAGTGGAATCTGACTCGTCACCTTCCGGCACGTAAAGGATCATACCTTGACGTGCTCTCGTCAGGAGTACTCGGTACGCATTGGTCAGATACATCTGAGTTGAAGCCTGATTGACCCGAGTCCATTTATCACCACGGAAGGCGTAGTGACGAAAAGCACCGTCAACATACCGAAGATCGGCGTCCCAGCAAACCAGAGTCCAGTCAAGTTCGAGACCTTGGATGTCATATTCGCTCGCGGCCTCCTCTAGCGCATTTGAGGATCGCACATCGGTCGCATCATTCAAGAACCAATGGACAGGATTCGGTTTTACTTGAACCCATACTCCTCGGGCACGCAATCGATAGGCTCGTGAACTCGCAATCTGACCAAACCGCTCTGAGCCGCGAGCATGCTTACTTAGCCATTCCTTGGCTCGTTCTCTATCGCGAGTAAGCACGATGGGGTAGGCTGTCAACAACTCTGTCAGCACCTCTTTGGCAGAGTCAATCTCATGGGATAGCAAAAAGGCAACAAAGTCAGAGAGTCGCTCACTTCTAAAACTTCGAAGTGAGACTCGCAAATGAAGCGACGGGTCGATGTGGCTACGCACACCAAGAACCTCTGTTTCCGCTTTATCCGGTTCAACGATCATCAGGGAAGCTTGTGGAGACAGATGAAGATGCCAACTCTGGAACCTGGTCTCCAGAGCAGAAATCCATGCATCCAGTCCAGCTTCGCCTGTGTTGATCTCTTGGCCTGTGCCAATCAAGCAAACAATGACCGCCCAATCCTCATGGCGATCCATCACCCCTATCAAGAACTCAGGTTCCGAGTCCTGAAAACCCGAGACTCCCTTCTTTTCCCTCATGAATTTCGCTAGTTGTTTCGAGTCCCACGCCCGCTGTGCTTCATCAAATACTGTCACTCTCTCGACCGGTGGATCGTCAGTGAAGAGTGCATCGTCGCGAAAGTGATGGATGTTCTGAATGAATGCTTTGCTCTTACGCAAAGCAGCACTCTTGGTGATCCCGGTTCGCCCGGCATGATCTCTCGCAAGTGCTTCCTGCAAAACAAGTACGAGCGGACCGTTACCCGAGAGAAACACCGCAAGGTCCTGCTCGAAGCTGTGTCGTTCATTAGCGATCACTAGACCCGCCAGGGTCTTTCCCGATCCAGGCACACCAGTGACAAGGCAGATCGATTTCTCCCCATTCTCTTTGGCGTTTTCAATGATTCTGGCAATCGCGTTTGCTGTCTGGCTGAGATTCTCCGCCGCCGCGTCGGTACGAGAGATCTCAGCCACATCATGATCGCGGAATAGAGCCTGCGCAGCCTCTATTATCGTTGGGGTGGGCCTGTATGGTGAACGAATCCATTTCTCAGGTTCGATTGGTGTAAGATCACGTTGAGGAGCCTGCTGAATGAGGTATTGGAACTGCTTTACGTCGGCAAGAATAGGGCTCGCCACTAGGTCCCCAGCAAAATCAACTCGAGCTTCTCGGTGAGTAGTTGCTCTAGTAGCTACCAGTATCGGAATAATAGGTCGATCTGCGCTAGCCTCGTGGAAGTATTTGAGATCAAGTGCATAGTCGTAGACCTGATCGATCGCTCCTCGATCGAATGAACTTGCTCCCACCTTCATCTCAACTACAAAAACGGAGCCATCAAGTAGGAGAACCGCATCAATCCGCTTCCCCATCCTTGGGATGGTGTACTCAAGAAGCACGTGACCTTCGGATCGTTGGGCTAACACTGATTTGAGAAGACTGACGGAGTATCGCCAAGCTTCTCGCTGATCAAGCTCCACATCAAACTCGCTGGCGGACACGAGCTTGCCGAGAATCGCGTTCTCATCTTCACAGAGAAACAAACCGACGTTTTCTGAATAGTAGTAACGGTTCCGTTTCAGCAACCTAACGCCACCCAAACACGTATTGCAATATCGCGACGCAAGATTCGAATACTACCGCTCGCGGCAGCGTACTGCGAACGAACCAACGGCCATTAACACGAGTCCCGATAGCAGCAACAGTTCCAATCCGTACCCACCCGCAAGACCTGCGCCGGTAACCGGCAATCCTCTCACAACCGGGACGGAGCCGCTCGATGAACCGGTATTCGTCGATGTGTTGTTACCGCCGCCGCTTGATCCAGTGGTCGTACCGCTATCCGGATCGAGGTCGTTGGCGAGGCCATCGCCGTCGGAGTCCTGGGTTGGGTCGTTCGGATTGTTGGTCGAGGACGACGTGCCGGGAATCGAAGCATCGGCCGGCGCGGGATCATCGAAATCGCGGACCCCATCGTTGTCGTCATCGGGATCGATATCGTTGGGGATACCATCGCCATCCCAGTCCTGTACGGGATCGGAGGGAGCGTAGGTCAGCGCAGCAGCTGGCGCGGTGAGGACAAGGGTGAATGCCAGCGTCATCACGAGGATACGCCAAAACGACCGCATGGTATGCATGGATTCTCTCCCCTTGGGTGACTGATAGATATGAGGGAATTTTCGCCGGGCGGGATGGGTGGTGTCAAGTGGAGGTGATGATTCATTGCAACTTTATGTTCGGACCAAGGAACTGCTCCAGGATGTCGTTGCTCTTGTCACCAGCATTCCTCGTGGCGATGATGTTCAGTCCCAAAAGGTACTGACAAAACACCTTCGCTTCTTCGGGAGTGAGCATATGCTCGAGTCCATCCCGATCCTCGTAGGTAATTTTGCTCGCTCTGCCAGCGGTACACGTCCTAATGAAAGCAACGACGTTTGGTGGTGTGGAACTCTTGTCGGTGTTGCTCATCGTTTGGATTCTCCTCATATTGATCAATCCGGATCAGTATTACTGTCCGCTAGCGAGCCAACATACTCGGCTAATGCAGCGATATCCTCGTTGTCCGCGGCAATGGCTTCGCATTCCCGGCGGGTCATATCAAAAGCTTCGTATTCTCGAAGTGCCGTCGCCTCAGCAACTTTCATGGACACTGAACCCAGGTTCTGTAAGATCTCACGCTCGTTGAGTTCCAGCAGTGTATCCAGGCGGGTGGACCATTCCTGCATTGTTGTCGGCAAGCGCCTTGCCGCTCGTGCTTCAGCGAAAACCAGATACTGCTCCACCAATCGATCAAGTTGATCTAGCTCATCAACCGTCAAATAGTTCTTGCCAATAGTGATATCGCCTCGACGAACATGCGGACCCTCCCAACTTTGCAAGCCCATATTCACCTTGTCTCGATCAGCACGCGAGTTGATAAGCTCTGCCGCTGTAAAACCGGTAACGGAGAATAGCAGCTTGTTCTGCACGGTCTGAAAAAAACGACGTGCAGTTTCATCACTCCTGTCGTAATCAATCGAGGTGGCGAAAATGTCTCGCACCTTTTGGTAGAACCGCTTCTCGGATGCGCGAATCTCCCGGATTCGTTTGGTTAGTTCGTCGAAGTAGTCAACACCGAACGCCTTGGGATTCTTGAGACGCTCGTCGTCCATGGAGAATCCCTTCACCACGTATTCAACCAGGCGTTGTGTCGCCCACTGGCGGAATCGGGTAGCAATCGTGCTCGAGACGCGGTATCCCACGGAGATAACAACATCAAGGTTGTAATGGACAGTCGTTCGGCGAACGGTTCTGGAGCCTTCAAGACGAGGGAGTGTGAGAAGCAGTGTCGTAGATTCCTCCACCAACTCTCCGTCTTCATATATGTTGGTTATATGCTGGCCAATGTTCTGAGGGCTCGTTTGAAAGAGGTCCGCAATCTGAGTGGCGGTAAGCCATAACATTTCATCCTGCATTCTTACTTCAACGCGAGTTCGGCCTTTACTGTCCTGATACACCAGGATGTCATTTGTCTCAGATAGATGCATGATCCTCAGAGGGCCTTTCTGTTGAGATACAGTATTATGGCCTAATAATCGAACTATAAATTTTTTCTTGTGAGTTCGATTAGCCCACCAATACTGGACGACGTCATACAACAGCTATCGACAGTAACTCTTTTACCGTTGTTTGTTCAGTGGTCATGAGTATGCTTCTCTCCGACCATATCTATTATAGAACATCCGTTCTTGTCGCGGTTACCCCATTGGCTCCGCATACAATCCACACTATCCGAAAACTCCCACTTGCCAACCACCACGCAATCCGCCACAATTGCCCCTGACGACCGACGGACGCCGCCGTCAATTGAGAGCGCTCCCAATGCGCAAACCAGAAAGATTACCCATCATGGCTGAGAACAAACCGGTTGGTATTGGTATCGTGGGGGCGGGTGTGATCTCCGAGATCTACATGCAGAACCTCTCCACCAAGTTCCCGAACACCTACCTCGTCGGCGTGGCCGATATCATCCCCGAACGCGCCGAGAAGCGCGCGAAGCAGTTCAAGACCGTTGCCATGAGCAACGATGAGCTGATCAACCACCCAGATGTCGAGCTTATCGTCAGCCTCACCCCACCGCTGGAGCATGCCAAGATCGGTCTCGCCGCGCTCTCCGCCGGCAAGAGCTACTACACCGAGAAGCCATTCGCGACCGATCGCGAAGATGGCCAGAAGATGATCGATCTCGCCAAGGAGAAGGGACTCTACGTCGGCTCCGCCCCGGATACCTTCATGGGCGGCGGACTCCAGATGTGCCGCGCGCTGATCGATCAGGGTCTCATCGGCGAACCGATCGCGGTCGATGCCGGTATTCGTAACCACGGTATGGAAGCCTGGCACCCGGAGCCAGACTTCTTCTTCGCACCCGGTGCCGGTCCACTCTTCGATGTCGGTGTCTATTACGTCACCGCCATGGCCACCATTCTTGGTCCGTACAAGAACGTGAGCGCTCTGGCCCGCGCGACCTTCCCGGAGCGCACCATTGGCAATGGCGAGCGTGAGGGCGAGAAGATCCCCGTCACCACACCGACCCATATCTCCGCGGTGATGGAGTTCGAGAGTGGTGTTATCGGTAGCCTCACCGCCAGCTTCGATCTTTGGGAAACCGAGTTCGCCCGCCTCACCATCTACGGTACCGAGGGCACGCTGCGTCTGCCGGATCCGAACACGTTCGGTGGCCCGATTCAGTACCTGCAGGGTGGCACCGATACCTGGGTTGATATCCCGGTAACCGTGCCAAATCAGGAGAATGGCCGTGGTCTCGGTGCGAACGATCTCGCTACACGCATTCGCGAGGGCGGCAAGAGTCGCGTCGATGGCAGCCTCGGCTTCCACGTACTCGATTTCATGACCAGCGTGTTGGAATCCGCCGCCGATGGTCAGCGTAAGGAAGTGAAGAGCACCTTCGATCGCCCGGAAATCGCCGATTACGCCAAGGATGCGGTGATTCCGGATAACGTTGAACGCGGTATCTCCAATCAGATGAATGAGATGATCCAGGCTGCCATCGCCGCCATGAAGACCGAGCAGGAAGAAGAGGAATAACCTCGTCCACAAAGGGCGATAGTTCCATAACCATCATCATTCGCTACAATGTCGAAAGGGGAGGAATGTACCTCCCCTTTCTTCGTATCCTTGGGGGATGAGCGTGAGCAGACAGGTTGGCATCGGTATCATCGGCGCGGGCGTGATCTCCGCCATTTATCTGAAGAATCTCACCACACGCTGGCCCCACGTAAAGGTTATCGGTGTCGCCGATATCCTCGTTGATCGGGCAGAAGCCCGTGCTGCCGAGTATGGCGTGCTGGCGCTGAGCATCGATGGCCTGCTCGTGCATCCGGAGATCGAGATCGTCATCAATCTCACCATCCCGGCCGCGCATGCCGAGGTGAGTCAGCAGATCATCGCAGCCGGGAAGCACCCCTATACTGAAAAACCACTCGCTATCGATCTCGCCGCCGGTAAGGCGGTGATAGAAGCAGCCGCTACAGCCGGTGTGCGCGTGGGCGATGCACCGGATACCTTCCTCGGTGCTGGCCTGCAAACCGTGCGCAAGGCCATCGTCGATGGTCTCATCGGTACGCCCATCTCCTTCAATGCCCGCATGATCACGCACGGCATGGAGGATTGGCACCCGGATCCCTTCTTCTTCTACCAACCCGGTGCCGGGCCGATGCTGGATATGGGGCCCTATTACGTCACAGCATTGACCACTATCCTGGGTCCATCGGCAAGCGTCAGTAGCCGCACCACTGCCGGTTTCGCCGAGCGCCTGGTGACGGCAGAGGGACCACGCACGGGGACGATGGTGCCGGTGAATACCGCGACACATATCGAAAGCGTGATCGAGCTGGAAAGTGGTGTCATCGGTACCCTCACTACCAGCTTCGATCTCTACGATCCCGAACACAGTTGGTTCATGATCTACGGCACCGAGGGGTCGATCCGGCTTCCGGATCCGAACACGTTCGGCGGTCCGGTGAAGGTCTACACCGCCGCACGCGAATGGGTGGAGCTGCCGCTGGTGAATGACATCTATGCCGATGATTCTCGCGGACTCGGTGTGCAGGATATGGCTCGCGCCATTCTCGAGGGCGGCCCCCACCGCGCCTCCGGCGCGCTCGGCTACCACGTGCTGGAGGTCATGCTCGGCGCGATCAAGTCCGGCGAGACCCGTGAAACAGTGACGATCGAAAGCACCGTTGAACGCCCGGCGCCTTTCCTGGGTTGATGTATCAAGTAACTGCCGCGTCCGAAGTGATAGACAGTCTCAACGAAGATTGGCGGTCGTTCGCGACCGCCAATACCAATCACACACCGGCTCGTGTGGTTTTGGAACACAACCAACCACTGGCAATCGGAACGTTCTGGCGAAATCCACTTCATCCAAATCCGTTTCGTTTCGAATACAGGCTCGGGAACGACCGTGATGTTGGTGCGCTTACACCACTATTGGCCGCGCTGACAACATCGGCAGAGTCAGATGCATCCACGCCAATTCATTTCATCGCACGGGAGCAGGAATTTGATCTGGTGGCGTGGGCGCACGCTCATGACTTCAAGCAAATCATGAAGACCTGGAATGCAGAGTTGCTTCCCAATTCGGTGAAAGCTCCCGCGTTCGATGGAATCCATCGACTGGTCGATACCGATTCCACGGAGCTTCGCCATCGTCTCGCTCTTTTGCATGCACAGATCTATAGCAATGCCCACCACTGGAATCCTCCCGGTTCGTCTATTACCGAGAGTGCTGAGCTTCTCTTTATGGGAGAGGATGTACTTCCTGAGTTCCTCTGGTACGTCACCGATCAGGCCGGCGAACCTATCGGTGTTTCGAGTTTGCGTCGGTCAGATCTTCCGGCGCATATGGAACTCGGCTGGCTGGGTACATGTCCCGATGTATCCGAAGAGATACATCGCCGATTACTGGATACCGCATTGGCTGCTGCGGGCGACAATATAGTCCTCATAGAGACGGATGCTAACGAATCTCGCACGCTTGCTCGTCTCCGCGAGCTACCTGTCGATTGGGGACACGCCATGATTCGTTTTGAGCGACGAGTTCTCACGTGACCGCGATGCAATATGGCAATCATGAAGCAGAAACAAGAATCCTCTCATCTTTGCTCGTTCAGATCGTAATAGCGAGACTAGTGTAACGTTCATGCTGATCTCCATAATCACTGTCTTATAGTGTCACTAAATTGCCAGAATGATCAAATGCCCATCAAAAGAAAAACGGAGTATGATATCACCTATTACGCGTCACTATACGATATTCCAGTATCTAAAATTGGGGTTTTCCACCACTTCTATCAAATAGCCATCAAAACACTTTATAACAGCAATAGAGCATTAGCTCTTCGCTTCTCTAGGCCCAATGCGGGACGTATCTCATCTGCCCTCGACCAGCACTAAGATCGAGTGGTTTCAGGAGCATCTCAGCCACGGCATCATTAAGCAAACGTGACGCCGACGCTGCATTGCCTTGGGATATGGAGAAACGTTCGCGAACATCCGAATTGGCGATCGGAGTGTGGTTCAACCATTTCAGGCAAGCATGCAGATAAAGAGTCCATAGCCTATCTTCACGACTCAAGTGATGCATTGATTCTTCGGGTCTGAATACAACTCGAAACTGACCAGCATTTGTCTCTACTCTTGGAGCAGGTAAGTTCATTCGAGCCGCTTCCATTGCAATGATGTCCCAGCCGCTTCCCCTCTCCTGAATGAGTTCCAATCTTCTCAAATGAGAAGCTAGCTTCTCATTTCGACTCTGAGGTGGGGCATTTACCAATAGACCCACGTCAACGAGAGGAAGCCCGGGGCTTGTGATCTCAATGCGATTGCTAAAAAGCTCGACGAGGGGACCTGCTCCACTGATAGCGAGATCTTGATGTGCAAGAGCGTTGCCAATGGTTTCGTTAATTGCGAGGAGCGAATATCTTTCGACCCCAGTTCGATGGGCACCGAAGTCTCGCTCCGGAGTGGGAAGTAAAGTCTTCAATTGGTCAAGAATTTGCTGATATGCCTTGAGATAACCAGAGTGAGAAGAGAGATCACGTTCAAGCTGATCCCTCTGCTCTCCAGCATAGGTATAGAATCTGAGACTCTTGCGCGAAAGCGAGGGTATTGCAGTTAGATCCCTCGCATATATCAATGCACTCCACGCCGGGACAGAAAACTGTCCTGATGTATCTTCTACGATGATCCCTAATTGCTTCATTCCCTGGACAAGGTCGAACTTTGGTATATGTAACTGTTCCGCCAGCAAATCGGTAACTAATAGCAAATCCAGGTCCGATTCATAGAGATTCGATACCACTAACTCTTCGTCCGGATTCCGAAGCAGCAGCAGTTCCCACAGTTGGCGCTGAATATTGGGGTTACGTGATATGTCTATCGTGTGGGAATCCAACCTGGCGAAAGCTTTCCCTTGATATAGGGTTGGAACATTGGTAGCAGCACCAACAATCATTACTACCACATGCTCATGGTTGTAGTTACATGTATAGAACTCCAGCAGCCGAACATTTTCCAGTTGTGCATTTAGCCATGGGATGAGTGATTCGTTACCTTTTCTCATGTTATATGGATCGAATGTGGTTCCAATAACACTAAGCGCCGTATCTTCAACTCCCCAGATCATCGCGCCATATGCCATGCCATGGAGAGCCGCAGAATTGGCAATAGCAGATGCAGTCTTAGCGATCTGCTCTGGATCCGTTATGTCCTTTTTGAACTCAAACCACGGAGTCTCACGCCCATTCCTAAGAGCGGCTGTTATCAGAGCCCCTACTTTCTCTTCCGTAAAGTGCATGATAATGTCCTGTCGTTACGTCCGCGCCACTATCAAATGACCGTCAAAGTAGGCTACAAATAAGAACGCTTACTATCAAAGTAAAACCGCATGGAACTTGGAACATATGTTCCCATTCCATGCGGTTTCTGTCAAATGACGATCAAAACAGTAAACGACAGTGATTCTACTCTCCCAGCAGCCAGCGCACCTTGGCATTGATCTCGCTCTGCTCCACCAGCACGAAGCTGAGATCCTGCTTCATGAGCTCGTCGTACTCAGTGGAAATCGTGCCATCGATACCAGCCGTTTCCACGGAGGAAACGGTGCAGTAGTCGCGATATTTGCTCACCATCGAGATCAGATCAGTGATGCTCAGATCGGTCTTGAAGTGCCCTTCAATCGAATTGAGTGTGCTGGGAATCGCGCGGGCGGCATCAAGCGAATCCGCCTTTGCCAACATGGCCTTAATCACCTCTTGCTGCCGATCCTGTCGTCCGAAATCGCCTTCGTCGTTATAGCGGAAGCGACTGTAGGCCAGTGCCTGCTCACCATTCAGATGAAGCTCACCGACCGGGAAATCCATATCGCCGACGGTAAAGGCAGTATCGTTCACCACATCCACACCACCAAGGGCATCGACCACACCAACAACACCCGCAAAATCGACCAACGCAAAGTGGTCGATTTTGATACCAAGCGTGTTCTGCACCACCAGTCTCTGGTACTGAATACCGCCAACGCTCAGGGCGTGATTAATCTTGCTCTGACCGTACCCCGGCAATTCCACCCGTGTATCGCGAGGAATGCTGAGCGTGCGGCAGGTTTTGGTCTTTGGATCGATATGCAGCACACCCAGCGAATCCGGGCGCACACCGATATCGATCGCCTCGCCTTCGCGGGCATCCACACCCATCATCAGAATCGTGATACTGCCATCGGTCGTCGGTGTCACTTCGGCGGTCGGCTCAGCCAGCGCCTTCGCCGCCTCAGATTCCGGTTCCGGGGTGCTGATGCTCTGGAAATCGCCATATTTTTGATTGATCAAATAGGCACCGGCGGCTCCGACCATGCCAAAGATGATCAGGAGCGTCAGCGGAATCATGAATCGCTTCTTCTTGTACCAGGGTCGCTTACCTTGTTTGCCGGTTGCAGTCGGCAATGGCACAAACGCTTGCGGCTGGGCAACAGGCATGGCAACGGTGCCACCGGTTACCGGTGTAAGCGCATTACCACAGGCAGGGCAAAAGGCATCGTTCGGCTGAACCTGGGCTCCGCAACGAGGGCATGTTGATGACATGAGTAGAAAGCTCCGTGAGGATTGATTCTTCCGATACCGCAGTGGCATCGAAGCCGCGAGTGTACCACAGCCGTGGTCTCTACCATACTAACCCGTCACCATGCCGATGCGTTTCAGCAGGACCGTTGTCAGACTCTCAACAGCGCGCAATCCTGCATCCAGATCCATCAGGTCTTTCCTATTAACAATGAGTGGACGCACCGGATGCATGATCACATTACGGAGATCGTTGATCTGATATGCAACCGTGCGCGATTCGGCAGGCCCGGCAAAGCCCATCAGATTCCAGACGCGATTGCTCTCCGCAGCGATATGGAAGAGATCACTCAGCGTCACCGTGGTGATGGGAGAAAGATCGACGCCTTCATCCCGCTCTTCTTCCCAGAATTCTCGCACCCGTTTCTGGTTTCCTTCGCTGAGCAAGCGAATGGCACCCCAGTCATCGCCAAACTCATCCATGATCAACTGCCCCAGCGATGTCTCCAGAATCACCATCATCTGATAGACATGCGCCCGAAAGATCGGTCGGTTGAGATCAGCTACGCTGACAATGCCAAACCAGTCTGGTGGAAAGCTCTCGTCATGCGGGTCTGATGTGTGCAGAATCACACCTGATTCGGCCAATGCGCTCACGAGAGAGGTTACAGGCACCAGGTGCGGCAGGCGTACGCAGCCTCCATCGGCATGTTCAGGGGTAAGCACCTCACCTTTGGCCGCAAGCTGGGCCAGATGCGGGACATCGATCATCCCCAGACACCGATCATCGCTATCCAGCACCGGCACTGCCTGGAATCGCGCCTCGATGGCGGCATCAATCACCGCGTGATCGATCTTGCCAATTCTCGCCACAATCGCTTGCTCACGCGGAGTGCTGATATCCGCCAACTCGATCATCACCGGTACCGATGGTGCCCGGGTTGCCATGTGATGCATGTGATCCTCCTGCATTCGGTGTAGTCTCATGATGTAAGCATAGTCGCTTGACGAGAGCCATCTTGATACCGGAAAAGATGTCTGCGAAAGGTGACGGTGATCCCGCCACCAATACCCATGGAAAGCGCCATTCATGTCCAACAACAGCGAACTTGCACAGTTCACCGAAGTTCTGGAGTTCCTTATTACCCAGGCCGATACGTTGATCGAGCAGCTCGGTAACCTCGAGTTCGACAGCGATCCCTACCGCTTGTCTCTGGCATGGCTGCGAGCGCAGACGATCCCTCTCCTGAAACTGGCGCGGAAGGGTGACACGGGGATCATGGATGATCCGAATGTACCACCGCTTCTCACCACCTTCTCATTGATCGTGACGCAATCCGCCGGATTCCTGGAATACTTGAGCGAAGAACCAGCGTCCGATCTGGAGCCGCCGATCAATCTGGCCGATCGACGATCGTAATTTCACACAGACAGGATCAACTCCATGACCTTCAAACTTATTCACGTTGGGCTCGGCGGCTGGGGTATGGACTGGGAGCGCACCGCGCTGGCAACAATTGCGGATCGCGTCACGGTCACTGGCATCGTGGAAAACTGGCAACCAAATATCGAGCGTGCGCAGGAAGTGCTGGGCTTTACGCCGAAGCAATGCTTCTCCACCATCACCGAAGCAGTCTCGGCGGTGGAAGCCGATGCCGTGCTCATCACCTCGCCGCCCGCAACACACATGGATCTGGCGATCGAGGCTATGCTGGCTGGCAAACATGTGCTTTGCGAGAAACCGATGGCAACACATGTCGACGATGCTGTGACCGCGATCAATATCTCCCGCGAGACCGGTATGTATCTCCAGATCAGCCAGAACTATCGCTTCTATCCCGCGCCTACAAAAGTGGTGGAACTGCTGCGCGAGGATGTCCTCGGTGGACTGGCGCGAGTGAATGTCGATTTCCGCCAGTGGGTGCACGATGCCCCGGCAGGCGAGCATCCATATTACGACCTCGATCACCCATTGCTCAGCGATATGGCTATTCACCATTGGGATCTCATGCGCATGATCCTCGGGTGCGAGGCAGAATCAGTCTACGTCCAGCGCAGTGATCCCACCTGGAGCAACTTCCGCGACGAAGCGTCGGCCACGGCCATCGTTGTCTTCACCAACGGTGTTGTCGTGAGCTACCGCGGTAGCTGGATGAGTTCTGACACGCCCACCTATTGGGCTGGCGAGTGGAAACTGGAGTGCGAAGAGGGATTGATCAACTGGACGAGTCGTCAGGGTGGACCCTTCGGCACCCAGGGCGACAAGGTCACTATCCGCACCCGCAGTGGCACCGAGATTCCGCAACCGCTTGTACACATGCCGGTGTGGGGGAGAAGCGCAGGTGTGTTGGACCTGATGCGCTGGATCGAAACCGGGGAATCAAGCCAGAACTCTGCCGCCAACAATCTCGGCAGTCTGGCGATCGTCGAAGCCGCCATCACGAGCCTGCAAACGGGAGAGGTGGAGCCTGTGCGCATACCGCTGTTGTGATCCGGGAATCGTTGTTAACGACAACACATTTACGCTTTCGTCGTAACAAAACTCGTGCTATTCTTGGCACAAATTACCCGTTCGTACATCCCGTCAGGGGATACGCTGACGGCGTATCCTAGCATTAGCCCCGTGTACCTACGGAGGGGTTACGATCAGACAATGATCGTGGCGATGGCGTGTACCATGCAGGCAATTGTCGCGATCGGTGCCGGATCGTCAACCAGCACCGGGCCTAACAGGAGTAAGTGAAAGGGAGAGATCATTTCCAGGTCGCGGCTCGATACCGCTTGTCAGCTCAGCCACACCATCGTTCCGGGTGCGCCAACACCGCTGGATTCGATGTGTGGATTTCGTGTTGCTCGCATAGCGTGCCGCCCAATGTATCTATCGGCTGGAACAAAATCTCTGAAAAACGAAAATGACCGGTGCGCCAACACCTGCCATTTCCTTCAGAGTTCTTGTGATGTTTGTCCCGGAATCCTGATCGGATAGTCGCCAAACCGCCTGATCGGTTCCGAACCCAGCCACCTTGTGAGCAAACCCAGAAGGGAGGCTTTGACATATGCATGTCATTGACCAGATTGTAGTCACACCCACGGTGGTGTGTCAAGAGGCGTTGTGCCAACTCGGCAGAGGCCGCCACTAACCATGGCGCCGCGCAAGCCGACCAACCGCGATGAAGAAGAGATGACATCACTCCGCGTGGACGAGCAATCGGCCGCACGGCGTGAGGCCATACCTGCATCCGCTGGTCCGCACCTGACCGGTATCATCGGCGACCAAAGTCCGGAAGCCGGCGAGAGTCGCAGCGGCGAGGATACACGTCGCCGCGGCTGGTACTGGAACTGGAACACCATGGTGACCCAGTTCGCTCCACTCATCGGTCTGGATGGCAAGGGACTGCTGGATAGCTACATCGTCTGGACGGATCGGCGCGAGGACTCACCCTTCCGTGGCTACGCCTTCCCATCCACCACCGCAGAAGCCAACTTCTACGGTATCGATCGCAATGTGCTGGGTACCATCAACAAGATCCTGGTCGCGCTTGATCTCATCGAGATCCGCAAGTCGATGGTGCACAGGCCAGACGAACGCGGCAACGACTGGAAGTTCCCACACAATACCTATCGCGTGAAAGATCATGGCGATAACTTCCAACTTACGGCGGAGGGAGTCCGTCGGGTGGTGCAACTCGCCACCGAGGACACCGCAGTCTACCGCCGCATCAAGCACATCTTCGGCAGCAAGTTCCAGCCGATCGATCCCAACAGCGTCTGGCATGGCATCATCGCCGAGCTGGAACCGACACCGAACTGGCAGAAGCTGCAGGCACTGGCGTTAGCAGACGAGCAACGCACCAGCGAACGCAGCCGTAAAGGCCATGCTGCCCGACGAAAGTCCGAAGGTACCGAAACCCCGGCAATCATCGGGCAAATCACCGGTAATGCCATCCAGTCCGTGCCAACACGGTCAAACATTTCGACAGTGCCGCCAGTAGCCAATGACAGCAATATCGACAGTGCTGTCGCAATAGAATCGCCAGCAAAAAGCACTGCTGCATCTACCAGCAAGGGTTTGGATACCTCTGCTGCACAGAGCAGCAATGCTTCCGGTGTCCAGACGTCAAGCGATGCTGCACCAGCCAGCATCGGTCATCACACCATTGCTGATACCACCAGCACTACTAATTACGAACATCAAACAACCACTACGACTGATGACAAAGATGCACAAAATCGGTCTGCCGGGACGAACGTACAGCAAGCCGATCTGTTCAATGATTTCAGCGGTGGGCCAGACGACAGTCGCGACCGCGAGCTGACACTTCGACTCTTTGATGAAGCAAATGAAAAGCCGCCAACAATTGCTGCACGCAAACTCCTGGGGAAAATCGCCAGCGACTTTGCAGATGTGGCACAGCTCAACTCCTTAAGTGGATGGAGTCTGGTTGGTGTTGCGATTGAAGAAGCAGTCTCCAGCGGGAGTTCGTTCGTGGCACCAAAACGTGTACGCGAGATCTTGCAGCGTTGGCGGAAGGATGGTGTGCCCGAGATGTATGGCGGCACGCCGCATGACCACGCGTCACAAGCGACCGCCGTACCTGTGACAAGCAGCGGAGACGACAGTCAACGATCTGTTCGTACAGAGTCCGTGATCTCGACAAGCGCGGAAGCGCAATCGATCTGGCGGGAAGCCCTGGATCAGCTCGGGAAGGACAAGCGGATCGCGGAAGCTCTCCACACCCAACTCGCAAGCGATGCCATTCTCGATCGTATCGAAGCGGGAAATGCGGTTGTGCGTGTCAGTGATCGTCTCCAGGCGATTTTGCTACCCGATCTGCAGAAGGTGATTCAGACCAAGATCAGTGTGGCCGCGAAGAAGCCGCTTTACCTGAAGCTGGAAACCTCTGCGAGTGTTAGTCGGGCATTCGTGGAGTCGATACCAATGATCGCGACGACCGGTCCATTCGCGGTGGCCGATACCGGGTTGAATAGCGATCAGTTCTGGCAAACTGTACAGCAGGCGCTCGCAGGTGGTGATATTCCGGCTGCCGAGTTGACGATGTGGGCTACCAATAGCCAACTGCTGGCATTCGATGGCGAGACGTTTGTCCTCGGATTCAGCAGCGGCTTCCATTGTCGGCGTGCGGAGCATCGGCGATCAGCTCTGGAGCGTGAGTTCGCGTACGTTGCCGGATTCAGCTGCCGTCTCGAGATCGTCGAGATCGATACCTGGCGGACCGAGCACCGCCGCCGCGAAGCGTAAGATCAGAGCTATTCCGTATGCTCGGCAATGAACTTCCACAGCTCTGACGTGGTTTCATACACATCTGTGGTTGATCTCTTCGAGCCAGGCCAGGTGTGATCCACGTTCTCGAGCGTTATCAGAACGACCTCTCGTCCTTCCTCGCAGGAAGCAACTGATCGATGAATGCCATTCGTGGTGGAGTTTAGGGGTGCTTCGCAGTTATCAGCCTCACGCCAGAGGGCATTGACATCGGCGATGGGCCAGCCGTCAACATGTTCTGAGCCATCGCCAGGTGACCCGTCTATGGGTACACGCGTATCTGCCAGACCGTGTACATGCATCACCGATACAGGCGGCGGGTTGGCGCAATCGGTTACGAGGGTGGCGGCTACCACGCCAATCGCATCCAGCCCGCCAACTTCACAGGCGTAGCGATAGGTGAGCATACCTCCGTTGGATATCCCCACCATCGCGACTCCCGTGATATGCGCGGATACACGGCTCTTCGCGTCAGCGATGGCTTCTTGCAGGAAACCAATGTCATCGACCTCCTGCAATGCCGCGCGTCCACAGCAATCACCGGCATTCCAGGCGGAGCCGTTCGCATCCGGGTAGAGCACGATAAAGCCTTCCTGGTCCGCCATCTCATTCCAGCCATAGCTGCGAACCGCCTGCTCTGCTGAACCACCCCCGCCGTGAATCATCACGACCAGTGTCGCTTCTGTTTTGACGTTGGCAGGCGTATAGAGCAGATAGTTGCGTTCCAGGCCACCGCTGGTAAGTGTGATTGTCTCGAGCGAACCTTCGGCAGCGTTTGTGGAAACGAACATGCTTAAGGCGATCACGAGACCAAGAATGATGCTGACACTGCGCATGGCGTCTCCCCTTGCGTGTCCTCTCAGATGAATCGATAGTACTCCTTGATGACAGTGTTTGAGGAACACGAGAACCGCCGGAGAGCTTTCGCTCCCCAACGGTTGTCCTTTTCAGATGGCGATGATGCCGTGGCTACCGTCCCCAGAGATCGGTTCGTTGCACTCCGCTCTGAACGATAGTCGTGTAGCCACCTCCAGCCATGGGGCTATCCAGCGTGATCTCGCCAATCACTTCCCGCGCCTGAAGATCGATGACCTGAATCAATCCGTCGCCAGAGATCGTGACGAAGCCGTACATATCATCGTCCGTCATCGTGCTGGGCACGTATCCTTCCTGACCATCGGCCCAGGCTTCTCCTACGATCCAGGGATTGCTGGGCATCGCTACCTCTACTGTGCCGAGCGATTCTCCGAATGTGGCAGAGGATGCATCGGTATCGATCAGGTAGGCATGGTTGCCAGCGGCGTTGTAGCCAACCCACATAGCGAGCTTCTGGCCGACACCCCAGCGATACCCGAATGCACCCGTGTCAATGGGAATGCGTTTGGCCTCCAGCGTGTCCATATTCACCACATGGTTGCTGATCATGGTCTCGGCCCAGACGCTGGTATCTTCCAGTCCGAGAGTCATGACTCCGATGATGTGCTGACCGTCTGCGGTCACGCGCGCCCGGGCATTGCGACCGCCGCTTTCACCATCCAGATCCCACGGGATTTGCGTGAGATACTCGGCCGGACCGTTCCCCTCCAGTACATCGAAACCATAGCCAGGACCGGTGACATAGAAGATGCGGTTGTTGACACCATCCGAGGCACCACCATGAGAGCCGGTGTCCACTTCGATCGATGTGAGGATATCCATCTCGCCCGCTTGCACAGCCGCAAAGTCGTAGGAATCAATGCGTCCGCCAACGGCCACGTGCAGATAGAGCGGGTCACCCAGCAGCCAGGCATGGATCTCTTCCGGTCGTTCCATAGCAAAAGCGAGATCGAGATTCGTGTAATCCGTGGTATTGATGATATTCAGATGCTCTTCTTCGCCTTCTTCTCCGTGTCCCATGAGGCTACCGAAGGTGATCCAGGTCAGGCTGGAATCGGCCGATATCCAGGCGACACTCTCACCCAGCGTTGCCGGGATAGTCGCCTCGATCACTGGCGCACCGGCATCGTCGATCGTGATCACAACCACTTCTTGCGCATTGGCATCGGCAAAGAGAAGACGACCATCTGGCATCAGAAATGTGCCAGCGTGAGTACCGAACTTGATTCCCTCGATCTGACCGGTCTTTTCGCCGCCAGGTACCGAATAGATGGTAATGAGCTCTGCCGCTGCATCGGCGACGAAGAGATGCTGGCCGCCATCGGTCACCGGGGTTGCCTCAGCTGGAGTCGCCTGGGGTGTGGTTGACTGACCAAGAGTATTGCCGGCAGCAAGTGCCGCCAAACCCGCCGCCGAAGCAACGACATGGCGACGACTGGCGCTACGCAACAGGACAGATGAGAGTTTGCCGTGAGTGGTCATGAGAGACGCGCTCCTACACTATTGTTGAATCATCGGCATGACCAATGATGCCGATGTTGAGACATTGTATCAATAATGGACAGGAGTCTGTCAATGCACTCCTGTCCTAATGCGCGCGAGTACGGAGATAGAACATGAGGGATCGCATTGCCGGCCGGGTGGTTCGTATCGCTTTCCCGAGCGATATTGCTGGACCGATCATGCCGTTGTTGCGATCCGAACCAGCCGAGCTCGAGGCGATCTTTGGTGCACCGGTTGACTATGTTGATGAAGCTCCCACAGAAGGTCCACGTTGGCTCGTGGATCTGCAGCCAGATGCACCGCACAACCGTTTGCATTGGGACGATGCCACCTGCGCGCTGGCCTCCGTTGTACGCGATGGGGAGGGCTTCATGGCGACGCTGCAGATGATCCACTCCCTGGTCACCCTGCAGACCGATGAGATGACCGATATCGAGGAGACTGATCTTTCCAAGGCAGCGAAGCGTCTCCGCCAGGAGATTGCACGTGGATTTCCAGGCCTGGAAATTCGGAGCTTGAAGCTGGCTGATATCGAACCGATGGCTGGGGAAACCCTGCGAATGCAGGATCTCGAATGCATGGTTGCCAGCCTTCAGGATGCGCACACGGCGGTGCGGCGAGTGGGACCGGTCTACAATCCGCCCTACGCCGTATCGCTGTCAGCCACGGGAGCGACCTTCCTCAGGATTCCGCAAGATTCGCAGGCATACGCTGCCGGAGTTCGGGCTGGTTGGTCGCTGGAAATCGATGATCCGCAGGGTTGGCGGGATCGTACAGGGGCGCCGCCGCACGTCCACAATCTTGTCGCTGGTCGACGCGCGATCGCGCTGAATGGTGTTGTGCAACGGGCATTTATCGCACATTCGCCCCTGGGTGAAGAGCTGAGCTGGGTCGAGGATGCCCGGCCCTTCAACGCAACCGAGATTATGCAGACCCGGATGGTGGGCGATATCGTCTATGTTCGGCTGCAGAACTGGATTACCGGGTTGGGAGTTGAGGAACGCTTTGCGGAAATCATTGCCGGATATCGCTCCGGTCAGAAGCTGGTGCTGGACTTGCGTGGCAATACCGGTGGGAATCTACTGATGGCAAAGGATCTGCGTCGGCGGTTCCTGCGCGAACGCACACTGCTGGGCACTATCCAGTTCACACGCGGAGATGGCACATTGGCCGAGGCTGTGGAGATATGGGACGAACCACCGACAAACGCCTGGCCCGGTGAACTGATTGCTCTCACCGATGGATTGACCTATTCCGCCAGCGAAGATTTTCTGCACGGTTTACAGGGATTGCCTCATGTCACCGTGGTGGGTCAGCCCAGTGGTGGTGGCAGTGGTAGACCACGCACATTGCCGTTGATTCCTGGCTGGATTGTCACCATGAGCACTGCTCTCACCTTCGATCGCAACGGGCATTGCGTAGAGGGGAAAGGAGTCCCGGTGGATATCGAAACCAATCCGTTTGTCGATGACTGGCGGGACATGCTCGGAGCGCGGGGTGCCGGGCTGCTATGATCGTTGGTGATGGGAAATCACTTATGAGGTACGTCGCGTGGATCTGACCCGGTTATCGATTTTGCTGATCATGATGCTACCACTGGTGGTTGCAATCGTCGGACTGGTGCGGGTGATGGAGTGGCGAGCGGCCGCGCAAGCTTTGCATCTGCGGTGGGAACGTGAGCAGCGGCAGGCCGGTGTGGCGGGAATAACCATGGGTCAACGGCAGACGGTGCAGACACGCTTCGAGGAGCTTGTGAGCACACGCAATCTGGCGGTGATCTCCATGATGCTCACCATAACCCTGCTCTGCACCATCTTCGCTGGATTTCTGGCCTGGGAACTCGATGATCTGGAATGGAGCGGTCTCTGGTTACTGGTGCCGTTCGGTATCGTTGCGTTGGGGATGATCGTCTCTGCCTGGTGGGTCCATCGGAGCGGCACTCAACAACTGGCCATTACCAGTACATCGCTGTACGGACCGCCACCACCGCGGGTGAAAGTGCGCAACATCCAACCGAACGACATGGGCTAGGGGTGTCAGTTCGTTGTTGCCTGCAACAACGGTCGTGATTGTAGATATGCCATCGCGCCATCGGCGACGATCACCACCAGGATGATGACCCAACCGAGAGGCGTTCCCGAAGAGAAGAGCGCGATTACTCCGCCGATAATCCAGAGTGCATTCCCCGCCACCGCCAGGGTATACAAACTTCTGGTTTGGAACATAGCGGCCGAGACCAGAGCCATGGCAAAGACGAGCAACATAATTGCCACAGGAATTCGCCACGATTCTGGCAGATCGGTCCAGTTCCAAATCGTCTCGCCGAGGATTAGCAGAACCCCGCCAATCCCACAACCAACCGCGTCAAGCCAAAGAGCAGTACGGGGTGCGATCATTAGCTGCCGATCTGGATATCGCAACGGATATCGCTTTGCGTATCCGGAATATGAATCTCAAGATCGTCGTCGTCCACGACTACATGAACATCCGCTGATGCATCATCGTTTGCCGAGCAGATAGCCGAGATCTTCGTGCCGGGGGTAACGTTTTCCAGGCTGATCTCAATTTCCTGCTGCGGTTTCACGATGTTGCTCACCCAGCCGTCGCTGTTCGTGGCGAGGTAGAGATCTGTATCATCCGTGTCATCCTCAACGTCCCACTCGGTGAGGACATTGGCTGGCTTATCAGTCTGGGTGATATTGAGCGCCAGCGTCTGGTGATCGGCGATTTCACCAACCGGATCGCCGTTGGGTATCAGTGCGAGACCATAGCCGGCAAACTCGGTGAAGTTGTGGGTGGTGCGTTGGAAGCTGGCTGCAGTGTAGCCGGGCTTCACGGTGGCATCGTGCAGGAAGACACCAAGCACAATATCGAAGCCTTCCGGAGCATTCAGCGTGCAACGGCCATCGGCATCCATATCGCAGCGGGCGAACCAGCTATTGGCATCAACTTCCCAGTCCTCCTCTGGATCATCCTTTTCGAAATCCCACTCCTTGCGAACCAGGACGAAGGTCAGTGATACCCCCTCGGCGGGAGTGCAGAGTCCGTTTTCCACAAGCGTCTCGGGCATCGGTTCCTTGCCCCCACCGATATTGATGGTGCCGGGGTCTTCATCGCAGTAGAGCACCATCACCGGCATATCGCGTAGTTCGCGATCGCCTGGAGTGGCGGTGGCAATCTGGAAAGGTGTGACGGTCAGGATGATTGCGAAGAGTAGGTGCAGCATGGTCTCTCCTTTGTGTACGTTCACATTGTACCCGGTTCCTGCGTCACATCGCGAAGACTCTCGTGTATAATCCCGAGAGTGAAAGTCGGATATACGCAGGAGTAATTCATGGCACAAGACACCACGAAATTCGAAACCGTTATGTATGAACTCAAGCCACGCCCGGCGGTGGTCAAATCCATTGAGGATCTCAGCCCGAAATATCGCCGCATCGTCCTCACTGGCGAAGGTCTCTCCGACTTCAACTCGGTCTCACCCTCCGATCACATCAAGCTGATGATTGAGGTGGATGGCGAGGCTATTCGGCGAGATTACACCCCGCGTACCTGGGCGAATGGTGATCTCACACTCGAATTCGCTCTTCACGCCGATGGTCCGCTTACCAGCTGGGCCCGTAATGCTGAACCCGGCAGCACCGTGACCGTTCTCGGCCCGCGTGGATCGGTCATCGTGAAGCCCGTCTTCGATGCCGTGGTGCTGGTGGGTGACGATACCTTCCTCCCGACCGCTGGTCGGGCATTGAGCGAGTTCAGCGATCAGCTACCCATGACCGTGATTGTCGAGGTGGATTCGGCTGCCGAGGAGATCGGGCTACCAGAGGGCGAGAATATCACCGTTATCTGGGCGCATCGCGGCGACCGTCTGCCAGGTGAAGCATTGGTAGAAGCGTTGGCTGGTGTGGAGCTGCCGGAAGGCGAAGTGCTCTATTACGCGGGTGGTGAGGCGACGGCCATGCGTGACGTCCGGCGCGCGCTGTTGGCACGCGGTGTCGATCGCGCGAATCTCAAGCTCAGTGGTCACTGGAAGCGCGGCGAAAGCGACTTCGATCACCACGCCGAGATCGAAGAATAGATCGAAATACAAGTTGGGGAGTGAGAGATCCGGACCGAGTCATCGGTTCGGATCTCTCGTTTTCTGATCGTTACTCGCGCATCCCCATCGGTCGCCGTTGATTGGTGAACCAGAGCCAGATAGCCATTGCCAGCAGGATCACTCCGGTGAGCACAAAGGTGGAGCGAATACCAAACGCGCCAGCCCAGGCCGCACCGATGAGTGGTCCCGCAAAGCCGCCAATGCTGCCGAAGGTGTTCATGAAGCCGAAAACCATACCGCGTTTGCTATCGTCAGTCACGTTGGCGATGAGGGCATTGGCTGCGGGAATGAGACCACCCGCGAAGAGACCGAAGATCGCCTGGAGCACGATCAGATGCCAGGGGTGCTGACTCGCTGCCATGGGGATGTAGATCACGCCGGCACCGATCAGGCAGAGGAAGAGGATGCGAAAGTGTCCCTGGCGATCGCCCATTTTGCCGAGATAGATCGAGCTGATGGCGCTGGTGATGCCGAGGATACCGAGTGTGAGCCCGGCCAGTGTGTTCACGCCGGTAGAGGTGTGGCTTAGTTGCTCCACGAAGATCGGTGTGATCGGTTGTACAGCCGAACTGGCGAAGCGGATTACCAACAGACTCATCATCAGGCTCAACAACGTTGGTCCGAGAATGAGCTTCCAGGTCGAATCTCGCGGCGCACCCTTGGGGCGCCGCGCGGGTCTGATGAAGATCTCCTTCACGGTAAAGATCGTAACCAGACCAGCTGCCCCGGCCATCATGCCGGAGACGATGATGGTTGGTCGATAGCCGATGGAATCGGCGAGCACACCACCAAAGAGTGGTCCCAGTGCGCTTCCGCTGAAGACGGCTGTCTGCACCATGCCGAGGCCGTAGCCGAGTCGTTCCCGTGGCATCGCGGCCGCAATCAATGCCGTTGCCGCCGCGACGGTGCCGGTCATGGCGCCTTCTACCAGGCGGAGCCCCAGCATTTGCCAGGGTGCAATCACAAATGCGCTTAGTGTGATGGTCGTGAAGGCCGCAAACTGGGCGCGGATGAGCATTGGCTTGCGTCCGTAGCGATCCGCCACCGATCCCCAAATTGGGCTGGTGATGGCTTGCATGCCAGCGCCAAAGCTCAGCATGAGACCCGTCCAGTAGGCCTGGCCCTCGCTGGAAGTGACACCGAGCTCTTTCAGGTATTGCGGCATAAAGGGTGCGCGCATGCTGAAACCGGTAATCACCAACAACTGTGCCAGCCAGATACCGTAGAGCGTCTTCCGCCAGGGAGGTCCCGAGGAAAGACCGCTCATCCATGAGTTGATGGAGATTGGTGCGCCAGAATCTTTCTCTACCATGCGTGGCAGATTATCGCGATTTCATCCATGCGTCGATACCAGTCGCGTTTTGCCGCCACCAATACCTACCCAGGTGAGAACGATGACGCCCGCGAGGATGAGCGTGAAGGGAACTTGCCAGTTGCCGATGAGATCATGCGCGAGACCGATGCTGATCGGACCGATGGCGGCGATGGTATAGCCAACCGCTTGCGACATCATGCTTAGCTCGGCTGCGTGGTGAGAATCGGGAGTGCGGAGTCCGATAAAAGTGAGCGCGATGCTGAGCGTCATCCCGCTGCCAAATCCGAAGAATGATACCCAGAGAATTGTGCCCGTGAGTGGCCAGAGGATCATCCCGATCAACCCGGTTGCACAGAACGCGGAGCTCATCCACACCAGCCAACACTGATCCTGTCGCTTGTAGACCAGGAGCGGAGCGATAAAGCTCCCCGCGACACCCAGCAATGGCGAGAGACTGAGCATGAATCCTGCTCGTTGCTCGTCCATACCTTCTGAAATCAGATAGGTAGGTAGCCATCCGGAAGTGGAAAAGAAGAGGAAGCTTTGCATGCCCATATAGCCGGTGACATACCAGGCTACCTTGTTCCGCCAGAGATTGATGCGAGCCTCGCTACGCCCTCGCCCGGAAAGGGTGCGATTGCTCTTGCTGAACTGCCAAGGAATGAGGATACCGATGCCGATCAGGTATACGACTGCGGGCCACCTCATGGCGCCGCGCCAGTCCAGATTGAAGGCATTCATGATGGGAATCGTGAGTCCGGCGCCGATCGCGCCACTGGCGGAGATTGCCGCCGAGTAGAGCGCGGTTGTTTGACCCACCCGGTTCGGCGCCTCGCGTTTGATGAAACCCGGCATGATCACATTGCTGACCGCAATACCCGCACCGACGAGCATGGTGCCACCGTAGAGCAACCACACCGGTGGCAGGGTGCGGAGAAGCAATCCGCTCAGGATGATGAGAAACATTGCTAGCAGAAGGGTATCCATCGGCCAGCGACGTAGCAGCCAGGGTGCGGTAAGCGCGACGGTACCGAAACAGAGCACAGGAATAGTACTGAGCCAACCGGCCGCGGCTGCCGAGAGATGAAGATCGGTGGTAATGGTATCCAGCAATGGTGACACCGAAAGAATCGGCATACGCAGACACAATCCCAATGTGATCACGGTGATGATGAGGAAGATCGGATTGGTCGTAAGTGCACGTACCCTTGTCATGGTGGCAGCGTAGTTTATGGGAACCAGCGTGTCGAGGGTATGTCTGGGCTATCTTATGGCCGCACGATCAATCGCATGGATCCATCGTAGAAGGGCTGGCTACGCAGATGACCATATCGGGCATCCCAGGTGCCATCTGCCAGATCTCGTGCCAGTTTTTGTCTGCCGCGTTCGCGGATTTCTTCGTCCAGCAACGTCCACGAACTCATCGCTCCGGTAACGGCTGGATTCAGAAACATCTCCGGTCGACCATAGTAGGCCGTGGTGAAGCCATCCTTGCAGAGAAGGGGAACGAGTAGAGTCTCGACTCGTGCCGATGGTCCGAGCAGATCCAGCAGCAGATCGATGGCAGGGAAACGAGACATCTCACGATCAAGGGCTTCCGGTAGATACTCGGTAATCCAGAAATCATGCAGATGCGCCGGATCGGAGGCCATGATCACGATTGATCCCCGCGTTACCCGCTTCATCTCAGCGATACCTTTGGCCAGATCGTGCCATTGATGGACGGTGAACGTGGCCATGGCGGCATCGAAGGAGTCGTCGGCGAAGGGCAGATTCTCGGCAATCGCATCGATAGCAGCCACACGATGCGCTGGTCGTTGGGCACGCATGGTGGCCGATGGTTCTATCGCCGTTACATCGATATCGGTTGGCTCATACGATCCCGCACCGGCACCGATATTGATGACGGATTTAGCATCACCCAGTGCTTTGCGGATCTGCTCCGCAATGAACGGCTCTTCCTGCCGGAACTCGGCGTAGCGTTGACCCGCGGCTGCGTAATCGATATCACCAGCGCTACCATCTTGCCATCGTTGTGTCATTGTCTGCTCCTGTTACCCAATCCATCGTTCCTGTCTCTATGGTGTGGGGTGGAAGTGTATAAATACAGATGACATTACTGATGGCATGCATAAACAGGATTTTGCCATGGAGATCACCAATCTCACGCCGTTGCGGATATTCACCGATGTGATCGCTACTGGTAGTTTCACCGCCGCTGCTGAGATCCACGGTGTCACGCAACCCGCGGTGAGTTTTCATGTGCGTCAGTTGGAGCAGTCTGTGGGCACCACGCTCATTGCACGCGAAGGAAAGCGCGCTATAGCGACGGCGGCTGGTGTTGAACTTCTCCATCACATCGCCAGGATCGAGCACGAGGTGCAGGCAACCATCCGCGATATGGCGCAGTTCACTGCACAGGAATCGACCCAGCTGCGCATCGGCACAGGCTCCACTGCGTGCGCAACGCTTTTGCCCGGCGTGTTGCGTCTGGTGCGACGATCCTTGCCACGTACTCATTTGGCGGTAGTGACGGGCACATCGCCGGAGATCACACGCAAGTTGGTCGCGAACGATCTCGATATCGGTGTGATTACCTTGCCGGTCCGGGATCGGGCACTGATCTCCACACCGCTTTTCGATGATGAGATCGTCTTGCTGGCACCCGCTACGATGATGCTCCTGGACGAGATCACGCCGCAGTCCTTGCAGGACCATCCTTCGGTGATGTTCGAATCCGCCCATATCACCCGTGGCCTAATTGCCGACTGGTTCGCGGATGCGGGTCTCACGTTTTACCCAGCGATGACGGTGGCGAATCTGGAAGCATTACGGGAATTGGTGGCGCTCGGGATGGGCTATGCGATCCTCTCGCGACTTGCTCTGCCCCAGGGCACGCTTTCTGGCGATCTCGTGGTGCGCTCACTCTCGCCCAGACTCTCTCGCACGATTGGGCTGGTTACACGGCGCAATCAGCCAGGAAATCATGCCGCGGAGATATTCATTGCCGCGTTACGGCAGGAGATCCAGAAGCGCGGAGCGTAGTGGTATCGGTTCTATACACTCGCGCACCCGCCGTTGACGTGGAGGAGGGGGTGTCAACGGCGGGTGGGG
>JAGQGU010000010.1 GCA_020432165.1 Thermomicrobiales bacterium
CCGGGCGACGTCTTCTACCTGCACAGCCGCCTGCTGGAGCGCGCCTCCCGCATGAGCGATGCATTGGGTGGTGGTTCGCTCACCTCGCTGCCGATCATTGAGACGCAGGCTGGTGACATCTCTGCCTACATCCCGACCAACGTCATCTCCATCACCGATGGCCAGATTTACCTGGAAAGCGACCTCTTCTACGCCGGTGTTCGCCCGGCCATCAACACCGGTCTCTCCGTGAGCCGCGTGGGTGGTGCTGCTCAGGTGAAGGGCATGAAGAAGGTGGCTGGTTCGCTCCGTCTTGACATGGCGAACTACCGCTCGCTCGCAGCCTTCGCGCAGTTCGGTACGAGCGATCTCGATGCCAGCACGCGCAAGCAGATCGAGCGCGGTCGCGTGATGACCGAGGTGCTGAAGCAGCCGCAGTACAGTCCGCTTCCGGTGAGCGAGCAGATCGCCATCCTGTGGGCTGGTTCCGAAGGTCACATCGATGATGTGCCGGTGGAGCGCGTGCGTGAGTTCGAGGCCAAGTTCCTCGATACCCTGCGCACCAGCTACAGCGACCTGCTTGGCAAACTCCAGAATGAGAAGGCCCTCAGCGATGAAATCGTTGAAGGTCTGACCAAGGCCGTGAAGGAATTCAAGGCTACCAACTCGTTCGCGGCTGAAGCCTAGAAAGAGGATGGAGGCATATGCCAAGCCCACGTGAAGTAAAACGACGCATGAACAGCGTCAAGAACATGTCGCAGATTACCCGGGCCATGGAAATGGTGGCCGCGAGTAAGATGCGCCGTGCTCAGGAGCGCGTGGCTGCCGGCCGACCGTATGCTGATCGCCTGCGTGACGTGTTGAGCGATCTCGCCTCCCTGCAGCTCGATGCCGATGAACTCAAGCAGTTTCCGCTGCTTGAGCGGCGTGAGGTGAAGACCAGCACGCTCATCGTCATGACACCGGATCGTGGTTTGAGTGGTCCGTTGAACAGCAATCTCTTCCGCCGCACCGCGCAGTATCTGCGTAGTGAATCGGTGGATGCGCATCCGCACACGATTGCGGTGGGCAAGAAGGGTCGCGATTTCCTGAACAAGACCGGCCAGAACGTCGTCGCCGAGTTCATTCAGTTGGGCGATCGCCCGAGTCTGGATGACATCCGCCCGATTGTGGATGTGGCGATGCAGGAGTTTCTGAGCGGTGAGAGCGACGCGGTATACATGCTGTACCCGAAGTTCATCAATACGCTCAGCCAGGTGCCGACAGTGATCCAGCTGCTGCCGCTTGAGCGGCCAGAGGGTACGGATTCCAGCAACGATGATGTGGATTATATCTTCGAGCCGGATGCCAAAACCGTGCTGCAGGAGATCCTGCCACGCTACCTGGAGACGATTGTCTATCAGGCCGTGTTGGAAACCGTCGCCAGCTTCTATAGCAGCCAGATGGTAGCCATGCGCAATGCTACTGATAACGCCAAGGAATTGGTGGACGACCTGAACCTGAGCTACAACAAGGCTCGCCAGGCACAGATCACGAACGAGGTTGCCGAGATTTCGGCCGGCGCCAACGCTTTCCGCGTGGATTAGCGGAACCGCCCGGCCCTCGGCAATGGGCCACGCAGTATTCGATCGAGCGACTCACAAGGCGCTCAAGGTGAGGATGGCAACATGGCAGCACCCGCTGTAGCCCAGAATCAGGGCAAAACCGGCGCCACCGGCACGATCTTGCAGATCACCGGCGTGGTCGTCGATATCCAGTTCCCGGCAGAGAATCTGCCGCAGATCTACAACGCACTCGAAACCACCCTGCCCGATGGCACCCGCCTCGTGCTGGAAGTGCAGCAGCATATCGGTGATGACCGCGTCCGCGCCGTCGCCATGAGCACCACCGACGGCCTCCGCCGCGGTCAGGATGTGGTTGATACCGGCCAGGCTATCGCCGTTCCGGTTGGTCCGGCCACGCTGGGCCGTATCTTCAACGTTACTGGCGAGGCCATTGATGAGATGGGCCCGGTGGATGCCACCGAGTATCGCCCGATCCACCAGGAGGCTCCTGCTTTCGACGAGCAGAGCACCAAGGTGGAAGTGCTCGAGACCGGTTCCAAGGTCATTGACCTCATCGCTCCCTTCACCAAGGGTGGTAAGGTCGGCGTCTTCGGTGGTGCCGGTGTGGGCAAGACCGTTATCATCACCGAGCTTATCCGCAACATCGCGGCTGAGTTCGGCGGTTACTCCGTCTTCTGCGGCGTGGGTGAGCGCACCCGCGAGGGTACAGCGCTTTGGGGCGAGCTCGGTGAATCCGGCGTGCGCGACCAGACGGCGCTGATCTTCGGCCAGATGAATGAGCCACCAGGAGCCCGTCTCCGCGTGAGCCTCACTGGTCTGACCATGGCCGAGGCCTTCCGCGATGAAGGCCGCGATGTGCTCGTCTTCATCGATAACATCTTCCGCTTCGTGCAGGCCGGTTCCGAGGTTTCCGCGCTTCTCGGTCGTATGCCGAGCGCCGTGGGTTACCAGCCTACCCTCGCCAATGAAATGGGCCAGCTGCAGGAGCGCATTACCTCCACCAAGGCCGGCTCCATTACATCGGTGCAGGCCGTGTACGTGCCGGCAGATGACTATACCGATCCGGCTCCGAGCGCGGTGTTCGCCCACCTGGACGCCACCATCTCGCTCGAGCGCTCCATTGCTGAGAAGGGTCTCTTCCCGGCCGTGGATCCGCTGGCTTCCACCAGCCGCATCCTCGATCCGCTGGTTGTGGGTCAGGAGCACTACGATGTTGCTCGTGCCACCCAGGCCATCCTTCAGCGCTACCGTGAACTGCAGGACATCATCGCCATCCTCGGTGTGGAGGAACTCAGCGATGAGGACCGCCAGATCGTGGCCCGCGCGCGTCGTATCGAGCAGTTCATGAGCCAGCCATACTTCACGGCTGAGCAGTTCACCGGTAACCCGGGCCGCTTCGTCAGCCTTGCCGACACCGTGCGCTCTTTCAAGGAGATCACCGAAGGCAAGTACGATCACCTGCCAGAGCAGCTCTTCCGCTACAAGGGCAGCATCGACGAAGTGGTTGAGGCCGCCGAGAAGATGGAATTCGAGAACCGCAAGGGATAGATTCGTGGCCCCCGGGGGTTAGCCCCCGGCGAATCGTAGGGGCGGACCGCCGCAAGTGTGTCCGCCCGCAGATGGACCAATCGTAGCCCCGGGTTTTATACCCGGGGGATCGTAGGGGCGGACCGCCGCAGGTGTGTCCGCCCGCATATGAACCAATCGTAGACCCGGGCTTTACGCCCGGGAAACCGTAGGGGCGGACCGCCGAAGGTGTGTCCACCCGCATATGGATTCGGTAGCGTCGACCCTTGTGGTCGACAATGTAGCCCCGGGCTTTATGCCCGGGGAACATCCACGCCAATCAGGAGAGCACGAACGTGGCAACACTCACTGTCGAAGTCATTACGGGCGAGCGCTCACTCTTCTCCGAGAGTGGAGTGGAGATGGTGTCCGCGCCGGGTGCGGAAGGCACGATGGGCATTCTGCCGAACCACGCCGCGCTCATCTCGTTGCTGGATGCTGGCGAGCTCGTTATCCGCAAGGGCGGCCGCGAAGATCGCATGGTTGTTTTCGGTGGCTTCATCGAAGTACTGAACAACAAGGTTGTGGTGCTGGCCGATTCCGCCGAGCGTGTTGAGGAGATCGATATCGATCGTGCCGAGCGCGCCAAGGATCGTGCCCAGCAGAGCCTCGCCAACCGCGGTGCTCTGCGCGATATCGCTGCCGAGGAAGCCGCGCTCAAGCGTGCTGCCGTCCGCCTTCGCGTCGGCAAGCGCCGCAGCGGCCACCGCGCTACGCCTGCGGGATAGTCCTGAGGCGAAGCCGAAGGACCCCCCCGGCCGGAGGCCGGTCCAAAATGTTCACAACCAGGGAAGAGGGGAGAAGAGGCGAGCCACAAAGCTCGCCTCTTCTGGTTTTCACAGCTATCCAATATCACGTAGGGGCGGATCTCGAAGAGTATCCGCCCGACAATGCGGCATAGCCGCATTGGTCCGATGACCTTGATGCCAACATGGTCGAAAGGCCGCGCTCCGTTTCTGGCCGTTATGGTATCGGTGTGACTTCGGATACGAACCGCACATCCATCACCCATGTCGCGGTGGATTCGCCAGCGGTGATCGTGAACTCCCAGCAGCCTTCACTCGGGATCATCAGAGCCACAGGGACAAAGCCAGAATCTCCGTAGTATTCGTCGACGGATGTATCGTTTACCGCTTGCTGATCCGAATCCTGGTCAAGTCGCTGCCCGGTAACGGTCACATTGCCGTGCGCGTTCTCACCCCGATAAACATGGAGCTTGAAGCCAGCCCAGCCTGCATACGCAGGATTCTCCGGGTGGCCATAGATCGCGGGATCGTACGTCCAGGTTCCGTCCGCAGGAATCGCCAACCAGAGATCATCCTGGTGATAAACCATACCGTTGCCAAGGTAACCCGGTAAACCATGGAGATCAGAGGTATTGGGATGGGTTACTGGACAGGTGAAACCAGCAGATGGTGTCCCCGCATCATCGGTCCAGCGTATATCCATCACCCAAGTCACCGAATGCCCACCGACCGTCGCGGTCACCTCCCAACAACCACCGCTGGGGAAGGCGATACCTGTCTTCGCATAACCAACCTTCACATACTGCCGCTCGGGGGAGAGTGGTGTTTGCGGCGAGAGATCGGATGCCTCGTCCAGTCGTTTGCCGCTGACGATGATCCAGCCCTCCACGCCATCCGCCCGCATCCAGGTGTGAGTGGATGAGCGCCAGCCCTGGAGCTTGCTTACCAGTACCTCATCGGTGTGTGTCAGCGTCAGCATGCCATCGGCGGGAATCGTTACCCAGATACCATCCTCGTAGTATGTCGTCTGATCGGTCGCGAAGGGATTCTCCTCGGCGCTCGGTTTGACGTCACTCGGTGCGGTGACTGGGCAGACGAATGCTGTCGGTGTTGCGTGAATGTCAGCCGTTGTGAAGAACGGCAGTATCAGCAGGGCAGTAAGAAATATCATCATCATTTCTTTGGCCGATCTTCTTCAATCTCTCCGTGATCGTGTACGAACACCCGACCTCGCGTATACTGTCAGAGCAATCGATGTCCTCCCCAACCCCGCCGCAAGCCTCCGACATCGTCACGCTGAAAGGATCGTTCGCATCTTATGATGACCGTACCAGATATGATTTTGCCTGCAACCGACGAGCGCATTCTCCGCATCCAGGGTGGCAACCGCCTCAGCGGAAATGTTCGCATTAGTGGCGCGAAAAACGCCGCACTCAAGGCGTTTGCCGCCAGTCTTCTCACCAAAGAGGAGGTGGTGCTGAACAATGTCCCGATGATCGCGGATGTGCTCAGTATGGCCGATTTGCTGCGTGCCTTTGGTGCCGAGGTCGAGATCGATCGTCCAAACGAGCGCGTTACCATTCATGCTCGCGAGATTACCACGACCGATGCCCCGCCGAGCCTCTTCAAAGCCACGCGCGCAAGCGTGGTGGTGACTGGTCCGATGCTGGCGCGCGCAGGAGAGATCAGCTTTGCATTGCCCGGTGGCGATCAGATTGGGCGTCGTCCGATCGATATGCACTTGCGTGGTTTCGAGCGCATGGGCACGGAGATTGAGCGCGGTCACGATATCGTGCATGCGCGCGTGGCCAAGCTGAAGGGCTCACGCATTTATATGGACTACCCCAGCCATACGGGCACCGAGGCACTGATGATGGCTGCTACCCGCGCTGCCGGGACGACTATCATCATGAACGCCAGTTATGAACCCGAAATCATATGGCTCGGTAATCTGCTGAACCGTATGGGTGCCCGTATTTCCGGCCTTGGCACGCCATTCATCACCATTGATGGCGTCGAGCGGTTACGGGGTGTCAGCGATATCGTTATTCCGGATCGACTGGAAGCTGCAACGTTCGCTGTGGCTGCGGTCATGACTGGTGGCGAGATTACGCTGGAGGATATCGAGGAGAGCCACCTGGTACCGATCACCGAGAAGTTGGTCGAGGCCGGTGCCGAGATCTGGAAATACGATAACAAGATGCTGATCAAGGCAGGTAAGGAACTACGCAGCGTCGATATCCAGACACTGCCGTATCCAGGCTTCCCCACTGACAGCCAAAGCACCTTCATGCCGCTACTCACCCAGGCCACCGGCGTGGCCCACGTGCACGAGCGTGTCTATGAGGATCGGTTGCGCTATACCGATGAGCTCATCAAGATGGGTGCCGATATCCGTGTCCAGCGTTTCGGGGAGAATGGCGAGTTCCTTGCCACCGCTGCCGAGGTCCATGGTCCCACCAGGCTCCACGGTGCGCGGGTGCAGAGCCTGGATATTCGTAGTGCCGTCAGTGTGGTGCTGGCTGGCCTTGTGGCCGAGGGCGAGACGCAGGTCACCGACGTCTACCACATCGACCGTGGCTACCAGGATTTCGTGCAGAAGCTGCAGTTGGTAGGAGCCGATATCGTCGATACGGCTCCGCCAGCGGAGTAGGCATCCCTGTATCGGTATCTGGCTCTGGATTTATCCGAACGGCAGTCGATCCACCAGACGGCGCAGCGTACCTGACTCTGATTGCGCGGGCTGAGAAGGTTCGGCGTTCATGGCTTCTTGCTCGAGCCGGTCACGCTCGCGTTCATCCACATCGGCCACCGGATCTTCAGGGTGTTTGCGATAGATCGCGACCGCGGAGGCAACCGCAACATTGCGGAGGGTGTCGCCAGGGCCTTGAGGCATCTTTAACATCGTTACACTCCTTTCCTGTATTTTCATCATACAAAAGCTGTTTCCGATATTGTTACGAAAGAGTCACAGGATGAGGGTAAGGATGATTTCAAATGTGGTTCTCGAAAGGTAGACCTGAGCCTCGGAGTGCCGAAGGCACGGAGAGTTGCCCGGGTTCACGTGGCTATCGATCGCATAATCCTGGAACAGGTGGCGGAGTTGACCGCATTCGCCGGGTATAAAACCCGGCGCTACCAACCCGGGCAATTCGCAGGCGCAAGCGCCTTGCGAGGCCCAGGTCTACGTCTCCATAGCACCACCATTACGCGATACTTTCTCAAGGCAAGCTGTTGGAATGACAGGGAGGGGGGACGCTATACGTCCTCCCTGCTCAACCGCCAGGACGCAGCAATCACCGCCACGATACCGAGTACCAGCAGTAGGGCCACACCGACGGCTCCCGATCGAAATCCGGTCAAAAAGCAGGCTCGAATCGTGATCACCATCCAGGAGAGTGGGTTAATCACCGAGATCCATTGCAGCACCTTGGGCATGCTCTCGAACGAATAGAACGACGGACTGCTGAACAGAAGCACCGGTGCGGCGATATTGATGACGATCATGAAGCGTTGTGGATCGCGGAGATAGGTAGCCGCCAGTAGATAGAGACCCGTGCTGGCGACAGAGATGCATGCGATTGCAGCCAGAATGGATGCCCATTGCCACAATTGCCAGGTGGTGGGTGAGAGTATCTGCCCCATAATCAGCATCACCAGACATTGCCCAACTACCATCGCGACACTGAAGCCGGTCTTCCCAATCACATAGTCACGGCGGGTGATCGGATAAGACCATATCTCCAATAGCAGCCGATTCATGCGTTCCTGATTGATGGTATTGGCGGATGTCGTGCCAGCGGATAGCAGTGTCGAAGCGATAATGCCCGGCATCACGAAATCGAAGTAGTCGACGGATTGACCGCCGAACTCTACCAATCCCACCACCGCGCGCATAGAGGTTGAGAAGAGCAGGAGATAGAGCAAGTTCGGTACGATGGAGAGGAGGAAGTTAATGCGATCGTTGGTGAAAACGGTTAATTCACGTGCAAACATCGGCCGAATGCCACTGGTCATGCTTGCCCACCTCTCGTCGTGATCGCAGCATACGCTTGCTCAAGATTGGGTGGGAGGACGATGACATCGCTGATCGTGATGCCTTCGCCGGACAGTTGCGCCAGTGCATCGACAGGGTTGATTGCCTGCCCGACCCAGAACTGAATCTGATCGGGAGCGATTGTGATTGCGGTAACTCCGATGCGGGCGAGTGCATCCGTGGCGATATCGACATCGCTGGCCGTTCCGAAAGTGAGCACAACCGACCGCTCGCCGTGAGATTGCACCAGATTGCGGGTGTGATCGTGCGCCACAATGTGGCCATCCTGCAGCAGCAAGACATCCTCGCAAAGCGATTCCACCTCGCTGAGGATGTGACTCGAGAGCAGGAGGGATGTGCCGTTCTCCTGAACAATCTGGTTGAGCACGCCGGTCAACTGCAACTTGGAGGCCAGATCGAGTCCGACTGTCGGTTCATCGAGGATGAGGATGGATGAGGGGCTCTGTAGCGCCCGTGTGATCTGCAGTTTGCGGAGTTGGCCATCCGAAAGCATGAACGTGGGTTTGTGCATATGCTCTGCCAGACTGAAGCGTTCGAGTAACTCGGAAACCCATGGATTCCTGGCGGGATCCGGTGCGCCGAAGAATCTGGCGGCGATCTTTAGCGCGGCCATACCATCCAGAAACATATCGAACGCTGTGGATTGCTGCACCAGGCGGACCGCGCGTTTTGCTGCCATTGGCTCTTTGACAATGTCATGGCCATGAATGAAAACGCTACCTTGCGTTGGCAGGATCACGCCGGCGAGGATTTTCATGAGCGTCGATTTGCCGGCACCGTTGGGGCCGATCAATCCAATTTTGGTACCCGATTCGATGGCGAAACTCACATCGTCCAACACATATGGTGCATCGTTTCCATAGCGCTTGCTGAGGTTGGTTACATCGATGGCGAGTTCCATTGTCTGCCTCGCGAATGCCTGATGTACATCACACGGGTCGTGGCATGATCTGGATCGCTGGTTCTCTCGTGGAACGGGAACAACTGCGCGCTCATCTCTTGCTCTCTATCAGGATACCGCCATTATGCATGGCGATTCCTGATTTATTTACGACGATGAACATTCGCAATCGAGATATGCAAGGACAATAACCTACATCGCATCAATACATGTGAGGGAATCCATCATGACAGAAGGGCGGATTGATCATAGCGAAGCTGGAAGCCGATGATGAGACAGACACAGGTCGATTCATGATTGAGCTTATTGCCGTGCCATCCAGTCTGGTCGCGCGGTCTGCCGGGTCTCTTCTTCAATCTGCTCCGCAGTGCGTGGCGGATCGTTGCGCGAGAATATCGCGGCGATCAGTTCGCAGATGGCGGCAAGAATTTCGAACATTGTTTCCTCTTCTTCGTCGACTATCCCTCTTTCACATAACGATGCGGTCGCGATTTTGGCTCCGCACGCTCCGTTCGTACGGTATACTCACGAAAGTACGCGTCGCGTGTCGTTGAGTCAAAGGAACTGATCGCGTGTCTGCTCGCATCCTTGTTGTCGAAGATCAGGAAGATGTCGCCCAGCTCATCGATGTGGTGTTGGAGGGTGAGGGGTACACCGTCGCCATCGCGCGCGATGGCGCCAATGGCCTCATGCTCAGCCGCGAATGGAACCCCGATCTTATCCTGATGGATATCATGCTGCCGGGTGTCGATGGTGGCACGCTTATCTCCCGTTTACGACGGGAGCCGGAAACCAAAGATCTCCCGATCATTGCCATGAGTGCCAGCCGCACATTGCGTGATCGTAGCAACGAGCTCGAAGCCGATGCCTTGCTCCCCAAGCCGTTCAATATCGATGCCCTCCTCGTGCAGGTGCAATTTCTGCTCGATCGCGGTCGCACCGATGACGAGGGCGTAACCGACGCATGAGTCCTCTCTCCACGTCGGTTGTCGTGGTGATTCCCACCTATAACGAAGCCGAGAACATCGTCAGCCTGGTTGAGGAAGTGCTGGCACTGCCTTGTGCTCCGCAGCTACTCATCGTGGATGATGATTCCCCCGATGGTACCGGCCAGATTGCCGATGATCTTGTCGTGCTGCATCCCGGTCGGGTGCACGTGAAGCACCGGACGCAGAAGCAGGGGCTTGGTCGCGCCTATGTCGATGGCTTCGCGACCGCGTTGGCGCTGGGCACCGATCTGATTGTGCAGATGGATGCCGACCACAGTCATCGCCCCCAGGATCTGCAGGTGATGATCAATACAGCCATCGCCACCGATGCCGATCTCGTGCTGGGCAGTCGCTACATCCCGGGTGGCAGCACTGTCGGCTGGCCACGACAACGCCGCTGGATCAGTCGCTTCGGTAGTTGGTATTCCGGTGCGGTGCTGCGCGTGCATATTCGCGATCTCACCGGCGGTTTCAAAGTGTGGAAACGAGGATTGCTGGAGCGGATTGATCTGCCCTCGATTACCTCCGACGGCTACAGTTTTCAGATCGAAACCACCTGGCGCGCCCACCAACAGGGTGCCCACATCGAGCAGGTGCCAATCGTCTTCCACGATCGTGTGGCCGGGGCCAGCAAACTCAGCCGCGCTGTCGTCTTCGAAGCTGCCGCAGTCGTGTGGAAGCTGAGGTTCTCTTCTCGCTAGCACCACCACCCGTATCCAATCGAATAATCGAGGAATAATCCTGTCGAAATTGGCTGTGAATTGCGGAATTCACCCGGTAGTCGGCGACGATCCAGATGCTACCATCGCAGTATATTGGAAACGTTTCCAATATGGGGATTGCATCGGGAAGGGTAGTCGTTATGAACGTCGCAGCACCGTTTTCACTCCTGTGGCAGAACGCCGGGAATGCCGATCAGGAGGCTGTCTTCTCCGCCGACTCCACCATCGAGTCCTACCTCGCAGCGGAGCGCGCCCTCGCGCTCGCCCAGGGCAGCCTTGGTGTGATCCCGCAAGACTACGCCGACCAAATTGTGAAAGTCGCCGTTCTGGAGAATATCGATCGCGAGCAGCTTTGGAAAGATGCTCGTAATGTCGGTTACCCGATCCTTGGCCTGGTTCGCCAAATCTCTGCTCATCTGCCGGAGGGGCCCAATGGTCGCGTGCACTATGGTGCGACCACGCAGGATATTATGGATACGGGCCTTGCATTGCAGATGGCGCGCTCCCTGGAACTGCTGGATGTCCAGCTCGATCGCCTCGGTGCCGCTCTGGCGGCGCGCATTGCCGAGTATCGGACGACAGTTATGCCGGGGCGTACACATGCCCAGCAGGCCGTGCCAACGACTTTCGGGGCCACGCTATCGACATTGTTGGATCAGTTGCGACGTCAACGTGAGCGTCTGCAGGCGGCTCACGCCCGTATCTCCGTCATCTCGCTCTACGGTGCCGGCGGCACCAACGCCGCCGAAGGTCCGCAAAGCAGCCAGATTCGTGCGCGCATGGCAGAGATCCTGGGTGTTTCCGATGCTGTCGTCCCCTGGCATGTCGATCGTGATCTGCTGAGTGAATATGGTTGGGTTTGCGCCCAAATTTGCGGCACCATCGCCAAGTTCGGGCGTAATATCGTCGATCTTTCCCGGACGGAAGTGGGCGAGGTCTTCGAACCTTTCAATAGTCACCGCGGTGCATCCTCCACGATGCCGCAGAAGGTCAATCCCATCAGCTCGGAGCTAATGATCGGTATCGCTGTCGTGACCGGATCGCTCACATCGGCATTGGTACGCATTCAGGAGGCCGGACACGAGCGTGCTGCCGGTGAGTGGCAGGCCGAATGGTTCCTGGTGCCACAGTTTGGTTGTTTGGCTGGGGCCTCGATCGATTGCGCGATCGAGGTGGCCGAGGGTATGCGAGTCGATCAGGACCGCATGCGCAAGAATCTGGAGCTCGATGGCGGCTTGATTATGGCCGAGGCCATGATGATTCAGCTTGCTCCGGCGATGGGTCGTGAACATGCGCACGATGTGGTGTACGAGGCTTGCGAGCGCGCCCGCAGCACCCATCGGGTGCTGCAGGATGTCATGCACGAGGTTGCCCAGGAAAAGGGTATTGCCGATCTGATGCCAAAGCATCTGCTCACTGCGGACGAATACGTCGGCGAGGCGTTGGCGATCGCGGATACAGCCACAGCCGCATGGAATGCCAATCTGCCGTTGTCGCCATCTGTCGCTCTGGACAAGCTGGCCGTGGTATCCGTCGCCGTCAGTGCGGAGAGGTAGCGATCATGTCGACATCTGCTGAACCCCTGGAGCAGGAGCGCCCCAGAACCCTTCCACCGATTCCTTGGGTGCAGTACGCCATACCGGTTGGTATTGGTCTGCTCATCTGGTTCTTGCCGCATCCCGCGGCGGTCTCGCAGATTGCCTGGCACATGCTGGCGATTTTCGTAGCGACGATTGTGGCAATCATCACGCGACCACTGCCGATGGGTGCAGTCACACTGATTGGTCTGCTCGTTTGTATCCTTACGGATACGGTGCCATTGGTCGCAGTGGTCGATCCGGAGACGGGTAAAGCCGGTCCGACCGCACTGATGGGGTTCTCCAATACCACGATTTGGCTGATCGTGATGGCCTTCATGATCTCGGCCGGCTTCCAGAAGACTGGTCTTGGTCGTCGCATAGCTCTCTGGTTTGTCTCCAAAGTAGGCAAGAAGATGCTCGGGGTTTCATACGGATTGGCGCTGGCTGATTTGGTGATGGCTCCGGCGATTCCCTCGGCTACAGCTCGAGGCGGTGGCATCATGGCTCCGATCATGAAGTCGGTGGCGGAGACCTACGATTCGAAGCCTGGTCCGACGGCACGGCGCGCGGGAGCCTTCCTCTCGATCAATGTCGGACAGGTGAACGCGATCACCCGCGCCATGTTCGTGACGGCTATGGCCGGCAATCCGCTTATTGTCTCGCTGGCGAGCGATCAGGGTGTCGAGCTTTCCTGGCTCAAATGGGCCGCGGCTGCGATCGTCCCGGGCCTGGTCGCACTTCTGGTTGTTCCGTGGGTGGTCTACATGGTCTATCCGCCGGAACTGAAGGACACACCCGAGATTGTGGAGATGGCGAAGGACGAGCTGCGCGTACTCGGACCTCTCACCGGCGCCGAGAAGATGATGACGTTCACCTTCGTCCTGCTTCTCTTCTTCTGGACCGTAGGCGATATTGTGATGGATATCAGTGCCACGACCACCGGTATCATCGGTTTGGTGGTCTTGCTCATCAGCGGTGTGCTGACCTGGCAGGATGTGCTGGATCAGAAAGCTGGCTGGGATACCATGGTCTGGTTCGCGGTGTTGTTCATGATGGCATCGGCGCTCAACACCTACGGACTCATCACCTGGGCCTCTGGGAAGGTTGCCAGTTCCCTTGGTGACTATAGCTGGCCGGTAGCGCTGTTGATTCTCATCCTGGTCTATTTCTTCAGTCACTACCTCTTTGCTTCGGCCACCGCGCACATCTCGGCGATGTATCCGGCATTTCTGGCTGCCGCCATCGCGCTTGGTGCGCCGCCGGTTATGTCAGCGTTGGTATTCGGATATCTGTCGAACCTCTTCACCTCGCTTACCCAGTATGCCGGTGGCGCCAGCCCGGCGCTCTTCGGTACCGGGTACAACACGACCGGACAGTGGTGGCGCACCAGTGCCATCGCGGGGCTCGCCTCGCTTACCATCTGGATCGTGGTCGGAGGTTCCTGGATGAAGCTCATCGGCTTCTGGTAACGGACGATTACGGCAGGACGAGAGATTGGAGGGGGAGCTGGTCTCCTCCTCCTTTCGTTCAGGGGTACAATCTCGGCAATACCGCCTAGTCCGTGAGGATCGAGATGCCTGAAAGAAAGCGTGATGTGAGCCTGCACGATGTTGCCCGTCTGGCGGGTGTCGGCATCGGTACCGCCTCGCGAGTCATCAGTGGTCGCGGCTCTGTCTCGGAAGCGACACGGCGCAAGGTGGAAGAGGCGGTTAGCGCGCTGAACTACCGCCCCAACTCTCTCGCCCGGGCCATGCGCTCCGATCAGTCGCACATTATCGCCTTCATGCAGCCAGATCTGCTCAATGAGTTCTACGATGTCAGCGCCGATGTCATTCATCGCGCTTGTGTGGCCGCCGGCTACCAAATGGTGATTACGTCGTCGCTGACCGCGGAAGAGGAGTGGGAATCGTTTCGGTGGCTGGCGGACTATCGCATCGATGGCATCATTCATGTGCCCCTTTCGCCGACATTGCCGCTGCCGGTAACCATGCCCATCGTGCAACTCAACCGTGTCTCCGCTCATCGCCCCATCAACGCCGTACTTGCAGATGAGCGAGGCGGATTCGACGAGCTAACAACTTACTTGCTTCAACAGGGGCACCGTGACGTGCTCGTCATCATTGGTGAGGAACATCACTCGTCGACACAATTCCGATTGCAGGGCGTGCGCGATGCTGTTGCCCGATATCAGGATGTGCGTTTACGTGTCTCCGCCGGAGAGTTCACGCGGGAATGGGGCTACCAGGCTATGAATGTGGCGGTAGAAGAGCTGCCGCACGCCGTTATCGCATCGAGCCCGCGTATCGCCAGTGGTGTGATACAGGCTCTGAACGAGATGGAGCTGCGTGTACCGGAAGATATCTCGGTGGTGAGCTTCGATGATCCCGACTGGTTTTCGTTTTGGGGGCCAGGTATGACCACGCTGGTTCCGCCATTGCACGATATGTCTGCCCGCGCTGTCGATTGGCTCACGCGGTTGATTGACGGCGAAGAGATTGCCAGTGACATCGTGCATCTACCATGCACGCTCCGGATACGAGGATCCGTGGGGAATCGCTAACGCGTGCTCACCACGCGATTGATCAGTGCGTCCATCTTCGTTTCGAACTTCTCCTGACTGAACCCGGCGGCATGACTCTGAATGCGATTCGTGTCCCAGATATCGTTGCGCCGCAAGAGTGCTATCAGCTCCTCGTCATTCTCGATACCGAAGTGCCAGCCGGTTTCGCCATCAATCACTGTCTCTAGCGCCCCGCCGCCGCGTGCCGCCAGCACAGGTCGGCCGGCTGCCTGGGTTTCGACGGCGGTCATACCGAAGTCTTCGATACCTGGCAATATCAATGCTTTCGACCGCTGCATATGCCAAACCACCTCGGTATCCGGGAGTTCGCCAAGGAACTCCACACCTGATCCGGCCATTGCCCGCAGCTCAGCTTCGGATCGACCGGAGCCGATCACTTTCAAAGGGACGTTTGCTTTTGTGGCTGCGCGCACCGCGCGATCGATCCACTTGTGTGGCACCAGTCGGCTCACCACCAGATACCAGTCCTCGGGCACAACCCCGTCGTCGGGGCGGAATCGCTCGATATCGATCGGGGGGTAGATCACCTCGGCATCACGATCGTAGACATCGCGAATGCGATCACGCACAGCATTGGAGTTGGCAACAAACTGTGTCACCCTCCTTGCTGCCTTTTGATCCTGCGCGCGCATCAGCCCGAATACGCTATTCGCCACCGGACGCAGAATACCGAGCTTGCTTGCACCCAGATAGTCGCGATCGCCATAGAGGAATCGTGCTGGGCTGTGGCAATAGGAGATCAGAGGTATGTCCGGGGATTTCGGCGCTGCCTGATGGCTGAACGCGGATGAATCCGCAATCACCACATCGAGATCTTCTGGCAGGCTTCTTCCTATCTGGCGGAAGATCAGCGGATAGAGCGGTGTCCACAGGCGATGGGTCATGCTGGCGCCTGGGATCCTGGCAATCGGACTGGTGTGAATCTCCCAATCCTGCAATGCCGGTGGGAGGTGATTTGGTTCGTACAAGCTGGAATAGACGGGAGCATCCGGGTACATGCTGTGCAGTACCTCCAGCACGCGTTCGGCACCGCCGTATTGGGTGAGATAGTCGTGAATCAGCGCGACTCGCACCAGATACGCTCCCGTCGAGAAAAATGCGGAAGGCAAACGTCCGCTTCAGCCTCTATTATGCCCGCAGGAGGAGAAGGAACGTGGAGATCAGCAAACGAGAAGCTCAGGCTCTGGCGGTTATCGCCAGCCGACTCGACCGCAAACGTATCAAGCGCACCGTGCAGCCAGCGGACATTCTGGAAGTGTTCAATCATCTGAACATGATCCAGCTGGATACGATCAGCGTGGTCAGTCGTAGTCACGAGACGGCGCTCTTTAGCCGATTGGGTAACTACAACACCGATCATCTCACCACGCTTTTTCAGGACAGGCAGCTAACCGAGTACGTCGTTCACGCCGCCGCGATTACGCCAACCGCCAATGTCCCGCTCGTGCGGGAGATGATGGAGCGTTACGCCCGCAATCACTCGGATTGGACAGAGGAGCGTCTTGATGTTCGCGCGCGGGTGCTGGATCGCATTTATGCCGAAGGAGCACTTTCATCGCGCGATTTCGAGCCCCCGGCCGATGCCAAACAGCTTGGTCAGTGGGAGAGCTGGTATGGCAACAAACCGGAGCGCGAGATCCTCTTCTCGCTTTGGGCCGAGGGCGATCTGCTGGTGAGTCTGCGGGATCGCGCCTTTGGCCGTTGGTATGATCTGCCCGATCGTGTTGCCCCACATCACTGGCATCTGCCCGCAGTAACTGGGGAAGAACTCCAACTCACGCTGCTGGGGGAGGCTATGCGACCTTTGGGTGTAGCTACGGCTCCATGGTTGACCGACTACTGGCGTACCGGCGGACGGGCTTATGTCCCCAATGCCGATGTCCGGAAGCACATGCCTGTTCTTGCTGATCAGGGACAGGTGGTGCCGGTGAAGATCGAAGGCATCAAGGAGGAAGGTTGGCTCGATGCTTCCTTGCTACCGATACTGGAGGAGCTTCGTGCAGGTTCTGGCTGGCCCAGCCGTACTACCTTCCTTTCGCCTTTCGATAACCTTATCTGGTGTCGACCTCGTATGGAACAGCTGTGGGAGATGTTCTACCGGCTGGAAATCTATACACCCGCACCGAAACGCAAATATGGCTATTACAATATGCCGATTCTGCACCGCGGCAGGTTGGTGGGGTTGATAGATCCCTCCATGAATCGCAAGGAGGGCGTGCTCACCGTGCGTTCGCTTCACCTTTGGCCGAATGTGAAGCCGACCCCTGCGCTGGCTCGTGCGATTGCAAAGAGCCTGGACGAATTCACGGCATTCCTCGGGGGCACGGACTGGTATATTCTCCAGTCCGATCCGCAGGATTTCGCGCAAATGGTGATGCAGGCACCTGCCTAGACGCTGGCCAACTCGATAGCTATTACTCCGACGCTTCAAACAATTCGCGGTTTGGCGTCAATGTGAAAGCGCTGAAGGAATAGGCAGGTCCATTTGGCGTTCGGCCTTGCCGTATTTGTCGTATCAGGATCGGTGGTTGGCGACTGGCGAGATCGTTCAGCAGACTGCGGATCTGCGATTCGTTCAGGCGGGGAAGAGCACTCTCCTGCAACAGCTTGTTGAGTACCTTGCGGAAAGTGAAGTAGTGCAAGCGAGGATCATCGTTCAGCTCTCTTAGCACGGCGAAGAGCGCCGTTCTTTCCTCTGGCTGCAGGCTTTCCAGCCTCACAGCTCCAGTTGGCTGCTGCGAGGTATCTTCATCGTCGTCGATATCGTCATCAACATCAGCGCCGCTATTGGGGAGCCCCGCGAAACTATTACCGCCGGATTGCGTCAGCGTGACCACTCCGGCTTGCTGCGCATTCTCCATATAGACGCCGAAGGGGACACCGAAGGCCGCACGCGGTCGCAAGTTGTGATCCGTCCCCAGCCAGTGGCCGATCTCTTGATAGAGCATCGGTTCACCATCGCCGTGGTGCGCCAATACCTTGCGCAGGGGTTCGAAGGCGGAAACAGGAATCGTGCTGCGGCTTGAGGAGGATGGCTGCTGGCTGACTGGCTGCGAACGCACACGTACCGACCGCTCCCGCACAGAGGGATCGAGATCGCGCTCGTAAATCAACACCGCATCAGCGGCGGAGCTGAGCATGCGACTCATGGCCGCATCGACGCCAATGACCACCACATGTGCACCTGCCTGTCGCAGGTAGTTCAGCGGGTGAATAAGGTCGCCATCGCCGGTGACAAAGATGATCGTGCCGAGGTTACTCATACGCTGTGTCAAATCGACAGCGTCCACGGCCATGCGCACATCGGCGCTGTTCTTTCCTGCCGGTGTATAGATGAGATCGATTCCCTGCCGGTAGAGGTTCTCTGCATCAATGCTGAGCTCGGGATTGGTCCACGGAGCATAGGCACGGCTCAGCACCAGGCGGCCATGATCGAGTGCTTCCTGGATGATCAGGCTCATCTTTGGCGTGGTCAGATTGAAGTGATTGCGCAGGCTAACCTGCAGATTTTCGTAATCGATGAGCAGGGCAACATCGCCCGGTTCGATGCCGGTCTCAGTTCGTCTGCGAGAGTGTTGGTGATTGGTCATAGATGTCCTTGTGGGCTGTGGAAAATGGTGATGCATTCATTGTACGAGGTGATGAGTCACCATGCATTCGCATTGTTTCATATTGGCGTACGTACGCACATTCGCGTGAGAGAGGCGAAATGGTGTCATTGACCCGGTGACCTTTCGGAACGTATCCTTGTGATTGTATCCGTCCGTGGTGGGCGTGCGAAACGGCGTGAGCTTATTGGGGGCATCGCCGCTTCCTGTTACGGACTGTCACACCTTAACAACAGAGACCTCATCGCAAGATGAGGACACGAGCGAGGAGCTACAGATGGGTGATCTGATGATCGTCATCCTGGTTGCCGTGCTCGTTGCTGGAATCACCTTTTTCTTGACCTATTTCATGCTCCAACAGCGTGCTGATTCAAAGATGAATCAGGCGCAACGTGAAGCGGATCGTGTGATTGAAGAAGCCGAATCCCATCAACGGGCAGTAAAAGTTGCGGCCCAGGAAGAAAAACTTCGACTCAGCGCGGAACTCGATAAGGAGCTGACTCAACGTCGGATCGAAATCGAGCGCATTGAGCATCGAATTGAGAAAAAAGAAGAGAGCATCGACGATAAGTCCCGGAAGCTGGAACAACGCGACCAGGCTATTCGTAAGGGTGAACAACGGCTTCAAAGCATGCGTGACTCGTGGGACAGCGAGAAGGTACGCAAGGATGCGGAGCTGGAAGAGACCAGGCAAGCTGTTCTCAAGGATCTTGAGGATCAGCGAGCCCAGCAGATGCAGGAAGTGGAGCTTTCCCGTCAGCGCTATCATGAGGAGCTTGAGCGTGTGGCCGGGCTCACCGCCCAGGAAGCGCGCGATCAGCTGATCGCTGATATCGAAGCCGATGCCCGGCACATGGCGCAGCGTCACGTGCACGAGATCGAGCAGGAAGCCAAGGAAGAAGCGGACAAACGAGCCCGCAAGATTCTGGCGACCACGATTCAGCGCATCGCCTCGGACTACGTTTCCGAATCTACCGTGAGCGTTGTTCCGCTGCCGAGTGACGAAATGAAGGGCCGTATTATCGGTCGCGAAGGTCGCAATATCCGGGCGCTGGAGACAGCGACTGGTGTCGATCTGATCGTGGATGATACCCCGGAAGCCGTGACCGTGAGCGGATTCGATCCGGTTCGGCGTGAGGTTGCACGGCGGTCTCTGCAGAAGCTGCTGCAGGATGGTCGCATACATCCGGCGCGGATTGAGGAAGTTGTCAACAAGACCCAGATGGAGCTCGATGAGATCATGCGGGAGGAGGGCGAGCGCGTTGCCTACGACGCGAACGTACCTGGCCTGCACCCTGATCTGATCAAGCTATTGGGTCGGCTTAAGTTCCGCACCAGCTATGGGCAGAATGTATTGGCTCACAGTTTGGAAACCAGTCTCATCTCGGCCAACCTGGCCGCTGAGCTGGGTGCTGATGTGAACGTGGCGAAGACAGCTGGTCTGTTGCACGACATCGGTAAGGCGGTCGACCACGAAGTGGAAGGTCCGCACGCGCTGATCGGTGCCGATATTGCCCGCCGATTGGGTCGATCCTCCAAGATTGTGCACGCTATTGCTGCACATCATAACGAGGAAGAGCCGCAAACAATCGAGGCGTTTATCGTGCAGACGGCTGATGCCATCTCCGGTGCCCGACCGGGTGCGCGCCGGGAGATGGTGGAGACGTATATCAAACGGCTTGAAGCGCTGGAAGGCGTGGCGAATTCGTTTGAAGGTGTGGAGAAATCGTTCGCTATTCAGGCTGGTCGCGAGGTGAGAATCCTGGTGCAGCCGAATACGATCAATGATGCTGGCGCGACGCGCCTGGCACAGGACGTGGTTAAGAAAATCGAGGAGACTCTCGAGTACCCCGGCCAGATCAAGGTGACCGTTATTCGCGAAACGCGTGCCGTCGATTACGCACGCTAATCCACCCAAAGCTCGCATGCCTGGCAGCTGCCAGTGCACGCCCGTTGTCTCTCACAAACCAGAGGCGCATGTGTTCGGATTCTGACGACAGAATTCGGATGCATGTGCCTCTTTTTGGTTTTCATGCGAACTCCTGAATGCAATTCGCCCGGTAAACAAAGTAAACTTGATGCATACCTCAATGGGGGAGGTGAGATTTCTGCACCGTCTGGTGTGGAAACTGTTTATTCCGGATACAGATGTAGCATGCCCGCACTCGCTGGCCGCGAGCCGTGCACCCGTTTCATGTGTCCGCATCGTAGCACCCGCACTTCGGGTTATTTGGGGAAAGAGGGCTGGTCATCATGAATCGTTTCTTTAGCAAGTTGAACCTTGCCGATATCAAGATCAAGGCGGAGGGCAACAGCTTCCCGCCGGATGCTGACGAGCAGGTTGAGGAAGAGCCCGTAGTCGAAGTGGCATCCGAGTCTGAAATCGAAGAGCAGCCGGTGGCTGTGATCGATGAATACGAGGCTGTTGCTGAGCCGGTGATTATCGCTGAGGTGGAAGAGACCACTATCGTCAGCAATGGTTACGATACCTATGTGGCCGAGACCACCTATGAGTACACTGCCAGCGATGGTCGCATTACGTCCGACGAGATCACGATCGGTCTGGGTGAGGTGCTAAAGGTATCCGCTCGCTCTCGCCCGAGTGCAGTAGCTGGCGCTATTGCCGGTGTTGTGCGCGAGGCTGGCAAGGCCGAGGTGCAGGCTATCGGTGCCGGCGCCACCAATCAGGCGATCAAGGCGGTCGCGATTGCGCGCGATTATCTGCGCGAATCCGGTATCGAGGCGATTTGCATTCCCGCCTTTATCGATGTCACTATCGAGAACGAGGATCGCACCGCCATCCGCCTGGTTGTTGAACCTCGTTAGTGGTCTGACACGTAGGGGCCGATCCCGTAGGGTATCGGCCCGAATCGGCGGCGTAGCCGTCGATAACTGATGACCGGCATTGTGATCCATGCGCGATCGATGCCGGGGCGTCTATGCAAGCTATATCCATGAACACTGATTCCTCCAACAAAATCGATCTTCACACGCACACCACCGCCAGCGATGGTGTCGATACCCCGGCGCAGCTCGTCAATTTCGCGGTCGAGCAGGGCGTTTCCATTTTGGGTGTGACCGATCACGACACCATTGCTGCTCTTCCGGAGCTTCATGAACTCACCAGAGCCGTAGGCATCACGCTCGTTCCTGGCGTCGAACTCAGCACCACCGTCGATCGTGCTGAGGTGCACATACTCGGCTACTTTGTCGATGTGCACGACGATGGCCTCACGACCGCCCTCAACGATCTGGCAATGAGCCGTGTCCGGCGCATCGAACAGATGATTACCAAACTTCAGGATCTCGGCTACGACATTGATGGGGAGAGCATTCTGGCACAAGCCGCATTCGGCAGTATCGGTCGCCCTCATGTCGCCCGTGCGCTGATCGACATCGGTGCCGCGACGGATGTATCCGATGCGTTCGAACGCTATCTCAAGGCAGGACGTCCTGGTTACGTTCCGCGCGATCCCTTTATGCCGGAGGATGCCGTGCGGCTTCTGGTCGATCACAATGTCATTCCGGTACTGGCGCATCCCTATACGACCAAAGATATCGAGGGTACGCTTCAGCGCCTAGTACCGATGGGTCTGAAGGGCTTCGAAACCTACTACGCCGAATATGGACCAGAGCAACACGCCGAGTTGCGGGCCATCGCTGATGCCTGGGGGCTCATCCCCACCGGTGGCAGCGACTATCACGGGGTGAACTTCAAAGAAGGACGCATCCTCGGATCGGCTCCAGTACCTCAGGAAGTTGCCGAACGACTCTTTGCCGCGCACGAGGATATGGCATGATCGCTGTCGCTGTGATCGTGGCCGCCGGCAAGAGCGTGCGCTTCGGTGATGCCATCAAGGTGCTGACCCCGCTTCTGGATCGACCGGCGCTTGCCTGGACACTGGATGCATTCCAGCAGTCCGAACGTGTAGATGAAATCGTGGTTGTGGTCGGTGAGCATTCGCAGGTGCCGATCGCGGAGCTGATCGAACTCGGTCAGTGGACCAGGGTTACCAAGGTGGTGCTCGGTGGTGCTACCCGGCAGCATTCCATGGCAAATGGTGTGGACGCCGTACGTGCCGACGCTGATGTCATCCTCGTGCACGATGCTGCTCGCCCACTCGTAACGCCCGCGCAGATTGACGCGACAATTGTTGCAGCTCTGGTATCAGGTGGCGCTATTCTGGCAGCACCAGTCATCGATACGATCAAGCGCGTTACCGACGGCGTGATCACCGAGACAATCGATCGCTCGACGTTGTGGCAGGCGCAGACTCCGCAGACCTTCACTGCAATACACCTGCGGGAGATGGCTGCTCTGGCGGTATCCGGTGAGGTGCAAATGACCGACGAAGCCTCGCTGGCCGAGCACCTTGGCTATCCGGTGACGATTGTGCCTTGTGACGCTACCAATCTCAAAGTCACGCATCCGCACGATGTCATAGTTGCCACGGCGATACTGCAGGCGAGAAAGGAGAGCGACGAGTGATTTGGCCCCGCAGCGGTATCGGCTACGATGTCCACCAGTTCGCGGAGGGGCGTCGACTCGTCCTTGGCGGTATCGAGATTCCTCACGATCGCGGCCTCCTTGGTCACAGCGACGCCGATGTGCTCCTGCATGCCATTGCCGATGCCTTGCTCGGCGCGGCTGCGTTGGGAGATATCGGTGTGCACTTCCCCCCATCGGATGAACGATATCGCGATATCGATAGCCTCGAAATTCTGCGCCACGCCGGTGCCTTGCTGCACGAGGCTGGCTGGCAGCCGGTGAATATCGATGCGACGGTCATTGCCGAGGCCCCAAAGATCAATCCGCATGTGCCCGCGATGCGGGCGCGTATTGCATCGGCGTTGGGCTTGGCGATCGACGCCATCAGTATTAAGGCCACGACGAATGAGACGATGGGTTTTGTTGGCCGTGGTGAAGGCATTGCCGCTATCGCGACTGCCATGATCGCGCCGCAATGAGAGTCTGTCTGCAACGCGTGAGTCGTGCGCAGGTCTCGGTGGATGGCGACGTTGTCGGTGCCATCAATGCCGGCTACCTGCTGTTGCTGGGTGTGAGCCATGACGACTCCGCCGCCGAAATCGACCTCCTGGTGAGTAAGATCGTCAATCTGCGTGTGCTTGAGGACGAGCAGGGCGTAATGAATCTTTCCGCGCTTGATCTTGGTTCGGAGCGTGTCGAGATGCTGGTTGTCTCGCAGTTCACGCTCTATGCCGATGTGCGGAAAGGGCGGAGACCCAGTTGGGCACATGCCGCCTCGCCGGATATAGCCGCGCCGATGGTTGATGCCTTCTGCGATGCACTGCGCACACAGGGATTCCGCGTGGCTACTGGCGTATTTGGCGCGGAGATGGCAGTAGAATTAGTGAACGATGGACCAGTAACCATCTGGTTGGACACTGAGGATCTGCGTGCACCACGACGGGGCTAAGGCATGAGCGAACCCAAACAACCGGAGAGCATGCGCCCGATCCCTGATGGCGGCCTGCAGGATGCCATGCCCAGTTGGCTGAAGCGTCCCCCGGCATGGCGAAACATGCCGACAGCGGAGGAGCGTTTCGAACGCACATTGCCCGAACCCGACACCAGCGAGATCGACCCGAAATCACTGGTGGATATCACCGATTTGCCCCAGTGGTTGCAGATGATCGCTGCCCGCGAGGCTGTGCCTGCTCCCGAACCCGCCATTGAGCATGCCGTCGAACAGATTCTGCAAACGCAACCTGAACCTGATGCGGTTGAGATTGAGGTCGATAATCCCGATCCAGAACCGGTACCGATTCCCGAAGCAGAGGAATCGGTACCGGTGACTGAACCTGTCTTGACTCCACCGGAGATGCTTCCGGAACCCTCTCACGCCAACACCGGACTCCTGTGGTCGGTTATCGCCCTCCTGGTAATCACGGTGCTCGTATTGGGTGTGATGCAGTTTATCTAGGTCAGGTGATCGTTCTTGCCCGAGACCCAATCGATATGGCGCTGGGCCGAACGCATGAATCCTGCTTTGGCATCGTGCAGTATGGGGAAGGGTGCGAAGTTGCCATAGAGGCGGTCGAACTCCAGGTCCTGCACACTATTGACGATGCGCTCTACCGTTCCCGCCGAGAGGGGGATTCGATTCGGATAACTCCATAGAAACGTGACCGTACCAATATCGGGATTCGGCGCAAACGTATCGCTGGCGAGCATCACTCCCTTGTTGTCAGCACCGGCCCAGTGGGCGATCGCGCTTCCTGCAAAATGCCCACCCAGCCGATGGAGTGATAGCCCAGGGGCGAGTTCCAGAACTCCATCCCACAGCCGGATCGCATCGCCCTGGCGAGCAATCCATCCAGCATCCTTCTCCGAGACAAGCACCTCGGCATCAAAGGCGTTGGCCCATTCCAGCTGTACGCCGAACATGTGGGGATGGCTGGCGGCAATCCAGGCGATCCCTCCCAGATCTCGCACTCGCTGGATGGCATCCTCACTGATGAATCCCGGTGGATCCCAAAGGAGATTGCCGCGGTCAGTCTGCACCAGGAGTGGGCGATGGCCGATACCAACCGGAGGTTGGACGATGAACGCATGCAGCCCGGGCTCGATTTCTTCGATGTCAATCGTTCGACCATCCTCTAGATCGGGTAGTGTGGTCCATCTCTGCACACCGTCAAGCGGAAGGTACTGACGTTCGTCGGCGCAGATCGCGCAGACAGGAGGAAGTGGGTAGCTATGCTCAACGCCGCAGGTAGCGCATATCGCAAATGTTGTTGTCATCGGTCACCTCGCTGGTGCATTCAACTGATCGTGCGCGTATACTAGCCAATAGAAGATTCAATGTCAAATTGTTTAATGGTGAAATGATATGGATGATATCGATGTGATTCTGGATCAGTGGGCCAGAGAGCGCCCTGATCTCGACTGCAGTAGCATGGCAATCTTTGGCAGATTGTCGCGGATATATGAGCATATTCAGAGTCGATATCGGCAAGGTGTTATGCCATACGATCTGAATCCCGGGGAGTTCGATGTATTGGCGACCCTGCGCCGCGCGGGTGATTCGTACACGCTCACAGCTGGCGAATTAACCCAAAGCTTGATGGTGACCGGCGGTGCTGTGACGAATCGTATCGACCGGTTGGTCGCAAAAGGCCTGGTAGATCGGCGCGAGGATCCCGCGAATCGCCGGTCGGTCTTGATCTCGCTGACCGCGGATGGTCTCGCTCTGATCGATACGTTGGTCGTTGAACACGTAAACCGGCAGCAAGATATGTTGCACGAACTATCCCTTGCCGAGCGCCAACAGCTCGCAGACTTGCTGCGCAAGCTATTGCACCGATTCGAACCCTGATAGTCTCCCGTTCTGCATTCTGTCATGCTACCTTGATGCGCAGATGATTCGACCTCATACAGGAGCATAGCCGTGGCCTTTTTCGATTACCCTCTGGATATTCTGGAGCAGTACCGACCTGATCGGAACAAGCCAGCCGATTTCGATACGTTCTGGGCGGATACATTGGCCGATGCCCGCCGTCATGACCTGGCCGTTACCTTCGCACCCGTCGATGTCGGCATTACCGCCCACGATGTCTACGATGTCACCTTCCCCGGTTTTGCCGGGCAACCGATCCGGGGCTGGATGCTGGTGCCGAAACATCGCGATGGTACCGTCCCCTGCGTTATGGAGTATCTCGGCTATGGCGGCGGCCGTGGTTTCCCGCACAGTTACACGCTCATCGCCTCGGCGGGATTCGCTCACTTCGTGATGGATACGCGTGGCCAGGGAAGCGCCTGGCAGCGTGGTGATACACCGGATGCCGGAGCCAGCGGCGAACCACAATATCCCGGGTTCCTCACCCGTGGCCTCAGTTCACCTTCCGAGCACTACTACCGCCGTGTTTTCACGGATGCTGTGCGTGCGGTGGAGGCAGCGCGTAGCCACCCGGATATCGATGGCCGGATTGTGGTGAGTGGAGGCAGTCAGGGTGGCGGAATTTCTCTCGCGGTCGCGGGTCTGGTGGATGATCTTAGTGGTGTCTATACGTCGCAGCCGTTCTTGTGCCACTATCGCCGCGCCGCTACGTGTACCGACGCCGCACCCTATAGCGAGCTCAAGAGCTACTTTGCCCAGCATGTGGATCGGGTAGAGCAGTCGTTCGCGACGCTGGACTACATGGATGGCATGAACTTCTCGGCCCGCGCAAACGCCCCGGCGCGCTTCAATGTCGGGCTGATGGATATGGTCTGCCCGCCAAGTACCGTTTACGCGGCATACAATCACTACGCCGGTCCGAAATCGATGGATATCTACCAGTTCAATGGTCACGATGGTGGTGCCTCATTCGGTAACCGTGCTCGCGTCGATTTTTTGCATAAGGTGTTGGGATAGGCATTTGATCTGGCGTCATTCCGATGCCGTAGGCGAGGAATCAGCCGAACAATCGGTAGCCTGGAGTATGGCGGGATATCGCTCCGGACCCCGGGTGTAAAGCCCGGGGTCCCAATGGGCGTCTATCCCAGCAACTCTCGCAACGCTTCCGCGCTATGCACCGGTGCCTGACAGACGTAATCACTGCACCAATACGCGGCTGGTTGATCAGCCACCGGTTTATCTTCGAGAAAAGCCCAATCGCCAATATCAGTATGTACGTAACCACGTATAGTGATGGGATTGATGTTCTCGTTGGCCACCGTTCGCATATTGGCGATATCGTTCCCGCCCAGAATCAACTCCTGTGTCGGCAGGATCATTCGTTCCGCGGCGACGGTCAGCATACCGGTATGCATCGGATAGCGTGGCAGCACCACTGCCATTGATTCCACGATGCTCCTGGCTTCGGTAACGAGCGCTTCGTCCCGACGCATTGCTCCGAGCATGCTGAGCACTTCGGCCATCACCGCGTTGCCGCCGGGAAGCGCGGAGTCGGTTAGCTCTCGTGGTCGGGTGAAGAGATCGGTATCCGCAGGTGTGTCATAGAAGCCGATACCGCTTTCGTGGGCGAAGTGAGCACATGTGTATTCGGTCAAATTCCAGCTGGTCTCAAGCCAGGTCAGCTCACCGGTAACGCTATAGAGCGTCATCAACCCACGAATCACATTCGCGTAATCTTCCAGCACACCATCGGCCACAAGTACGCCATTCGTCCAGGTACGGACCAGCGAGCCATCTGCTCTTACCATGGTGGAAGCGATGAATCTGGCGGCATCCCGCGCGAGATCGATCCAGTGATCGTTTCCCAACGCCGCGCCGGCATAGGCGAGTGCATGGATAAGCAGTCCGTTCCAGCTCGCGATCACCTTGTCATCGCGACCCGGCGCCACGCGCTTCTTGCGGGCGGCCAGCATGATCTGCCTGCCACGCGCCAGACGATCCCGCACCTCGGTAATCGGCAGACCCACATCCTCCGCGAGATCCTCGTCGCTCTTCACGATACGCAATACCGTGGCGCCTTCAAAACTGCCCGGATCGGCGATACCGAAGTGAAGTTTGATGAGATCGGCATCCTCGGCCTCCAACAACCGGTCGACCTCGGCCGCTGTCCAGATGAAGTACTTGCCTTCCACGCCCTCACTATCGGCATCGGTCGCGGCGGCGAAACCTCCGCCTTTGAGACGCATCTCGCTTTCCAACCATCTGACAATACCCTCGGCGGTATGGAGATAGAGAGGCTCCTCGGTGAGACGCCAGGTATCGACGAAGAGGGGCAGAAGCATGGCGTTGGTGTAGAGCATCTTCTCGAAGTGAGGAACGTGCCATTCAGCATCGACCGAATAGCGCGCGAATCCGCCGCCCAGCTGATCGTGGATACCACCCTCGGCCATCGCCCCCAGTGTCAGTTCCACCATGCTTAGCGCGGCAACATCACCGGTGCGGCGGTAATATCGAAGCAGGAACTCGAGATTCGTCTCATGCGGAAACTTCGGAGCCGTGCCGAAACCGCCATACTGTTTGTCGAACTTGTCATAGAGAGCGCGCAGGCAACGCTGCAGGAGTTCGGCGCTGATCGCATCTGCACTGCCCTCGAACTTTGTTGCCTGGATAACGTGCTTTGCTACCTTCTGGCCACCATTGATCACCTTGGCGCGATCCCGTTGCCACAGATCGCGAATCGTCAAGATCGCCTGCGTGAAGCTTGGCATCCCCTCGGTTGGCATTGTTGGAAAATACGTACCACCGTAGAATGGCAATCCATCGGGAGTCAGCCAGACATTGAGCGGCCAGCCCGTGCTATAGCCAAGCATCTGCATCGATTGCAGATAGACTGCATCGATATCCGGCCGCTCCTCGCGATCGACCTTAATGCTGACGAAGTTATCGTTCAGCAGTTGAGCAACCCGCGGATCCTCGAACGATTCGTGCGCCATGACATGGCACCAATGGCAGGTGGAATAGCCGATGCTGACAAAGATCGGTACACCGCGCGCCTTCGCTGCCCGAAAGGCTTCATCGCCCCACGGGAACCAGTCGACAGGATTATCCTGATGCTGCCGCAGATATGGGCTGGATTCGTTCGTAAGTTTGTTCGGCATGATTGCTCCATCTGTACCGGGTGCGCTTTATCAGGCAATTATGCCGTATGCTGTCGAACCTGCCCGGGGTACACTTGATGCACGGATTTTGGCGTGGTTTCGGGGCAATCTATGACATCAACAACACTTGCGGATACGCGTATTGCCATGGTGGGCGCGGGAGTCATGGCGGAAGCGATGGTAGCGGGACTTCTTAGCCGAGAGATGCTTCCCGCACAGCATATCGTGGCCAGTCACCCTCGCGAGGATCGACGGGTGCGGCTGGAAGCTCGGTTCGGTATTCGTGTGGTAGAGCACAATGCCGATGCTGTGCAGGATGCCGATTTGGTTCTGCTCACGGTCAAGCCACAGGTGATGCACACCGTGACCGCGGAACTGGCCGAGGTGCTGCGACCGGAGCAGACCGTGATCTCTATTGCGGCTGGTACCTCGGTATCGCAGTTGCAGACTGGTCTGAACCACCAGGCGATTGTGCGCGTGATGCCGAACACACCAGCTCAAATCGGAGAGGGTATGGCGGTGTGGTACGCGGTGCCGGAGGTTGGGGACGAGGCCCGACAGCGCGTGCGGCTCGCCCTTGGTGCCCTGGGTATGGAACTGGAGGTCGAGGACGAGAAGTATGTCGATATGGCCACAGCGCTGAGCGGTACGGGACCAACCTACGTCTTCCTGATGATGGAGGCACTCGTCGATGCTGGTGTTCATATGGGCTTCCCGCGTCGTATCGCCGAGCAGATTGTCATGCAAACGGTTGGTGGCTCGGTGAGCTACGCGCGTGAGAGTGGCAAGCACCTGGCGGAACTGCGCAACATGGTCACCTCGCCCGGCGGTACCAGTGCCGAGGCTATCTACCAAATGGAGAAGGGTGGCTTGCGCACGATTCTTAGTAAATCCGTATACGCCGCTTACAAGCGTACGCAGTCGCTCGCGAAAGAGAAATAGTGATGCCAGATACCGAGATGCTCACCTGGGAGATGTTTGGCGATGCTACCCAGAACCTGGCACGCACAGTGCTGGATGATGGCTACAAGCCGGATTTCATTCTCGCGATCGCCCGTGGAGGTTTGTTCACAGCCGGAGCGTTGGGATACGCGCTCGGGGTCAAGTTGCTTCACGTCGTCAATATCGAGTTCTACACCGGACGCGAAGAGACGATGGAGATGCCGGTGATGCTCCCACCGATTCCTGATCCTGGGCTCTTCCAGGGACTCAAGGTGCTCATTTGCGATGACGTCGCTGATTCTGGCAAGACATTGCAAACCACGCACGAGTTTGTGCAACAGCACGTCGCCGAAGTGCGTAGTCTGGTCATCTATCAGAAATCGCGTTCGCTGATCAAACCCGAATATGTCTGGAAACATACGGAAGACTGGATCCATTTCGCGTGGGATGAGCGGGTGGATATTTGACGCCGGTCCGAATCGGTTTTGGTGGAAACTGGCTTGGAGGATATCGGGGCCCATAAAGCGTAGACCCGTCCCTCGCCGCGACGTTCCGCCGCTGGCGAGGGACGGGTTCAAGTAGCTGTCAAGACTGAGAGCCTGGAACAGGTGACGGAGTTGACCGCATTCGCCGGGTATAAAACCCGGCGCTACCAACCCGGGCAACTCGCGCTGCTGCGAGGCCCGAGTCTGCACCCCCGGATCACCGTTATCTTCGATCCCTATGCGTTCTTCAGCAGCGGCAGTCGATGCCCGTAGGTCTCGATCAATCCCTGAATCTTCTCATCACCGCCAGGGAGGTTCATTGTCGGGATCACGGGTGGGTCAATACCTTTATCGAGTAAACGTTGTGTTGTTTCCACGACCACGGCTGTGATCAGGGCGAGACCAGCAACACTGCTAATGCCGCCAACTGGTTGCTCCACACCCGGCAGATTCACCAGCGCATCGCCCCACGGCACGCAGGTATCGAGCGTGATATCGGCCACGTCGGCGAGTCGCTTGCCGCTCTCGTGTCGACTCGGTGCCTCGGTGTAGTGTCGATCGCTGGTGATCGCGACCGTTCTTGCGCCGCGCGCTCGCGTTTCCAGCACCGCTTCAATCGGCACAGGGTTCACACCTGAGTTGCTGATAACGATCACAATCTCACCCTCGCGGATATCGTGTGATCCAATCACGACACGGGCGTAGCCGGGATTTCGCTCCAGGAGTGTGGCATTGACACTGCCGAGGAAGGTGAGATTCACGTCCAGCAGCGGATTCAGCGCCATCAAACTGCCGGCGCGGTGAAAAACCTCTTCTGCCACCAGATGACTGTGTCCGCTGCCGAAGAGGTGGACCACACCGCCCGCAGCGATCGATTCGGCCATCCATTCGGCCACCGTTTCGATCTTCTCACCCTGTGTCTCGAACATATCTTCGAGCACGTCATACATGCGTCGGGAATACTCACGATAGGCTGACATTTGTGGCTCCTGTGGTCACTCACGTTCCATACTGGAATGGTTGTACCATTCTTGCTGTGATCGGAACATGGCTGCATACAGACCGTCTTGTGCCATGAGTGTATCGTGGGTACCATCCTCGACAATTTGTCCTTGATCCATCACCAGAATGCGATCAGCCGATCGCGCTGGGCCAATGCGATGGCTGATTGTGATCGCCGTTTTGCCATCAGCCAGCTCGCGGAAGCGCTCGAAGAGTCGTTGCTCTGCCAGTGGATCGAGCGCAGCAGTCGGTTCGTCCAGAATCAGCAGTCGCGCATCGCGGAAGAAGGCGCGAGCGATAGCGAGTCGTTGCCATTGGCCACCGCTAAGATCACGTTCACCAAATTCTCGACCGAGCCATGTATCGAGTCCCTCCGCCAGCTGGTCCGGCAAATCCCTGAGATCCGATTTCGATAGCGCAACCAGAATCGCTTCTTCGTCGGTGATAGCGGTGATACAACCAAATTCAACATTGTCTCGCAGGGGGAGTTGCCAGCGGACAAAATCCTGAAAGACAGCAGCAATGTCGGTCCGTGCATCCGTTGCAAGACAATTATCCTGGTAGACCTTGCCTGAAGTAGGTGCGTACAATCCGGCGATAAGGCGCACCAATGTGCTCTTGCCCGCCCCATTCTCGCCGAGCAGCGCGATATGCTCACCCGGGGCGATCTCCAAATTGAGGTTGTGTACCACGTCTCGATCGGTTTCAGGATAGCGGAAGCTCGCGTCACACAGGTTGATCGTCATTGCCGCGGTCGATGGCGATATCTGATGTATTGGCTCACGCTTGAACCGGGATGCCTCCCGCTCGAATGTGAAGATATCGCTAAGGAATACGCTATTTTCTCGTACCCCCCTTATGACACTTGCCGATCCGCCAACCATGCCCACGCCCCAGACAATCGCGAATGCGACCGCTATCAATGATCCCAATGGTGCTGCACCGTTGATCATGTTGTGCACGAGTAGGGCAATTGCGGAAGCCATACTGGCAGCCGTGAAGATCTCACCCGTCAATTGTGCTCGTGAAATCTTACCAACGGCCTGCACACTATCCTGCGCGATACGATTGCGCGCTCCCAACCAGCGCCGCACCAACTCTGGCCCGGTGCCGAAGAGTCGAATCTCGGCAGCGGCATCGCGTTGAAGCACAAGATCGCTGAGTTTGGTCGCATAGAGTTCGTTGATAGCATTCCGGGTCTTCACATCGTGAAATGCGCGGGCGGTACGCCAGGTTGTAGAGAAGACAGGGATGCAGCCGAGTAGGATGATCCACACGATACGGGCATCGATGAACCACACCGGTGCGAGGATGCTGACAAACATGACCAACACCTGGAGGAGATCGAATCCAGAAGAGATGATTGCGGCCGCACGTTCCCCGAGATTGTCATTGGCGCGGGTCAGTGTTGTGAAGAATGGCCCATATTCATAGTGCTCCAGCGGTACTTTCGCAGTGTTTCTCAGAACGCGCTTCTGTAGATATACGCCTGCGTCATCCTCCACGATAGAGCGGAGATGATTGCGGAAGGGCCAGTAGAGTTGTTCGAGGAGCCCTGCGCCGAGCGAGACAGCGGCCCAAGCTATGGCCTGGTTGCGATTCTGGTCGATCAGTGCCTGGGTTATACTGCCCAGTGTCAGTACATAGAGTCCGGTACGCGTATTCGCCACGATGGTCAGCAAGGTCAGCGCCAGCAATGGCCACGGATTTCGTCGGCCAATACCGCTCAGCAGGCGAATTAGCTCATGCCACTCACTGTTGCTAGGGGAAGCTATCGATACCATCGGCTTTGCATCTCCCATAGTTCGGCATAATGCGCAGTGTTGCGCATGAGCTCGTTGTGTGATCCATCCTCGGTGATCTTGCCGTGTTCGAGCACGACAATGCGATCCGCCAGTCGCGTCATGCCGAGTCGATGGCTGATGAGGATGGTGGTGCGATCGCTACTGATCTGCGCGAAACGTTTGAAGATATCGACCTCCGCCAACGGATCCAGTGCAGCCGTAGGTTCATCCAGAGCGAGGATCGTGGCATTGCGATATCCTGCTCGGGCGATTGCAATCCGCTGCCATTGTCCGCCACTGAGGTCGATACCACCGAGATCGGGACTGAGGATAGTTTTTAGTCCTTCTGGCGCGTCTTCTACCATGTGCCCCAGATCGGCTTCCTGAATTACACGATTCAGCTCGACATCGTCTCTATTCCTTGGCATGGTGATGTTTTCGATCATGCTCTCCGGATAGCGTGAGAATGTCTGGAACACCGCGGCCATCAACGCCTGCCGTTCTGCCACCGGAATATCCTGGATGTCACGATCACCCAACAGAATCCGACCAGAGTCAGGGCGGTACAGCCCGAGGATAAGCTTGAGCAACGTGGTTTTACCGGCACCGTTCTCGCCCACGATTGCTAGGGTCTGCCCGGGTGGGATAGTGAGGCTCAAATCGTCGATAACTTTCGTGGTCGTGCCGGGATAGGTGAAGTTGACATGTTCCAGAACGATTGGTGTCAGCAGACGCTCCGAGAGACTCGTCACTTTGTCTGTCGCAAATACTGCTGGTAATGCGAGGAACATCCGCACATCGCTGGCGAATCCGCTGTATTTTCCGATGTCCAATATGGCCTGTTGGAGGTTGAAGCTTAGATTGCCAATCGTCATAAAAGCACCCATCAGCACGGTAATATCGGCGGCGTTGGTTTCGACGAATCCACTGGTAATCACCCAGATGAGCACGCCATAGCTGAAAATATCGGAAAAGGTGCCGCCGAGCTGCAACCGTAATGAAGCGCGGGTGACCTTGCCACGCATCTCCTTACGAGTGGCCATGAAGTGCGTTTCCCACCGACCGATGAGCTCGTCAGCCAGGCCAAAGAGTCGTATTTCCTTGGCACTCTGACGATCGCTGAAACGCGAGGCAATGTAATGAGCGATGCGACGATCTCGCGTCTGCTGATGCAGTGCTTCCCAAACAAAGCCGCCCTGTCGCAACGCTTCCGCAAGTAGAGGCAATAGCGGTAGGAAGAGTGCCAGCACAAGTAGCCAATCGATGTGCGCGATGATGAGTACTGCTCCGAGTAGCGGAATACTGTTCCCGATGAGTTCGTTAAATGCCTTGAGGACGCCCTTGAGGCTTTGGTCTGCCTGTTCGGCAATGCGACGTGTAACCTCATAGAATGCCTGATACTCCAGCAGCGCGAGATCGACCTCTGTCGCCCGTGCCAGAAGCCGTCCCTCCACCGCCGGTAATCCACGTTCGTAGATAGCAGCCTCGCTCCAATTCTTCATTGGAGCCAGCAGTCGTCCTCCAGCCAGTGCGCTGGCCATCGCCAGTGCCCACCACCAGGGATTTGCGTCCTGACCATCCATTCTTGTCTGAACGGCATTGACAAGATGAGAACTTGCCCAGAGCTGAAATGGCACCATCAGGCCCTGCAACACACCGACACCCAGCCAACAGGTAAACGGTAACGGAGTTGCACTTCTCAGTTGCAAGATGAGCCAAGAGTAGGCACGGATCCTTGACGGTAGCGGTCTCCGCTCCTCCTCGAGGAGAGGTTGAATTCGATCGAGAGTATATGGCGCACTACTCACTGCAATTCGCCATCAATCATGATATCCAGCAGGGTGAATGTTTCGGTATCGACCCAGCAAGTAAATTCGCCAGGGTCGTTGAGGCTCATCCATGTGGTGCGGATTGCTGGACGGCTTTGCCATTCAGCGGCTACAGGCTTCAACATCTGCACTTGCGGATGCTTGGCCGTGAAAGCATTGCCCTGCTTGGTCCAGATTCCATTCCCAGGCAGATAGGCGAACTTCAGCACTGATGTGCAGTGCTGACATGTATAGATAACATCAAGTTGTATCTCTGGTTCGATCGGTCCGGAATAACTCTCAGGCGGCGACCAATGGATTGGTTGAATCATCCGACCGCAGTGGGGGCACTCCGTTCCTTCGGGGCCACTATGGTGAAGAACGAGACCTGATCGCTCGGATATGACTTCGTGCAGTCGTGCAAATGATGGCGGGCTTTGCGGGATCCCACTTAGGAAATGATGTGAGGTCTGTATTGTGCGCTCGCCCGGTAGGTACCAGTCATTGTGACAGGCCGGGCAATCATATCGAAGTGTCCCATCCTCAAACCAGCGAGCCTCTAACCGTTCGCGGCCGCAGGTGAAACACCAGATATTGGTCTTATGCCAGGTCTTGGTATCAGTAACCAATCCCAGCTCGATTGCAGTATCTGGTCGATATATGAGGATATGATCACGGAGCTTGCGCTTTCCTCTCAAAAGGCGACTTTCGAGTGCTTTCACGCCGAATCCGAGACGGTCTGCCACCTCAGCTTGTGGCAGGTTGTCGATGTATTTCATCAGCAGTACTTGTCGTGTGTCTTCCGGCAGCTCATCCAACATGTCGCTCAGAAACGAGACGATCTCTCGCTGATCGAACTTGGGGTCGTCAACAGATGCCCAAAATACCTCGTCGGACTCCGGCATCGCGATGGTGCGTTGTAAATCCCGTGCAAGTTCGCGTCGCCACCGATAGAAGACATTACGGGCGATACCGAAGAGCCATGGTCGCCATTCCCGATCCTCTGGTTGGCGATCACTCTTCCATGCTTCGATCATTGTTTGTTGCACCAGGTCGTCGGCAATCGTTGGATTCCGCGTCCAGGCGATGAACGAGCGCAGGAGATCGGCTCGTTCGTTTGCCGTAGGTATGCGCTTGGTTGATGTATCGGTCATGCGGTGCCTCCAGGAAACCCTTCTACCTTTACATCGCATCTCACGCCGAAAATCCTGCGCTAGCCTTCGGGAGTTGCTCCCTCCGGAGTCGCAGCAGCAGGTGTACCCTCCAGCGGTGCGGCAATGTTCACATCGAGATCAAAGAGGTAGGTGGTTATCACCTGATAGTCGCCAGCGCTCTGCACGACCTGGCAAGGTAGGCCATCGCTATCGACTGAGATCTCGTAGCGAATCTCATCACCCGTACCTTCTTCGTCCCCGAAGGTGTAGAGGTGACAGGTGCGGTCTCCAACGACGGTTTCACCGCCATCCTGTACCGGTCGGCTGAGGAGATCCTGGCTTATCTCGCCATAGGCATTATTCTGCGGTCGGATCAGATATTGAAGCTGCACGCCTACTGAGGAATCAGCATCGTAGGCGCCCTCCTCAACATTCACCCAGGTATTCACATCCAGCCCCGGGGCGATGGCGGCACTCACGAAGACCCCACGGACATAGATCACACCATCCGCGTAAATCTGCTCGTTGGTAGCAATGCCATTTTCAAACTCGATAATGTGACGATTGCCATTGCTGGTCCAGTCCTCTACTGTGCCGGTGAACGCTGCATCGTCAATCTCGGTACTGGCTGAGCTGCTTTTGGTCGTAACACGCATGCTGGTGACCGTTGGCCAGGTTGTATCGGCCAGGGCAATGACATCACCCACCGATAGCTCATCCGCCGATGCCGTCGGCGGAGCGGTTGGTTCAGTCGGGGAGGAATTGCCGCTGCTTCCGCACGCGGTGATGAGAAGCATCACGACGATAAGGGTGGCAGACAGGTGTAGGGATTTTCGGAAATGCATGTGTGGATTGGCTCCCGATCCGGATTTGGCGATATGCGTCAACGGGTATTGCGCATATCGCGATAAGGTGATATAGTAGCCACAGTTACTGATCGATACAACGCCGTTCGATATTCGTTCCCGCACCACGATGGTGCATGGGAACGCAGCAATCAGGGGAGAATGAACATGGAACTGTTGATTGTCGTTTCTCTTGTCGCCGCGCTCATGCTGCTCGATGTCCTGGCTGTGCGCTTCGGTGCCGATAGCCGCATCAATCGTACCCAGCCGGAGATCTAGTCCGACTCCCTGATCCTGCGATCCCGCCCTGCACACCGGTGTGCAGGGCGGTTTGCTTTAATCCTCATCTTGCAGTATTGCATCCAGCGCATCACGCAGTGCGATCAGCGTTTCCCGCGAGTCGCTGCTCAGCGTCTCTGTTCGCGTCAGCGATTTTGCCAGCGCCGAGACCTCTTTCGTCAAGCGCTGGTCATCCACTCTCGGCACGCTCAGCAGTTTCGCCAACTCGCTTGCCTGCCGCGCCTGCACTGCTTGCAGCAATGTTCGTGTCTGTGATGACAGTGCCGCCAAATCGGCCGGTTCCAGCAGCTCGTAAAGCCGTTGAACATCCTCCTGCGCATCGGTGTGGCTATGGCTCTCGGAGTAGGTCTTCAACGCCTGCGCTATCTTCATCGCTGTCGCGGCCTGTATGCCGCGCTCCACCATCAGCGCCCGTAACGCCTCCTGCTGTGCAGCAGGTAGTCCCTGTAACGCTCGACTCTGTTTCTCGCTCAACTTGCCGCTCTGGATATCCTCCTGCGCGGCCTCTGGTAGCTTCTCTGTGCCCAGAAGTTGGAAGAGGCGACTACGCTTGATCCCAACCGCCGCCGCAACCTCTTCCCAGGGTGCATCATCCATCTGCTCTCGCAGGGCGCGGAGCGCCGCCGCCCGATCGATCGCATTGAGATCATCGCGAACGATGTTTTCCATCAGTTGCTGCACAAGTCGCCGCTGCGCTGGAACATCGCGGATGATAGCCGGAATTTCGGCCTTGCCCGCAAGCTTGCTGGCACGGAAACGGCGCTCGCCGTGCACGATCACATAGATATCGCGATCGGCATCGTATCGCACCACAATCGGCTGCAGCACTCCTTCGGCCTTGATCGCATCGGCCAGCTCCATGAGACGGTCAGCGTCGAAATGTCGGCGAGGTTGCTCTGGATCGGGTTCGATCCTCACCAGCTCGATCACTTTGGCCTCGGCCAGATCACTGACACCGGTCGCCTGTGGGCGCGTATCCGTAAAGAGGTCATCCACGCTGAAGCGGCGATTTCGTCTTGGTTTATCGGTCATCGTTGCGCTCTTCCAGCCAGGCACCAACATCGCGATAGGCAGCCGCGACATTCGATTTCGGCATGTATTGCAGCACACTCGTGCGTTCGGCAGTGCTCTCGGCACCACGGACGCTCAGCGGGATACTCGGCAGCAATGGTAACTGCGGGAACTGCTCTTCCAGTTGCACCAGCATATCCTGTGCCAGGCGACTGCTGTGGTGCACCTTGGTTGGCAGGAAACCAACAACCTTAAGATCGGGATTAAGGCGGCTGATCTTGCGGATCGTCTCGAAGAGTCGCTTCAGCACCATGAGGGATAGTGGATGTGGTTCGATAGGGATCACCAGCTCGTCGATGGCGACAAGGATATTGATACTGATGATATTCAGCGCCGGCGGGGAATCGATGAGCACATAGTCGTACGCGCCAAGATCAGCCGATTTCAGGCGATGATCAAGCTGCCGTTCGCGCTCCAGCACATTCAGCAATTCCAGCTCTGCCGCCGCCAGATCGGGATGACTGGGGACGATATCGATACCCGCTATTGTGGTTGGCTGGATCACATCGGCGATGGTCACATCCTCATCCAGAAGCAGATCGTAGACGGATTGCTGCAGGTGGGCGACATCGGTACCGATGGCCATACTCAGGCTCGCCTGTGGATCGAGATCGATCGTGAGCACACGCTGACCTCGTTCTGCCAATGCCGCTGCCACATTCAGCGTACTGGTGGTTTTGGCAGTGCCACCTTTTTGGTTGAAGAAGGCGATGATGCGGGTCATGAGCGGGCGAAAGTCCTCGGGTGGCGCGAACGGTCCATAACCCTGTAATGATACCGAAGACAGAAACGGGAGGCCCGATACGGACCTCCCGTCTTCTATCTCAACTCTCGGTGCAGCTATGCGCTGTGCACGCGCTCGCCTGCAGAAATCAACAGATTGCCGATACTATCGCGGAGCGTGTTCAGTGTGCGAACCATCATTGGTTCTGAGGTTTTCTTGATAGCGAGGCTCTTGCCGGAGACCATACCGTGAATCATTGCCTCGCGATCAGCGATTCTGGCGCGACTCATCATCTCCATGCGGCGAAGTTCCGGGCTCGTCTCTGTTTCGATCTGTGTGTTAAAGATTGTGCCAAACTGCACTGGAATCATGGTTATCCTGGATTTTCTAGCCGACTTTATCGTTATCGGGAGACACGATTCTTGCGAAAGATTCGTGGCGTCAGCGAAACGATAACGGCGTTCAGTTCATCCCGGTGGGCGCGGCTGAACATTTCCATGCGGCGAACATCGGAACGGGTTTCTGGCTGAGCCTGGGCGTCAATGGAGAAGGTGAATACGGTTGGAATCATGATGGACCTCTTTCCTTTTTCGTGATCGCACTTCGTTGTGCGACAGGTATATGGATTCATATACCTGTGGTGATGAGTACTGCCTATCACCACACCCACATAGTACACCTATAGATATCTCGTGTCAAGCATATCGGCATATCGTGATAATGGTTTAACAATTGACCGGTGAGTGGGGAGAATCGGACGTGCATCCGTCGTACGGACACATACCTTAACGTCGGCAATTGGGAATTGGTTACGGCGGTAGTGACGCATTTGCCGTTGATATCAAAAACCTGGGAGGATGTCGTGTGGCCTGGGTCTTATGAGACCGCTCGTTTGATCAGGGGATAGGGGATGATGCGATTCACCGCAATTGCGGCACCGATGAACATCCATCCAATCAGAGCGTCCAGCCAATAATGGTTGCCGGTGATGATCACCACATAAGTGATGAGTGATGCCATAAAGAGGACGAAGAGAATCCGCCATCGCACTGATGGCATAAGCATGCTCACGCAGATTGCGACGTAGGTTGTCCACCCGACATGCATGCTTGGCATCGCGGCGTAGCGATTCGCCTGTACCAGGCCACTTTCACTGAAGTAGTTCGGACCATACACGCGCATGGTGTCCACGAAATCCCAGCCGTAGTCGGCCAGAAATCGCGGTGGTGCCAACGGATAGATGAGGTACATCGGTGTCACCAGCAGCATGCTGATGAAGAAGCCCCGCCGGAGGTAGCGGAATCGCACAGGCGCAAAGAACGCCAGCACGCTGAATCCGCCGATGACCCACCACATGTAGTAGGCGTAAAGGTAGTTGAAAGAGCGGATGTACCAATCACCGTGGTCCAGCGCCCAGGCTTGCCAGTCCAGTTCGAAGAAGAGATGGAGTCGTTCTTCGAACTGGATCACATCTTTGGCGTGATCGAAGGCGATAGCCGGATCGTCTGGAATGCCAAAGCGACGCACGGTCTTATAGATCTGAAACGCGATGAAGACTAGCGCACCCTGACTGGATGCCCACAGGAACCTCTTCAGCGCGGTCGTTCGATCGCGAGGAATGGATGGCAGCTCATCGATAGCTGGTGTCAGCCAGCCATTCCCGCTTTCGCGGTGAATCATTACCAGCCCCGGAGGTTCTCGGGATGAACGCGCAATACGACCGGGAAATCGGCTGACATCTTCTCGTTACTCCAGCCGAGCGCCTTTATGCCCTCGGCGTACTTCTCGAGATAGGCGGGATTGTCGATGACCTTGGGAAATGCATCATCCCAGTGAATGCGACCGGTAATAACGGTGACATCCTCGCCGTCTGGTGCTGTGTTGAAATTGAGCGAGACGCGATTGTTCTCCACAATATTCTTCAGGCGCTTCGCATCGGCTGGCGTGTAGATGAAGATGTCGCCATCCACATACTGGAACCAGACTGGATTCGGTTGCGGTGTGCCAGAACGCGCTACCGTTGTCAGCCAGATAACCTGCTCATTCTCGAGCTGCTGTAATACTCGCTGACCATGATCCGTGCTGAAATCGATCGCCATGTACTTCTCCTTACCGACCGCTCATGCGATAGTTGGGCGCTTCCTTGGTTACCGTCACATCGTGCGGATGACTCTCGCGCAGACCGGCATTGGTGATCTGAATCAACTGACTGCGTGTGCGCAAGGTCTCGATATCCGGTGCGCCAGCGTAACCCATGGCACTGCGTAGTCCGCCCAGCAGCTGATAGACCAGTGGCGAGAGCGCACCCTTATAGGCTACACGACCCTCAATACCCTCTGGCACCAGCTTGTTTACATTGCCGATATCGCCCTGGAAGTAACGATCCTTGCTAAAGCTGCGACCACGCATCGCGCCGAGGCTGCCCATACCACGGTATTCCTTGAAACGTTCACCCTGGAAGACAATCACTTCGCCCGGGCTCTCATCGAGTCCGGCCAACAGCGATCCCAACATCACGCTGCTCGCACCCGCAGCGATCGCCTTGGCGATATCGCCACTGAACTGAATGCCACCATCAGCAATTACCGGGATCCCATGCTTCGAGGCGGCCCTGGCGCTCTCGTAGATCGCCGTGATCTGTGGGACACCGGTTCCGGCGACCACGCGCGTCGTGCAGATGCTGCCCGGCCCGATACCAATCTTGAGTCCATCCGCGCCACAGGCGATCAGCTCTTCGGCGGCGGCTCCAGTGGCGATATTGCCAGCAATTACCGCCACATCATGTTTCGCCTTGATATTGCGCACCGTAGCAAGGATGCCCGAATTGTGACCATGCGCTGTATCGACCACAAGCACATCGACTCCGCGCTCGACCAGCGCATCGGCACGCTCTTCACCACTGGCACCGACACCGACTGCAGCACCAACGCGAAGTCGGCCGCGGCTATCCTTGGTCGCGAGCGGATACTGAATCTTCTTCTGGATATCTTTTACTGTGATCAGCCCCTTAAGGTAGCCTTCGTCATCCACCACCGGCAGCTTCTCGACACGATGCTGGTGCAGAATCGTCTCTGCCTGCTCAAGCGTGGTACCGACCGGTGCCGTGATCAGATTCTCTTTCGTCATCTTCTGGCTGATCAACTGATCCGGATTCTCCACAAAACGCAGATCACGATTCGTGAGAATACCCACCAGCTTGCCAGAAGCATCCGTAATCGGCACACCACTGATGTGGAATCGTTCCATCACCGCCAGGGCGTCAGCAATGTGATCATCCGGCCCGAGGGTCACCGGCTCCACGATCATGCCGCTCTCGGAGCGCTTGACCTTGTCGACTTCGTCTGCTTGCTCCTCAATGCTGAGATTGCGATGGATGATACCGATGCCACCCTCGCGGGCGATCGCGATGGCCAGGCGTGCCTCCGTCACGGTGTCCATCGCGGCGGAGATGATCGGAATATTCAACTCGATATCGCGTGCCAGCGTGGTCTTGAGGCTAACATCGCTCGGCACGACATCTGACCTGGCAGGAATCAGCAACACATCATCGAACGTCAGTCCGAGGCCCGCGAACTTGTCATCGCGCATTTCCGAGAGATTGGTCATACCCGCATTTCTCCTGTGGTGTTAATAAGACCGAGACGTGCCATCAGTTCATCGGCAAACGCCTCATACGCACTGCCGCCGCGTGACGACGGATCGTATTCCGTGATTGCCTGGCCATAGCTGGGTGCTTCGGCCAAACGTACCGAACGTGGAACCACCGCATCGAAGAGGTGGTCCGGAAAATAGCGTCGCACCTCGTCCACCACGTGGGAGGAGAGCCGCGTGCGCGCATCAAACATCGTCATCAACACTCCGAGCAGATCGAGGCGAGGATTCAGATGTTTGCGCGTGAGATCAATCGTTTGAATCAGCTGGGTTACACCTTCCAGCGCCAGGAACTCGCACTGGATAGGAATCACCACGGAATCCGCTGCGGTCAGTCCATTCAGTGTCAGGAGTCCGAGCGAGGGGGGACAATCGATGAGAGCGATATCGTAGTCGTACCGGACCGTATGCAGTGCCTGGGCAAGACGTCGTTCCCTGTTGGGCTCGTTTACCAGTTCGATCTCCGCTCCGGCCAGATCGGAGGTGGTGGGAATAACATCGAGCCCGGGACGAACGTCGTGCAGCATCGCCGCGGAGATGCTCATCAATTCCACCAGCACATCGTACATCGTGCCATCGAGGTCATTCTTCTCGATACCGAGACTACTGGTGGTATTGCCCTGGGGGTCGAGATCGAGCAGAAGCGTGCGCACCCCGCGACTGGCCAGAACCACGGCGGTGTTCACCGCGCTGGTGGTTTTGCCCACACCACCTTTTTGGTTGGCGAAAGCGACAACCCGCAGGGTGGGTGTTGAATGCGTTGATGGATTCGTGCTCAATGGTGATCCGGTAACTACTGCGGAGTGCCGAACGCTGTGACTGCGGCACCGGTTCCGCATATTCTACAGCAAGATTCGCCAGGGTCAATCACCGAACGAGGGCAATCTTCGCGTAATTATCGGACCGGATACCTGTTGTTACTCGTACACCGTCACGGGTGTGCCCAACGGTGCAAAATCGAACATGAAGGCAGCCACATCCAGCGGCTGATTGACACAGCCATGGCTCATTGGCTGACCGAAGTTGTTGTGCCAATAGGCACCATGAAGTGCTTCAGCTTCATAGTCGAAGTACATGATATCGGGCACGTCTTTGACGCTGTAATGCTCACCTTCACCCTCCGAACCGAGGCTAATGACCTCACCTGATCCGTTGGTGAATCCTTCCATCGTCTGGCTCTTGTACTTGATGCGGACGTGGAAGAAGCCGATTTCGGTGTGATTCGGCTCGATGCCGGTGCTCACCAGAGATTCCAACACAAGTGTGTCTCCCTGATAGACGCGCATGGTTTGCTCACTGATGCTGACTTCGATGCGCTTCGGGCCATCAATCGTGGTGGGATCGACACCATAGGGATTGGGATTGCTATAGAAAAGGGACTCGGAGTATTCGGGCATATCACCCTGATCGATCGGTGTTGTATCGATGCCGTACTTCTCTGGATGCTCGGCTGGTAGAGGCGCTACCTGAACCTGGTCTTCCTGCAGCAGCAGGATACCGTTCTCGAACATCTGGCCCTCTACACCGCGGATAGTCATCGGTTCGCTCACGGGTGCACCCAGATAGAACCACCCCTCGTGGTTGTCATACCACTGCCCGAATGCACCGGAGATGCTGTAGCCGGTGGTTTGGCTGAGTCGGCCGCCCTCTGCTGCTACCTCGTTGGCGCGGTCCGCATCCGATGCTGCAGGCACAGCCCGACGATCAGCGCCGTCACGGCGTCCATCCGAACGTGTTTCGGAGCGACTGGCGGTAATAGCCTCCTGGACGATCGGTTGCAGCCGTACCGCGGCATCATCGGAATAGAGCCAGACCTCGGAATACTGGAAAACACCCCGCTCGAACGCCTGGCTATAGAGTTGGTTGCTGGCGGCATAGGGTTGAGAGATCGGATTGCCATAGACCGAAGCGGCACCATTTGCACGCCAGTAGTCCAGCATATACCCGGTTACCGAATGTCCGCTTGCCGGCACATACGCTTCAATCGAGCTTGCGCCGAACTCACGCGGCATCGCTTCCTCGGGTAGCCCCAACTCCGCCGCAGTTGGTTGCGACGCGGATGCGGCGATTGGTGAAGAAATGTTCACCAATGGTGTGGCGACCATAAGGGCAGTGACCAGCGAGAGTGACGAGCGCAAGAGTTTCTGCAGCATCAATGACATCCTGAGTGAGGGCAGAGCTACCCGTTCCTTAATACGAAGCAGCGACAGACTGCGGATTCATGCCCGTGCAGGCTGATGGCGATGCAGGTTGATTTCATCACGCAGCTTCATTGCTTCGGTTCGTGCCGCCTCGGCAAAATCACTCTCGCTGCTGGCGTACATGATCGAGCGACTGGAGGAGCAGAGGAGTGCCCCGCCATTGGCGTCAACTCCGGCGGTAACCGATGCCTGCACATCCCCCCCTTGTGCTCCCAACCCGGGCAGGAGGATGAACGCATCGGGGCAGAGCGCGCGGACCGCGGTCAACTGCTCAGGATAGGTCGCACCGACGACCATGCCGATATCCGCAGAGTATCGCTCGTTCCAGACATTCGTCTGTGCCGCGATGTGCATGTAGAGCGACTGGCCATTGGCCAGGATCAGATCCTGAACATCGCCCGATCCTGGATTGCTCGTCTTCGCGAGCACAATCACACCCTTGTCACCATAGTTGAAGTAGGGGGCCAGGGCATCCTCACCCATGTATGGATTCACCACCACTGCATCTGCCTCGATATAGTCGAAGGCGGTTTGTGCCCAGGCGCGAGCGGTATCACCCAGATCGTTGACCTTGCAGTCCAACACCATCGGAATGTCCGCGGGAATCGCCTCGCGCACGCGTCGCAAGACTCGGTTGCCCTCGTCACCAAGCGCGAGATAGAAAGGCAGATTGGGCTTGTAGCTACTGACGATGTCTCTGGTCGCTTCGATAAGTGCGACAAGATAGTCCCCTACACCGGTTGCTGTATGTGGGAATGAAACGGGCAGCTTCTCTATGACAGGATCGAGTCCGACGCACAGAAGCGAATCCACTGCCGACTCTCTGGCCGCGAGGAGATGGTGAAAGGGTTTGATTGTCGACATGGGTGACCTCAAGGTTCGCCGATTACGCTTTTCTACCATACCAGAATGAGGCCATTCTTGCAGTCATTCCCTGACTTTCGGGCACATATAGGCGGGCCGTATACGGCGTGGTACACTCCGACCATGGTATGTACAGAGTGAACGTACATGCTATACAGATATGGCAGAATAGAAGCAAGACACATCGCGTCAGGGATGGGATGTGTACGCAGCCACTGGCTGATATGGCGCGTACACCGGGCAAGGAGCAAGCCTCGTGAGTAGTTGGATTGAGAAACTGGCCAATAAGGGACGTAAGGGTGGCAACGGCGTTCTGGTGCAGATTTCCCGTGAAGTTGTGGGTCGCAAGCGATCCATTAATGGTGCCATCAGTGAGGTTCGACACCCTGCGGTGCTCGATGCCCTTTCCGATGATGATTTCTCTATCCTCAGTGATCTGATCGATGAGCGTATCGATTCCGATCGCGAGTTCGCGCAGGTACTGGCACGGCTCACGCATGCCGCTGCCCATGCCAAAGGCTTTGATCGTCAAACGGTCGATGCTGCTCTCCAACTCGATGCATTGCTCCCCGCCGAAGATCCCGCCCGCGAGCGCGAGAAGCTCCTCCGCGATGCCTATAAGGCTGCCCAGCGCTCTGGTTATGTGCAGGGCGGACGCCGCGCCCTCGGTCGGCTCGGTCACCGTGAACTCGCCGCTGGTGAAGCGGAGAAGGCGCGCGTGCTCTTCCAGCAACAGCTTGACCTTGGTCCAGCCAATAGCGATTCTCGCGATGAAGTCGAGAGCGCTATCATGCTCGGCGATATTGTTTTGCGTGATGGCGATGCCGCCACAGCACTGCAGCTCTATGCGCGTGCTGAGGAGTCTGCCCGCAGACTGCGGTACTCTCGCGGACTTGCCGATGCTCTGGTGCGCCGGTTGGATATCGATGGCGAGAAGATTGATCTGGCCACCCGTGCCCAGCTTGAGGAGGATTTGCTCCGTCTCTCCACCGAGCTTCACGACGATATTGTGCTCACTCAGCTGATTGGTCGCCACGCGAACACGCTGATGTCCCTCCATCGTTACGAGGACGTCGTTGCCCATCTGGAAGACGGGCTGGAAGTCGCTCGTGAGATGCAGGATCTCGAGCTTGAGAATGCCTGCCTTGCCATGCTCAGCGATGTTGAGCAGAAGATCGGTCGTTTCGATAACGCGGTTGATCGCCAGCGTGATCTGATCAATGTGGAAGAAAAGCTCGGTAACATGCCGGCTGCCGCCGCTGATGCCGTGCATTACGGCTCGACCTTGCTCACGCTTGGTCGCTATGATGACGCTTGCCAGGTCTTCGAGCGCGCCATCAAGCTCGCTGAGGAATCCGGTGACGACTACGTTGCCCAACGTGCGTATGGCGGCCTCGGTGTGACCCTGAGTGCGATGAATCATCCGGTCGACGCACTGGATAATCTCATGCAGGCCCTCGAGATCGCGCGCGACACCCAGGATATCGCGCACGAAGCGCAATGGCTGGGCAGTATCGGCGAGGCACTTTGGAAGTACGATCAGCGCGACGATGCCCTCCGTTCGGTCCATCAGGCGATCGAAGCGGCCAAGAAGGTGGACGATGTCGATCTCCAGGCCGGCATGTACAGCCTGCTTGGTCAGATCGCCCTCGCCGATAAGGACATCCGCAAGTCGGTAGGGTATTACCACCAGGCGCTTGATCTCTATCAGGAACTCGGCCGCAAGGATGAGGAAGTGAATGTCCTCAGCCAGCTTGGCACCATGGCGATGGATGTCGGCCAGGTGCGCGATGCCATGACGCTCTACCAGGATGCGCTGGATATCGCCGCCGAAAGCGGACAGCGTGGCGCTGCCGTGCGTCTCTATGGTCGTCTCGGCCGCCTGGCGCAACGCGTGGGTGATACGCGCGCGTCGTTGCTGGCTCTGGAGCAGGCAGTCGATCTCGCTGAAGGTATCGATCAGCCATTGCTGCTGAATCAGGCGCTACAGCATCTCGCTGTCGCTCGCGATACGGCCAACGATCCGAACTATATGGAAACGTACGAGCAGGCATTGCGCGCCGCCCGGACTGTGGGCGACGAATATGGCGAAGCCATGCTGCTCACGAATGTTGGTGCACGTCTGCTTGCCGATGGCGCCCGTCGCGATTCCGTAGAGGTCCTGGAGCACGCGATTCATCTCGCCGATGCCCAGGGCGTTGCTGGCGAACGCATTGCCAATCGGGCGCGATCGCTGGTACGCGAGGCTCGTGGTGGACGTCGCAAGGAGCAGCCAACCCGGCAGCCAGCCGCTCGGGAACGCCAACCACAGCGTGAACAGCAGCGCCAATCCGAGCGCACCGCCTATGCCTATCAGGCCGAATCCGAGTTGCAAGACAGCGTAATGTAACGAGAGGGCGATATACTCCTCCTTGATGTACGTTCACTGGAACGTAACGATTGGAGATGCATGGCTCTTCCGCAACCAACTGCCGTTGCCGCCGCCGTTGCCGGCGGGGTGCCAACCGATGTCCGTGAATGGATCGTTGTCGATATTGTCGGCTCGCCCTCCGCACATCGGCGTGGGTATGCGGTGCTTGTTGAACCACTGCAGGACGATGGGCGTGGTCGTGAACTCGCCATGCAGGTGCGGGACGTGCTCTTGCACGAACTTCGCCTCCACGCCAAACAGGCACCAGATGCTGCACTCGTTCACGCCTTTGGGGTAGCAAACAGCCTCCTCTTCGAAGATGCTCGCCATAACCCGGGGGCAGCCCGACAGATTGGTGCCACGGCCATCATTTTCCAGGATCATGACGCCATCATTGCGCATGTGCCTCCGGGCCAGATCGTGCTGGTGCAGGATCATCTCGTTTACAGCGTTCCCGATCTCGATTCCCGTCTTCCTCACTGGGCTATTGGAAATGATCCCAATCCATCTGCAGAACCGCTGGGATTCGCAAACTGGGTAGCACCCGTGTTGGTGCAAACCGAGCTGTTGCCCGGGGATGCGATTGTGCTTTGCGATGCCACTACGGCCGTCGCGATTGCGGGGGTGCAGCAGACATCGCCACTGCGCCGATATTTCGCGCAAAATCCGGATGACATTCTGGACGATATTCGCGATCTTGCACTCGATGCGGGGGAGCTATTTGCGGCGATTGCGGTCATCTCCTTCCCGCCCAATCCGGTAACATCCGAAATCGAAACCATGGCTGATATCGGGCGCAATGCCCGCGAGCAGGCGCGCCATGCCCGTGCCGCCATGCGCGCGGTTGTGCCTACGGTGCCGCAACTCCGTCGGGCGCAGCCAGAAACCGAGCAACCTGTCGACGAAGAAGTCGCTGAATCCGAGCAACCAGCACTGGTGATGCCCAAACTCGGTTTTCAGGAACGCTTACTGCGTATCACCGAAGGTCGACCGACTGAAGGCGGCGGTACCTGGCAGCCGCGATCACCTGAAGCACAGTTTGGGGCCCCTGGTGCACATGGAGTTCGGCGGCACAAGCGCGTGACCGGTTTGCGTGATGGTGTGAGTTGGAAATCTGGTGTGCCACGCGCGCCCTTTATTTCCAGTCCGATCTTTATCGGGGTGGTGCTTGTTGCGATTTTTCTCCTGGGTGCGCTCCTTTGGAGCCAGCGCGATATCTTCCTGCCGGATGCGACCGTCTATGAACCTGTCTTGGCTCAGGTCGATCAGAGGCTGCATGCAGCCTCTGTACAGACGGAGGAGTCCGCTATCCTCACCGAGTTGGATGCAGCTCAGACTGATCTGGAACGGGCCGAAGCTCTCGGCGCTCCGGATGACGAGATCAGCGATCGTCAGCTTGCAATCACGCTCCAACGTGATGAGATTACTGGTACCTATCGAGTTAGTGGTGTAACCCGTATCGGTAGCCTGCCGACCGAACTCCAGAACGGTGGGACCTCGGCATTTTGGACTGCTGGGGGTATCTTCCTGGCCAATGGCGATCTTTACCGTCTCAATCCGGAAACCGCCGAAATCCAGAAGATGTTGGTTCAGGGGAACGAGATCGAAGGTATTCGCATCGGACATCTCTTTGCCGTCACCTACGATGGTACCTACCTCACGGTAACTGATGGCAAGGCTGTCTTCTTCGCCAGCAGTACCGATGGTGCTATCTGGCAGGCGATGACGTTGGACGACATCAACAATCAGGGTGACTGGCCAGAATCACAGATCGCCTCGTTTGGCGAAAGCATGTACATGCTCGTTCCGGAATATCGCAATGTCTATGAGTTCCCGCTGGATGCCAACCAGCAGATCGTAGCGCCCTACGATTGGGTTAGCGTCGGCGATCGCGTCAATCTCAATATTGGGGTCGATTTTGCTATCGATGGCAATATCTATGTCTTGCTGGGGGATGGCCGCGTAGTGACCTATCGTGGTGGCCTGGAGACCAGCCGCTTTGATATACCGGGTTTTGATCCGGAACACGACACCGCGGTGGCACTCGTCAATGGTGCCGCAACCGGGTATCTCTATATCGCGGTGAAGGATGATACAGGTGGGGGTCGGGTAATCGCGACAGACAAGCAGGGCGAGCACGCCGTGATTATGGAACTACCGATCGGTTTCACCAATGATTACGACGATGCCAAAGATCCCTTCGCTGGATTGCAGGATATGGTGGTGGATGAGAATACGGGTCGACTCTATCTCATCAATGCGGATGCTGTGTGGAGCTTCAACTACACGCTCCCGCCGCTGGCAGATACCGATGCCACCCCTGAAGCCACTGATACCGGCGAATAAGGATCCGGTTTACTGGCCTACAAACGTAAAGAGTCCGGATCGCAATGATCCGGACTCTTCTGCTGATGTGAACTCGATTAGGAGTAATACGAGGCGTTGCGTGCCTTGAATTGCGCCCACTGCTCCGGCAAATCATCTTCGAAGAAGATCGCCTCAACCGGGCAGACTTCGGCGCAAACACCGCAATCGATGCATTCCGACGGATTGATAAAGTACTGTTCCTGATCATCATCCGAGTGGATGCAATCGACCGGGCACACTTCTACGCAGCTCGCGTCTTTGGTGCCAATACATGGCTGTGCAATCACATATGCCATTTTGCAGACTCCTTTGCCTCAGCGGCAGTAGGATTATCTTGCCCTGGGCCCACTGATGCAAATCGGCGTTCGTCCTCGACGAACTCGCAGGCTACTATCGAGTATACGCCTGCAGAAAATGCGCGCAAATGTGAGAGAATCGGTCGGATTTGGCATTTGCGCACAAGATGGCTGGTTATCTCAGCCCCAATTGCTTCCAGGGATTCGGCATCGAGGGCACCTTGATCTCGATCAGGGTAGGTTCGTTTGCCTTGATGGCTTCATCGAGATGCTGAGCAAGACCCGCAGGTGAATCCGTACGCCGACCGGTGACACCGAACGCTTCCGCCAGCATCACGTAATCTGGATTCTTCAGATCGCTGGCAATCGTGCGACCATTCAGCTGTTCCTGCTGGATACGTTTTACATTCCCGAATGCGCCATCGTTGAAGACCAGCGTGATGCTGGCGATACCATGCTGCGCCTGCGTGGCGAGCTCGTTCAGGCAGAAGCCGAAGCCGCCATCGCCATTGATGCTGAAGACCACCTTGTCTGGCGCACCAACCTTGACACCCAACGATGTCGGGAAACCCCAACCGAGTGTGCCCTGATAGCCGGGCGTGAAATAGGTGCGGGGCTGATAGACCGGCATGGTCATATTGCTGTAGTAGCCGAGCTGCGTCATTTCACCGACGAAGATGCCGTCGTCTGGTAGTGCAGCGCGGATGACCTTGCCATAGCCAGCTTGTGGCTCAACACTGAACATGGCCTTGTTCGCGATCTCCTTGCGTGTGAGCATCTCCTCCTCGCGCGAAGGTCGAGAGATATTGCGCGCTGGAATTGCATCAATTAGCGCCGCCAGTCCGAGTTTGGCATCGCCCACCAGTCCGACTGTAGTTGGATATGTTTTACCAACCATATCGGCATCGATATCGAGCTGAATAAAGGTGCGGCCGGGTGCTTTCAGCCCCCAATCGAAGGTGGTGGCATCGGAGAAGCGTGTGCCGATGGCAAAAACGACATCTGCTTCGGCCAGGAGGTCTTTACCGGCGTACTGCGATTGCGCCAGATAGTGGCGATCGCTCAGGGCACCTTTGCCATTCTGGGTCGGGATCACAGGGGCTTGCAGGAGTTCCGCAATCTCGCGAAGTTCATCCCACGCTTCGGCGGCGATGATTCCACCACCGCTGAAGATGACCGGTGTCTTCGCTTGCCCCAGGATTTTGGCGGCTTGCTCAATGGTGTCGGGATCGACTTCGGCCCGAATCTTGCCACCCACCGGTTCACCAATCTCCACTTCGCCAGTGGCGAAGAAGGTATCCGGTGGCACCTCGACCTCAACCGGTCGTACACGACCCTCCCACATGGCGGTAATGGCGTTGTGAATCGCTCCCGGAATTGCATCCGGTGTGATGGCGCGTTCAGCGTACTTGGTGACACTACGTACCATTCCGAGCTGATTCGGAATCTCGTGGAGGAGTCCGTAGCCCTGCTCGATCGCATCGCTACGGATCTGGCCGGTTACGCATAGTACCGGTACATTGCAGGCATAGGCGGTGGAGAGCGCAGCCGATGCATTCAGCAGACCAGGGCCGGGCACGATCATGCAGACACCCATACCACCGGTAACGCGGGCGAAACCATCGGCCATATAGGCTGCACCCTGCTCATGGCGGGTGTGGACGATGCGGATATCGCCTGCCTTCTGCGCGTCGTAGAGCGCATCGAAGGCACCATCCAACTGCACACCAGGCAACGCGAAGATGGTGTGAACACCCTGATCCAGCAAGGTGCGCACCAGCGCCTGGCCACCCGTCATCGTCTGTTTATCTACTTCCACCTGTGCGCTCACGTTTAGTTCTCCCTTGAATGCATCGTTGGGCTTCTTCCGGCATTGTAGAGGTAGTTTGACGGGGTGGGTAGGGCAATCTGTAGCACCGGATTTCACATCCGGTGGCCGCCGAAGGCGGGCGATGGAATCATGCCACCCAATACCACAGGGCGAACTGGCTGGTATAGAGCATGAGTAATGCTGCGGAGATTCCTGCCAGCGCAATACCCAGACGCTTCCGCGGATAGATCAGTACTACCGCCATTACAAACAGCGGCACCAGCGGGAGCACGAAACGTGGCATGCTCATCAGCGGGAAGACGCTGCTCGGTGCCAGCAATGGCACGATCATCGGCACAATTGTCCAGGCCGTGTAGTAGAGCGGCAGTTTCTTGATGCCAATGATGATCAGCGCAAACGCGAGGATGGTGACCAGCACATCCGTTACCTGACTTTGCCCAACGAGATAGCGGAACTCTGAGCTGGTGAGATAGCTCCAGCGGAAGTTGTTCTCCCAGGCACTACGCATCCACTCAAAACTCACAGGATGCACAACGGCGTCGTATGTTCCCCCGTTCGGGCTGCGTACTTCGGCCTCACAGCCTTGCAAAACGCATTGGAATGTTCGCCATGGGGTGGCTGTGAAGCGGTTCCATTGCCATTGCTGGTGCTGCCAATCGAAGAAGCCCAGGTTGGCGTTTCGAAGCGTCATTCCGAATACAACCAACCCCATTGGTGGAATCAGACCGAGAAATACTTTGGGGAACCAGGACCGGATGTTACGACCATGTTGCTGCACAAAGAGCACCGCCAGGGGAATCCCCAGCATGATGCCAGCCGAGCGTGTCAGTACGGCGAGGAAGCATAGAAGCACTGCCAACAGCCAGTCGTTCTTGCGCGCTGCCCAGAGCGTGCTCACTGCCAGGAGCAGGAAAAGCGACTCCGTATAGATGGCACCGAAGAAGAATGCGGTGGGGAAGACAGCGATTGCCACGATTGTCCAACGAGCGATCTGGATGTTGAAATCCTTGCTCACCAACAGGCTGACGAAGAAGAGTGCCCCCAGGAATGCCAATCGCGAGACAATCCAGCCAACTGTCTCGACTGGCAGTCCGGTGAGGTTGTGCCCCCAGCGCATCAACCAGGGATAGAGTGGAAAGAATGCTGCCAATGCAGGATAGCGATCGGAGTATCCCTGATCCGCGATCCAGCTATACCAGGTGCCATCCCAGTTACGGAATGGTTCAACGATCCAGTGCTGCCAGCCTTCAAGTGGAGGTCTCACCACGCCGTATGCGCTGGATTCGTTACCGACACTTGCTTCAAACTTCGACCAACTGAAATCAAAAGCTACCGAACGCATCTCACCATAGCGATAGGAAACGTAGGCCACGACCTGCGTGACCATGAGATGCGCCCACCACACGACAAAGACGAAGGGGAGATGCTCCCGCAGGGCATCCCACGCGCTCGCCTTGCGCGGACCCGAACGGGTAGTAACGGCATCAATCGGGACGGTGTTTGTACTACTCAATGGCGCAATCCATTTGGTTGGACGTACCACCGCGCAATATGTGCGGTGACTGCCGAAGGCAGAAGATGGTCATGGACAACTACTAATGAACGAAGCTTCGCTTCGTGGTCGCCCACTAGGGGCGACGCTACCGTGATTCTCCCAAGGCGTAGCCCCGGGGTTTATCCCCGGGGATCGGGTCACGATGATTCCATCCCAGGCGTAGCCCCAGGGTTTATCCCTGGGGATCGGGCCGTGATGATTCCATCCCGGGCGTAGCCCCGGGGATCCTGGTCGCCCACAAGGGGCGACGCAACCGTGACTCTCCCAATGCGTAGCCCCGGGGTTTATCCCCGGGGTGGGTTGGGCCTTGTCGCCCTCACCAGATAATGCCACAACCACCACCGTCATGCTTCGGTCGCGCCTGTCGCCGTTTCCTCAGGATGACGCAGGGTCATCCGTCATATCTCCCCGATATCCGTGCCGACGCCAACGGTCTCCAATCGGCTGATCCCGTCTGCGGTCTCCTTCACTTGCCAGATCTCGTCCAGAATAGGTGAGGTCCGAATGTCATCGACATGACTGATGATGAAGACCTGTTGGAACTGATCGTTCGCATTCGTGATCGTGCCCAACATCTCCAGCAAACGTTGACGCCGTTCCAGATCGAGCGAGCCGAAAACCTCATCGAGTACCAGGAATCCTGGCGGTGTCGCGCTCGCACCCCCAATAACCCGACTCAGCGCAATCCGCGAGCAGAGCGCAATCGCATCGCGTTCGCCGCCAGAAAATGTCTCATACGGATACTTCTCATCATCACCGTCATATACCTGAATCGAGAAGTTGTTGTCGAACTCCACCCGATCATATTTGCCATCGGTAACCTGACTGACCAGATCGCTCGTGATTTCGCTCAGCTTTGGTGCATACCAGGCGGCTGCATATTTCTCGAACTCGCTGAACTCGCGGTACATCTGATCGAGGTCGTCGGCTTCCCGCCGCTTCGCCTCCGCCGTCTTCGCCAGTTCTTCGAGGCGTGTCTTGTCTTCCTGAATGCGATTACGCATGTGTTCGACTTCACGCAAGCTAGTCTGCTGGGCATAGTGCTGCTGGGTGGCAATGCGTTCCTGCTCCAATGCGGCCGCGTTGGCTGATTGCGCTGCGAGCAATGTGGAGGGATCGTACCCAAGTTGCTGCCGTTGTGCCTGCAATACCTGCATCTGCTGCGACGTCTCGGCGGCGATCTGGGCGGATTGCGCGCGTGCGCGCTCGGTGGCGTCTCTCGTTGCCAGATCGCGATCGATTTGCAGGATGGTTGTCCTTGCGGCCTGCGCTTCCTGCAGTTGCGCGATGACCGTGTGATGCTCGGCCTCGTTGTACGTGGCATCGGCCAGCGTTTGCAGCTCAGCGTCCAGAGAGGCGCGCTCTGCCGCGATTTGAGCGAGTTTCTGCTGTTCTCGCGCGACGATGGCACTGGCATCGACAATCTTGCGCCATGCAACCAGTGTGCGCTGGGCAGATTCTCGTTGCTGTAGAGTGGGAACCTCGCGCAGTCCGGTGGCTTTCAGCGTCTCCTGCAGTTCATTCTCCACAGTGCGGACCGTTGCCTGCTGATCCTCGACATAGCGATGTCCGGTTTCCAGCGAGTTCACGATCTGCGCGATCTTCTGGGCAGCTTCAGCAAGTTGCGTGCGCTGCCGTTGCAGATCGGTCACGTCCCGGTTATTGGCTTGCAGCTGAACATCGATCGCCTGAATATGTTGCTTGTGATCGGCAATTTCGCGACGGAAGACCTCCGTGACATGGGCAGTATCGGCGGCCGTGAAAGGTCGCTGACACGTCGGACAGACTTCGCCCTCGTGCTGATGCTCAAGGTTCTGGAGGATGCGCTCACTGCGCTGAAGATCGCTGGCATAACGTTTGCGAGTACTCTCGGCGGCGGCCGTACTTGCTTGCAGTTCGGAGATACGCGTATCAATGGCGACCAACTGCTCGGTTGGATCCCCATTCGCGACAGCCTGCGAGTATTGTTGTTGAAGCTCTTCCACCCGTTTCAGAAAGGCGTTCAGCCGCGACTGTTCGGACTTCGTCTTCTCACCAAAATCAATCGTGGCGTCGATCGCAGCGACTTGTGCCTCGTGCGCGGCCAGATCAATGCTCTGCGTCCAGGTGATAGCGGCATTGATATCCGTTGCGGACCAGACTGGATTGCCATCTGGCGCCGGGGAAGTGTCGATAGCCTGTTGTATTGATGCCTGCGCATCCCGCTCACGCAGATTGAGTCCGTGAATGTGCTGATCAAGTTCGCGTTTCCGTTGCGCCGCCTGGCGCTGGGCAGTGAACGCCTTGTCTCGTTCTACCAAATCCGGTGTCTTCTCCGCGACGAACATGAGTTGATCGCGTTGACGCTCGGCGTTGGTAAGGCGGGCTAACTCCTGAGTGGCATTGGCCTCGCGTTGTACAGCGAGATCATGCTCACGCTGCTTCTGCATCAGTTGTTGGTTCAGCACCGCATCCTGATCGCGCAGCTGTTCGATAGCGGATAGCGCTGCCTGCGCTGATTGCACACCGTTTTTGGCGTGAAGCACCGCCTCGTTTGACATTGCCATCGCCCGACCGGCCTCGGCAATCGTTGTCTCGGCTACCTTTAACTCTTCGCTGAAATCCCGGTCCCGAGCTTGCTCTTCGCTGAGATTGAGATAGCTGCGAGCATCCGACTGCGCGCGCTTGCGTTCCTCGGCGATGAGCTCTTGGGCCTGGCGGATCGTCTCCAGGCCGAGCAGCTTGCCGACCTCGCGCCGCCGTGTTGTGGGCGAGCCGTTGAAGAAACCCAACTCTTTCTGACGGGTGAAGAAGGTGGCGACGAATGCAGTGTGATCGAGTCCGATGAGATTGTTCGCGACGTACTGGGTGACTTGCGGCGCGCCATCGACGATCTTCTCCTCGTCGCCGTTGGCATCGCGCCGATAGATCCGTGCCTTGGCGGCACCCTTCCCGAGTTCGCGTTCGACGGTGTACTGGATACCCGTTGCCGGATCGTTGATCGTTACCGCCACCATCGTATTGCCACGCCAGGTACGCGGACGCACGTCGGCAGCCTTGATGGTCGATGGCGAGTAGAGCGCCCACTCGATAGCCTCAAAGAGCGTGGTTTTGCCGACGCCGTTGGTGCCGATCACTCCAATCGTGCCCGCCTGGGGTATCTCTATCTCCTGGCTGCCGCCATATTGCTTGTAGTTGATGATCTGCACCTTGCTGAGGATCATCCTTCATCCTCCGGTGCGATTGTGGCAGCTGCGGCGATCGCTTCCTGCAGCGCGAGATCGCCTCGTTTCAGGAAGACTTCCGCGAAGCGATCATTGAAGGCATCACCCTTGCGATGCTCCACAAATTGGGCGAAGAGTTCGCGGAGATCGGGGAACTCCAGATCAACATCGACCTTCTCGCCCGGTAACGGTTGCTGTTTTTGCTCAGCCGGAATCGTTAGATGCCAGATGGTGTCAGTGAGTTCCCGCCGCAGAATGGATTCCGCTTCGCGCTTGTCGCCACGCTCGGCATTGAAGATGCGTGCCCGTACCATGGCTTGCTGTTTTGTGGCGGCATCCTCCGGGAGTCGTTCGATCTTGCGGAGGACTTCATCCGCGATCTCACGCCCACGCATGTTTTCTGCATAGGTAATCTTCAGGTCGAGCATGGGGCGAGCGTGTGGATAGAGCACCGGCTCGACAGATGGCGCTTCCCCCATACCAGGGAGAGTCACCATCATGTAACCTGGTTCTGCCTCGAAATCCCCCCAGCCGTTGCGTTCGGTGCTACCGGCATACCAACCATTGGTGATACCCGGCGGCTGCATGCGCAGGTGGTAGTGGCCGAGTGCGATGTAGTCGAATCCGGTATCCAGCAGACTCCGGTCCAGTTCCTCCTCGCCGGGTTCGGCGTGTTTGCCGGGGTCGAGAATGCCCTTCACCATGCCGTGAATCACCATGATGTTCAACTTGTTCGGGTAGATCGAGGGAAAGGCGGGATTCTCCGGATTCGTCAGCGCTCCGTGCGGCACTGCCTGTATATGCAGGTTCAGATGCGAGAAGGTAGTGATGTCGTGTGCTTCATCATAGCCCGCGTAGAACGTCGTGCGTGGGAGCGCCAGATCGAGTACGGAGTAGGCACTGCCACCAGTGCGTAGTCGCGGCGTATCGTGGTTACCCGCGATCACCAGGCTCGGGATGCCAGCGTCCTCAATCCGTCGCCACTGTTGGATGAAATGGCGCAACGTATGCCAGGTAGGACGGGCGTAGTGGAAGACATCGCCCGCGTGTATCACCGCATCAGGCTGCTGCCTGATGATATCGTCCACGGCCCACTCGAACGCGCGCTCGAAATCGACTGTGCGCTGGTTACGTCCCGTTTCCGGGTCCTGCTTGTTCAGAGCCCGGTAGCCGAGATGTGTATCTGCGATGTGGGCGATGCGAACTGGCTTGCTCATGCGTATCCTTGCGCTGCCTTGTGGGTAGCGATCACGTTCTTCGCATACTCCCATGGCCGTGAGCGTGAGGTGAGATTGCCCTTGAGGCGCGTGGTGATGGTATCGCAGATGGTCGTTTCATCGGCAAGCTTCAGACCCTCTATTTCTTGCAGGACGCTTGCCTTCGATGGAGCACCATCGCCCATCAAATCTTTCATGACACGATAGAGCATATCGCCGAGGCGACTCGTTGACGTCGTCTCCGCACCGAAGACGCGCTGCCCCACGATGCCGGGCAGCGTGGGCGGGAGAGGGAAGGTGCCGAAGAGGGGAGAGCGATAGTGCGCATGGCGAATAAGCAGGCGTCCCTTCGGTAGTCCCAGCAACTCTTGTTTTTGGGTCTCCGAGATACTGCGGTAGGCAGCGTTGATGATTTCCTCATCGCCAATACGCCCATAGAGGCTCGTGCCGCAGTTCCCCAGCACTTCACCATCGACCTTGCTGCGGAACTGCTGCGCACCCATCAGCACCACATTCAGGTGGCGACCGCGTGCGGCGATATCGACGAGTGTATCTCTCAGCCCACCTTCGCCACCGGCAGGGGCGTACTTGTTCAACTCATCGACAAAAATGATGAGCTTGTCTACACCCATATCGGATCCTTCGGCCAGATCCCAGATGCGATTGATAGTGGCAGTAACGATCAACTCCTTCGCCACTGAGTTCACTGCACTGATATCCACCACCCGGATTTCGTTGGGCGTGAAACGATTGTCCACCTGGGGCAGGTGTCCGAAATTCGGTACACCTTCTGTGAGGAGTCCACCGAGCTTGCGCGTTAACCCCTTGAAGCGATTCTCCGCTTTGCGGATCGTGGCACGGTGGTGACCATTCCAGGTGTCTTCACCAGTGCTGTCGAGTTCGGTGTAGATCTGGTTGAAGAGTTTGTTGAGATCTTCAATCGAGTCGACTCTGCGTTCGCGGAGTTCGTAGATGAAGCCGAAGAACTTGTCATCCAGATCGGCGAAGCCGAAGACCTTGTGGGGATAGTCGATCGCATCGCGCAGACTCCACGCGATCGGGAAGACGCGATCTGCCTGACCATGCTGATGGCGATCCGTATTGAGTGCGGATTTATCGATACGACCGGAGAGATCGACAACGCCATTTGCAGGCGCTGGTGCCATGTTGGGCCGGAACGGCGCGAAGATATTCACATTGGTGAAGGGTAGGGGTTCCAGACCCAGCGCACGATACGCGGACTGCTGATCGTCGTTGAGCCCCTTCCAGTTAACTGCTTCATACGCGGCCGCCGTATCTGGTTCAGGAATCGCTGGTTTATCCAGCCAAAGTAGATCCGGGCCCTTTACATTGAACATCAATGCCGCGACGGTTTTGTCCTCCTTCGCCAGTGTCTGAAAAATGCTGCTGGTGAGGAAGAGCGCATGGCTCGTTTTGGTGGCGAGACCGCTCTGACCCGTCCAGTTGGCATGGCCAGCCTCGGGGCCGAGCAAATAATCCTCATCCAGATAGAGTGGCGTCTTCTGGAATTTCTCATGCCCGTACACGTCGAGTTCGATGTTCCCCTCGGCATCACGGACGTAGTTACCATTGGTATGCATCAACGCCGGAATGGTGCTGCCGGAAAAGCTATGGACGCCCAGCGCATAGTTGATTGCCTCCGGCGTCGCGAAGTAAACCGGACCGTTAACCGCCGGACGATTGCTCTGCACATCGTCGCGTAAATGTTTGGTGGCGAGCACATTCACCGTGAAGACGAGGATCTCTGGCCGCTTCGTTGGTCCGTCCTCCGGTAGCGCGATCTCCAGGCGACGATCGAAGTAGTCGTCGAGAAAGCTGCGCATATCGCTGAACCGGCGTGGTTCATCGACCACACCGATCACGGCCGCTTCTTCGCTGAAGGCGACGACGATATGCCCGATATCGAGGGTGAGTGCATCATCAGCTGCCCAGAAATGAAACTGATGGCTACCGGCTGGTTCTTTCTCGCTGCTAACCACCCGGCCGATTGCGCCAGCATGATGATCGACCAGATCGGTGAAGCGTGGCAGGTTCCAGTTGCTGGTGTTGCGCGGTGTTTCATCTGCTTGTGATGCGGAGAATATGTCGTCTTCCCAGGTACTTACCATTATTTTCTCCTACACTGGCCAGCCGGCAGTGATTGCATTGATGCGTTGTTTCAGCATGCGTTCCAGCAAATGTACGGGATAGAGGAGTGTTGGCCAGCGACTGTCGGCCTTCGGTGTTGGTACGCGCTCTGCCATCAGCCAACTCGCGATCTCATCGAACTGCTCGGTATCACGATCATCGCCATTGAGTTCGATCCGGATCAAGGCCCGTCGCGCGTCCAGTCCCTCCGATGGCCACATGCGCTGATAGAAATGTGTGCGGGCACTCGCGCGGCTGGTGGTGCGATAGGCGGTCGTGCGGTGGCCAGCAGGCAGATTGAGGAGCGTTACGGCATCCAGCCCGGCAAGATGTTGGCCTTGCGGATTCTTGATGAGTCCGATGGCACGAGCCGTATCGATGGCCAGTCGACCATCAATCACGAGCCAATCGTTGCCGGAATCGTGCCGATGAGCTTCCTCCCACGCGCGCGCGATGGCGAACTCCGCCAGCTCTCGCTGCTTGCCTGCCGTTTCATTGGCGTAGAAGAGTACCTGGTCGTAGATACCTGCGATGCGGTGATATTCATCTTCACCGTGGAGGGGATCAATGACTTCCTGTCCGAGATCTTCGAGGATGTCTACGAGTGCGCGAATGTCGCCATTGTTCGTTTGCTGGGGTACGATCCAGATGAGCGATTCTCGCAGCGATCCCGGTACCAGGTAGCATTCGCCCTGAGCATTCCTCTCCAGCAAGCCAGCGACAGCAATGCTGACGACAATCGGTACTACACCGATACGCCAGACCGGCATCGTCTTCTGGCTGCCATCAATGAACCAGCGGAAATGGGTGGCATTCTGACGTGGAATGGATCGTTGTTCAATGTGGTCGTGTGTGCCCTCGAGATACTCGATCTCTGGCGTATCCGCCAGCTGCTCACCGCCTATTTGCGGCAGCAGGACATCGCTCTCCAATGTGCCGGCACGACGCATATCTATCGCCTGCACGCCACTGCGTCGCAAGGCATTCTCAATCCGCTGAACGCGGCTGGAGAGTGTTTCGAATCGGCGCGCAGTATCGGTCAACGGAAAGACGTCCTTTCAGAACACGTGTTCGATAGACAAGTATAGTGGAAAGTCCGAACACCAATACAGCCCGAAATTGCGCTACGCTACACGAGGTAGATTTGGTTGGCAGCGGAGATGAGGCGTTATATGGCTGATACCATCGGCAGTCGCAAGGCATGGGGCGGACGTTTTTCGGAGAATCCGGATACGCGGCTGGAAGCATTCAATGCTTCAGTCGGCTTTGATATCCGTATGGTGCGGGAGGATATTCGCGCCTCCATCGCGCATGCCCGGATGTTGGGCACGCAGCAGATTATCGATACCGCTGATGCCGAGACCATCATCGATGCGCTCTGGAGCATTCTCGGTGAGGTCGAAGCTGGCACGTTCATGCTTACCATCGCCGATGAGGATGTTCATACCGGTGTCGAGCGCCGCTTGCGAGAGCTCATTGGTGCCACCGCTGGCCGACTCCACACGGGACGTAGCCGCAACGATCAGGTTGCCAACGATTTCCGGTTCTGGACCAAGCGCCAGCTGATTGAGGTCGCGAGTGGCTTGATCGATCTTATTAATGGCCTGCTGGAGATCTCCGGCAAGTACGCTGATGTCGTCATGCCCGGCTACACGCATGTTCAGCGCGCGCAGCCGGTGCTCTTCTCCCATCACATGCATGCCTATTGCGAGATGTTTCTGCGCGATCTCGAGCGGGTCCGCCAGGCATATGATCGTACCGATGTGCTTGCGCTTGGTAGCGCTGCCCTCGCCGGTGCCACCTATCCGCTCGATCGCGAGATGGTCGCCGCTGAGCTTCACTTCGCGCGCATTAGTCGCAACTCAATGGATGCCGTTGGCGATCGCGATTTCGTCCTCGATGCGCTCTACGCTTGCTCCGTCATTGCCATGCACATCAGTCGCCTCAGCGAGGAACTCGTGTACTGGAGTTCTGGCGAGTTCGGCTACATCACCATTGCCGATCGCTTCAGCACTGGCAGCAGCATCATGCCGCAGAAGAAGAACGCCGATATCGCCGAGCTTGGCCGCGGCAAAAGCGGACGTGTCTTCGGTAATCTCATCGGTATGCTGGTGACGATGAAGGGCCAGCCGATGACCTACAACAAGGACAGTCAGGAAGATAAAGAGGGCTTGATCGATAGTATCGATACGATCCTGGCTGTGCTCGATGTCTTCCCACCCATGATCAGTAGTATTACCGTCCACGGTGATCGTACCGCCGCCGCTTCGGTGAAGGACTTTACATTGGCAACCGATGCTGCCGATGTGCTCGCCAAGGCGGGGATCCCTTTCCGCGAAGCACACGAGATCGTCGGCACCCTGGTCGGCGATTGCATTCGCGCAGGCAAGACCTTTGCGGATCTCACGGACGACGAGTGGGCCGCAGTGCATCCTGTTTTCGCAGAGCAGCGTCCGCCTCTGGATGGTCTCGGTAGCACGCGTTTACGCGATCTTCCCGGTGGTACCGCTCCAAATCGCGTCAATGCTGCCCGGGACGAGATGCGAGCGCTGTTGTCCGATGAGAACGCCTGGGTGACGAGTCGCCGGGCTGAACAGGACGATATCTTCACCCGCGGTTGACGCATATATGAAAGGGGCGGATCCTGGAGCCGAAGGCATAAGGTATCCGCCCTGATCTTCTTAGGTGGCTGCTATGATGCTGGGCGCGAATATCACCGATGCCGGTGTTGAATACCGGGTTTGGGCACCGCAGCATGTGCATTGTCGCGTCATCATTGCGGATGCACACGGCGAACGTACATTGGCCATGACTACCGATACCGAAGGTGTCTGGAGCGTTACAGATCCGCTCTCGTCAGCGGGAAGTCGCTACGCCTTCCTCCCTGGAGACGAAGCGGAGACACCCGATTTCTGGAGTCGGTATCAGCCGGATGGTGTGCATGCGCGCTCGGAGGTTGTCGATCCTTCCCGTTTTGTCTGGACGGATACAGCCTGGCGCGGAATCACCGCGGACAAAGCCATCGTCTATGAACTCCACGTTGGTGCCTACACCTCCGCCGGTACCTGGGATGCGCTGATCGGTCAACTCCAGGCATTGCAGGATTTGGGCGCGACTGTGCTCGAGATCATGCCGGTAGCCCAGTGTCCGGGCACGCGCAACTGGGGCTACGACGGCGTCTATCATTTTGCTCCGGCCAACTACTACGGCACCCCGGATGATATGCGGCGCTTTGTCGATGCTGCGCATGAGCACAACCTTGCCGTGATTCTCGATGTTGTCTATAACCACTTTGGCCCGGAAGGGAACTATAGCGGTCGTTACAGCCCCTGGTATCTCAGCGAGACGAACACAACCGATTGGGGCCCGGCGCTTAACTGGGATGGACCACACAGCGACATGGTGCGAATGTGGGCGTTGGCCAATATCGGCTATTGGGTCACAGAGTTTCACCTGGATGGATTTCGGCTTGATGCTACCCAGGCAATGATTGACTCGAGTCCGGAATCCATCGTGCAGGAACTTGGTACGCATGCACGTGAGATTGCTGGCGACAAGCCGCTCATTCTCTATGCGGAGGATGGTCGCCACGATATCGCACGCGCCCGGCCAGCTCCTCATGGCGATGGCATGGATGGTGTCTGGGCGGACGATTTTCACCATGAAGTACGGGTGCATCTGACGAACGACAGCGAGATGTGGCTGCAATACTACGATGGCACGATCACCAATATCGCCGATACGATTCGCGATGGCTTCAGCCCCACCACCTTTGCCAAAGGCGATCACCTGGCGGTAGCCGATAGCGACCTCGCCAGCGCTTTTGTCCATTGCTTGCAGAATCACGATCAGGTGGGGAATCGTCCTCTGGGCGAGCGACTGCATCATGTCATCAATCTGGATCGCTACAAGGTGGCTAGCGCGCTGTTTCTCTTCGATCCGGAGACACCGCTCTTGTTTATGGGGCAGGAATTCGCGGCCAGCACACCGTTCTGCTTTTTCACCGATATGCCGAGCGAGCTTGGCAGGCAGGTAACCGAGGGCAGGAGGAAGGAGTTCGCAGGTTTCCCGGCATTCCAGGATGAACACCTGCGCGATACTATCCCCGATCCACAGGAGGAATCGACATTTCTGCGCTCGAAGCTGCGGCTGGGGGAACGCGAGACGCATGCTGGTGTCTATGCGCTCTATCAGGATCTCATCAAGCTGAGGCGAGAACATCCGGCGATGCAATCAGTGGATCGACGCGATTGCGAAGCGATAGCTCTATCCACGGAGATGCTACGCGTTCACCGTCGTGGCAACGGACAGGAGATTCTCCTTCTCGCCAACTTTGGACCGGAGACCTCGGTGGGTGTTGAAGCTGGCTGGGAGGTATTGCTCAGCACCGATGATGTGAAATATGGCGGCTCTGGCCAGGCATTGAACAACACCATCCCTGCACGAACCGCGGTAATCCTGGGCGCCTCGTCATACTGAGCGAAGCAAGGGCCACAAGTGGCCGCCTTCGGCAGCAACTCGGAACAAGAACTCACTCTCAAGAAATCCGCGTCTCTGCAGGTAGTGGCGTGCCTGGTGCACGCCCGAGCAGGTACGTTGGGTGGTGATCATTCGCCACAGGATGGCCATAAAGGCCACCGCTACCGATGGGATGGGCGAGCCTCTTGCTCAATACCGGCGACGACTGCTCTAGAACCCTGCATCCTTCAGCGTTTGCACCAAACCATCCAGCAACATCTGGGTGGCGATCAGAATCAGGATCATCCCCATCAGCCTCTCCATGGCCATTAGTCCACGATCACCCATGAATCGGCGCAGACTGGTGCCGAAGTAGAGGATCACCAGTGTCGCCACCCAGGCGATCAGGATCGCGCCGAGATAGACTGGCCAACGATCCGGCTCACGCGCCACCAACAGGAGTTCGGTGGCGAGGATGCTTGGTCCCGCGATGTAGGGGATGGCGATCGGAACGACGAAAGGTTCGTGCTCGATTTCGACACGCATATTCTTCTCTGGCGTGGGAAAGATGAGGCGCAACGCGATCAGCATCAGCATCACGCCGCCAGCAGCGGTCATGGCAGAGAGGCTGATATTGAGCATGTGCAGCAGTCCGCGGCCACCTGCCATAAATGCCAGGAGGATCCCAAGCGCAATCAAACACTCGCGCACGATAATGCGCTTGTGCCGTTCCACTGGCACATCTTTCAGGGCCGCCAGCATCGCTGGCACCACCCCGAGCGGGCTGATCACGAAGAAAAAGAGCAACGCAGCATTAGCGAGGGGCATCTTTGCCTCCGGGTTCGGTCGGGGTTCCACATTAGCTGTGGAACACGGTAGTTTTCGTATTATGATTCTAGCTGATGAGGAAGAAGCGGGACCATGAGAGAAAGTGCGAACGGTATCGTGATTAGGGATGGACTTCAGTCGCCGATTACTTCGAGGGATCTTTCGGCGATCCGCTGAAGAGATCGTGACGTCCTGAAGGTGGACAGCTGCTTACCCGTAAGATCTTGTTGCAGAGCCAAGGCTTCTGCTAAAGCATCACGCAGAAATCGCTCGGTGCGATCGTTCATAGAGAAGCTCCCGGGTTCGTCGTACCTCTTCGATGAATTCGACCTTCTTCATTGATCGGGAATCAATCACGTCTACATCTATGCCGAGAATATCCTGCAACTGCACTATAAGGCCCATATGCTGCCGGAATAGAGACAGATCACTTTTGCCGAACTCAGCGACGAAATCCACATCGCTGCGTCCCTCAATCCAGTCATCTCGAAGAGCAGAACCAAAGATCCAGAGGCGTTCCACATCGAATCGCTGGCACGCCCACAGAATGGATTCCAGATTGCTCCGAACGAGAGTAATCATGCATACGCCTCCTGTCGTTCCATCATAGCGTATGGTTCAGAACTCTTAACTCGTTGTGGCATGCCTGCCAAGACCCGCCGGCCCACTTCGCGCCTTCACAAAGAGCGTGATCGCGATCAATGTCACGATATATGGCAGCGTCACCAGCAGATCGCTGGAAATCGGGAAGCCTGGTGTGCTCTGGCCTTGAATCTGGATGCCTTCCGCCGCACCAAAGAGCAGACATGCTGCCAGTGCGCCCCAGGGGTTCCAGCCACCGAGAATCACCGCCGCCAGTGCGATAAAGCCGCGCCCATTCGTCATATCCAGCGTGAAGTAGTTGAGATTGCCGATGCTAAGGTATGCCCCGCCGAGACCGGCCAGCAGTCCGCTGCCGAGCACGGCCAGATAGCGATATCTGGTGATATCGATACCTGCGCTCACCGCCGCCTGCGGATGTTCGCCGCAGGCCTGCAGGCGTAAACCCAGCTTTGTTCTGTAGAGGAAGAAGGCCACCAGCGGCACCATCACGAATGCTAGCGGTACCAGAATGCTCATCCCGCCGATCTTCGGCAGGCTACTCACGCGGTCGCTACCGCCAGCCGTCCCCCAAATGCTTTGCACAAGGAACGCGGTTAATCCGAGTGCAATCAGGTTGACCGCTGTACCAACGACGATCTGATCACCCCGGAAGGTGATACTCCAGACGGCATGGATCAATGCCCCCGCCATGGCACAGAGCACACCGATGAGCAATCCCAGCCAGACGTTGCCAGTCCAATAGGTTCCTGCCACTGCGAAAAACGCACCGATGAGCATCAAGCCCTCTAGCGCGATATTGATCACGCCGGACCGTTCGCTGAGAATGCCGCCCAGCGCCGCAAAGATGAGTGGTGTACTCATGCGGAGAATGCGAGTAAGCAGATCGAGCGTAAAGAAGTGGTCCATATCGCTACGCTCCTGCACTGGCGCGGCGCGCCATTCTGCTACGGATCGAGGGGAGTCGATTGACGACTTCCAGTGCAGCAATCGCCAGAATGATGAATCCCTGGATCAACTGCACGATCTCCTTGGATACATGCGCCGACTGCATGGCGGGACCACCCGCATTGAGCGCGCCGAAAAGTAATCCGGAGAAGATCACACCAATCGGATGATTGCGACCGACCAGTCCGACCGCGATTGCGGTGAAGCCATAACCCGGAGCGGTCGACCAATGACGGCCGTGCAAACCCAGTGATTCTCCCGCACCCGCCAAACCGGCCAATGCACCGGCGATCACCATGGCGATCACCACGGTTGATCCCCATTTGATACCACCATAGGCGGAGGCACCCTGGCTGAGGCCAACTGCGCGAACATTGAAGCCGAAGCGTGTCTTGAAAAGGACCCACCAGAGCACGATTGCTGCACCGAGCGCGATGAGAATACCGGCATGGAGTCGTGTACGGTCCAGCAGAATCGGCAGGCGGGCGGCATCCACCACCTTCTTGGTCGCCACATAGGTAGGATCGACCGGGAGGATATCGTCGCGGCGGAGGACCAGGTAGGTGATCAGACGAATAGCGAGATAGTTGAGCATGATCGTTGTGATCACTTCGTGAGCACCGTAGCGAGCTTTCAGGAAGCCCGGGAAGAAGCCCCATACAGCACCACCGAGGGCTCCGGCCAACAGTGCCAGTGGGACATAGATCACGCTCGGGAGACCCAAATCCCAGGCACCAACGAGTGCGGCGACAAAGCCACCGGTGATGAGCTGCCCCTCGATACCGATATTGAAGAGACCTGCGCGGGAAGAGATGGCGAAGCCGAGACCGGCCAGAATCAATGGCGCTGAGTAGATGAGCGTCTCGGAGATCGAACGTCGGCCGACAAAGGCACCATTCCAGAGCGCCTTATACGCTGCCCATGGATCCGCACCCGAGAGCCGCATCACCAACGCACCGAGCAGGAGCGCGATAGCGACGGCGATAATCGAGCCGCCGATATTGACGATGCTGCCGGAACTAAGCTTGAGTCGCTTCATCGCTGTGGCGTCCTCCCATAAGCAGACCCAGATGATTGCGCGTCACTTCGCCAGCCACGAATTCACCGGTGATCTGATACTCGCTCATCACCACGATGCGGTCACTCAAATCCATCACCTCGTCGAGGTCATAGCTCAGCAGCATTACTGCCTTGCCTTCATCGCGCACGCGTACAAGTTCCTTATGCACAAACTCGATCGCACCCACGTCCAGGCCACGCGTCGGCTGGATTGCCAACAGCACATCCGGATTGCGGAAAAGCTCCCGGGCGATGATCAGCTTCTGCTGATTACCACCGCTTAGTGCGCGGGCAGGGGTCTCGGGTGATGGTGCGCGGACGTCGAAATCCGCCATGAGCTGACGGGTGACATCCTGTGTTTTGCGCCCGCGAACCAGGCCCCGGCGAACAAAAGGTTCACCCTGGGCGTTGCCAAGCAACACATTCTCCCAAAGGGGGAAGTCCAGCACGAGACCACGATGATGACGATCCTCCGGTATATAGCTGAGACCGGCCTCCCGGAAGCCATTGGGATCGCGCTGACCGCAATCGATTTCGTTGACAGCGAGCGTACCGCCGGTGATTGGTCGGAGCCCGGAAAGCACTTCCACCAACTCGGCCTGGCCGTTGCCTTCCACACCACACACACCGAGAATCTCGCCCGCCCGGAGTTCCAGATCGGCGATGGAAAGTGGTTTGTGTCCGTGAATTGGTTGAGCGGTGAGGTTCTTTGCTGAGAGAATCGTTCGTCCTGGTGTCGCCGGCGTACGGGCGACCGTCAGACTCACGCCACGGCCAACCATCAGATCAGCAAGCTCCTGGCCGGTCGTCTCGCTGGTGATGCGTTCGCCGACGGTCTTGCCGCGGCGGATGACGGTGACTTTATCGCTGACAGCAGCGACTTCCTTTAGTTTGTGAGTAATAAAGATGATGGTGGTGCCATCGGCCTTGAGGCGATTGAGGATGCCATAGAGATCCTCAATTTCCTGGGGTGTCAGCAGGGCAGTCGGTTCGTCCAGAATCAGAATCCGGCTGCCATGATAGAGCGCTTTGAGAATCTCCACACGCTGTTGCAAACCAACCGTGAGATCCTCCACCTTCGCCTCAGGATCAATCAGCAAACCATAGGATTCGCTGATCTCTCGCACCCGTCTGGCGGCGGCAGTTCTATCCAGCACCAGCCCGGAGCCCTCGTTACCCAGGATGATATTCTCTGTTACCGTGAATCTGGGGATCAGCATAAAGTGCTGATGCACCATGCCAAGACCGGCCAATACCGCATCGCGCGGGCCAGAGAAACTCACCGGCTGGTCGTTAACGGCTACCACACCCTCATCCGGCGTATAGAGCCCGAAGAGAATATTCATGAGTGTGGATTTGCCGGCACCGTTTTCACCCAGCAAGGCGTGAATCTCGCCCGGTTCCACCAGCAGGGTGATGCCGTCGTTTGCCACCACACCGGGAAAGCGTTTAACGATCCCTTCCATACGGATGGCGTACTTCACGGTGCTCGGTTGTATTGATACGGGTGTGGTGGTTGTTTCCATTGGGCAAACACAAGCCGGGCGCGAGCATAACCCCGCGCCCGGTTCCATAAGCGGAAACGAACTAGCTGGCCGGAGTGGCCTCAACCGCCGGAATCGCATCCGGGGCAACCAGCTCGAAGGCGGCCAGGGTGTCATCGTCCACTGGCGGCACAATCAGATCGGCGCCGATCGCAGCCTTGTAGGCTTCGACTACCGCTACCACATCAGCACTGACGCTGCTGTGAATGGCACCGATACCGATGCCGTTATCGGCGATACCGAGGTTGTTGGTACCACCAACGAAGCTGCCATCCTGCGTGCTCTTGATGGAATCGTAAACAGCCGTATCCACGCCCTTGATCACGGCGCAGAGCTGCACATCCGGACCGAGGCTGGACTGATCGCGGTCGGCCGCGACGACCCAGAATCCTTCGCCCTTCTCAAGCGCAGCATCGAAGGCACCGATGCCTGTGCGGCCCGCGGCGGCGTGGACGATGTCCGCACCGGCGTTGAACTGAGCCAGGGTGAGTTCCTTGCCCTTATCCGGGTTCTCGAAGTCATCCGCGTAAGCGATAGCGATCTGGATATCCGGGTTCACGCTCTTGGCACCGGCAACATAGCCGACCTCGTAGCGCATAACTGGTGGGATGCGGATGCCACCAACGAAGCCGATTTGGCCTGTCTGGCTCACCTGAGCGGCCAGCGCACCAGCCAGGAAGGCACCTTCCTGCTCGCGGAAGAGGAAGTTGGAAACATTGTCAGCCTCGACTGCAGAGTCGATCAGCGCAAACTTGGAATCAGGATACTGGGCAGCGACTTCGGTGAGCGCATCGGTGAGGAGGAACCCTACGCCAATGCTGATATCACCACTCTCGGCGGCATCGGTCAGGTTGCGCACGTAGTCAGCAGCGGTCTGGCTCTCGAGGACGTTGAAGGTGACGCCGAGCTCATCCTGAGCACGCAGACCACCCTCGTTGGCCATATCATTGAAGCTCTGATCGCCGATACCGGCGGTATCGGTAACCAGGGTGGCGACGATTGCATCCTGCGCGGAAACGCCGATGCGACCCAGCATGGGGGCGGCAGCCACGGCAACGCCACCGGCGATGACGAGCTGGCGTCGGTTCAAACGGCTGGTAAGCATTGTATTGTTGCTCCTGTAATGGGCGTGCAGGGCACAGTGACCCGCACCAGGCGAAGCTTCCCGAAAGACACAAGGGAAGAACACCCTGATAGTAACAAATCCATAACCTTTCTTGCGAACCATTGGCGGAGATGCGGCAGGGCATTCCAGAGTGAGCATTCGGAGCAACTAATGGCTGGAAATATGAGTGACAACGGGTCACATACGAATAATATGAATGCACTACACGATGATGCCAATAGTGTGGTCAGTACGGACGCAGGATTGGCTGACTTTCTGCCGATCGTACAGGCTGCACATACACTCTTGCTGCAGGGCGAGGGTGTGATTGATGACACAGCCACCACCGCCATTCTTCGTGCGATCGATACGAGTCGTACCTATCAGATTCCTGCCAGCGCGCGACCATGGTCATGCGAGTCGATTTTGGAGCAACGCATTGAAGCCGCATTGCCGTCGGAGATTGCCGGTGCTGCCGCGCTTGGTCGCACCAGAACGGAGACGATTGCCACTGCGCTGCGCATGCTATGGCGGGCTCAACTTGTGGCCATGGCCGGGAATGCGCTGCTGGCGCGATCTGCTCTGGTGGAGCTGGCACAGGCACATACTGTCACGATCATGGGCGCCTTTGTCGATCGCAAGATTGCCGCGCCAACCTCGCTTGGCCACTTTCTTGGGGGTGCCATCGGTGCATTGGAGAGTGCCTGGCCACGAACCATTGTCGCGATCGATGGCATCGATCGATCTCCCTTTGGAGCGGGTTTGATTGTTGGTGAAGTCTTCACTGCGGATCGATCGTCTGCCGCCACGCTGCTGGGCTTTCGCGAACCGATCGAGAATACCCTGGATGCAGCGGGCTCGATTGAGGATCTGATACAGGCACCAGAAACAATCGCAGCACACGCCGCCATCGTGCGTCGTCTTGTGGACGAACTCCTGCTCTGGATTCGCACCGATCCGACCAGTTTCTTCATTGATGAACGCTGGGAGTCCGTGCCCGAGCTATCGCATCCTGGCCACAGCGTGGCGGAGCGACTGGAGGAGGTGCGGAATCTCGCCTCCCGAACAGAACGGGTAGCGCAGTCCACGGTGAGTGCACTCCGGGACCTTCCGTATGGCCCGATAAGTCTTGCCTGGAATCCAATCGCGGAGGGCATGAATGAATCACTCCTGTTGGGTCGTTCGGTATTGGGGTTTGGTGCTGCGGCTATCCGTGAAGCGTTGATCGTTAATCGTGCCTATCTCGCCAATCGCGCTGGCCGGCTCTACTCGACTGCTGCTGATCTGGCGACATTCCTGATGGATGACCAGGGGCTCAACCCTGCTGCGGCCCAACGTATCGCCGGACTCGCGGTCGCGCGTCTCAAGGAGCAGAGTCTGGAGGCGTCCCAGATCACCCCGGATATCATCGACGCCGGAGCCGTGATGGTGATCGGGCAAGAACTCAAGGTGGAGATGGAGACGTTGGGGCGCTACATCGCTCCACGTCGATACATCGAACGTCGGGATGTGCTCGGCTCGCCGAAGTCGGATCGTACACGTGCCTGGCTGGAGCACGTGGAACAGCGACTCCGCACGCACCGTGAAGAGATCACTACGCGGCAGGATCGCTGGCAACGCGCTATCGCCGAGATCAATCTCCATCTCGCGAATAGCGCTGAATCAACGGAGAACTAATGGTATCCAACCGATCATCCAGAGTAGGTATTGATCATTCGTGGTCGCCCTCGAGGGGCGACGCTACCGCGTGATGCTGCTGGTTGTATTACGCTAATCGTTACCGACGACCTGCGGGATGCCGCACACGGAGACCTGTGTCCACTCGCCGGTTTCATAGGCATGGTGGAGCTGCTCCAGATACGGCACCACATTCACATGCTTGCTGCTAAGCCATTCCGGATTGTAGAGCGAATCCTCATAGCGGCTGCCGCAATCGCAGGCGAGTGTGACGATAGAGCCACTCTCCCCCCTGGCATGGAGTTCGGTGGCGAGTTGCATCACGCCATAGAAATTCGTACCGGTGCTGCCACCATAACGGCGACCAGCGATCTGATCGAGGAAGTGACTGCCGGCATAACTGGCGGCGTTAGGTACGCGCACCATTCGATCCACCACTTCGGGGACGAATGATGGTTCCACCCGCGGTCGGCCGATGCCTTCTACCACTGTATCCGGGCATTCATCGCAGCACGGATCGGCCTTCGGTCCCAGGAAGGCATCGTAGAAGACCGAGCGTTCGGGGTCGACCACGCAGAGCTTTGTGCAGGCACCGTGATAGCGCAAGTAGCGTCCGATGGTCGCACTGGTACCGCCAGTGCCGGCACCGACCACGATCCATTTCGGCTCCGGATGCTCTTCCATGGACATCTGCCGAAAGATGCTTTCGGCGATGTTGTTGTTCCCGCGCCAATCGGTGGCGACGCCAGCGTTGGTGAACTGATCCATGTAGTAGCCATTGGTGCGGTGGGCCAGGCGATGTGCGGCATCGTAGACATCCGCCGGATTTTCCACGAAATGACAGCTGCCACCGTAGAAGGCGATGGCATCGATTTTGGCCTTGGAGGTACTGGCGGGGACAACCGCAATAAAGGGTACGCCGATGAGTTGAGCGAAGTAGGCCTCGCTGATAGCGGTGCTACCACTGGAAGCCTCCACGACCGTTGTGCCCTCATGGATATAGCCGGAGGCAAGTCCATAGAGAAAGAGCGATCGCGCCAACCGATGTTTGAGTGATCCGGTGAGATGCGTGGTCTCATCCTTCAAATAGATGGTGATCTCCGGCATTCCTGGCGGGGTGCAGGGAATCAGATGTGTATCCGCCGACCGGGTGATATCCGCTTCAATTTTCCGGATCGCCCCCACGACCCAATCACGACAGCCCATGATGAACTCCTGATGCGCATTTCGTCACTATGAGGACATTGTATCGGCAAACGCACATCAGGAAAGAGGGTGTATGCTGTGGATGTGTGACGACACGCCCGTCTTGTCTTGGCCTTGTGCCAGTTAAGGGCTGTCGTCACACGTTCTTTTCAGATTCCACCAGCCATCATCATGATCGCGATCGATTGATGCGGTAGACGAATGCTCCCGCCATCATGATCGCGACCGCGGCAATCGCAGCGCCGCCAATCCACATTGATCCTGAACCAGGACCATCGCCTGTCGATGGCAGACTCGTGACCGCGGCGGTAGTTGCCGTCGCCGCTGCTGTTCCCGTCGCAGTCGCACTGGACGTTGGTTCCGTTGTGCCAGTCGCGCTCGCTGTTGGCTCAGTGGTGCTCGTTGGCGACGACGTTGCGGTACTGGTCGCTGTTGGACTCACAGTACTGGTTGCTGTTGCGGCTGGGCTGGTAGTGCTCGTGGCTGTTGGACTGACCGGCGGGATATCGCTCACGGTGATCGTTATGCAGTTCGTCGGGTAGCCAACCTGAGATCCGTCTGGCACCCAGATGACGAAAGCATAGTAGGTACCCACAAGTGCTGGTTTCCATGTGAAGGTAGCGCTGCCGCTTTCGGTAGGCACGGGCGCGCCGGTAGCAACATCAGTACCGCTGCAAATGTTGCCAGGTGTGGGGTCAATGCGGATCGCGTAGGTGATACCCGGGTCGCCAGCCAGCCAGGGTCCGGTTGCTTCGAAGCTCACGGTGGTGTTGACAGCTACCTGGAGATCTTCTGATTTTCCGTTCGCCGTGAGCGCCAATTGTGGATCGGTTACGGTGATCTCGATGCAGTTGGATGGGTAGGCTATCTGTGAGCCGAATGGCACCCAGGTGACGAAAGCAGCATGAACGCCCGGAATAGTGGGTACCCAACTGAAGTGGACATTGCCGTCTTCGGCAGGCACGGGAGCACCATTGGCGATATCAAAGCCGCTGCAGGTACTACCCGGAGTCGGATCAATGCGGATTGCATAGGTGATACCTGTGTCCCCAGCTTGCCAGGGTCCAGTTGCTTCGAAATCGACCAACTCATTGACCCCTACGGTGAGATTCGTGGACTCTCCGTTAGCGGTGAGGGTGATTGTGGGGGCAACGAGTTCCATTTCAACTGCATTGGAGTAGTAGGCCACGCCATCGACTACCCAGAACGCATCGAAGGTGCGAATGCACAGATCACCTCCCATTTGGCGTTGGAGATTGCCGGTGTGGTATCCCACGGTGCCGGATTGATGGAAGAGGTACTGGGAGGCACTGTGGGGCGCATTCTCGCACGCTGCATCATACGACTCACGTAGGTACAGGGTCGTGACGCCTGCGGGCCAGTTCCCGGAGATATCGAAGTCGACCATCGAGCCAACTGCGGCCGTCTGGTCAGCCTCACTCCCATTCACCTTTAGGTGAATACTCGGCGCTTCTATTGTGACGGTGATGTGGTTTGACTGGTAGTTTTGAGCACCAGAATACGCCCAGATGACATAGAAGTCATAGACGCACAGATCCGTTAGGGGCATTTGGTAATAGACGGAGCCATCGGCAGCCAGGAGAGACTGGCCGTTGCTGTAATGATCATCTCCGCAGGTCATGATCCAGAACAGGAAGATGGGACCGTTATCTTCCCATGGTCCAGTCGCCTGGAAAGTAAGTGGCACACCGGCCGCCACGGTTAGGTCATCAGAGCTGCCATTGATGGTGAACAGAATCGTGGGTGGTACCAGCGTGACCGTAATGCCATTGGAGCCCATGATGGTTTCGGCATCGGGTGTCCAAAGTGCGTTGAACTTGTGCACACAGCCATCAGTGATGGTGAGCGACATGTGGGCAGCATGGTAATCGACGGACGTGAAGTAGGTACTAACGTTCGGTTGAGCGATATCATCGCAGACTGGATTATCGCTCAGGAGGAGGTTGGTGTCGCCAGCCTCCCAGGGACCGACAATATCGAAATCGATTCGGGTCGCGTTCGTTATCTCCTGGGTGGCGGCACTACTACCATTGATCTTGAGCGAAACAGAGGGTGGATTGATTGTGAGTTTCACACACGTACTTGTTTGGCCGTTCCAGGTCGCCTGTACTCCATAGATGCCAATTGGGAACCAGGGGAGCACATCCCATGTGGCAGTGCCATCGGGTGATGCCGTCAAGAGGCCATCGTGGACATCAGTGCCGGTTGTGCAGGTGGTGTCCCCATAGACGTAGTAATGAACTTCCGCGCTATTGGTCGTCCAGCCACCGGTGGCAAAGAGGGGGATTGTGCTACCGATATACGTATCGTACGCCTCGGTCTCACCGCCGACTCGCAGAACAAGTTCGGGCATGGTCACAGTGATCGTGACGCAGTTCGAGTAGATGGCACTGGATCCGCCACTTGGATACCAATAGATGTTGGCGTAATAGCTGCCTGGAGCAGTTGGTGTCCAGGTATACGAGGACGTGCCGTTTGCGTTTGGCGAGGTGCCTTGTGTACTGACGTGGGTGCCACCGGCGCAGGAGTTCGCGGGAACGGGGTTGGAATAGACCCAGAGGTTCATTTCCCCGGAATTAGCGCTCCAGGGACCGGTGGCCACAAGGGAGACCGGCTCATTGACCTGAACAGAGGTCCCGGTAGGTGAACCATTCGCAGTGAGATCAACGCTGGGATTGCTCACTGTGATCGTGACGCAGTTCGAGTAGATGGCACTGGATCCGCCACTTGGGTACCAATAGATATTGGCGTAATAGTTGCCTGGAGCAGTCGGTGTCCAGGTATACGAGGATGTGCCATTGCCAGTTGGCGAGGTGCCTTGAGTAGTGAGGTGGACGCCACCGGTGCAGGAATCTGCTGGATCAGGATTGGAATAGACCCAGAGGTTCATTTCCCCGGAATTCGCGCTCCAGGGACCGGTAGCCACAAAGGAGACCGGTTCATTGACCTGAACCGAGGTCCCGGTAGATGAACCATTCGCGGTGAGATCAACGCTGGGGTTACTCACCGTGATCGTGACACAGTTCGAGTAAATGGCACTGGATCCGCCACTTGGGTACCAATAGATATTGGCGTAATAGCTGCCTGGAGCAGTTGGCGTCCAGGTATACGAGGATGTGCCATTGCCAGTTGGCGAGGTGCCTTGCGTACTGACGTGGGTGCCACCGGTGCAGGAGTCTGCGGGAACGGGGTTGGAATAGACCCAGAGGTTCATATTCCCCGAATTCGCGCTCCAGGGACCGGTAGCCACAAGGGAGACTGGCTCATTGACCTGAACCGAGGTGCCGGTGGGTGAACCATTCGCGGTGAGAGTGAAGTTCGCGGGATCAACATGGACATCCAGACAGTTAGACAGACTCGGGCCGGGAAACCACCAAACCTGAAGGGAATAGTCACCGGGAGCGGATGGCTGGAAAGCAGAGGTGGCAGTGGTATCCACACCGCTGAGAGGTATATACGTAGGATTGTCACTCGAGCAGGAAGTGCCGGGGAAGACATAGATATCGGCGTCGATATCAACATTACTCCACTCACCGGCACCGGCCCAGGAAGCGGACGACGCTTCTAGCGGGATGCTGGCTGGATAGGTGATATCTATTGGTCCCTGACTACTATTGCTCGTGAGCGAAATCACTGGCGCATCAACATGGACGTCCAGACAGTTGGACAGATTCGGGCCAGGAAACCACCAAACCTGGAGGGAGTAGTCACCGGGAGCGGATGGCTGGAAAGCAGAGGTGGCAGTGGTATTCACACCGCTGAGAGGTATATACGTGGGATTGCTATCGGAGCAGGAGGTGCCGGAGAAGACATAGATATCGGCGTCGATATCAACATTACTCCACTCCCCGGCACCGGCCCAGGCGTTGGAAGAGGCCTGAAGAGGGACTGAAACAGGGTAAGTGACATTGACTAGGCCTTCGCTGCCATTGCTGGTCAGTGTGATCGTGACAGGATCATCCAGTGGCTGCACGCTCTGGGCATTGCTCGCTTCCGGCTGTTCTGACGCATTAGGGCTATCTGTGGGCTGTGATGCGGAAGTTGCTGTGGGGAGATCGGTGGGCGTGATTGCGGTAGCCGTCTCTTCCTCGACCTGGGTCGGCTCGACGGCGGGTGTTGCATCCTGAGCAACCACGGGTTGTGGGGTATAGATCCCACTGAGCACCGTGATCGCCAATAATGAGAAAATGAGGAATCTCTTGAACATCGTCTCTCTCCCGTCTGTTAGGCGTCTCCCCTTTATTCCCTTGACTTTCGTAATTGGTTGATCGAAATAATAGTGTCAACCTCCACGAATTGGAAGTATTTCGGAACAAAGGCAAATTATGGTCGTTGGTCGCAGGTTCTATCCTCCTGCCATATTTCCGAATGAACGCCGGTAGAGTAGTACAGGGGTGCACCGGGTCGCTGTTCTCAATCCCCCGGTTGAGATTGGACACAGCGACCTCATAGCTATTTCTCCAGCCATCACGACCGCGATCGATTGATGCGGTAGACGAATGCTCCCGCTATGATCAACGCGACTGCTACAACCGTCGCGCTGCCGATCCACATTGATCCTGAACCAGGGCCATCACCGGTCGATGGCAAACCTGTGACTGCCGAAGTAGTTGCTGTTGCCGCTGCTGTTCCCGTCGCGGTCGCACCGGAGGTTGGCTCGGTCGTGCCAGTTGGCGACGACGTTGCCGTTGAAGTTACGCTCGCTGTTGGTTCTGTTGTGCTCGTTGCAGTCGGACTCACGGTTGGACCTGGCGACACCGTCGAGGACGGACTGGGTGAAGGTGTCTGGCCTGGAGTCTTGGTGAGCACCGTGATCAACACACAGTTGGATGTCAAGGGTGCGTTATCGCCTAGCGTCCAATAGGCTTGGACGGCATAGTTTCCGGCGGTGACTGGTATCCAGGTAAATGTAGCTTCTCCTGGTCCGGTTGGGATCAGAGCAATTGGATTGGCGGAGAGAGCACACGATTGATCTGAGAGACCAAGTCGATAGGCGAGTCCGGGTTCCTGCTGCTCCCAATTGCCGATAGCGTTCACGGTGACAGTATCGCCTGTGGTTACCGTTACCGTGTCGTTCTTGCCGTTCGCGGTAAGCGAGATAGCAGGAGTAACGGGCGTGAGAGTAATCTCATTGGACTTGTAGAGGACGCCACTTACCAACATATTGCCGAAGAATGTGTATGTGCAATTCTCCATCGCACCCTGGTAGGTGGCAGAACCATCGTTCACGGTGACGCCGAGATTTCCATCTCCATCTTGTGAAGGACCGCAGTCGTAGACTGTGGTGATGCCGA
>JAGQGU010000057.1 GCA_020432165.1 Thermomicrobiales bacterium
TCGCCCGGATAGGCTTCGCGTCCTGGAGGGCGGCGAACCAGCAGCGAGACCTGACGATAGGCCTGCGCGTGCTTGGAGAGATCGTCGTACACCACCAGGGCGTCGCCACCCTGCTCCATGAACTCTTCACCCATGGCGGTACCGGCGAATGGTGCGATGTACTGCATCGGCGCCGGGTCGGATGCCGATGCGACCACCACAATGGTGTTCTCCATGGCACCGTTATCTTCCAGAATCTGCACCATCTGGGCGACCTGCGCACGGCGCTGGCCGATGGCGACATAGATGCACTTCACACCGCTATCGCGCTGGTTGATGATGGCATCGATCGCAACGGTGGTCTTGCCGGTCTGGCGGTCACCGAGGATCAGCTGGCGCTGGCCACGACCGATAGCGGTCATGGCATCGATAGCCTTCGTTCCGGTCTGGAGCGGGGTATCGACGTCCTGGCGCTTGATCACGCCGGGGGCGATGCGCTCGATCGGACGGGTTTTGTCGGTCACAATCGGGCCCTTGCCATCGATCGGCTGACCGAGAGCGTTCACCACGCGACCGAGAAGGGCATCGCCAACAGGGACCGATGCGATCGCACCGGTGGTGCGGACCTCATCGCCCTCTTCGATGGCTGTGTAGTCACCCATAACGATGACGGAAACGGCATCTTCCCCGAGGTTAAGCACGAGGCCGTAGGTGCCGTCTCGCGTGAACTCCACGAGCTCACTCTGCATGGCCTGACTGAGGCCGTGCACGGTGGCCACACCATCGCCGACTGCGATGACCTGGCCGACATTTGATACGGTGGCCGTATCAGAGAATCCCTGGATCTGCTGCTTGAGCAGATCACTGATTTCGGTCGCGCGTACCGCCATGATCGCTCCGTTTCTCCGCGGCATATATGCCGCCACAAGCTACTAAGGCACAATCCCGGTCACTGAGACCAGGATACACAGGCCGTTCTATCGAACGGCGTTCAACGACGCCCGCAGGCGACGAAGTTGATTGAGGACACTACCATCGATGACCTGATCACCGATGCGCGCCACGATGCCGCCGATGATGTTGGCATCGGTATGCAGGCGTAGCTCAACATCCTTGCCCACGATGCCTTTCAGACGCTCGCGCACGAGTTGTTCACCGGCATCGTCGAGCGCATCCGCAGTCGTGACATCGACCATGACGATGCCCTTGCTGGCCAGAACTTCCTCACTGAAGAGTTCGGAAATCTCCGGCAGCAGGCGCAGACGTCGTCGTTCGATCATCATGCGGAACAAGTTGTGAGCTTCGGGCTGCGCGTCCTTCAGCACGGTATCGACCGCACTGAGTTTCTGCGCTTCCTGCACGCTCGGGCTTTCGAGGAAGCTGAGTACCTCCGAGTCCGAGACGACAGCGGCGAGCGTGTCCAGATCTCGCTGCCAGGCGTCAAAAGTATTCGATTCCTGCGCGATGTCGGTCAGCGCCTGTACGTAGCGCTTGGCTGCACTGCTTGCCATTGCTCATCCTTGCGAGCCCGCGAAATGCTTCGCGGGTTGATTGATCGTTCGCCTCACAGGGAACGAGGCAGAACCCATATTTGGGCATCTGCCTGCGTTCTGTGCCTACCCTGCGCTCTCGCTGAGCGTCTGCTCAATGAGGGCCTTCTGATCCTCGGCACTGATCTCCTTGCGAAGGATCTTGCCAGCGGCATTGACTGCCAGATCGGCGACCTCCAGGCGGAGCTGCTGCCGAGCCTGGGCGGTTTCCTGTCGAAGCGTTTCCTGTGCGCGGCTGAGGAACTCATCCGCACTGGCTGCAGCCTGCTCGTTGGCGCGGTTCACAATCTGCTCGGCATTGTTGCGAGCAGTCGTAAGAACATCCTGCGCGTCACGGCGAGCCTGCGCCATGATCTCCTCATTCTTCGCTGCGCTATCGCGCAGTTCCTGCTGCATGCGTTCGGCCGCCATCAGACTTTCGCTGATTTTGTCCTGACGCGTATCCAGCACCTTTACGATCGGTCCGACCGCGTAGCGCCACAGCAGGTAGACGAAAATGAGGAACGCGATGGCCTGGACGAGAAAATTCCATCCATTGATACCAAGATCACCCATGCTCGTCTCCTTCTTCCGGGGGAGAGATGCGCCGATACACGTTTATACCGGCGCGGCTCATCCGCAAAGTACTAGAGAACGATCGCGATGATGATAGCGATAACGAATGCGTAGATGGCCACGGCCTCGGCAAGAGCCGCACCGATGATCATCGAGGTCTGGATCTGACCAGCGGCCTCAGGATTGCGGCCGATGGCCTCCATGGCACCCTTCACGGCCATACCGATACCGATTGCCGGGCCAAGACCACCCACACCAATGGCGATAGCGGAACCGATTGCCTTGGCGGCGTCTACACCCTCTGTACCAACCATTGAACCAAACACGGGCACTTCCTCCTGGTAACGTTGACGGCCACGCGCGTGGTCCCGTCCTGCACTGTCTGGGTGGCGTCACCCGCCCCCGTTCAACCTGAGAAACCTCTCGGTTTCGAACTCATCCACCCGAACCGCTCGGGCAGAGAACTCGCGTAATTTAGTCGCCCGTGGCAGTTGCTTCTGCATGGGCATCGTGCGCATGGTCATGCGCTTCATCGTGATCGCCGTGGCTATCCGCGGCAGCAAGGGTGATATAGATCAAGGTAAGCAGGGAGAAGACGAGCGCCTGGATGGTACCAAAGAGCGTCTCCAATCCCAGGAAGATGACCGGGAAGACCAGCGGCACAACCGCGATCTTGACGGAGTTGGCGATGGCGTAGGCCACGCCCAGCAACACTTCGCCAGCAAAGACGTTACCGAAGAGACGGGCAGCCAGCGAGATGATGCGGCTGAACTCCGAGATAACTTCGATGGGGAAGATGAAGGGCGGATTCGCCATGTGCTTGAGACGACCACCAACACCATGTGCGCGAACACCGAAGAACTGCACGGCGCAGAAAGCAATGGTGCTCATCGCCAGGGTCATATTGAGGTCAGCTGTCGGCGGACGCATGATGGGCACGTGCACTTCGTGATGACCCTCGGCGTCGGCGACATGCTCGACGGCAACATCCTCAAGCGCTTCATCGCCGGAGGTGGTGCCCGTGTGCTCATCCGTCGTACCGGCTACGGCCGCTGTGGCAATAGCATGCTCATCGGACTCATCGGCAGCAGTATCGGCTGTCTCTTCATGGGTGGCATCCTCTGTCTTGTCGACGTAGATGCTACCGACACCCGGCAGAAGACCGGTGAAGTTTGCACAGATAATGAAGATGAAGAGGCCGGAAACCAGCGGGAAGATGCTGCGTCCCAGCTTCTTGCCACCGGTGGTCTCCACCAGGTTCAAGAGGAAATCGATGATTGTTTCGATGGCAGCGCCAAAACGGCCGCCCTTGTTCGGGTCGGTCGTGATCTTGCGTGCCGCTATAGAGAACACAATCAGAATGATCGCCATGACAATGATCATCATGAAGAAGCTATTCGTGATAGGGACCGGGCCGATCTTGAAGAGCGTTTCTGCACCAAGTTCTATATGTGGTGATTCCATGCTGAGTGAACGCCTCTCTTCCGCACTACGCTGTCCTGGCTCGGCTGCGAGCCATCCAATACCGGGGCAAAATCGATCTAACGAGATCGATTATCGCGACGGGAAGAGATCTTTCTCCCCAAGGGTCCATTTTCTCTATCTTTGCGGCTGGCAAGAACCAGTTCCCACAGTTGATAGCCTGCGGAGATCATACCCAGAACCAATCCGACCAACGTCCAGAGTGGCGCTGTATCGAACCGGGTATCGAGCCACACACCACCACCGACCAGTAGCGCTAACGAAAGCGCGATACCGAATCCCAATGTTGTTGCTACACCGATTGAGTTGAGGTCTCGTTCCGGAATTTCCGGGCCGGATTGCTCGCTCAAACCATCCCCTTTCGAACGCAGCACCCAGCGCGGGGCCGGTGTGCGCTCCTTGGTTCGGATTGTACCAGCAAATCCTTATGTGATCAAAATCACAAGCGGGAATTTTCCGACGAATATCGGGAAGAGCACTCTACCACCAGCCATAGGGTATGTTGAAACGCGGATCAAGGGCGGGATAGCGTTGTTGTTCCACCAGAATATCTATTCGGTTGATGAACGCCTCCCATTCCTCTTTATTGAGCAGAGCCTTGAGTTCCGCGTGATCTTCCTCCAAAAACCGCCTGAGATCGCCCAACAAATCTGGGTGAATGGGTTCCTCGACAAACTGCCACATCACCGTGCGCAGTTTGGGTTCGGCGTGAAACGTCAGCCCATGATCGATACCGAATGGCTTGCCGCTGGCGCTAACCAGGCAATGCGTCAGCTTGCGATCGGCATTGTTGGCGATGTGGTCAAAAAGGACGATCCGCTCGTTGGCGATGCCGTCTGCGCCCCAATACTCTTCATCGCCGTCAAACTCGGCGATGTGAGGGACAAAGATCTGCACACTCCCCTCGCCATAAGGACCATCACGCAAGACTGTTGGCGGCACGATATCCCAGCCAAGCCCGTCGCTCAGCAACCAACTGGCCATTTCCCGATTGGCAAGCGTGCCAAAGGGAAAGTCGTGGAGAGGCCGCTCGCCCGCTGTCGGTTTGTAGATGCCGAGGTGTTGCTCATTCTCGTGCTGGATCGCAACGGCGAAGGTGTGATTACTTCCCCATGGCACCAGCTCGGCGGCGACAATCTCGCCATGCGTTAGCACTGCCAGCGCCTCGGCACGTTCAAGCTCGCGCAGGGGCTGCACCTCACCAGTTTCCGGATTGCGGAGTTCCAGCTTGAGCTCGGGCATAACATCACCTTTCCGCAGTCATCATAGCCGGTTCTCCCATCCCCGTTTAGGATTATGGAAAAGTTCGTCAATCACAGGAGTGTTCCCATGAAAATCATTCGCTACGAATCTCCAATCGGACCACAGATGGGCATTATTCAGGGCGATCAGGTCGTACGGGCCGAAGGCTCGATTGCCGATGGTTTTACCCCCGGCGAAGTCATTGCTCCGTTAGCCGATGTTGATCTGCTCGCGCCACTGGAGCCAGGCAAGATTGTGGCGATTGGCCTGAACTACGACGAGCACGTCACCGAACTGGATGCCACCCGCAAACGACCCGAGTTCCCGGTGATGTTCATGAAGCCACCCTCTGCCGTGATTGGCCCGAATGCTCCGATCCGCATTGCCAATCCGGATAACGATACCCACTACGAAGCCGAGCTCTGCATTGTCATCGGCAAGACGGCAACCGATGTCGCAGAGACGGACGCGCTGGATTACGTCTTCGGGTACACCTGTGGCAACGATGTGAGTGATCGCAAGGTGCAGTACGCCAGCGGTCAATGGATTCAGGGCAAGGGCTACGATAGCTACTGTCCGCTTGGTCCGTGGATCGAGACCGACCTGAATCCAGGCGATGTGCAGGTGCAGAGTCGATTGAACGGCGAAGCGCGACAGAGCGAGAGTACGACCATGCTCATCTTCAGCGTGCCCTTCCTGATCAGCTATATCACCAAGGTGATGACGCTCAACCCCGGTGATGTCATCATGACCGGCACACCGAAGGGCGTCGGACCAATGAAGGCTGGCGATGTGATTGAGGTGGAGGTCAGCGGTATTGGCACGCTGCGGAATCCGGTAGTGAATCGGTAGGAAAGGTATACTCCCGTTGATAACAGGTTGTGGCAGACATCTGCCATGAACCCCGGGGTTTACCCTTGGGGCCACGCGATTTTCCTGGGAGATACACATTGAATATCACCATCTTTGGTACCGGGTATGTAGGTTTGGTCACGGGTGCCTGCCTGGCTGAGGCCGGCAATACGGTCTTTTGCGTCGATGTCGATGCGAAGAAGATCAACGATCTGCAGAATGGCATCATTCCCATTTTCGAGCCTGGTCTGGATGATCTGGTGCAGCAGAACGCCGCCGCTGGTCGACTCAACTTCACCACTGATGCTCAGCAGGGCATCGATCACGGCAACTTTATCTTCATCGCTGTCGGCACCCCTCCCCAGGAAGATGGTTCGTCGGATCTGAAATATGTGGAGAAAGTTGCCGAGACCATTGGCGATCTGATCACGCATCCGGTGATCGTCATCAACAAAAGCACGGTGCCGGTGGGAACCGCCGATCGTGTCCGCGAAATCATCAGCCACCGCCTCCGCGAACGCGGGCTAGCACTTGCCTTCGATGTAGTGAGTAACCCCGAGTTCCTCAAGGAGGGGGCTGCGATCGAGGACTTCCAGCGTCCCGACCGCATTGTCGTGGGTGCCGAATCAGCAGAGTCAATCGAGGCGATGCGGCAGCTCTATGCACCTTTTAATCGCAATCACAATCGCTTTATGGTCATGGATATTCGCAGCGCCGAACTGACCAAGTACGCCGCCAATGCGATGCTCGCCACCAAGATCAGCTTTATGAACGAGATCGCCAATATCGCGGAGCGGGTTGGTGCCAATATCGAATCGGTCCGCATTGGCATCGGTTCGGATGAGCGCATCGGCTACAACTTCATCTACGCGGGTATCGGTTACGGTGGTAGCTGCTTCCCCAAGGATGTCCGCGCCCTCGTGCACACCGCCCAGAGTCACGGCTACGATGCCCAGTTGATCTCCTCCATCGAGGATGTTAATCAGCGCCAGAAGACGGTCATGATCCAGAAGGTCGTCGATGTCTATGGCGACGATCTCACCGGCAAGACATTTGCGCTCTGGGGGCTTGCGTTCAAACCGAAGACCGACGATATGCGCGATGCACCCAGCCGGGACATTATGGAGGGTCTGTGGGCACGCGGTGCCCGCGTGCAGGCGTACGATCCGGAAGCGATGGAGAGTGCCGAAAACCTCTATCCCGAGAGCGAACAGTTCCAGTTGGTTGGTAGCCGCGAAGATGCGCTAGTGGGTGCCGATGCACTCATCATCGCTACCGAGTGGCGACAGTTCCGCAGCCCGGATTGGGAACTCCTGCGCGAACGTTTGACCGAGCCGGTGATCTTCGATGGTCGCAATATTTTCGATCCAGCAAGGGTTAAGCGCGAGGGTTTCACCTACTACGGTATCGGTCTGGGCGAGCGGGTATTGCCGGATGGCGGTATTCACGCACCAAGCCTGGACAGCGTATTGGGCGAATAACAGATGAAGATGATCCAGCAATCGATGCTGATTCGGGACACCGCCAACAATATCTATGCGGCGTTGACCTCGAAAGAGGATATCGCCCAGTGGTGGGGCCTGGTGAATCCGGATGCCGATGGCGTTACCAGCTGGTACGGCATGGATCGGGAGTGGGCGGTGCCGATCGTGGCGATGGAGCAGGACAAATCGATCGCCTTTGCCTTCGATGCCCACCATCCGTATGAGACTGAACGCACCGAACCAACCCAGATCACCTTCACCATTCATGAACAGGGCAATCACTGCATTGTCACGGTGCTGCAGAGTATGTTCCCGGACGATACCTGGAATACGCTGATTCACGACGGCTGGGTCTACGCGCTGCTGAGCCTGCAGCTCTGGGTAGAGCGTGGTATCGCCTTCCGGACATTCGCGGATACAGAGCAGTACTACTCCGTCAGCAAAACGATCGCGTTGCATACCAATGCCAATACCGCCTGGAGATACCTCACGCGTGGACCGCGCATGGGCATATGGTTGGGGGCGGAGGTGACAAGCGATCCGCAGGTCGGCGGCGTCTTCAACATCAAGTGGAGTGACGATGAACGTGTCGGAGGCGAATGGGTTTTGCTAAGTACGCCACGCAATATCGTCAGCCACTGGTGGGATGCGAAATCACTGGAAGAGCGTGACGACCCCGGCATGATCACCGTGCAAATGTGGACAATTCTGCCCGCGAACCAGGGTTGTGTGGTGAGACTAAGCGAGTTCGGCTACGACCGCACTGCCATAACAGCCGAGGGTTTTGCCGAGATTGATGCTGGTTGGGATCGGATGCTGGCGAAGCTGGCTGAGATCACTGGCTAGAGCATTCTTCACAGAACTTGATCATCGATCTCAGGGAGTTTGCGTCTCTGTCGGTAGTGGCGACCTTCATTGTACGGACCGGAGACATACATTACAGGTGTACCGGGGACATAGTTGACACATTTGGCGGTTGACGGTGCATGCTCAGTAGCTATGAAGACTACTGTAGGGAGCCACAGATTCGTCATCTGTTCGGGAATTTCGCCAAGGATGGCATATCAGGCCAGAATGAAGCGGTCCACCGACATCGCCAGGAAGATGCCGGCGACATACCAGATGCTGTAGAAGAAGGTGCGACGGGCAGCGGCCTTGCTGGGATTCATCAGTAGCACCAGCGTCCGGCGCAGGAATATCCCACCCAACACCACAGCGCTGATTAAGTAAATCCAGCCCATACCGAATGGCTGCAACAACAAACTCACCGCCACCATCATCACGGTATAGAGCACGATCTGCTTACGGGTCTCTTCCTCGCCGCTCACATTCGGCAGCATTGGGAGACCAGCACGACCATATTCGCCTTGCTTCAGCAGTGCGAGGCTCCAGAAGTGCGGCGGAGTCCAGTAAAAGATAATCGCGAAGAGGATCCACGCCGGAGCCGTGATCGATCCTGTCACGGCCGCCCAACCGACCAGCGGCGGCATAGCGCCAGCTGCGCCACCGATGACGATGTTCTGGCTGGTGCGTCGCTTCAATATCACCGTGTAGATCACGGAATAGTAGAAGTTACCGATGAGCGCGATGATGGCCGCGATCCAGTTAGCGCCAAATCCGAGGATCAGGAATCCGCCCAGAGTCATGGCCGTAGCGAAGAGGAAGGCGTTTAGCGCAGATATCTGACCGCTGGCGGTGCCGCGTTTGGCGGTTCGGGGCATTTGCGCATCAATATCGCGATCGTAGACGCAGTTGTAGACATTGGCACCACCGGCAACCATCCAGCCACCGATCATGGTAATCACGATCAGCCAGAAATCGGGCACCGTTTCCGCTGCAACCAACATGGCACCAAGCGTGGTGAAGAGCAATAGCGCCATAATGCCCGGCTTGGTGAGTGCGATGTACTCGCTAACCATGGCCATAAAGCCGGATGGTATGGATTCTTCGCCTGTATTGGAGGTATTCGGTGTGCTTACCATGTGTCCCCGGATCGTGGATGGTGGATCGGTTGGAGGAAGCCCCGATGACCGGAGCATGCTGATTCAGTTTACTCCGAAAACCCGTGCACTTCACGGTTGCCGGAGGGGAATCATCATAGAAGCGATGATCATGAAATCCCGTTCTGGCAAAATGCTTGACAGTTGCAGCCGATTCACCATATAAGCAGTGAGCGCAATGCAACATGCTGCAAGCGCATCGAATGGCTGCAACGACATTCGATACTGTACGAGTGCAACGGCGCATTCGTATACCATAGCCGGGCCGCAAAGATGCCGCCCTGATTTCGAGGAGGAAATCACATGGTAGCCACTCTTCCCAGCGCCGGTGCGGCGCCCACCTGGCTCGTGCCAGGTCAGATTCTGCGATCGTCCGAGCCCGGATGGTCGGGTGATTTCGTTGTCGCACGGATCGTGCGTGACGAATCTGGTTTCTGCCACGCGGTATTGAATGATACCCAGGGTCGAGAGATTTCGACGTTTGTGGATCAGATCTACTACTCGATCGCCGAGGGTATGCTTACCCCCGTGAATCCAATGGCATCACGGTTTCGCCTGAACTAACGCACCGACGCAATCCGGAAAGAAAACACCTCCGCGATGATTGTCGCGGAGGTGTTGGTTTTCCCGATTTGTCCTCGATTAGGCCTTGGCGGGTGTGAGCTCGCTGGTGCAAGCCGGGCAGCGAGTTGCCTCGGCTGAGACCATCGTGAAGCAGTACGGGCAAGGCGTGACCGAGCTGTCCACCGGAGCTTCCTTCTTGGTCTTCTCCAGCAACATGTTCATCGGCTTGACGATGAGGAAGAAGACGATGGCCGCGATGATCAGGAAGTTGATGATCGCATTGATCAGCAGACCGATATTGAAGAACGATCCGTTGATGGTGAAGCCAATACCATTGAAGTCTGGCTGACCACCAATTGCCGCGATCAACGGCATGATGATAGCTTCACTCACATTGGTAACGATATCGGTAAACGCAGCGCCGATGATAACGGCGACTGCCAGCATGACGACGTTCCCCTGCAGGATAAACGCCTTGAACTCGTCCAGGATACCCTTCATAGCAACCAGATTCCCCCTTTTCAGCCCCAATTGGCAGTTTCGATTGTACGGGAAAAGATCGGCAATCTCTACCGGGTACCTTTTCTCCGAAACTCATATGTGGCCTAGTACGTCAACCGGTTCAGTACTGCTATTCGCCGGGAGGTGGGCAGCTGTTCGCATCTGCAGTGAGCGTATACCAGGCTTCGCCGGCGCTGTCATCCATATAGAACTGGTCACCACAGGCATTCTCGAAGAGCGTGTTCGCACCGCTGGAGGTATAGACCTCGAAGACGCTACCCGGCATCGGGCCACTCCACTTGCCAGCTGGCAGGTTGCCATCGAACCAGACGGTGCCATCCACAGTGACGGTGAGCCAGATATCAGACTGCGCATATACATTGATCTGCGCGCGGTATGGACCTCCAGAAGGCTGATCGCTCGGCGATGTCGTCTCGCTAGACCCGGTGCTCTCGGAACTGTCACTACCGCTATTGCTCGAACTACTGGAGGATGAATTCCCGCTGCTGTTGGCGGAAGAGCTATTCCCCTGCGGTGCAGCGGCGGAATCGTCACTGACCGTGTCACCAATCATGAGGTAGAAGACCACTACCGGCTCGCTGCCCGTATTGGAGATTTTGGAGGGCTGACGCAGTACCTGTCCCTGACCGTGGCTACCATCCATGCCGAGCAGACTCAACTGGCCACCGTGATCCACCTGCACATCGCCGCTACCAGGCATGACCATGCCGGCACCGTTGTTGGAAGGGAGATCAGCGGTATCACTGGGCTGCAGGACGTAACGAATGAGCTGCAGATCGTAGGTGTCATCGTCGACCGCCGTCAATGCCGGACTCTCGTAAAACGCATCGCTGGCAACATCATCGGGATCAACCAGGGAGAACTTCCAGATGACAGAACCATCATCCTCGGCCATGATCGTGTAGCTATCATCGGCGGTGATGAAGAACGCCTCGCCCGGGCTCAGCAGAGCACGACGGCCCGTGACGTTGTTACGGATGATCGATTGTCCCTCGCGCTGAATCACGATGGATGGATCGGATACCTCAGCCTCAGCCTTGGATATAACCGGTACCTCAATCTCCTGCACCTGCCAGACCAGATCATCACCATCGTAATAGGCCAAACCATGAGCCAGTGTGGCCGGGGCGCCGGGAGTGGTAGCGGTATCGACCCGCGTGGCACCAGTTGAGGAACTCGTGCTGGCCTCGGGTGTGCCTTCCACCTCGGCCGGAACAGAGGTCGGAGTCTCGGTGGGTTCGGGTGTCGAATCCTCCGGCAGGGTGGGATCCACCAACTGCGCCGGATCCTTGGTCGGTTCAGCATCCTGCGCGTAAACACCGCTTGCGGGTGATCCGACGAGGAGCATCACGCAAGCGCACAGCGTCAGCAGCGCTCGCCATTTCCCCAGTGTTGATCTCATCATTACGTTCTCCACTGCTGGTTGATCAGCGTCATCAGGCGTCTATCGTACCAATGCCAGCATGGTACCAGCCCGGGGATGCGCATTCCATCACGACAATGCGCATATTGCACGTACAGAGTTTACAATTGTCCGGATTGATTTGGCTATTCAGCAGGACCTTCCTCTGCACATACCCTTGAACGGTTCGGCACCCAATGCCGTTTCTCGGCAACTTCTTCCTCCCCTGATACGTTTGCATTGTCACAGGGTACCTGCGCACACGATGATTGGTGCGTAAGCGCGAATCTGAAGGGGACAATCACTGGCAGCGCAGCCTCACCACCATCGCCCTCATCTCCCCGGTCCGATCACGATCACGGATGTCGTGTGGTTGGTGATCGTCTTCACGCTCGGCATCGCTACGCGCATCTTCTTCTTCGATCTCCCCATGATTCACGATGAGGGGGGCTATGCACTGGCCGCTCGCGGCTGGTTCGAAGGCACCGGCAAGCTTTACGCCGATCTCTGGATCAGCCGCCCCCAGGGCATCTTTGTTCTCTACGGTATCACGATGAAGACCTTCGGCTATGGCGTGGCTGCGTTCCGCACAATGGCCTGGATATTCGCGACCTTCACTGTTCTGGCAACCTGGTTTTATGCCCGCCGCTGGACAACGCCACGAACAGCTCTACTCGTAGCATTCCTTTGCACCTTGCTCCTCGGTTCCCCGACGCTGGAAGGTTACACCGCCAATGCCGAGGTCTTCGCGGGCATGCCTGCTGCATTCGCAGCCTTCTGGCTTCTCCGCCAGGCGCAAACGAAATGGACCATCAGGGGATTAATCGGTATCGGTGTCCTCATCGGACTGAGCACCGTTCTCAAACCGAGTGGCGGCACCATGTGGTTGGCGGCCATCGCCTTCCTCATGATCTACGGGGACGATGCCAGAAAGACCCGATTCAAGCGATGTGGGTGGATCACGCTCGGAGTCGGATTGGTAGCGACTATCACCTTCATCCACGGCTGGACACTAGGCTGGCACGATTTCTTCTACGCCACCGTTACATATCGCTTCGTCCAGCAGAGCGCGCTTAGCTACGGCTGGCTCCACAATCTCAGGCAGATTGGCTGGATGCTGGTGAACGCCGCCGAGTTCTTCCTCCTCATCATGCTCGTCTGGATCTTCCGGATACGCTTGCCTCTTGTGCGCGTGCTGGGAAGCCACAGGCCCGAAAAGGATGATTTGCAATCCATCACCTCACTACCAGCCCGATGGTTGCGCCGGGTACAAAATTCACGGCTTTTCCATACAGATGACCCTGGCAGCCTCCTCCTGACTCTCTGGATCGTGGCAGCCGTCATTGGAGTCTTCATGGGTGGCGATTACTGGACGCACTATCTCATCCTGCTGGCACCACCGATCTCGCTCTGGCTGGGCCGCAATCTGGATGGTATCGCGCACGCCCTTGTCGGCTGGCATCGTTCCCTCGCACTAGCCATGTTCAGCATCTTGTTGATCCTGCCCTATGCGGTTGCCTTTGATGGTTCTGATGGCATCTACCAGCGACTCTATCGGCATCCGGGCTATCCTGCCCAGACAGCAGTTGCTCGTTACATCCGTGAGAACACCGAGCCGAACCAGACAATCTACGTCGCGTTTGATCAAGCCAGCATCTATTATCTGGCCGATCGCCGGCCAGCGTATCGGCATCTCTACGATCAGGAGCTCACGGCCCTGCCAAACTCCTATGCAGATATCATCGCGATCCTGAACAGCGACAACCGCCCGGTGTACATCATCAGCACGTTACACCCAGGACCCTTCCCGGATCAGAGCAAGGCATTCTGGCGCGAGGTCAGTCGCTTCTATGATCTGGAAACGATGATCAATGGCGTACCCATTTACCGCGTCAAACCCGGACTTCGCTTCGCAGGCGACGGGGTTACAACCTCCAGGTCGGCTCCTCAGCTTCAGGTGTCAGCGTATGACTCTCGTCCACCGCGCCGGGAGTTTGCATCTGTTCGTGAAGTAACCAGGCAGATCGTCCGATAGCGTGCGCGGAGATCGGTGTGGTCAACACCGTGACGAGCGCAATCAGGATCAACCGCATATTCATGGCCGGGGTTGCCAGTACGCTGCTGGCGATACAGAGCGTAACAATACCGAGAAAGACAGCCTTACTCGAGCCGTGGAGCTTGGTGTAGATATCCGGCATTCGCAGAATGCCAATAACACCCAGGGTCATCACCGCGCAGGAGGCGAGAAGCATGATATTGAAGATGAGTTCACGCGTATCCATGGTTAGAACAACCTCCGTTCGCTGTGATATCGGGCGGCGGCGATGACCGAGATGAAGGATATGAGTGCCAAAACCAACGCGGCATCGAGATAGAAACTGGTGTGTGTGGTGCTGGAATAGACGATGAGCAACGCCACCAACACCAGCGATGTCGTGTCCAGTGCCAGGATGCGCACCAGTCCGGATTTCGCCCGGGCTACCATCACGACACAGACGCAGAAGAGAACCACCAGCCAGATCATGGCGATGTAGAAGATGATGTCACTCATGTTTGGTCTCCTCCACAACCTCGGCCAGCCGCTCATCCACCAACCGGGGTTGGTAGCGCCCATACTCCCAGAGTCGGTAGTACTTCTCGGCATCGCGACGGATCGCCTCGGGATCGCTGGCATCGAGCACATGCACCAGCATCACCTGGTTCTCCCAATCCACATCCACCAGAAATGATCCTGGTGAAAGCGTAATGAAGTAACCAACAGGCCCAACGCCGTATGGTGAATGCGCCTCCAACGGAATCTTGATGATACCGGGATGACGCAGCGGTCGGACGCCCAGCGTCGTCATTATGACCTGCCAGGTGCCGCGCAGAATATCGATGAAGAGATACCAGATGAGTACCGGCGCATAGACGATCAGATGCATCGAGAGTCCGGTATCCGGAACCGGCTTCGGTGTGATCTGGTGCTTAAAAATCCACATGATGCCGGCACTGATCACACCGCCAACCACAATGTATTGCCAGCTGAATGTGCCAAAGAGCATGCAGAAGATAGCAGTGGATGCAGCCCAGATACCAAGCAGCAGGATCATGGTGCCACCCCCTGCGTCAGACTGGCTGCTGCCATCTGGATGACATGGATAAGCGGTTCCGGGAAAAGACCAATCACGATCAGGCCAATAGCCAAGGTGAAGGAAACAGCCTGCAACGATTGCTTGCTCACTGGCGGCGCGTCAGGTCCGGTATCGATGGCAATGCGGCGACGATACATCTGGAACATATAGACGAAGGAGATAACGCTACCGACAAAGATGAGCATAACCAGCACCGGCTCGCGCTCGGAAATGGCGAGATCGAAGAGCGCGTACTTGGCGAAGAATCCGCCCACGGGCGGTACACCGGCAACGGAGAAGGCACCAATGGCAACGGCAGCCGTGGCCAACCACCCATGGGCGCTGATACCGAGGAAGAGCACCGTTTTGTTCAGGCTGTTCAATACGGAATAGAGAATGACTGCAGCAAGACCGACTGTGCCGCCAAAGGCCAGCGCGATCATGATGTAGCCGACCTGACCGATAGCGCTATAGGCCAGCACCTCCGCGGGGGCGTGACGCGAAACGGCCTGGACGCCACCGTAAACGATGCTGGCGCAGCCGAGGATGATGAGCACCGCCGATGCCGCCTCCAGCTCCCGTGGGAAGATATCGACGCCGAAGCGAATGAGCCCATAGGTACCGATATTGGCCAGCGCACCGGAGAGGATTGCCGCCACTGCCGGTCGCGTTCCGGTATAGACCGTAGGCAGCCAGAAGTGGAAGGGGAAAAGTCCAAGTTTGACGCTAAATGCCACGAAAATGATGGTGGCCGTGAGGATGGCGGGATTCTCTTGCACCAGTGGCATTTGCTCACGAATCCGCACCATATCCAGGAAGCCAGTGGTGTGATAGATACCGGCAATACCAATGAGGAAGAGCACCGAACCGAGCAGATTCACCGTGATAAAGACAAAGGCGGCGCGGAACTGCCGGGCGGATTCGCCATAGTTCACGAGGATGTAACTAGAAATCATCGAGATCTCGAAGAAGACATAGAAGTTGAAGGCATCGCCGGTGAAGGTTAAGCCGGTCAGGCCCACCGCCATGAACAGAACCAGCGCCGGGAAAACGCGCGCGCCGACATCGGCAATGACTTCGTAAGTGAGAGCACTCAGCAGCACCAGCTGACAGAGGACGGCGAAGACGATACCAACGAGATCAATACGCAGAACGATACCGATCCCCTGATCCCAGCCACCAACCGCCATTTCCTGAACGCCGTGATCATAGATATGCCAGCCAAGGCGCATGGTGGCGATGAGCGCACAACCCAATATCGCCACGGCGATCCAGCCGTTACGCTTGCGGGTGCCATCCAGCAACGCAAGCAGGATCGAACCGAACATGAGAATGCCGAGTGGCAGGGCGATCATGTGGGCACCTCCGCCAGAGCCTCGTCGATCATGGCCTCAACCTCTTCTTCGATCTCGGTTTCGACGATGTCCTCGGAACGTGGCTCATCCAGCTCACTCTGCTCCTCTTCCGCCAGTGAGAGCTCACCGAGGTCGACGGAAAGGTGCGATGTATAGACACGATAGACAACCACCAACGCCAACGCCGCGGTCGCGAAACTGATGACAATTGCGGTCAGCACCATCGCCTGCGTGAGCGGGTCGGCCATATCATCGCCATCGTGCGGCAGAATGGCCGCAGTACCGCGGCGCAATGCCGAGGCCATGATGAAGAGATTGGCGGCATTCCCAATCATGATCATGCCAGCGATAAGGCGAATGAGATCGCGCTTCAGCATCAGATAGGCACCGGCGGCAAAGAGCGACGCGATAGCGAGAGAGAAAACAAGTGTCATCGGTTCCCTCCTCGCTTCCGCGCGCGCTGCAGCAGGCGCTTGTGCCGCAGTTCCGCACGGGCAACTGTCATAACCGCACCCACGCAAAATCCGTACACGACCAGGAAGACCGCGATATCAAAGAGTACCGGTGTAATGAACTCCAGCGGGCCAAAATGGGCGGCATGCTCGTTCATTCGCGGGAAGTGGGTCAATATCGAGTAGCCGAAGAAGGTGGGAACAAACGCAACTGCGTAGGCCAGAGCCAACCCGATAAAGCACATAACCGGAGCGAACCTCGCCACCCGGATATGTTCCAGTTCCTCGGCCCCAAACGCGATACCCTGCAGAATCACGATCACTGCCGCGATCACGCCGGCAGCAAAGCCATCGCCGATGTCGGCATAGCCCTTGAGCAGAATTGCGATGGCCAACACCCAACCGGGCACGAGGAAAACACGCGCACCAGTTTTGATCATGCCATGCGGAACAATGGTGGGTGGAGGTGTCTGTGGCATTAGCGCAACCGTCCACTACGAAGCAAACTGATGACACCGATGGAGGTAATCGCGATCACGGTGATCTCGCCCATGGTATCGAAGCCGCGGAAATCGGCGAGAATGGCAGTCACCACATTCTTGGCATGAACCGCCTCGGTCAGCGCTGTCTGCGAATCGATCACCTCGGTATTCAGAGAAGTACGGCTTAGCGCACCCCAGCTGACGAAGAAGACCAGCAGGCCTGCCACTGTGGCGATGATGGCATCACGAGGCATCGTGCGCTTGTCGACCTTGGCCTGTGTCTCAAAACGCAAGATGGAGCTTGGCATGAGCACCAGCATACCGATGAGGAAGAGAGAGGTCATCGTCTCCACCACAATCGCCACCAGCGTCACATTCGGCGCGCCCATGAATGCGTAAACACCAGCGAGACTGTAACCAACGCAGGAAAGTCCGATGGCCAGCCGCAGGTGATCTCGCAGCAGCATGACTACAAAACCGCTGACAACTGCAGCCACAATCATGATGATCAGCGCGAAATCGTGTTGACCAAAGGCACCAATCTCAAACGAGTTCGAGTTGGGCGTGACAAGCACCGCAATCGCCACGAGAGCACCCGCGGGTACGAGAATGCTGACGACACGGCTCCGGAGATCGCGCACCTCAATATCGTGCACGCGGTCAGAAAGTGCATTGAGGCCCCAAAGTCCACGGTAGTACCAGTGCGCCGGACCGACCCGCTCACCCAGATGCGCCACACCGGTGGCAGCACGCCACCATCGCTTGCGGGTCCAGTAGATCGTCAATCCACAGACCCAGGTAGCGATTGCCATCAGGTTTTCAGGAATAGGATCGAAGGTGTAGTGGACATGAATATCCGCCACCTTGTTGGCGGAAATGCTGGCCGCACTACTCGCAACACTGGTGAAGGGTTCCGGCCAGATACCACCGACGACAGTGATAATTCCCAGCACGACCACCGGCCAAACCAGCCAACGGCTAATTGGCGCAGGCGAGGTAATTTCACGGCCGAGGAAGAGATGCGTCCAGAATCGGAAGATGTAGGCGAACGTGAGCGATGCTCCAAGCACATCCATAAGGATATAGGGTTGCCCAAGCTCGGTGGCTCGCGCGAAGAAGAGTTCGTCCTTGAAGAAACCAATGGTGAGTGGCAGTGCGACAAGCCCGGATGCGGCCATACCGCTGCCAGCGGCCAACCACGGCATCTTTCGCCCGAGACCACCAATATCAGCAAGATTCTTCTTCCCGGTCGCTTCGGAGACCGCGCCTGCGGTGAGGAAGAGCGCGCTTTTCACGATGGCATGGGCAAGCACATAGAAGGATGCACCCTTGATGCCATACTCCCCACCCATACCGAACATGAAGACGACATAGCCGTATTGGCTGATAGTGCTATAAGCGAGGATGTGCTTGAGCACATTGCGTGTGAGCGCGATGATACCGCCCACCAGCATGGAGGCAAAGCCAATGAAGAGGAAGAGATCGAGCAGCCAATCGACCTGCTGCATGAGCGGGTAGAAGCGTCCAATGAGAAAGACACCAGCTGCTACCATCGCTGCCGAATGCAGATACGCGGAGACCGGTGTCGGGGCCGCCATTGCACGCGGCAGCCAAAAGTGCATGGGTACCTGGGCGCTCTTGGCGAGCGCACCAATCGCGATCAGCAGAAGCCCCCATTTGGTCATACCAACCAGATCCCCATGGGCGATAATCTCGGGAAGACTCCATGTGCCATATTCCCGGTGCAATAGCATCGCGCCAATGAGCACGAGCACGGCGGTGATACCGGTCACCATCAGCGCCATCATGGCAGCACCGCGGCTTTCTTCTTCCTGCTGGTCGTAGCCGATAAGGAAGAAGGAAGCGATAGCTGTCAGATCCCAGAAGAGGAAGATCAAGATCAGATCCTGCGCCATCACCAGCCCTACCATGGCAGCCATGAAGAGCAGCAGGAAGAAGTAGAAGCGCGTCTGATCGGATTCAGGGCGATGCTGGTGGTGCAGATGCAAGGGGAGATAACGACTGGCGTAGGCTACTACCAGGAATCCGATGCCGGTAGCCAGCAAGGCGTAAAGACGGGCAAGCCCATCCAGCGTGAAGTAAAAATTCAGATCGTAGACGCTGATCCAGGTGGTGGAGTATGTCGAATCTGGTTGCCAAAAGCTCCAGATGGTGACCACGGCCGCGGCTGCGGTAGCCACGAGCGAGACATGCGGAACCAGGCGCGGATGAATCGCGCCGCTGGCCAACGCCAGAAATGGCGCGGCAATAGCGACAATCAGCAGGAGTATGGCGGTGTTCATTGAAGCAGTGCTCCGGACATCCGTCACCCTTTCTGGCGCGAATCTTGCAGTGATTGGTGGGAGAACTGCCGAGGCCGGTGCTGTTTCTACGCGAGGCGCAGATGGCCTGCACCAGGGCGGAACTCTGGTTAATCCTATACGAACCTGACCCAATCGTGCAGGCGATAACGGTAATACCCATACACTTGGTCAAGAATTGAGATGAGGTGAGACGTGGAACGACCGGATTATGTCAGCATCAATGGTCAACACATCAAGGTCCATCGATGGCAGGTGGGCGCGGATGGTATAGCCGTCACCGCCATGGTGAATGGCGATTTCTCCGGGAATGCACTACTGGAGTCGTTGAGCATCGACCAATCTCAGGTTTCCTGGGAGGGCTTTGAACCTGTAGAGGCAGACATTGCCGTGACCGCGCACCGTGTAAATGGCGAAGGTCCGCGCGCTGTCCATCGCCTGGAATTCACGATGCATAGCGATGCTTTTCCGCGTCCGGCAGTGTCCTTGCCAGACGCGGAGAGGATCGATGTATTGGAGAAAGAGGTTCGGGAGTTGCGCCGGGAGATCGCTGCTTTACGGGCGCGAGTCGAAGAATTGGGAGATTGAAACGCAGACTCAGGCCTCGCAAGGCGCTTGCGCCTGGTAGCACCGCATTGCCGAAGGCGGCAGCTCGCTGCCCTTATATGCGGTGTCCGGGTTGGTAGCGACGGGTATAAAACCCGGTGAATGCGGTCAACTCCGCCTCCCGCTCCGGAATTGAGCACCGCGCAGCCTCATGAACCCGCCCAACTCGCCTTTGGCGAGGGGCGCGTCTACTTCCCGAAATCGCGTTCGATGGCTGGTTCGTCGGGCAGAGCGGCTTCGCCGTCGGCGGCGGCTTCCTCGACGGCGTCCTGCGCATCTTCAATCATGTCTTCGGCAGCGCCCGTAACCTTCTCACGCACATCTTCCACCGCGTGAACGATGCTCTCGCGTGTTTCCGAGCCACTCTTTGGAGCAAAGATCAGAGCAAGAATCGCACCGAGAATGACACCAAGCAGCAGTCCTGGAAGGAAGCCGCTATCGCCCTCTTCCTGCACCACTACGGGCTGTGGTTGCGTGGTCAGACGCACCTTGGGAAGTTGCTCCAGCTGACCCCTGGCACTCTCGAAGCCCTTGGAGAAATCGATATCCTTGAGCTTGCTGGTATCCAGCTTGCTGAAATCGATCGACTCCAGGATTCGCTCCAGATCAAGTTCATCCGCGTACTTCTTCGCCTGTTGGCGGAAATCATCCAGTGTATATGGCATGGTGTTGCCTCCTATTTCTTGCTGCTGAAGGTGGGCGGATCAACCTTGGCCTTGCTCTTGCCCGTCACGATCTGCCCCATTTTCCGAATCTTGGCGTACTGGCCAGCCGCTGTCACAATCGGCTTCACGGCCTCTTCGGTTACAAAGCTGGTGGTACCAGATACGCGCGTGGCGGTGCCCTTGAACTCACGCAGGATGCCAAGACCTTCGTCCAGCATCGGCATGACCTGATCCTTGATCTTTATCGCCAACCAGATCAGCGCGGCCGTAATAGCAGCCAATAGCACCACAATGATGAACATCAGCAGCTGACTGAAGATGATCGCGATATCCCGCAGCTTCTCCAACGCCGACTGGTGATCCCCACCCAGCAGGTAGAGCACAACCACGATGGCGATCAAGACCACTGCGACAACCACACCCGCGATAATAGCAATGGATTTTGGACTCTTCTCGTTCAAGGTCACTCTCCCGATGATTCGGTGTCAGATGGAACGTCGGTAGACGCGTGCTTCCCATGGTTGCAGGGCTAAACCCGCGCCAAATGATTCTGCCGGGTAATTGCCAATTAACACTGATTGCGCTGCCCAATCTTCAGCTTCCGCAATCTCTACCACGTGCGGTTCATCGCTGAAGTTCGCCACCACAAGGAGTTGATCGTCAGCGCAGGTACGAGTGTAGGCGAAGATGTACTCATCTTCATCAAGCAACAACTCAAAATCGCCATACACAATCACCGGCAACTGATGCCGTAGCGCAATCAACTCTTGATAATAATGGTATACGGAACCTTCATCCGCTACTGCTGCGACAGCATTCACCTCTCCATAGTTGGGATTTACGGGGAGCCACGGTGTACCGGTAGTAAATCCAGCGTTCGTGGAATCATCCCACTGCACGGGTGTACGCGCATTGTCGCGTCCGCCAGTGGCCAGTGCCGCAATCATCGCTGCCTCGTCGTAGCCAGGTTCGCCGGCGGCAGTCCTGGCGTAGTTCACCGACTCGATATCGAGGAAATCCGCAAGCGTCGCGAAGGGGTAGTTCGTCATCCCCAGCTCTTCGCCCTGGTAGACATAGGGTGTGCCCTGGAGCATATGCAATACGGTGCCGAGGAGCTTGGCTGATTCAACACGATAGCGCCTGTCGTTACCAAACCGGCTGACAGCACGCGGCTGATCATGATTGTTCCAGTACAGACTGTTCCAACCGATATCGTGCAGCTCGGTCTGCCAATGACCGAGTGTCGCCTTCAGAGCGCGCAGGTCGAGCTTCTGGATATCGAAGCGGTCGAGACCACGGTCGAGCGACATATGATCGAACTGGAAGACCATATCGAGCTCATGCTCTGCCGGATTGGTATAGCGCCGTGCCTCATCGGTCGTTGCGCCCGGCATCTCGCCCACGGTGATAACCCGATCCCGCCCGGCAAAGACTTCCTGGTACATCTCCTTCAGAAACTCGTGAATGCGCGGGCCATTCATCACGAACTGGAATCCCGGCGCGAAACCGTCCGGTCCGGCCACATCAGCATCGCGCAAGGGCAAAACCTTCGAGATGAGGTTGATGACATCCATACGGAACCCATCGATACCACGATCCAGCCACCAGTTCATCATCGCGTAGACCGCAGCCCGAACCTCGGGATTCTCCCAGTTCAGGTCAGGCTGCTTCTTGCTAAAGAGATGGAGGTAGTATTCGCCCATTGTCTCATCCAACTCCCAAACCGAGCCACTGAAGAAGGATCGCCAGTTGGTCGGTTCGGCCCCGGGTTCACCGGCGGCCATACCCTCACGCGCGGGTTGCCACCAGTACCAGTCCCGCTTGGGGTTGTCCCTGCTGGATCGACTCTCGATAAACCAGGGGTGCTCATCCGAGGTGTGATTCACCACCAGATCCATCACGATCTTGATGCCACGGGTATGTGCTTCAGTCAGGAGTTGATCGACATCGGCGAGTGTACCGAACATCGGATCAATGTCCTGATAGTCGCTGATATCGTAGCCGTTATCGTCTTGCGGACTGCTGAAGATGGGCGAGAGCCAAATGACATCGATACCAAGATCAGCCAGATAGTCCAGCTTGCTGATAATGCCCTGGACATCGCCGATGCCGTCGCCGTTGGAATCAGCAAAGCTGCGCGGATAGATCTGGTAGACAACCGCGCTTTTCCACCACGCATCCTGATCAGTTATCGATGCGTGAGGCTGGATTATGGTCATGGCTTGTTCCCCGAGGTATCAGGTCAGCCGAGGCATGCTCGACACAGCGCGGTTTCAGACCTTCGCGCCGCGCCTTTCCACTGCACTAATGGTACCGCCTCCAAGCACTTCATCGTTGTGATAGAAGACAACTGCCTGCCCTGGTGACGCAATTGGACCGTGCTCGGTCGTAAAGGTGATGCGAGCGGTGCGGTTATCCGGGGAGCCAAGCTCTACTCGGCCAGCCGTGGGGGTGCCACGGTAGCGAACAACCACGTCGCATTCGAATGGCTCATCGCTCCAGACACCACCGGTGAGACTGACGGTATCGATCACAAGTTCGCGTGCTTCGGCATCCTCACGATCACCCACCACCAGCTGATTACTCTCCGTATCCAGCTTCAGTACGAAGAATGGCTTCTGCGCCTGAATGCCGATACCGCGTCGCTGACCCACGGTGTGATGTACCAGCCCCTTATGCTGGCCGATGACCGCACCATCGTTGGTGACAATATCGCCAGGCACGGTGACATCTGGCCGATGTTCGCTAACGAAATCGGCATAGCTGCGATTACCAACGAAGCAGATCTCCTGGCTCTCCGGCTTGTCGGCTACGGGTAGACCGAAGGCATGCGCCAGTCGCCTCACCTCCGGCTTGGTGAGATTCCCGAGGGGGAACTGGATATAGCCAAGCTGGTCCTGATTCAGGGTATAGAGCACATAGCTCTGATCCTTGCGGTCATCGAGCGCACGATAGAGCTTGTGCAGAGCGCCATTCTGCCCATATTCAATGCGGGCATAGTGGCCGGTGGCGAGGCAATCGGCACCGAGCAGTCGCGCGCGCTGCACCAGGTGCTGGAACTTCACATGACGGTTGCATTCCAGGCAGGGATTCGGGGTACGGCCGGCAGCATACTCATCCACGAACTTCTTGATGACATGCGCACCGAACTCCATCTCCATATTGATGGCATAGAACGGCACACCAATGGTTGCGCAGGTCTTGCGGGCATCATCCATGGCCGGAATACCACAGCAGGGATTGGCGCGATGATCCTCGTCCTCCGGACTGAAGAGCCGCAGGTTCATACCGATCACCTTGTAACCACGCTTGCGCATGACCAGTGCGGTAACCGCGCTATCAACACCACCGCTCATGGCGACCACAACCGTTTTACCCTCACCATCATGCGGACCGATACGATCCTCGGTGAGGAGATCGGCCACAGCAGAGAGATCACGTGGTTCAACGAGAGTAGTGGTGTCAGCGAGGGTCTGCATGGAATGATGCCTGAATGGGTTCAAAACGGGAAAGCACATACAGTTGGTAAGTGCACGCACAGTCTAGCATGCGTTATGGTGGTGCCGATATGTCACAGCGTCAAGGCTGGCCGTACGCGGTAAACGTAGCGGTTATCGATACGTCCCAACCGGGGATTCGATGGGCGCGAACGAGGTTCGTTTTCGGCGAACTTGCCATTCCTGCACAACCCTCGCAATCGGCTTGTGGGGTGACGTAGGATACATGTTCCAGGGGAGTTAACGGTGTCGCAAACGGGCACACCGTGGTCTGCGACGTGCCGAGGGGTGGAGAGCAATGAGCACTTTTGGTCGGAACAATGTGACCCAAACAATGACGGTGTCGGGTTCCGATATGAGTGCTTCCCAGCTGTGGCAAACGGCCCTGATTGGCCTGAAAAAACGGCTCCCGGTTAACACCTTCGATCACTATCTCGCGGTCACGAGCATCGGCGAATACCGCGACGATACCGCGAAAATCGAGGCACCGAACGCGTTTATCATGAGCACGCTCCAGAGCCGCTACGCCAGCGAGATTGAGAGCGAACTTTCCCAGATCGTGGGGCGACGCATTCGCGTGGAGTTCGGACTCATGCACGGCGAACAGCCTCCGCTACGCCAGCAGCCAAAGCCCCGCCCGCGCCCGGAATCTCAGATCACAACCCGTCAACCACAGCTGACAGCGAGCGTCGGCAATCTGCTCCCTCATCTCACCTTCGATACGTACGTTGTGGGCAGCAGCAATCGCATGGCACATGCTGCCGCCAATGCCGTGGCGGAGCAGCCAGGTACCCAATACAACCCCTTCTTCGTGCATGGCGGTGTCGGGCTCGGCAAGACGCACCTGCTGCATGCCATCGGCAATCGCGCGGTGGAACTCAACCCCGATCTACGTATTCTCTACGTCAGCTCGGAGATGTTTACCAACGAGGTGATCAATGCCATTCGCCACCAGCGCATGGAGGATTTTCGCGATCGCTATCGCACCATCGATATTCTGATGGTGGACGATATCCAGTTCATCGCCGGCAAGGAGAGCACACAGGAAGAGTTCTTTCATACCTTCAATGCGTTGCATCAGAGTGGCAAGCAGGTGATTGTGAGTAGCGACAAGCCACCGCGTGCCATTGCCCAGCTGGAAGAACGCATGCGCAGTCGCTTCGCTGGCGGCTTGGTGGCAGATGTGCAGAGTCCGGATTTCGAGATGCGGACCGCTATCCTGCGTGCCAAGGCGGAGGAGCGGAATGTGCGCATTGGCGACGACGTACTGGAATATATCGCCCGTCGTGATCAGACCAATATCCGTGAGCTCGAAGGAGCCCTGACCAAGCTGCTCATGATGGCGCAGCTCTACAATCGCCCGATTACGCTCGCGATGGCGATGGAAGCGCTCAGCGATGGAGCCATCCGTGCCAATCGCCAAACGACCGCTGGTGATGTGATTGAGGCTGTCTGCGCACAGTTCAGCATTGAGGAACGCGAGTTACTCGGGAATAGTCGCGCCAGACATGTCTCCTTTCCGCGCCACGTTGCCATGTATCTGATGCGGAAGGATGTCGATATCTCCCTGGAAGAGATTGCCAGGGTGCTGGGCAAGCGCGATCATACGACCGTGCTGCACGGTGTGCGCAAGATCGAGCAGGAGATGGAACGCGATGCCAACCTGCGCGGCGATGTAACGGCTATCCGCGAACGATTGTTGAAGGCGTAATTCATGGCACGACTCGCTGTTATCACCGATGAAATCAGTGACGACCTAACGCATGCGTTAGCGGTCTGTTCAGAATTGGGCATCCGCACCGTGGAGCTACGCGTGGTGAATGGCAAATCGATTGTCGACCACAACGATGAGAGCCTGCGGGAGATCAAGATACAACTGGACGAGGGTGGGTTTGATATCTGTAATATCGCCTCCCCGTTCCTCAAGACCCACCTCGGCGATGGCAGCGATACGATCGGCAACACCCACGGTGCCAAAGAGCTCACCCGTGAACAACACCAGGATGTGCTGAAGCGCTCCCTGGAAATTGCACATCTCCTGGATGCGCCGATGGTGCGAGCGTTCAGTTTCTGGCGCGTGCGCGATCCAGAAGCTGTGCGAGAAGAGATTCTGGAAACACTGGCTCATGCCACCGAAATCACTGCCGATGCCGGTAAGCTGCTCGGCCTCGAAAATGAGCATGCCTGTAATATCGGCAGTGGTACCGAAGCGGCCTGGTATCTGGAACGCATTACCGATCCTGCCCTTGAACTGATCTGGGACCCTGGCAATATCTCCGCTCTGGGTGTGGTACCAGATAAAGCGCAGTACAACGCTGTTGCCGATCGCATTGGTCATGTCCACGTTAAGGATGGCAATGCCATTCCGGCCGACCATTTCGTTGTTCCCGGCGAGGGCGTCTGCGATTGGGAATCGCAGCTACGATGGCTGCACGAGGGTGGCTACGATGGTCCGCTCAGCCTGGAAACACACTTCGCTCTGGATGGCTCGATCGAAGCCGGCACACGCGTAATCGCGGCCGCGCTCCAGCGCCTGGCAGCGAACGCCGATATGCCTCTCTGAATACATCCGTCACCTGACTTGCCTGTAAACTAATGGACATGAGGTTTATCCCTACGTGGGTGGGGATAGTTCCGCATCCGTATGGCATGACGCATCGCGCGATCCGGGGATGCGGAAAGACGTAGCTAAATCAAACAACGGAGAACCACGACGATGTCCGAGAATCCTTCCTCGCCGATTCAGCTTGCCGCAACTGACAATGACCATGAGGTGCTGGCACTCATCGAGATCCCACGCGGGAGTCGTAACAAGTACGAATATGACAAGGAAGCCGGTAAATTTTTTCTCGATCGCGTGCTCTACAGCTCAGTCCACTACCCCACCGACTACGGCTTTGTGCCGGAGACGTTGGCCGATGACGGCGATCCGCTGGATATCTGTGTGCTTATGACCGAGCCGAGCTTCCCTGGCTGCCACATTCATGCCCGCCCCCTGGGTGGACTTGAAATGACGGACGACAAGGGCCCGGATTTCAAGCTGTTGGCGGTACCGATCGGTGATCCCCGTTTCAACAACTATCGCGATCTTAGCCAGGTCGGTAAGCACTGGCTGCAGGAGATCGAGCATTTCTTCGCCACCTACAAAATGCTGGAGAAGAAGTTTGTCGCTATCGATGGCTGGCACGGTCTCGACCGCGCATTGACCGAGATCGAGTACAGCCGCAAGCAGTATGCCGAGAAGATAGCGAAGTCCTGATGTTATACTTCCATTAGTGAAGTGTTGGATGTCTACGGACAATTATCGGTCACGAGGTAACGTACATGACGACAAATAGCAGACTCGCCGGATTCCGCGAGCGCAAGGATGACTACTTCCGCACCAACGAGAGCAGTCCGCTTACGGCAGAACAGAAAGTCGGGTTCGAGCATCTGAACTACTATCCGGAGAATCCGGATCTCAATCTGGTGCTGGAGCTTGATACTTCTGGTGAAGGCATTGGCGAAGAGATCACGGTAGGTACCGAGAGTGGCGGCACGAAGCAATACGTGCGTGTTGGCCGGATTAGCGTGCCGGTCGATGGCGAGAACGCTACCTTGAGCGTCTTCCAGGATACGACCAGTGGCAAGTTCTTCCTGCCCTTCCGCGATGCGACCTCCGGCAACGAAACGTACGGGGTAGGCCGCTATGTCGATCCGAAGGCACGCCCGGATGGCAAGCTGAGCATCGATTTCAATATGGCTTACAACCCCTACTGTGCCTATAACACTGGCTGGAGTTGCGTCATTCCTCCATTCGAGAATCGCATCACTGTGCCGATTCGCGCCGGCGAAACGTTGCCACCATTCGAACACGAGGCGCTGTAACTACGCATCGGAATGACGCGGTCAGAACGTAGCCCCAGGGTTTATCCCTGGGGGCGTAGGGATGCTATCTTCATCCCGAATCCTGAGCTGAATCACGGCACGATTGCTGTATCAGCCATCGGTCAAGCTACCGATCGTTCGGCTGATTCCTCGCTACCCTTCGGAATGACGCGGCCAGAACGTAGCCCCAGGGTTTATCCCTGGGGGCGTGGGGATGCTATCTCCATCCCGAATCCTGAGCTGAATGACGGCACGATTGCTCTATCAGCCTGCTGGCCAAGCCACCAATCGTTCGGTTGATTCCTCGCTACCCTTCGGAATGACGCCTGCTATGGAAATCCGATTTCCACCGTATCCTCACGCATCGTGCCGTCGCTGGCGGTGATGGTGACCCCCACCTGACCGAGCGGATAGCGGCGCTCCCCATCACGGGTGAAGCGGAAGCTAATCCAGGCATGCGTCATATCGCCCGGAGCGACCACCGTCATGGGACTATCGGTAATAGTGCTGTCATTGAGCGTCCAGGCAGCAGTGAATTGCGTGCCTGCGGGCAAATTGGTGACTTCCACGACTGCCACAATCGCAGGCGACTCAGTCGTAAATCCAGTCACCTGATTAACCGGTGCACCGGTGGTGGCGTCCGTCTCTTCCGCCCAAATGATCTGACCGATAACCATCGGCTGCGCCGGTGCGGTGGGCGATGATTCTGCCAGAGGCGTGCTCACGGCAGTGGGCGTCGCATCTGTTGGCGATTCCCCACCCCCACAGGCTGCCAGCAGCGCACAGATTGCTATTCCCGTCAGTATCCGCAGCCATCGACCCATCGGTCCCCCTCCTGTCCGCATTTTACCGCGTGCGGTAGTGTTTACCGAGAGGAGTAGGACGCAATGACAAGTAATCAACGGCCGCGGCAGATCGATATCAGTCTCCAGCCGAAGCGGGGCAAGGGAAAACACAGCACCTCCGATCAACGCATTCTGAGCTGGACTCAGGAAGATCGGGAACGAGCTGCAGAGTTTGTGCACAGCGATCCGTGGCGGGTACAACGTATCACCAGCGAGTTTGTGGCGGGATTCGATGCGTTCGCCGAGGTGGGACCGGCCGTCTGCATCTTTGGCTCGGCACGACTCAAACCCGAGTCGCCGATCTATCAGGCCGCGGAGACGTTGGGACAGCGACTCGCCGAGCGTGGGATCACGGTCATCACCGGCGGCGGACCGGGCATCATGGAAGCAACCAACAAGGGTGCATTCGAGCACGGTGGAGAATCGATCGGTGCCGGCATCGAGCTTCCCTTCGAGCAGGGGATCAATCAATACGTCAATACAGGGCTCGAGTTCCGCTACTTCTTCGTGCGCAAGGTGATGTTCGTAAAGTATTCGCACGGCTTCGTCTTCATGCCCGGCGGATTCGGCACGCTGGATGAAGCCTTCGAGGTCATCACGTTGATCCAGACTGGCAAGCTGCCACGAACCACCGTGATTCTCTTCGATTCTTCGTACTGGGGACCACTGGTGGAGTGGATCAAAACGACATTGCGCGATGGCGGATTCATCTCGCCCGGCGACGACGAACTCTTCACCGTGATGGATGATATTGAGGAAGTCGCCCGAGTCATGGCCGATCATGTCATCGAAGCACACGAGAACGGTACCGAGCGAGGGTAACACAGAGGGCAGCACACGACTCTCTCATTCAGGCAGACCAAAGTTCACGAGTCATTTCCATGTAGACCCGGGCCTCGCAGCAGCGAAGCTGCGCGAGTTGCCCGGGTTCAGGTGTCCGCCGATACTCAACTCCGAAACAAGAGGCGGAATTGGCAGATGGGGAATACTGGAACCCGGGCAACTCAATCGCGACGTACCGTCGCTCTTGAGGCCCAAGTCTTGTCTATTCTGGAGGTACCA
>JAGQGU010000011.1:0-53635 GCA_020432165.1 Thermomicrobiales bacterium
TCACATCTCCATAGTAGAGACAAGCGCTGGGCCTTGTGCCCAGCGGGCCGGAGAAGATAGCTGATTCTGCGGACTATTCCTCGCATTCAAGTATTGCGACTTGCTGTTGGTAAAGAGCGGTGACTGCCTCATAGTGTTTCGTCAGAAAACATAGCTCTTCATGGGTATACTGATGCGCCATTTCCTGGAACGCTGTGCCGTAAGCATGGTAGAAGGGCAAGATGCGTTCCCTCACCAGGGGCAGGTTTGGTGCCACGATAATTCGGCGCCGGTCAGTTTCGTCGATGGTACGCGTCACATACCCTACACGTTCCAGACGATCAATCATGGCGGTCACACTGCTCTTGCTAAGGTGCATCGCCTGCGCGAGATCCGTTGCACTCGCCTGTCCCATGTCAAGCAGGTAGTCGATACATTCAGCATCTGTGACATGTATTCCTGCGCTCTCAGCAATGAGCGCGCGCATCCGTAGAGAGGGACGTGACATCTCTTTCGCCGCTTTACTGAGGTAAAAGACAAGAGCGGCGTGATTCGTTGACATACTAAATCGATTCCTGCGGTGTTAGTCCCGTGGCCAGCCGGGTTCGATTCCGGTGATTTTGACGAAGACGACAAACGCCAGTGATATCAAAATGCCAACACCAATTGCATAGAGGATTGGGTGCACCAGGCCAAAGCTCAATGCGATGAGGACACCAAAAACGAATAAGGCGATCCTGTTTGCCCAAACGTTTGGTTGAGGGGTGTTCCTGCTCATGTCGAGATTCCTTCATTGCCGGTAAATCACTTTGGTTCGATTATCGAACTAATGTGATTGTAGTGAGCGTCGTTGAGATTGTCCAGCTACTTTGGGTGCGGCGCTATGGGGTCGTATCTCGTACGTCGGATTATGAGGCCGAGCTCGATAGGATGTAGGTGAGGGGTGCGGGCGGCGGGAGTCGAACCCGCACGGGTCTCCCCAACGGAGTTTAAGTCCGCAGCGTCTGCCATTCCGCCACGCCCGCAGTGATAGTGAGTGTACGCGGTTGGGCGGATAGTCTCCACCGATTACCGGGAAAAACAACAAAGGCCAGACATCGTTGTCTGGCCCGTTGTCACGTTCCTGTGGAGCGGAAGACGGGATTCGAACCCGCGACCTTCTCCTTGGCAAGGAGATGCTCTACCACTGAGCCACTTCCGCGTACACCGATCATTTCGGCAGCGAAGGAAGTATAGGTCACCACTAATCTGTGTGTCAAGCGATTTTCGGCCCCCGAATTCCTAGCGCACTCGTGCTGATCGTTCACTCTGTACATCCGTGACAACTTGGCATATACTGTACGTACGTTGTGACAAGATGCTCCGCAGTCGATATTCATCTTGTCTCCCCGCATATTGAGGAAAGAGATTTCGCATGGCGACACAAACCCGCGCTCAGGGCGCCGCCACGAAAAAGAAAACGAAATCCACCAGAAAGGCGACACCGTCGCAGCCGACGGGGCTCTCGTTGCTGGCTATCCGTACACGTGCCCTTGTGCAGGGGGCCGTGCCGCAGCTGGATATGAGCGATCGCTTCAAGCGTGAGCTTCTTGGCGGAATCTTCGCTGTTTTGGCGTTGCTCAGTAGCTGGGCGATTGGTCGGGGTGCCCAGGATGGCGCGTTTGTGAAGTGGTGGGGCGGTGTGCTCCACGCGCTCGCGGGCGATGCCGCATTCGTTGTGCCTATCTTCTCGGTACTCATCGCTGTCCGCGCATTCACCGCTGGCGATGGCCCGGTTTTGCTCTTCCGCCATTACTTTGGTGGTATTGCCTTTGTTGCCGGTGCTGCCGGTCTCCTCGATTCCCGCAACGATGGTGGCGCCATCGGCAGCATCGTGAACGATCTGCTCACGGGCATGCTCGGTCGTGTCTTTGCAGGCATCGTTCTTTTCGGATTGGGTATTCTCTCGATCTTCCTGCTTTCAGGTCACGATCTGCATTCATTTGATCAGGAGATTCGTCGCCTGCTCCCAAAACGGGAGACGGCCAATCCCAAACCGGTGGTCGCCCAGGTGCCAAACCAGACCCTGCGCTTCACCGCCGTCACACCGGTCGTTGAGAAGAAGAAGCGGGCACCAAAGCTTGTGGCTGAACCGGTGCTGGAGAAGCCAGTCGAGTTGGTGGTGAATCTGCCGGAGAAACCCAAGGAAGGGAAGGTCACTTCACCCGCCAAGGTGGTAGAGACCAAAGCGGTTCAGGCAGGTTTGCCCTTCCCGCTGCCCGATCTGCAACTCTTGCCCTACTACGAGCAGGTGATTCCGGACCCCGACTTGCTCAAACGTAAGGCCGGCGTCATCGAATCCACGCTGCAGAGTTTCAGCGTGCGCGCCACCGTGCGCGAGATCAATCCCGGTCCGGCGGTAACGCAGTTCGCACTGGAGCCAGCCAATGGTGTCAAGGTGAGCAAGATTGTCTCGTTGCAGAACGATCTCGCCCTGGCTCTGGCTGCGCAAAGCATCCGCATGGAAGCACCAATTCCGGGCATGGCGCGCGTTGGTATCGAGATCCCGAATCCGCAAATCGCCACGGTGGGTTTGCGTGAGGTGCTGGAATCGCCGGCCTTCCGCAAGAATAAGGCGAAGCTACCGCTGCCGTTGGGTCGCGATGTGAACGGCAAGTACATCGTTGGTGATCTCACCAAGATGCCGCATCTGTTGATCGCTGGTGCTACCGGCTCCGGTAAGTCGGTTTGTATCAACGGCATTATCAGCACGCTGATCAGCGTGAAACAGCCGGATGAACTCAAGCTGGTCATGATCGATCCGAAGATGGTCGAGCTGGTGGGCTACAACGGTGTACCACACCTGATGTGCCCGGTTGTGACCGAGATGGACAAGGTTGTTGGTGCGCTGCGCATGGTGCTGCGGGAGATGAACCGTCGCTACGAGCTCTTCAAGCAGGTTGGTGTACGCAATCTCGATGGTTATCGCACCTGGGCTGCCGAAGAGTTGGAAGCCGAGAAGCTACCTTATATGGTGGTGATCATCGACGAGCTCGCCGATCTCATGATGACGACACCAGACGAAGTCGAAACGCTGCTGGCCCGCCTCACGCAGATGGCGCGTGCCACCGGTATCCATCTCATCATTGCCACGCAGCGACCATCGGTGAATGTGCTCACTGGTCTGATCAAGGCCAATGTGCCGGCCCGTATCGCCTTTGCGGTCAGTAGCCAAACCGATAGCCGGGTGGTGCTTGATCTTGGTGGTGCCGAACGGTTGCTTGGTCGTGGCGATATGCTCTATCTTCCGCCGGATGAGTCCAAACCAACCCGCGTGCAGGGTGCGTTTATTGATGATGAGGTGAAATCGATTGTCGACCACTGGAAGACGGTCTCGCCGAATCCGAACTACCACCCGGAATGGCTGAATCTGCCCAGTTCTGGCAAGAACGCGGATACCGGAGGTGGTGGCGACTTCGAGTTGGATGAGGACGAACCGCTGTATCAGCAGGCGCTGGATGTCGTGCGGTCACAGGGTACCGCCTCTGCCAGTATGCTGCAGCGTCGACTACGCGTCGGGTACAACCGCGCTGCGCGCATGATCGAGCAGATGGAAGAAGAGGGGATCATTGGTCCCGCCGACGGTGCCAAGGGCCGCCCGGTTCTGCGCAACTACGAAGCAGTCGAGATCGATTAGGTCACATTCAGAATCGAGATAACGGGAGGTGTCATACACGACGCCTCCCGTACGCTTATATGGTTTGCCAGGAATGTTGGCCGGACAATGAGGGGGCAGAAATGGATCACAACACGTCGATGATTTCTGATCGCTCCCCATTGGTGCGGCTCTGGCGTGTTGGCTTTGCGCTGCTCTGCATCGTTGCCGTCGTGGTCCAGATGCAGAAGTCGCCGAACATTGCTCACTTCTTTAGCTTCTTTACGATTCAGAGCAATATCATCGGCGCGGTTATCCTGCTCTATGGCGGACTGGTTATACCGGCAAAGACCCGGGTCTGGGATCTCATCCGCGGTGGTGCCACCATCTACCTGATGCTGACTGGTGTTATCTACAATCTCCTTCTCGTCGACATCTCCGAGGAGCTGCAAACCACCATCCCCTGGGTGAATCATGTGCTGCATATCGTTATGCCGTTGGTCATGGTGATCGATTTTCTGCTCATCCCGTTGGTGCACCGCTTGCAATTCCGGCAGACGATCGTCTGGTCACTCTATCCATTGGCATATTTCGCCTATTCACTCATTCGCGGACCAATTGTGGACTGGTATCCCTATCCCTTCCTCGATCCACGTGAGAACGGCTATCCGCAGGTATTCGTGTTCAGCCTGATCGTGCTGGTGTGTTTCCTCGCCACCAGTTGGCTCCTGGCGGCGACTAACAATTGGCGGCTTGACAGGACCGAGCCTGCTCGCTGATCGTCGCGTTTACTCCAGGTGGTAAAATAGAATAGATGTTCGAGTAACGAGGTGTTCCATGAGTTCAGCATTCGGGTCGGGTGTCGCTCAGCCGGTCGCGACTCTTTCGCAGGAGCTGGCGAAGCTGCCCGGTATCGGTCCCAAGACAGCCAGTCGTCTGGCCTATCACATTCTTAAGGCGAGCCGTGAGGATGCGGTTGCGTTGGCCGAGGCGATTGTTGAGGTCAAGAATCGTATCAGCATGTGTCCCATCTGCTTCAATATGACCGAGCAGGTGCCATGCGAGATTTGTAGCGATCCTCGTCGGGAAAACACGATCTGCGTCGTTCAGGATCCGCTCGATGTGGTCGCGATCGAACGCACGCACGAATATCGTGGGAAGTACCACGTACTCCACGGCGCGATCTCGCCGGTCGATGGCATTACTCCGGATAAGCTCCGCATCTCCGAGCTGATCGAACGCGTGAAGGTAGATTCGCCGGATGAAGTGATCGTCTTCACGAATCTCGATCTCAATGGCGATGCCACCGCCGTCTATCTCCATCGCCAGTTGGCGCCGCTCGGTGTGAACGTATCACGACCAGCCAGTGGACTCCCGGTCGGTAGCGATCTCGAGTATGTGGACGATATGACACTTGGCCGATCATTGGCGGGTCGGCGCATCTTTTAACCTGGGCTTTGCAGCAATGCTTGTATCCAGGGAGGGTGGTCGCTAGAATCAGGGTAATGGCTATACGAAGTAATCATGACGCCCAGCGCGTCCTCCAGTTCGGCAAGAAGGAGTCTGGCCCACGGCGGTTCGACAACCAGCCCAGTCAGCCACACACGAACGCGCCCCAGCAATCCGATATCTCTGTCCGTCCCTATCATCTTCTGGAATCCAACGCCCTGGCGGGATTCGCCGAGCGTATCGAGCTGCGATTCCCCGAAAGTTCATTCGTGCAACCGGGAGCGGTGAAGCTGGTGTTGCGTCGGCTCTTCCGCGCCGAGAATACCGATCAACCGATCTATCTGGCGGTGGACAAACGATCAGGTAAAAAGCTCGGAGCGTTGCAGTGTCGGCAACAGCCTGCAGATGATCGCTGGCATTTGCAATTCATGGCCATACATGAATGTGACCTTTCCGATTTTGAGATTCCGGTAGCGTTACTGGAGCATGCCGTTGGCGAAGCCGGGAGCAGAGGCGCGCGCCGTATTCTCGCTCGGGTCGATGTCGATAGTCCGATTGCCGCGGCTATGCGTGCGGTTGGCTTTGCGGCATACACGCGGGAACAGGTTTGCCTGATCCATGACCGCGCTGTTGCTCACCTCGATCAGCGGGTACGCAGCCAGCAGAAGTCGGATGTTTGGGGAGTGCACCAGCTCTATCTCCATACAACTCCGCGCGAGGTTCAGACTGCTGAAGCGCTCACCAGCCACGCCTGGGATGTTGATACCGAAGGTCGCACCCAGCGAGGATGGTTTGTCGCTAACAATGGCGATATCTCCGCGTTTATCCGGGTGCGAACGGAACGACACTTCCACGTGCTGGATGTGATGACCACACCCATGGATCGGGCGGATGTCGCGTCCCTGCTCGGCAGCGTGTTGCTGGCCCTGCGCAGCGAAACATCTCGCCCAATCTATCTATTGTTGCGAGGTTATCAGGCCGACCTGAGCAGCAGTCTGGCGGAGTACATCGGTGAGCCCGTTGCCGAGCAGTTCCTGATGGTGAAATACACCACTGTTCCAGCCGCCAGGCGTGCTGCGGAGACATTTGAGTTGCTCCGGCCAGTCGAATCAGATCCGCAACGAGTACCGTCGTTTTATGTGAGGGATATCCATGAGCAGTGCTGAGAACCAGACAAATGCATCTCACATTCTCGTGTCTGACGATCAAGCTCAGGAAGAACAAATGAGTAGTAACGGTAATGGCAATGAACACGCTATCACGGATGACATACAGGTATTGCTGGAGGTGCTTCCCGAAGCAATCGCCAGCGAGGTAAAACAGCTTCAAGCCGCTCATCCGGAGTACGGGCCGCTGGTCGAGATCGTGATTGATCTCGGACGCCTGCCGGAAGCTCGCTTCCAGCACGAAGAGATCGAGCTGAGTGCCATCGATGTCACGCGTCAAGACCTGGCGATGGTCGCGGAGCGTATTGGCACCTTTGGCGATGATAATCGTGCCGGTATCGAACGCACCCTGCATCGTATCTCCGCCATTCGCAATCGTACCGGCGAGATCGTCGGGCTGACGTGTCGTATTGGTCGTGCTGTTTACGGCACAATCGCCATCATTAGCGATCTGATCGAGAGCGGCGAGAGTGTGCTCATTCTCGGTCGACCGGGCGTCGGCAAAACGACTCTGTTACGCGAGACCGCGCGCGTACTGGCGGATGAACTGCGCAAACGCGTGGTGGTGGTCGATACCAGCAATGAGATCGCTGGCGACGGCGATATTCCGCATCCGGCTATCGGTCGGGCCCGACGCATGCAGGTGCCGACACCGACAGCTCAGGATCGCATCATGATTGAGGCTGTGGAGAACCACATGCCACAGGTGGTGGTGATCGACGAAATTGGTACTGAGCTGGAGGCTATGGCTGCGCGCACGATCGCTGAGCGCGGTGTGCAGCTTATTGGCACGGCACATGGGAATACGCTTGAGAACCTGATGCTGAATCCCACGCTGACGGATCTCATTGGTGGTATTCAGAGCGTCACGCTTTCCGACGAGGAGGCACGCCGCCGCGGCACCCAGAAATCGATCCTGGAGCGCAAGGCTCCACCGACGTTCGGAGTGATGGTCGAGATCGTTGAACGCGACGAGGTGATCGTGCACAAGGATGTCGCCGCCACCGTCGATGCCTTGCTTCGCGGTGCTCCACCGCGTTCTGAGCGTCGTACACGGCACAGCGATGGCTCGATCACCAGCGCAGCCTCGGAGGATGAGCGACGCGATCCGACCAATCGCCAGCGCTCAGGTCGCCAAAACTCAATCGCACCGCGGACCGAGCCGATCTTCGATGATGCGCTTTTCGCCGAGGCGCTGGAGCGATCACAACATCTCGAGGAACCCACAGATGTTGGCGTTATCGATGCTCGTACCGTCATTCCGCCACTGGCAGCAATGGCCAAAGGCCGCGGTACACCGGAGAAGCCGATTCGGATCTTCCCCTTTGGCTTGAGTCGACACCGGCTCGATGCTTCGATCAGTCGGCTGAATGCACCCGCTATTATCGTCAAGACCGAGCGCGAAGCCGATATTGTAATGACGCTGAAGAATACCTATCGCAACAAGGCCGAACCAGTACGTGAGGCGGAGATGCGCGGCATACCTGTCTATGTGCTGCGCAGCAATACCGGTGTGCAGATGGAGAATGTACTGCGTTCGATCTTTCCATCCACCATTGATGATGATATCGATGACGGGGAGGATACCTCTGCCCCAAAACTGAGTTCGCGCGAACGTCGGATGCATGATGTGACGATCGCGCTCTCGGAAGCCGAGGAAGCAATCAATGCCATCATGCAAGGAGCCCCGGCGACCGCGCTGCGACCGCAAGCACCCACGATCCGGCGCATGCAGCATGAGCTCGCCGAACGCTACAATCTTGGCTCCCGTAGTCGGGGACGTGATCCCTTCCGTCATGTCGAGATCTATCGCCCCGGAGTGCAGTAGCGGTGTTCATTGTGCTGGAAGGACCGGATGGAGCGGGGAAGTCCGTGCAGGCTACGCGTCTGGCGGAGTGGCTCTGTGTTCGTGGATTGACTGTCGTGCAGACGCGAGAACCGGGTGGTACCGCCACCGGTGATGAGATTCGCGCCATCCTGCTGCAGAGCGATCACCTCCATCTCCATGCGGAGACGGAAGCGCTTCTCATGAGCGCCGCGCGTGCGCAACATGTGCACGAGGTGCTGCTGCCTGCACTCGAGCGTGGCGATGCCATTGTCTGTGATCGCTATGCCGATTCCACCTATGCCTATCAAGGTGGCGGGCGCCAACTGAATATGGAGCAACTGGCTGTCATTCAGCACTTCGCCACTGGTGGGTTGGTTCCGAATCTCCGCATTCTGCTCGATTTGCCAGTGGAAGTGGGGCTGAACCGTCGTCATGGTGATGCCGGACAAATCAATCGTATTGATCGTGAATCCCTCGCATTCCATGAACGCGTGCGGCAAACCTTTCTCGAACTGGCTCACGCCGATCCATCCTCATGGACAATCATTGATGCCAGCGCCGATATTGAAACGGTCACGGCTGCGATTCGGATAGCTGTGGTGGCGCACTTTCATCTGGCGGTGACATCATGAAGCTCGTGATCGCGGTGGTTCAGGGATCAGATGCGGAAGACGTGCTCGATGCTCTGCACGAGGGAGGCTTTCGCGCTACCCAGATCAATAGCGCAGGCGGGTTCCTGCGCGTTTCAAATGTCACCTTTCTGATTGGCGTTGACGATGATCAGGTACCGGCCGTCGCTCGCATTGTTGGACGCAACACCAACGCCCGTCGGGCCTTCGTCAATCCCCTCATGCCGTTTGCCTCGGTGAGCGTGGCGGATGCCGATTTTGAGCCGGTGCGGGTGGGGGCCAGCATCTTCGTTCTTCCGGTTCGGCGCTTCGAGCGTCTGACGGGGTAGAATACTTCCGCACGCCGCGATCAATCGATCGTTCGCACCAGTTCGCGGCCGAGGAGCTTTCTGTTTGAATTACGAAGGAATCATCGCCAGGTCACTGCAGATACTCATCGCCCTTGGCGGTGCGTATTTTGTAGCCACCTGGTTTGTACTTATCACCTGGACCTTCCGCGATATCGAGTCACGCAGCAAGAATGTGGTCACTCAGGTCTTTAGCACGCTTCTGGCTGTCTTCTTCTGGTTCCCGGGCGTACTGCTCTATATGATGCTGCGACCAAAAGAGACCCTGGACGAGGCCTACCAGAAATCGCTGGAGGAGGAGTATCTGCTCCAGGATCTACAGGAACTCCCCACCTGTCCGAACTGCCATCACTTCATGCAGGATGACTGGCAGATTTGCCCCCACTGCAATACCCAGCTACGAGAGCCATGCCATACCTGTGGCAAGCTGGTCGATTTGCGCTGGGATATCTGTCCGTATTGTGGCTCGGAGCAGCAGGAGCATGCGCCGGTGCAGCCACTGGTGCAGATTCAACCTGTCGATCCCGAAGCGAAGAAGATTGGTTGGGTCGATCCCGCCCAAATTGAGCGACGCCTAAAGGCAGAAGCCGCCCAGCAGACGCAGAGCGCCTATGAAGCCAAGCCGCTTGTCACCGCCGAAATCCCGGCTGTCAGCACCAAGCAGGACGAGTAGTCGTAGCACCGCGTATGAAACGCGGTGCACACTCCAGACCCGCATTACGCCTCTTCCTTGGCACCTGGTAACGCCATCCGACTCGGGATAGCGTTCGGACGCGTCTGGAAATTGAACTTCTCCCGGAACGCGGTATAGAAGCTCGTTGTCTTGACGCGTACGAGCATGAACTTGTGAATGCCGCGAGTGACTCGCACCATATCGTACTGACGCAGATGCGCAGTCGACTGCCCATCCAGAATCAGACTGGCGGGATGTGCATTCGCTGAGACGAGTTCAATGACGCTATCCTCTGCCGCAATCATCGGGGTGCGAATCGGGGAGTGGCTACTGATCGGTACCACTGCGAATCCCTTGACTCCGGGTGTGAGGATTGGTCCACCTGCAGCCATGCAATAGGCGGTGGAACCGCGGGGTGTGCTGACGATTAGGCCATCACTTGGATACTGATTGACGAAGAAGCCATCGATATAGACCTCCACCTCAATCATCCGGTTACCGGCGCGAATCACCACATCGTTGATTGCCCAGCCCTGATCTTCCTGCTGATCACCGCGCACCAGGGTGCTCTGGAGTGTGCTGCTTTCATCGAGATCGTAGTCGCCAGCCAGAAAGAGATCGAGCGTTTGTTGCCAATCGCTCTGCTCCACCAACGCCAAAAATCCCACCTTGCCGAAGTTGATACCGATCAGAGGGATATCCGGGAAGGTGTTGGCCATGCGCATCATCAACCCGTCGCCACCGAGCACGACAATGGCATCGACATTGCACTCATCCCCAGCCTTGATCTCGGTTTCAATCAGGGTGGCGATGCCTTTGGTCTCGAGATAGCTCCTGATCGTGGCCGCGAGCTCGCGCGCTTCGGGTTTGCTGAATGCCGCCACAATACCAATGCGCTCGGTCATGCCGGTGTCTCCTCCGAGATGATGCTTACTGGCGTGAGATAGGAGGAGCGGTCTGCTCGCCCCGAGAATCGGTAAAGTGCAGCGGGTCGATGCGGACCCTCGCGACGTTTCTCCCCGGTCTCGATCAACATGCCACTCGTGGTCATGCGCCGACGGAAGTTTCGCTTGTCGAGGCGCTCATCCAGAATAGCTTCATACGCGCTCTGAAGTTCGGCGATGGTGAACACAGGCGGCATCAGGTGGAAGACGATGCTTGTGTACTCGAGTTTGGCGCGAAGTCGTACGACGGCGTAGTCCAGCACGGTAGCGTCGCGAAGAGCGAGACCGTTCGGCTTGCACCATTCCACGCTGCCGCGCACATCGGGTGCGAAAAGCGCGATATAGGTCACTAACGTTTCGCGAATGTCGCAATGAACATGGCTGAAGGTATAGAGCTGTTCGACATAGGCTGCTGGTTCGGGAAAGATATCGCCCAGAATCCGGGTGGCGGTGGTATCGAGCGACTCATCGCGCTCGGAGAGTGTCGATGGCAGCGTGCCATCGGTCTGGACAATCGTCTCAAGCGCAGCGCCATTCCAGCGAAAGCACGCCACCGAAACACGCAGTGTAGACGGGAGAGTGTGCGTTTCGTTCATGATGCAGATGCCGGATGAAAACACGATAACGTGGCGGAAATTGGCATGCGCAGTGGATTCCCGGTAAACTGACCATGGCCGCATTCGCGGATGGTGAAATGGTATCACAAGGGCCTTTGGAGCCTTTATTCCAGGTTCGAATCCTGGTCCGCGAGCCAGAGGCTGCCCACGTGGTTTTCGGAAGAGTGACCCCCTATTGTGACATTGCAATCTGACTCACAGCGCGAGCCGGTATCCCTTGCTGTTGCCATTCTGGCGGCAGGCAAAAGCACACGCTTCAACTCCTCAGGGCCGAAGCATGTCCACCCGGTGGCCGGTGTGCCGATCGTAAAGCGCATCATTTCCGCGGCCCGAGCGATTAATCCGGATCACATCTGTGTTGTGATCAATCCGGAAATGACCGATCTTGCCACGCAACTCGATATGGAAGGGCAATTCGATACTGCCATCATGGAGGTGCCAACTGGCACCGCACATGCGGTGCTGGCAGCGATTGAGGCTCTCCCGGAAGTCGACTACATCATTAGCGTGCTTGGCGACAATCCACTGCTTACCGATGAAATTATGCTCAAGCTTGTTCAGGATGCTCTCGAGAAGGATGCAACTGTCACTCTCCTGACGTGCAAGCTCGATGATGCCGCCAAATATGGTCGCATTGCTCGCGACGACGAGGGGCGTGTGACCGCGATCATTGAGTTTGTTAACGACGATCCTTCTCAACGCGAGGGTATCACCGAGATCAATAGCGGCATCATGGTCTTGAAGCGAAACTGGGCGTTGGAAGCGATTCGCACACTGCCGATGGACCCGGTGAAGAAGGAATTCTTCCTTACCGATCTGGTTACGGTGGCAGTTGCCGAACACCAGGATGGCGAGCCATGGCCGGTTGATGCCGTAATCGGCCCTGAGAATGTGAGCGTCGGTATCAACACACGAGTGGAGCAGGCGAACGCGGATGCAATCGTTCGCAAGGAAATGCGCCTGAAGCATATGACCGCTGGTGTCTCGATGGTTGGCCCGGAAACCATCTTCATTGACGAGACGGTCACCATTGGTCAGGACACGACGTTGCTCCCCGGAACCATCTTGCTTGGTAACACTTCTATTGGCCGCGGCTGCACAATTGGTCCGTATGCGGTGCTGATTGACGCGACGATTGGAGACAATGTCACCATTCGCACCAGCACCGTGGAGAAATCGACGGTCCGCAACGATGCCGATACTGGCCCCTATGCGCATGTCCGTGAAGGATGTGATATCGGTGAGCGCAGCCATATTGGCAGCTTCGCCGAGCTCAAGAACGCGCACCTTGATGCCGATGTGAAGAACGGTCACTTCGGTTATCTGGGCGATGTTCATATTGGTGAGAACACGAACATTGGTGCCGGAACCGTTACCGCCAACTATGATGGTATCCAGAAGCATCACACCGAGATCGGCAAGGACGTCTTCATTGGCTCCGATACGGTGCTGGTTGCTCCTGTTACTGTTGAAGACGGTAGTCGCACGGGCGCCGGGAGTGTTGTGAACAAACCGGTCAGGAGCGGACAAACCGTCGTCGGTATACCCGCCCGCCCGATCGCTTCTCGCAAATCGCACGTCAAGGAGTAGCACGTGGAAGGCCGCCTGCAGGTATTCACCGGAAACGCGCACCCAGCCCTGGCTGAGGCGATCTGTCGTGAACTTGAAGTTGATCTCGGTCGGGCCATCGTCTCCCGGTTCCAGAATGGCGAAACGCGGGTCAAGCTGGACGAGAATGTTCGTGGCGCCGATGTCTTCGTGATTCAGCCGACCTCCGAGCCGGTGAACGACTACATCATGGAACTCCTGTTGATGATCGACGCCCTCCGACGAGCCTCGGCTGACCGCATTACCGCCGTGATTCCATACTATGGCTATGCCAAGCAGGAGAAGAAGACCAGCGGTCGTGAGCCGATTTCCGCCAAGCTGGTTGCCAATCTGATCACCACCGCAGGAGCCGACCGCGTGTTGGCCGTCGATTTGCACTCGCCCGCCATTGAGGGTTTCTTCGATATCCCGGTCGATCATCTCCGCGCCACACCGTTGCTGGCACGCGCATTCCGGGCCAGGGTTCATGGTGATATTGTCGTGGTGAGTCCGGACGCCGGTGGTGTCGGCCGTGCGCAAGATTTTCGCACCCGCGCCAAGGGATCGCTCGCGATCATTTCCAAACAGCACCCCGATGCTGACAAGACTGAAATGCTCGATATCGTGGGTGATGTCGACGGCAAAACCTGCGTGATCGTTGACGATATGATCTCTACGGGCGGTACCTTGATTGAGGCGGTCAAGCTACTGAAATCGCGAGGCGCTGACAGAATCTATGTCTGTGCCACCCACGGTATTTATGCTGGTCAGGCGCTCGATCTGATCGCGAACTCCGAGATCGAGGAACTCTTTGTCACGGATACGATTCCGCTGCCTCAGGATTCACCGGCAAATGTGACCGTCGTTAGTGTTGCGCCGCTTCTCGCTGAGGCGATTATGCGCACCCACAAGGGCATGAGTATCAGCGCCCTCTTTACCTAGGCTTCGTAAGGGGAACCCTACTTGGACGCCAGTGACTGGCAACATCTCGTTATCACCCTCATCGCACTGATCGTGCTTGTGCTGGCAGGGTGTGTGCTCACGCTCTCAGGTCAAACCAGCAATCAAAAGCTGATTCCCAAAGATGACAAGCCGAATGGTCGTGGTCATCGTAGTCTTGCCAACTACCTGAACTCGCGACGCTCGCTGGCTGGCGCCATGCGCTTGCTTGAGCTGTTGGCGACCGTTATTGCTGCCAGCGAGCTTTCCGCCCTGATGGGTGATCGTATCTTCGACTGGGTCAGCATCGTCTTTGTGGTGCTTATCTATCTCATCTTTGGTCGGGCGATTCCGCGCGCAATCGCTTCCCGACAACTCTCAGATGCTCGTCTCAGTCGCATGTTTGGCCTCGGTCGTATGGGTGAGACGTTGTTGACACCCCTGATCTGGATCGAGACAACCATTGCCGATGGACTCGCGAAGCTTCTCCCGGGCGAGCCGATTGATGACCGTGCTGTAGGCACCGAAGACGAACTCAAACTGCGCGTTTTGGAGACCGATGATGGTGTCATCGGCGAAATCGAGCGGCAAATGATCGATGGCATTCTCAGCCTAGAAGAGATGACCGTCCGCGATGTCATGGTGCCTCGACTCGACGTGGTTGCGCTCGATAGACGCGCTCGGGCCACAGATGTGATCGACACGATTCGGGAGAGTGGCCATAGTCGCTTGCCCGTCTATCAGGAGAATCTGGATCGCATTCTGGGTGTGCTTTATGTGAAGGATTTGTTGCCGTACGTGATCGGTAATACTACCCGGCTACCACTGCTTGATCTCATCCGACCCGCGTATGTGGTACCGGAAAGCAAAAAACTTCCTGAACTCTTTGCCGATCTCAAACGCATGCGTATACACCTTGCGATTGTCACCGACGAATACGGTGGCACGGCTGGTTTGGTGACTATCGAGGATATCCTCGAAGAGATCGTTGGTGAAATTCAGGACGAATACGACTCCGAAGAAGAGATGATGGTCGATTCCGGTAATGGTGTGGTTGTGGCCGATGGACGCCTGCCGCTGGAAGATCTCGCCGAGTTCCTCGATGTCGATTTCGAAGAGGAAGAGGATTTCTCCACGCTGGGTGGGTTCGTGCACAAGCACCTGGGCCGTCTCGCCGTGGCTGGCGATACGTTTGAGGCCGAGGGCGTACGAGTGGAGATTCTTTCGGTAGAACGCCACCGCGTTCGCAAGATGCGGGTTACCCGCCTGGCTCTGCCTGAACCCGAACCCGAGGAAGAAGAGCAGGAGAGCTGGCTCCAGCGCCTTCGCTCGGATTCTGATGACAAGAAGGAGAAGGCGGACGAGAAGGAATCCGAGCAGGACGAATCGTGATCGGTCGTACGCGCTGGCACTTCCGTTCGGTCGATAGCACCCAAAACCTTGCGTTTGCTCTTGCCCAGATGGGAGCAAATGCGGGCACTGTGGTGAGGGCGGAATTTCAGCGTGCAGGTCGGGGTCGACTCGGACGAAGCTGGAAGGTTCCATCCGGGACCTCGCTTATGTTCAGCACCATCCTCCGACCCGACTATCCCGTGCATCAACTCGGTAGCCTTTCACTGGCCATCGCCGATGCTCTGGCCGGCGTTTTCGCGCCGCTGGTGGATGGCGATGTCCGTATCAAATGGCCGAATGACGTGCTTATTGATGGCCAGAAGGTGAGTGGTATTCTCCTGCAAACCCGCATGCTCAATGCGCTGGTGGCTGTCGTCGGTATCGGCATCAATGTCGCCCAACAACCTGATCAACTCCCTGAAGGTGCGACCAGCCTGACCCTGGCATCGGCTCAACTCATTGATCGTGAACGTCTCTTTGACGATATCCTTACCGCCCTAAACACCATGAACGAGGCCTGGACACCCATGCTGGCTCCCGAAATCGTGGCGAGGATCGAGTCGAAGCTCTATCTGAAAAACCAGCCAGTCACGATAATCGATGCGGAGAGAGAGATCACAGGCATCATCGCTGGCATTGCTCCTACTGGCGAACTCAGGCTCATCGTCGCTGGACACGAGCGGTGGATTAACGCCGGTGAGATTCAACGTGGACCGCGCGCAACCACACCGGATTCATAACCCTGATCAGATGATCCTCGGGTATACTTCCAGCAGTCCTGAAACTGGCCAATTGGGCTAAATCAAAGGGTAATCACGCGTCATGAATTTTGAATACACTGAAGAACAGCAGCAAGTACGCGAGATGGTGCGCGAGTTCGCCAATCGCGAAGCCGCGCCGCACATCCGCGAATGGGATACGAAGCAGAACTACAGTCGCGCCATCATCGACAAGATGGGTGAAGCTGGCATTCTCGGTCTGCCGATTCCGGAAGAGTACGGTGGATTGGGGCTGGACTACATCAGTTTTGCCCTGTCATGCGAGGAGATGGAGTATGTCGATACCACACTCCGTGTTGCCCTTAGCGTGCACGTTGGCCTGAACAGTCTCACGCTCCTTCAGTGGGCCAATGAGGATCAGAAGCAGCGCTTCCTCGTACCGCAGGCGCAGGGTACCAAGATCGCCACATTTGGTCTTACAGAACCCGGTGCAGGTTCTGATGCCGCTGCTATCGATACCACCGCTCGCAAGGATGGCGATGATTACATCCTCAACGGTGCCAAGATGTGGATCTCGCTGGCCGATATTGCCGACAACTTCCTCGTCTTCGCCACATTGGACAAGTCTCAGGGCCACAAGGGCATGACCGCCTTTGTGGTTGAGCGTGGCATGGAAGGCTTCACCACTGGCACCATTCACGGCAAGCTCGGCGTACGCGCTGGTAACACCGGCGAGATGAGCTTCAACAATGTACGCGTTCCCGCAGCCAATCGTATCGGCGAGGAAGGCGAGGGCTTCAAGATCGCCATGAGCGCTATCGATCAGGGCCGCTTTACCGTTGCTGCTGGTGCTGTTGGTCTAACCAAGGCCGCACTCGATGCCAGCACCAAATATGCCAACGAGCGCTATACCTTCGGTGTGCCGATCGGCAAGCACCAGCTGGTGCAGCAGATGATCGCGAAGATGGTCGCCGGACGCGAAGCCAGCGAGTTGCTGGTGATGAAGGCTGCCGAACTCAAGAATCGCGGTATTCGCAATACCAAAGAGACCAGCCTTGCCAAGTGGTACGCCTGCGATGTTGCACTTCAGAGCGCCGATGATGCGGTGCAGATCCACGGCAGCTACGGTTTCGCCAACGACTATCCGGTCGAGCGCATGCTGCGCAACGCCCGCGGTGCGGTGATTTATGAAGGCACCCGCGAGATTCACCAGATCGTGCAGGCGGAATATGAGCTTGGCTACCGCGTCGACAAGGAACTGAACAAGCCGCAGCCACCGGCTCAGGGCTTCGGCGAGTAGTCTGCGGAGCATGTGATGAACCTCAATGCGGGCCAGCGGTGTGAACTGCCTCAGGCCCGCATTGTGTTGATGGGAGCATAGATTGGGAAGTGTCATCCTTAGCGGTGCGCGGACACCCTTCGGCAAGATGAATGGAGCGTTGGCCGCGCTTTCGGCTGTAGACCTTGGCGTGATCGCCGCACAGGGCGCGATCGCACGCTCCGGGCTCACCGACGCTGATATTGAACACGTGATCCTCGGGCAGGTGTTGCAGGCGGGTGTTGGTCAGAATCCCGCCCGGCAGGTCACCCTGCGGGCAGGGTTGGATCGAACAGTCACTGCAGAGACGATCAATCGGGTCTGCGGATCGGGTCTGCGTGCGATCAGCCTGGCGGATATGCAGATTCGGCTCGGCGAGGGTGCGGTGATGCTGGCAGGTGGCATGGAGAGCATGAGCAATGCCCCCTATGCGCTCGCAGGTGCTCGTGCCGGATATCGCATGGGCGACGGCCAACTGCTCGATCTCATGGTGCATGATGGCCTCACCTGCGCCATCGCCCATGTGCACATGGGGATTCACGGTGGCAATGTCGCCGCCGAAGTTGGTGTCGGACGCGAAGAGCAGGATGCCTGGGCACTGCGTTCCCATGAACGCGCCTTCGTGGCGATGGATGCGGGTTATCTGGCCGAGGAGATCGTGCCGGTCGAGATCGCTTCTCGCAAGGGCACGACCATTGTTGATATCGATGAAGCCCCGCGACGCGATACCAGCCTGGAAGCACTGACCAAGTTGAAGCCTGCCTTCGATCCCCAGAGTACTGTCACCGCCGGCAACGCACCGGGTGTGAACGATGGTGCCGCCGTCGTGATCGTTGCCGATAGTGCCTATGCCCAGGCGCGTGACTTGACCCCAATTGCCGAAATAGTTGCTTCCGGGCAGTCTGCCTGGGATGCACCCTATCTTGCCTTTACTCCGGAGCTGGCCATTCGCAATGCGCTCGCCAAGGCTGATCTGGAGGTGGAGGATGTCGATCTCTTTGAGATCAATGAGGCCTTCGCCAGCGTCGCCATGATCAGCGCCCAACGCCTCGGGATCGATCCCGAAAGAGTGAATGTGAATGGTGGGGCAGTGGCTTTTGGTCACCCGATCGGTGCCAGCGGTGCGCGGATAGTAATTGCGCTCATCAATGAACTGAAGCGTCGTGGCGGTGGCATCGGTGCAGTTGGCATATGCTCGGGGGGCGGTCAGGGTGATGCCATGATCTTGCGGGTACCGGCATGAGCCAGGCGGACTTCGCCCACCGCTTTCCGGGCGCGATCATCCTTCCTTATCAGGGTGTTTGGCCAACGATAGCGGATTCCGCTTTCGTTGCTCCCGGTGCCGTTGTCATTGGCAATGTCACTGTCGGCGGGGAAAGTAGCATCTGGTTCCACACGGTGGTTCGCGGTGATATCGCCCCGATCACCATTGGAAATCGCACCAGCGTTCAGGATTGCACCTTGGTCCACGTCAATATGGATGCACCCACGATCATCGGTGACGATGTCACCATCGGCCACAGCGCACTGGTACACGGCACAACCATCCACGATGGCGTGCTGGTGGGCATGGGTGCCATCATCATGAGCTATTCGGAGGTGGGTACCGGAGCGGTTATCGCCGCAGGTGCTGTCATTACCGAGCGTACTGTGGTTCCGCCTCACGCGGTGATGGTAGGAATGCCGGCGAAACAGCGCTCGGCGCTCGATGAAACGCAGGCATCACATCTGGCAGCCATACCGGGTCGATACGTGCGCGTTAGCCGACAATACATCCACGAGCTGGGTGAACTGGAGGAGAAGCATGAGCATTGATCTCAGCGTTAATGGCGCGATCGCCACAGTAACGATCAACAATCCCGCTGAACTCAATGCGCTGGATGTCCGGCATCTGCGCGACCTTGTTGCGATCTTCGAGTCAGTTGGCAAACGAGGCGATATTCGCGCGGTTCTGCTCACGGGAGCAGGGGAGCGGGCGTTTGTTGCCGGTGCCAATATCAAGCGCATGAGTGTGATGAGCATCGCAGAGGCGCAGGAGTTCGGTGCGCTTGGTCACGTGGTTGCGCGTGCGATCGAATCGACACCCCAGCCGGTAATCGCCGCGATCAACGGGTTTGCCCTGGGCGGAGGCTGCGAGCTGTCGCTCGCCTGCGATATCCGTATTGCCAGCACTACTGCCGTCTTTGCTCAACCGGAGGTTGCTCTTGGTATCCCTCCCGGTTGGGGAGGAAGTCAGCGATTGCCGCGACTTGTGGGGAAGGGTATCGCCAGCGAGCTGATCTTCACCGGCCGACGGGTCAAGGCTGAGGAAGCATTGCGGATAGGTCTCGTCAATCAGGTGGTTGCACCAGAGGACCTGGTGGCCACTGCCACCTCCCTGGCGGAGAGTATTGCGGCGAACAGCCCCGACGCTGTCCGGAAGAGCAAGCGACTCATTGCTCGTGCGTTTGATGCCGATTTTCAGGCATCGCTGGATCACGAGGCACAGGTATTTGCTCAGACGTTCGAAGGTCACGATCAACGTGAGGGTATGACGGCCTTTGTCGAGAAGCGCCAGGCCGTATTTGAGGATGTGAAGGAATAGCAGTATGAAAATCGCGGTGCTCATCAAGCACGCTGTGGATGTACGGAGTGTGCGTATTGATCCGGAGACGGGTACACCCAGCTTCACCGGTAAGCCGGGCCTGGATCGGGCTGATCTCCACGCCATTAGTGATGCGGTCGATCTCAAGGAGACGTGTGCTGGTCATATCACCGCGGTCGGTATTGGTCCGGCAGCGTTGAAGGACGATCTTGTCACCGCTATGGCCACGGGCGTGGATGAGGCAATACACATCCAGTTCGAGGGCGAGGCCGATACGCTCTTCGTTGCTCAGCAATTGGCAGACGCGCTCCGGGACGGAGAATTCGATGTCATTCTCACTGGCAAGCTCAGCGAGGACTACGGCACTGGACAGGTCGGTCAGCAGGTGGCAGAACTTCTCGGCATCCCGCACCTGGCGAATGTCATCAGCGCCAACGGTGCTGATGGTGTGCTCACGGTGAACTACGAGCTCGATGGCTTCGCCGATGAGATTGAGGTGCCAACACCGATCCTGCTGGTGAATGGTGCGCGCGAGGGTGAGCCAAAGCGGCATTCCTCGCTGCGCGGTATGATGACCGCGCGCAAGAAGGCCGTGGCCGTGATCGATGCTCCCGATGCTCCGGCATCGGCGTTGACCTGGTCTGCACCGATGGCTGCCCGTCGTGGTGGCGATCGCATTGTTGTGCGTGACGAAGATCCGGTTGAGGCTGCCAAGAAGCTGGCAGCATGGCTGCGTGAACACCGCCTGGTCGGATAGAAATGGATACAACAATGACCGACAGATCAGGCATTCTCGTGCTCGGTGAAGTCTTCGCTGGCATCATCTCTCCCCATACGCATGAGATGTTTACAGCAGGCACAACCCTCGCTGAAGCGCTCGGCCAGCCACTCACGCTTGCCATGCTTGGCACGGGGTTCGAAGACGCCGAACCTTATCTCGAGTCACTCGATGAGAGCATTAATGTCGTTTGGCACGAGGTACTGGAGGAAGAGCCCTTCCCCTACATGGCGTGGGTGGATATCGCGGCGCAATTGGTGACGGATGGCAATTGGCGTGTGGTGGTTGCGCCAGGAACAGGTATTGGCGTTGACTGGACTCCACGCCTTGCCGCCCGTACTGGCTTGCCGCTTGCCAGTTGGAGCACCGGTGTCGAGGTGATCGATGGCCAGGTAGCGGTTACACGTGACGTCCTTGGTGGTCGGGCGGAAACAACCGTCACCTGCAATGCCGATGCCACCTTCATCATCGCGATGGAACCCGGCATGATTGCACCGAGTAACATCGGCTCTGCCGAAGCGCTGACGTTGGCCGACGTCTTTGCCGAGTTCTCAGTCGATGCCAGTGCGACATCTGTCGATACATCAGTGAACCGACCGCCGCTCAAGGAAGCGGAGCGCGTGGTTTCCGGTGGACGTGGCCTGGTGGATGCCGAGGGTGTCAAGAAGCTGGAAGCTCTGGCCGATGCGCTAAATGCCGCAGTTGGTGCTTCAGGAGCGGCTGTGTTGCAGGAGATTCTGCCGCACGAGATGCAGGTCGGCTCCAGCGGTGTCGTGATCCGACCCAAGCTCTATCTCGCGGTCGGTTTGAGCGGTTCGCCACAGCACACCTACGGCATGAAGGACGCGCAGTACATCGTTGCGATCAATCAGGATGAGGGTGCACCCATCTTCCAGATGGCCGACTTCGGTGTCGTGGGTGATCTGCACAAGATCTTGCCTGCACTTGTCGAAGAACTGAAGAGCTAAATGCCGAGTCACGATGTGCTCATCATCGGTAGCGGACTCGGCGCCTCGGCCATCGCCCGGCGGCTGGTCGATGCCGGGGCCGATGTTGCCATGATCACCGGTGTTGGTTGCGCGCGCTTCAAACATCTCGATGGTGGCGTGATCGATCGGTCGCTGTTGGATGCGGCCTTTGGCGAGACAGGCGCTGCGCCATTGCAACAGAGCGATAAGGCCACCGTTTTTAGGCGCAACCTTCTCGAGACGTGGGCTGTGGCGAAATCGGGCGTTGTACATCACGATGGCTTCAACGAGGGGAAGTGTCTGCCGAATGATCGTGGAGAGTACACGGTTGTTGACGAATCCGGCGCGCAGTCCATCCAGGCTCGCCTGGTGCTGCTGACCGAAGGCGCCAATCCGAAGATCGGTATGGCGGCACGGCTCCGCCCGGATTTTGCTCCCGAGGATATGGTCCATTTCGGTAGAGCATTCGTGGCCGGTGCGCGTCTCAATCGCGCCATCTACGGAGATTGGCGAACCTCCTGGAATATGCCGGCGTGGTACTCCGCTGTCCCGGTCGAGGGTGGTGCACTCGTCAGCGCATCTACTCGCATCGAGAACGTCATGCGGTCCAGTCGCGATGGTCGCGATACGCTGCGCGATCTGCTCGATAGCCCCTTCGCCGAGGAGTTGGATGTTTTCGATTTCACGGGCGAAATTGGTATGGAACTCGTGCCGTTGCAGCCAACGCTCCCGGTTGAGACTGTCGGATTCGACAATCTTGGCATCACCGCGGACGCGAATGGCATGATCGATCCTCGTGCCGAGAACCGATATGATCAGGTTTTGCGTGCGGCCTTGATTTACGCAGAGGCCCTTTCAACTGCAGGGGCGTTTCAGGTTGATTGGGATCGCATTGCCATCTCGCTTGGTGACATGTTCAGTAACCAGCGAACACCGTATCATGACAGTAGCGACACCGGCTTCATCGAAGAAGGAGCGGGTGAACGACGAGGCCTGATAGGCCGATTATTCAAGCGATAGTAGTAGAACCAGCACGGAAGGAAGACGAATGGCAGCTCTCGATCCCAAGATCACATACACCTCGACGCCCGAAGAAATAGAGGCGATGCATGGCAAGTTCGATGCCGCGCTGGCCGAGGTAGAGGCAAACTTCGGCAAGGCCTATCCGATGATCATCAATGGTGAGGATCGCTCCGGTGAGAATCGCTTCGATGTGGTTGCCCCTGCTCACACCGATATGGTGCTAGGTACATTCCCGAAGGGCACGCATCAGGATGTCGATGATGCCGTCGCCACAGCCAAGGCCTACCAAAAGGAATGGGCTGCGCTAACGCCGGAAGAGCGCGTGGAGAAGATCCGTAGCGCTGCCAACAAGATTCGTGAGCGCAAGTTCGTCATCAGCGCCATCATGATCCACGAGGCGGGCAAGAGCCGCACAGAAGCCATTGGTGAAGTGGAAGAGGGTGCCGACCTGCTCGATTACTACGCCACGGTCTACCTGGAGAATCATGCCTACGTGAAGCAGATGGGCAATGAGGATCCGCGTGAGCGTAACAAGTCCGTTGGTCGCCCCTTCGGCGTCTGGGGCATTATGGCGCCGTTCAACTTCCCGCACGCATTGGCCGCTGGTCCGATTGCTGGTGCATTGGTGACCGGGAACACGGTCGTCTTCAAGCCCGCCAGCGCCACCGCGCTGAGCGGCTATTATCTCGCTCGCACACTGCTGGACGGTGGCATTCCGGCCGGTGCTCTGCAGTTCGTCACCGGTGGTGGCGAGCAGGTGGGCAACTACCTGGTGCATCATCCTGATATCGATGGCGTCGTCTTCACCGGCTCCAAGGAGACCGGTATGGAGCTCTATAACAGCTTCAGCGTGGTCTATCCCAAGCCGATCATTATCGAGATGGGCGGCAAGAATCCGACAATCGTTACGAAGAATGCCGACCTCTCCAAGGCGGTCGAAGGTGTGGCGCGCTCGGCCTTTGGCTTCTCCGGCCAGAAGTGCTCCGCTTGCAGCCGTGCCTATGTCGACGCCGCTATTTACGATGAATTCATGGATCGCCTGGTCGCCCGCACCGCCGAGATGAAGGTCGGTGAGCCGGTTGACAAGGCCACTTTCGTCGGTCCGGTGATCGATGAAGCTGCGGTTGCCCGTTTCGAAGAGGCCGTACAGGTAGCCAAGGCTGCCGGCGGCACGATTCGCTACGGTGGTGAGCGTCTGACAGAAGGCGAACTGGCCGAAGGTACCTTCGTGGCTCCGACCATCGTCGACGGATTGCCGCTGGACAACGAGCTCTTCAAGCGCGAACTCTTCCTGCCGTTCCTCGCTGTTGGTGCGGTCGAGAATCTGGAGCAGGCCGTGCGTGAAGCAAACGATGTTGAGTACGGTCTCACCGCCGGTATCTTCACCGAAGATCAGGACGAGATCGACTACTTCTTTAATAATGTCGAGGCCGGTGTGGTCTATGCCAATCGCAAGGGCGGTGCCACCACCGGCGCGTGGCCGGGCAGCCAGGCGTTCAGTGGTTGGAAGGGTAGCGGTTCATCCGGCAAGGGTGCACTCGGTAGCTACTATCCAAGCCTCTTTGTGCGGGAACAGAGCCGCACGGTGGTTATCGACGAGTAGCGATTGCACGACATGGCCCCAGGGTTGAATCCCTGGGGCCTTTTGCTGCCGCAGAATATCCGCCCCTATTGGTTCAGACGGCCCGAGTGACAGCCTCCTCGACCTCATCCCAGTGTTCCATCTGCCAGTTCGCTGCGGCGATAGCGTCCGCCGTGGTTTGATCGTGATCTGGCAACATGCGTCTGATCAGGATTCCTGTCCTTACTTCAAGGTAATAGCTCACCTCCAGCACATTCCCTGCCAGAATCATGGCAGAAAGCCCCAGGTCTTCCTCATCCGCTAATGGACTCTCCGTGTGATATCCGTGCAAGAATGCAGTGATGTGATCCAGGCACTGGTTGTCTGGCATGGCCACCTCACCTCGCCAACCAGTACGAATGCGCCGCGATAGATATTTGCCGATATCCCAAATTCTGGGAGCATAGGGGAGATGGTCAAAATCGATGAATCCGGGTACAACCCCGGATGCTGCCAGCAGGATGTTACCGGGGGTGAAATCTCCATGAACGGGTTGGATCGGTAAGTTAGCTATGCGTCCGATAACCTCGTCTCGCCGACGTTCGAACAATTCCCTCGTTTTTGGTGGTAACACGAGGTCACCAGCGAGGCTACCCGCCAGATTCTCGGTATAGGAGTTGGTTTGCCAGGGATAGCTGGCCAGTGCTGTATGAAGCCGGGCTGTGGCGCTGCCAGCGGCGGCTTCACCTGCCAGGGTTTCAGCAGGAGTGAGTTCAGATTCCTCCAGGCGTGTCAGAAGAACATACTGATCTTCTCCAACCGCAGCCGCGATCGTCGCCTGATCGGTCAGGAGGAACTCAGCGACATCAATCCCCTGATGGGAGAGATACGCCACCACTCTGGCTTCGTCCGCAAGGGGGAGATTTCGCCAAGGATCAAGCTTTTTGAGGAAGTATCGCCTCCCATCGATTGCCTCGATTGGCCAGATCTCGCGACCTGTGTACTCCTGACCGGTTTCGGGGGCGCCTCCGAGTATTGTTGTCCAACTCTGTAGTACTGCGAACTGCGTTGCCACGATCTTCCTCCCCGAATGCGACATGTGCTGACACATATCTAGCACGGGCCGTGCGGTCTACGCACGACTTGCGGGAGAAATTGATGTTGGGACTATCTACCCAATCGATCGCAGGAACTCGGTTGTTCTGGCCAGACCTTCGCTGAAGATCGTAGTATCCTGTCCGATACCGATACGCAATGCGCCAGGCATGCCAAAGGCATCTCCCGGCGCCAGCATCACCCCGACTTCGCCAGCGAGGCGATCGGCGATCGTCGTTGAGTCGATATCCAGCGCATAGCGCATCATCGCCAGCAGACCGGCTTTTGGTGCTTGCCAGCTAACCAGGTCGCTATTTGCTGCAAACCATGTATTCGCTGTCTCGAGGTTCGCGCCGATGATCGCGGCATTGCGGGCGAAAATCGCATCGCGGTTACGAATCACCGCCTCCACAATCAGATCGCTGAGCTTGGCAGGACTGAGGCTGACGTAATCGCGCACGCCCCACGCTGCCTGAGTGATCTCCGTCGGTGCCGCGAACCAGCCTATCCGGAGACCAGGCACGCCAAACGGCTTGCTTACCGTGCCGACGCTGATGCCCTTTTCATACCGACCGCGCATTGGTGCGGGAATATGCGTGCCGCCGGGATGCTCGATCCAGCGGTAGGCTTCGTCGCAAAGAATCCAGCAGTCGTTGGCTTGGGCCATCGCCACAATCTCATCGAGATCGGCATCGCTCAACATGCACCCGGTCGGATTGTGGGGCGTATTGATCACGATCATCTTCGTTTCGGGCCGCACCAGCGCCCGGAGTTCATCGAGATCGTAGTAGTAGCCATCATCGTGCACGACGCTGAGCTTGCTCACTTCGCAGCCGATCGCCTTGGGTACGCTGCCAAGCTGCTGGTAGGCGGGATCGACTACCACCACATGATCGCCAGCCTGCAGCAACACGCTAAAGAGCAGATAGTTGGCTTCGATTGCACCGGTGGTGACGAGAATGTTGTCCGCCGATGTATTCGCATAAGTAGCAGCCAGGGTGGAGCGTAGCGCTTCCGTTCCGCGAGCTTCGCTGTAACCGAGCGGTAACTCGTGGATGCGTTGTTCCAGCGTGCTCGCTTCGGCGGCCGGTATCAGATCCAGCACATTCTGCAGCGAGAGCGGTTTGATGCCGCTTTCGCAGATGTCGTGCGTGACCACGAGCTCCCATCGGGTCATCCAGCGTTCGAGAAGAAATGGTTCCAACTGCATCACTTCTTTATCCTTTTGATCTTCACTTTACTGGTTCGTTCCGCGCGATTCGCTACCGGATGCACTTCCGCCCGAAGGTCGGGTACAAGGCGTCTGCGCGCCTGACGCTTGCGTCGGCTTGCGAGAAAGCCGGTACTGACAAATGCCACGAATGCGACACCCGCTGCGATAGCCACGGTGGTTTGCATACTGGTCGCGTTAATCAGCAGAACGCCAACAAGCATTGAGAGCGATGTCACCACCACCACGATATTCAGCACCATATCGGCCGCCGGGAAGAGCTTGCCATCGCGCAAGCGTTGCATGGCGTAGTGCTGTTCGTTCCGTGTAATCGTATTCTGTGCCAGCCCGAGCAGGAAGAAAACACCGACGAAACACCAGTTGGCAAAGGTGCGGCTTTCGAACGTGGATGCATACCAGTCCGATGTCGCCATAAAGGGCACGGCCACCGCCAGCGTGAGCGCTGCGAAGCGCAGGAGTGCTGCCATCTGAATAGACTTTCGCGATCCCGTAAGTTCGCCAAAGAAGGTCCAGAGAGCGCCGCCAATGACCTGAGCGAGGACAACAGTAGCGACGGCAGCGCCGACGTACCAGAGTCCGAATTGCATCCGCTGCATGCCAAAGATGATCAGGAATGGATCGACCAGCGCCGCCATGCCAATGAGCGTGCGTACACCGAGATAGCGACGGAACTCAGGATGCTGAAGCACGCGTTCGATATCGCTCCACGGTGGCACAGGTAAGCGCTGATGCAAATCCTGGTACCGGACCGGTGCCGTTACCTGGAACCAGACCGCACCCAGCCCGGCGAAGCCGCCGAGGAAGAGCAGCATACCGGCTGAGGACTGGAAACTAAGAGCGCTGTTTCCAAGCGCACGCCAGGCGACCAGGCCGCCGATGACACCCGCGACTGCACCCACAACCTGCCGCGAACGCGCGGAAGTCGGTTGATCCTGATTGGCAATAAACGAACGTGGATTCCGATGCACATTGGCGGCGGAACTGACCTGATAGAAAAGCATCCCGATGACGATCCAGGTCACCATGGTGTCGTTGCTAAAGCGTTCCGATCGCCAGCCAATGAGGGCGACAATGCCACTCGCGGCGGCCCGCACACTGCCAGCACCGAGTAGCACCAGCCGGATATCGTCCACCCTGGCGAGCGCAAAGGGCATCACGATCGAGCCGAGCGCATAGCTCATAGCAGCGGCCATGGCGACCACCGCGACATCCATAAAGGTGCCGCCGTAGAGCCATATCACCGCCGCCAGAAAGGTGGCCGGTTGCCAGATAGCATCTACGAGTCGCTGCAGCGAGACCTGGGTCCATGAATGGACCTTGGCGAGTTCGGCCGCGGTAGGCGCGCGTATCAACTCTTCCTGTACACCGGATGGATTCATGAGGCTCCTGTAGATGCGTCATCCCTTCAGGTTCCCATTATAGATGGCGCGGTATAGTTGAACGAATGTCGGATCGCCTTCGCGATGCAGGAACCACATGACGACCAATCTGGCCGAATCTCAACATCATCAGGATGCCCCCACCTATCTCCTGCCAGAGTTGGCGCAGGTGAATACATCCGCGCGACCTTCTCACCGACTGGAAATGAATATCCAGATCGTCTCTGTGCTGCTGGATATTTGCTCGATCTTCCTGGCATTCTGGGCTGCCTACGAACTCCGCTACCGTTGGCGTATCGGTGCCATTGTGCCGGTGAGCAAGGATACGCTGGAACTCTGGCAGTGGAGCCGCCACGCTCTGGCTGCCATCGCGTTTGCGCTCGTTGTCTTTACAGCCCGGGGTGTCTATCGGGTTACGATCAAGCGGAGCCTTGGCGATTACGTGCCACTGGTCGCGATCAGCTTTGGCATGTCGATCGCACTGGTTATTCTCTTCGCATTCTTCGTTCAGTTTTCTCCCAGTCGTGCGGTCTACATCTACGTATTGTGTATCGGCACGTCTCTCATGCTTGGTCATCGGGCGATTTCGGCCAGCATTCGCCGCCGCCTCTTCATGCGAGGGCAGGGTGTCGATAACGCGATGATTGTGGGGGAATCAGAGAATGCGCGCAGATTGGCGCAGTCATTGCTCGGCCAACCGCAATGGGGTTATCGGCTGGTGGGGTTCGTCAGCGACGAAGCGGGCATACATCAACTCAGCGTGGCGACCGAGGATGGCATTCGTTCTACCGATCGCCTGGGGGGCACGACCGATGTAGCTACTCTGGTTGGGCAACTGGGCGTCGACGAAGTGTTCATCGTTGAAGAGGACAACTCTCACGAACAAATCGCGCAGATGATCGAGAGTTGTCGCAGTATGGGTGTGCAGTTTCGCGTCGTTCCCGAGTTGCTTCAGATCAGTATGGATCGTGTCGATATCTCCGAGATCAATGGTGTGCCACTGATTGGCGTGCGCGATGCCTCGATCCGTGGCTGGAGCGCGATCCTTAAGCGCAGCAGCGATATTCTGCTATCGTTCGTCCTTCTCGTTGTGCTGGGTATTCCCGCAGCAATCATCGCGATGCTGATCAAACGAGACGATGCTGGCTCGGCGTTTTATCGGCAAATCAGAATCGGTCAGTACGGCAGACCGTTCAGTATGGTCAAGTTTCGGACGATGGTGACCGATGCCGACAATCAGCGTGTCGATGTTATGGAACAGGTCGGTGGCGATACGCGCTTGTTCAAGGACAAGGATGATCCTCGCATCACCAGAACCGGACGATGGCTGCGCAAGTACAGCATCGATGAGATGCCTCAGATCTGGAATGTTTTTCGAGGCGATATGACCTTTGTCGGACCGCGTCCACCACTACCTGCTGAGGTGGTCGAGTACCAGCCCTGGCATCAGCAGCGCCTGCTGGTGCGACCGGGAATGACCGGATTGTGGCAGGTGAGCGGCCGCAGCGAGCTCAGTTTCGATCAAATGGTCCGGCTGGATCTTTACTACGCCGAGAACTGGAGTCTGTGGCTGGATATCAAGATCATTCTCCGTACCATTCCGGCAGTCATCTTTGGGCGAGGGGCGTACTAGTGGATCTGTGGGATTGGCTGCGTGGTCTTAAGCGTTGGTGGTGGATATTGGTGCTCTTTCCTGGGTTGGCAGGAGTCACTACCTGGATAGTTGCGCCGAAACCCGCATACGAGACGACCTGGACCGTCAACGTCCTGCTGGACGATCCGGAATACGCCAACAACCAGAACTACTTCGATTTCCTGTTACTGGATGATCTCGACAGCCTGATGCGCTCGGGTGCCCTGGGCGATGTGATGTATCTGAAACTGCCGGAAGCGACGCAGAGCAAGATCAGCCGAGAGAAGTTTGGCGACATGATCGAGAGCCGTCGCCAGGGGCGATCGGTGGAGATCACCATTTCAGGTGATGATGCGGATACGGTGCAGGTTGTGGCCGAAACGATCACTGCGAACCTGGAGGGTGTCGCCAATCAGTATCTTCTCCCGGCCGATAACACGCGCGGACCGGTGACGATCAATATTCTGGACGATATCCCGGCACCAACGTTGAACACGACGAAGCGCCTGGTGACGGTTGGTGCAATCACCACGGGCGCAATGCTGCTCTCGCTGGCAGCGACGGGTGTGGCAGAATGGTTGCGCATGAGTTATCGCGCGAAGAACTCCGCCAGATAAGGCTTGCCCTGCAACTCCGCCAGATCGCGCTCGATCACGGCTCGTGGATCGATATCGAGTGTGCGCACGGCTTCCGCGATCATACGCAGTAGATGCATGGCAGTCCCTGCGGTAATCTGTTCCAGAGATAGCGCTTCCGCACGTAGCACCAGAGAGGCAGTGATGGCACCCACTGTCGCCTCTGGCACATCCAACGCCCGATCTGGTCGCACAGCTTCGTAACCGATTCCCTGCAGCAGGCATTCGATCACAATCCAGTAGGCGCACTGGCTGGCTTCCAGTAGTGCATCCTCCCGCTGGTCCTGGTGCATATGTGTGCCATCCAGTACACCAGCCAGTTCCTGCAGTTCATCCTGAATACGCGGCAAGACAGACGCATCAGATGATCGCAGGAGACGACTGGTGGTGGAGACCGCCGCCAGATCATGATCGCGCAGATACTCGTAGGCACCCCACCAGCGTTGCGTCAGCCCCACCAGCCCAAAGCCATCACCGTAGACATCACGAGGATCGAAGAGTCGATCCTGGGTGCGCTCCAGTGTCCCATCGGGCAGCAGCTCACGATAATAGCAAGTGGCATAACCATCGTGACAGACAGCACCGATCTGTTCGACGCGGATAAGCAGGCTGTTCAGCTCGCAGTTCACAGCTATATTGCGCACACGTTGAATGTGACCGCTACTCGCCCCCTTGTGCCACAACTCGTTGCGCGATCGACTCCAGAAATGCACTTCGCCAGTAGATCTGGTGGCGGTCAACGCCTCGGCGTTCATGAAACCAACCATCAGGACGGCATCCGTCGCGTCGTCCTGAATCACCGCCGGAATCAACCCGTCATCGGGCCAGCGAATCGGCAGCTCGCTCACACCGCTGCCTCCATGCGTACATCAATACCATCGTCTGCCAGGTATGCCTTGACATCACGAATGCGCATTGTCCCGAAGTGGAAGAGTGATGCCGCAAGGACGGCATCAGCATGGCCTTGTTGGATCACCTCTGCAAAGTCACTCAGTTCACCGGCACCACCGCTGGCAATGACAGGGATATTTACGGCTGCATCAATGGCCTGATGCAAAGCGATATCGTAACCACTCAGCGTGCCATCGCGATCCATGCTGGTCAGCAAAATCTCACCGGCACCACGTTCTTTACACTCGCGAGCCCACACGATGGCATCGATTCCGGTTGGAGTACGGCCACCATGTGTGAAGACCTCCCAGCGATCCTCTTCTGGGACCCGGCGGGCATCGATTGCTACCACCACGCATTGGGTTCCGAACTTTGCCGCCCCCTGGTTGATCAGATCTGGATTGTTGACTGCGGCAGTGTTCATCGCCACCTTGTCCGCACCAGCGGCGAGTAATCGACGCATATCTTCTACGCTGCGGACACCACCACCCACCGTAAGCGGAATGAAGACCTGATCGGCTGTCTTCTGGACGACATCGATAATCGTGTCGCGATTGTCCGAACTGGCGGTGATATCGAGGAAGACCAGTTCGTCGGCACCCTCGTCGTTGTAGAAGGCGGCCATCTCTACAGGATCGCCCGCATCGCGGAGATCAACGAAGTTCACGCCTTTCACTACGCGTCCGGCTTTCACATCCAGGCAGGGAATGACGCGTGCTATCAGCTTGCTTGTCATGATGCGGCTCCTGCGGTGATGGCCTCGGCCAGGCTGATACGTTCGTGGTAAAGTGCTGCGCCCACAATGACACCGGCCGCCCGCGTGCGCTTGATGCTGCGAATATCGGCGATACTGCTGACACCGCCGGAGGCGATGACATTGGCATCGATGCTCATCGTCATATCGATCAATCCGGCGATGTTTGGGCCTTCCAGTTTGCCATCGCGTCCGATATCGGTATAGATAATGTTCTGCACGCCCATCGCCGCGAAAGTGATGCCCGCATGGATAGCTGTTACGCGTGTCTGCTCGGTCCAGCCCTGAGTGGCGAGTCTGCCATCGCGGGCATCAAGACCGACAGCTATGCGCTCGCCATACTTCTTGACGGCGAACTCCACCATGACGGGATTCGTCACCGCTGCCGAACCGATGACGACGCGGTTGATGCCTGCAGCGATCATGGCATCGATATCCTCAATCGTGCGTAACCCGCCCCCGAGCTGGATCGGGACATTGATTTCCTTGCGAATGCGCAGGATCGTCTCCGCATTCGCACGCACACCATCGCGCGCGCCATCGAGATCGACAATGTGAATCCACTCGGCTCCTTCCGCTTGCCAACGCAGCGCAGCATCCAGAGGGTCGGCATCGAAGACCGTCTCGCGATCGTAATCTCCCTCGACCAGGCGGACTGCCTTGCCGCCGCGGATATCGATAGCAGGATAGATAATCATGGAGACCTCCTCGTCTACGATCTGAGCCAGACACCCAGCAGATCAAGACCGGCGCGGTGACTCTTCTCCGGGTGAAACTGCGTTCCCCAGATGTTCTCGTGAATCACCACACTTGCAAATGGTTCGCCATATCCGGTGACCCCGGCGATATCGCGCTCATCGTCTGGTTGCACCACATAGCTATGGACAAAGTAGAAATACCCTTCCGGTTGGTCAGCCAATGACGAATGTCCGGTGAACTGCACGGTGTTCCAGCCCATATGTGGCACTTTGAGACCATCGCCCAACTTCACAGCATTGCCTTCAAGCAGACCGAGGCCGGTTGTGGGGCCTTCCTCCTGATCGCCAAAGAGCAGTTGCATTCCCAGACAGACTCCAAGGAGTGGTGTGCCTTTGTGTGCTATTCCCGTCACCGCATCCGCGATGCCGGTATCGTGCAGTTGTTCCATCGCGGCTTTGGCGTTGCCCACACCGGGCAGCACCACGCGGTCGGCGGCCAGGATACGCTCCGGTGCGCTGGTGATCTCCACCTGCGCGCCATGTGATTCCAGTGCGCGTTGAATCGAGCGCAGGTTCCCGGCACCGTAGTCAATAATCGCGATCATGCCAGCACACCTTTGGTGCTGGGTACGGTGGCAGTGTCGCCACCGACTCGCACCGCCATGCGGAAGGCGACCGCCGCTGCCTTAAAGATTGCCTCAGCGGCATGGTGACTATTACGTGCGCGGATGAGATCGATATGCATCGTGAGTCCGGCATTCATTGCCACCGATCGCCAGAATTCCTCGACCAGACTGGCCGCGAAGTCCGCCCCAATCACTGCTTCGGGCATGGCGGCTTCAAAGTGCAGAAATGGACGCCCGGAGATGTCCAGAACCACGCGAGCCAGAGCCTCATCCAGGGGAGCGTAGGCGAAACCGTAGCGATCGATACCGCGGCGATCGCCAAGCGCTTCCTTCAGCGCCTGTCCGAGGGCGATACCGGTATCTTCCACCGTGTGATGCGGATCCATCGCGGCATCGCCACGGGCGGTGACACTAAGGTCCCAGCGCGCGTGCCGACCGAGGGCATCAAGCATGTGGTCCAGGAAGAGCACACCGGTCTCTGCCCGAACAACACCCGTCCCATCGATACTGAGTTCCAGGTTGACATCTGTTTCTCCCGTTGTGCGGGAGACCGAAGCTATGCGCTCACTCATGCCAGCACCTCTTCCAGTGCGTTCAGGAAGGCTGAATTCTCATCAGGGAGTCCGATACTGACACGCAGGTGATCGCCTAGATCCAAATGTGGTTGTGGGTAGTGACGGACATAGATGTGGCGGTCATTCAGTTGAGCCAGGATATCTGGCGCGCTATCGCCAGGGAGTTTGAAGAGAACGAAATTGGTCGCGCTTGGGTAGGCGACTACACCGGGCAACTCGTTCAAACAGGCGGTAACGCGTTCGCGTTCGGCCACTTGCTCGTCGCGATTGGCCTTGAGCGCATCCAGATCGTTCAGGCTGGCAATAGCTATCGCAGCGCTTACCGAAGAGACATTGGCAAATGCTGGCGTAGCCGCACTGACATAGGGCACCAGATCCTCCGGGAAGATACCGTAACCCACGCGATAACCCGCGAGGCCAGCGAACTTGCTCAACGTCCTCAGCACGATTGCGTTCGGGAAGCGATTGGCGAAGTCGAGATGATCGGTACCACTGAATTCGGCGTACGCTTCATCAATCGCAACCGGACACGACACATTCGCGCAGATCTCCGCGATCTGCTCCAGCGGAAAGAGCGTGCCCGTCGGATTGTTCGGATTGCAGACGATCACCATCGCGGTATTCTCGTTCACCGCATCGATCACACCCTGCAGATTCAGCGCGAAATCGGGTGCCGGTCCCAACGGCACATCCACAATCACACCACCGTGCAAGGGGAAGAAGGTCTCATACATCCCGAAAGTGGGATTGGAAATGACCACTTCCTTACCGGGCGAGATGAAGAGCGTGGCCAGAATCTGGAAAACATCATCCAGCCCAGCGCCGCAGGCGATACGCTCGGGAGCAAACCCGACATAGTCGCCAATAGCGGTGCGGAGTTCTACCTGGCTGAAATCTGGATAGCGATTGCCGTTGTGGAAGGTTTCCAGCAGCGCCTGTGCCTTGGGCGCGAGCGGGTAGGGCGATTCGTTCAGATTGAGAAAGATGCTATCCGCATGTACCTGGCGCTGCGCCAGCTTGTACGCTGCTGCCGGTGAGACTTCCTTGCGGACGTAGTTGGTGATAGACATGGGAATGAACCTTTCGCTTACAGCAACAGCTTGTCGAGCGCCGATACCAGAATCTCGGTGGCACCAGCGGCGCGGAGTTCTTCTATCTTCTCCCAGAATTCGTCTTCGCGGATAGCCGTGTGAATGGCAATAAAGCCGGAATCCGCCAGCGGGATCACCGTGGGTGCTTTCAGCCCGGGCAGCACCGCCCGGATTGCGGCCAGGCAATCTTCCGGTGCGTTCATCATGATGTATTTGAACTTGCTGGCGTCGTTCACCGCCCGCATTCGCATCACCAGGCGATCGATATTCTCTTTCTTGACCGGATCGGCCAATGCCGCCTTGTTCGCGATGAGCACAGCCTCACTCTCGAGAATGGTGTGGATCGAGCGCAGATCGTTGAGTTGCAGTGACGATCCGGTCGCTGTAAGTTCGACGATCGCATCCGCCACACCGAGCGCCGGTGCTACTTCCACCGAGCCGCTGATTTTGACGATCTCGGGCGAGCCACCCAGACTCTCGAAGAAGAGTCTGGCGCTCTCCGGATAGCTGGTTGCTATCCGCGCGCTCAGCAGATCCTCTGGCTTCTGATAGGGAGAGTCGTTCGGCACGGCTACGACCAGCTGACAGTAGCCGAAGCCGAGCGCGAAAAGCTCCACCACATCGGCTTGCTGTTCATGCACCAGGTTGCGGCCTACAATTCCCAGATCAACTGATTCGAGCAGGACATAGTCCGGAATATCGTCGTCGCGGGCGTAAAGGATGCTCAGCGGAAAGTTGCGGGTTTGGCTAAAGAGCCGTTGACCGTAGCTCTCGAAGCTGAGTCCGATTTGGTGAAGTACGGATATCGTGTGATCGGTGAGCCGACCTGATCGTTGTACCGCGAGTTTGAGGCGGCCCGAACCATTAATCAGCGAACGTGCAGAAGTCATCTCGTCGTCCTTGAGTTGTCAATACGAAAGGGGAAGGGTCGATTTTCCGGCGCAGCCAAAGCAAAGGCGTCAACTGCGCCTAGGCGTGATGATGCTCGCTGACGCGAAGGGGATCGTTATCGGGATCAAACTTTTTGGTGGAGTTGAAGATGAGATCGATACAGATCCAAAAGAGCTGGGCATAGCCATAGAGGAAGAGGGGAAAGCCCACAACCAAAACGACTGCTGCTATCTGGGTGGCCACCACGGAGAGATCGGTGCCGAAGACGACATAGAAGACGAAGAAGACACCAAGGACTGCCGTCAGACCCAGATTCACGACATAGGAACCGAGCATGTAACCATCTTCTGGTTCGAAGCGGCTCCCGCAGCCCGGACACTGCTTTTTCAGTGTGAACCAATTTTCGAAGATGTGGTTCTCACCGCAGAATGGACAGCGCCGAAACAACGCTCGACCAAGACCAACAGCGAACCGCTGCAGACCGTTCGTCGAAGAGTTGGGTTGCCGAGGAAATGCCGATTCCATCAATGCTCCACGTTACTTGCAGATGCGTGGAATTCGCCACTCATCTGTTCTGTCTATCATGCTACAGTTGCTCCAGTTACGCCAGAATGAAACGCAATCAACGGTGAATAAAGGGGTCCACGTGCTAACCAGGGTCAACAGTTGTGCAGTGGTCGGGTTGGATGGTGTGCTGATCGAGGTCGAAGTCGATCGGGGAGACGGCCAGCCCGGAATGATCATTGTGGGCCTGCCAGATACCGCTGTGCAGGAGAGCCGCGAACGCGTTCGCAGCGCTATCCGCAATAGCGGTGGCAAGGTTCCGCACGGGCGCATCACCATCAACCTGGCTCCGGCCGATATTCGCAAGGCAGGACCAACCTACGATCTCCCCATCGCGATCGGTATTCTCATCGCCAGTACGCAGGTTCTGGCCGATCTGGATGATGCTTTGGTCGTCGGCGAGCTATCGCTTGATGGCGAGGTGCGGCACACACCTGGCATCATCAGCATGATGACCATGGCTGCGGAGAAGGGCATCAAGCGGGCGTTTGTGCCTGCCGAGGATGTGCGTGAGGCCGCCCTGATTCGTGGTGTCGAGGTCTATCCGGTTCGTACCCTGATTGAACTGGTTCACCATCTTACTGGTGAGGAGATGATATCGCCGGTTGAGGGCGACTTCGCCGCGTTCACACTGCCGGATGATGCCACGCTGACCGACTTCTCCGATATTCGGGGGCAGGAGCATGTCAAACGTGGGATGGAAGTTGCGGCTGCGGGTGGACACAATCTGCTCATGAGTGGACCTCCCGGTTCGGGCAAGACCTTGCTGGCGCGAAGTATGCCGGGGATCCTGCCACCGATGAGTCTGGAGGAATCGCTGGAGGTCACGCGTATCTACAGCGTTCGTGGAATGCTGCCGCCAGAGACACCATTGATTCGGCAGCGACCCTTCCGCTCACCGCATCACACCACCAGTCACGCTGGGCTGGTCGGCGGTGGCACTCACCCGAAGCCCGGCGAGATCAGCCTGGCGCATCGTGGTGTGCTTTTCCTGGACGAGCTACCGGAGTTCAGTGTGCAGACCCTGGAGGTATTGCGACAGCCGCTTGAGGACCACAAGGTCACCCTCGCCCGTGCCTCCGGTTCGATTCAATTTCCGGCCAATCTGGCGCTGGTGGCGGCCATGAATCCATGCCCATGTGGTTTCTACGGCGATCCGGTGCGGGAATGCCGCTGTAGCCAACAGCAGATTCAACGCTATCAGAAGCGGATTAGCGGACCACTGCTTGACCGTATCGATATCCACCTCGAAGTCCCTCGTATCGAATATGAACAGTTGGCAGATCGCAGGCCAGGGGAGCGTTCGGCGGACGTCCGGCAGCGGGTTGAGGCAGCGAGAGCAATCCAGGAGAAGCGCTACGCTGGCACCGGGCGGTATACCAATGCTGATATGGGACCGCGGGAGGTGCAGAAGTACGTGCAGCTTGATGAGCACGGCGAGCAGATCATTCGCATGGCGGTACGCCAGCTTAATCTCAGTGCGCGTGCCTACCATCGGGTGCTCAAGCTCTCTCGCACCATCGCCGATCTGGCCGCATCCGAGCGGGTGCTACCATCCCATGTCGCCGAGGCACTGCAATATCGTCCGAAGCAGACGGAAGGATAAAACTCGTGAGCGAACTCGACTTCTATCGTCAACAGTCCGTGTTTACCGATCCGGGAGAATTCGCGGCACTGTGGGACACCATCAATCCCACAATCGATGAGATGGCTGCCGCCATCACCCCACTCTTGTTTCATTATCGTGGCGATGGCGATTACGCGGAGAATGGTATTGCTCCGGAGAGAGTGGAGGAGATCAACCTTCGCTACGCAGCAGATATGCTCAGCTGTGTCCAAAGGATGGAACCGATTACACCCGGTGCTCCCCGCGATGCGAACAAGCGTATGGTTGGCTGTTGTCGGGATTGGGCGCTACTCTTTGTCTCGCTTGCTCGTCATCATCGCTTTGCGGCGAGGAATCGGGTTGGATTTGCCGGTTACTTCGCCGAAGGTTGGTGGATCGACCATACGATTGCCGAGATATGGGATGACGTCGCTGGCCGATGGCGACTCGTTGATCCGGAACTGCGTGGCCCGTGGACACTGTCCGGCGGTCAGGAAGTGAATCCGGTCGATATCTCCCGTGAGATTTTCCTGCCAGGTCTGGACGCCTGGAGACGATCCCGTGCTGGCGAGTTCGATGCCGAGAAGTTTGTGGTTGCGCCTGACTTGATGGTGCCTGATCTGCGTGGTTGGCCCTATCTCCGCCACAACGTTGTGCAGGATATCGCGGCGCTGAATCGATCCGAAATGCTTCTGTGGGATGTTTGGGGAATTGATCAGATCGAAGGGCGAGAGCCAACCACGGAAGAACTGGCAGTGCTAGACGAGGCCGCGAATGCTTCCACGCAGGCTGAATGGCAAGCACTCTACGCGACAGACGGATTCCGGGTCCCTGCGACAGTGATGAGCTTTCACCCGGCGGAGCCAGGGCGAATGGATTTCGTCGAGCTGCGCACTCTCTAGATCAGTCTTCATAGGCATCGAACGGGCGACCGATCGTCAGTATCCTTCTGGCTTGGTCGCCTTGCCGTCCAGCCACAGCCGGTCGGAGGCATCGGCATGTGATCCACCCGAACCAACATGCTTGTCGCTAATCTGGTCGCCTTTGGTGATCACATGGACCATTGCCATCGCGTGTCCACGTCCGAGACCGTAATCTTCCTTCAGCCACTCGATGATCGGTGTCGCCTTGGTGTCTGGTCCGAATCCTTTCCCCTGCGCGAGCACCAACAATTCCCGTGGTGTGAGCCCGGTCTTCGTTTCGACTGCGTCGAGATATGCCTGGAATGACATCTATGGCCTCCTTTCCGTAGGTGTTAACGCTAACTTGCCCGTCGCTCGTTGATTTGGCCGCGACGCTCCGCTGCTAACCTAACGATCAACTCGTGCGCGGCCTCGATACTTTCGCGCAACTCGGCGGCCAGAGTCTCATCCTTGATGTACGGTAGATTGGCCTGAACATTGATGACGCAGATATCGACCGTCGCCTGTGCCAGCACGACTGCGGTCTCTGCATCGCCTAGCACGGTTTTATTGCCCTCGGCGATCACCGCTTTGAGCGCATTCAGAATCTCAATGGCGGTCACCGCCAGATGGAGGGGCACACGCGCCGCTTCTTCGAGGGCATCCGCCATGGCGTGTTTGCGCGCCGCTTTCTCCTCGGATGTCTCTTTTGGCAGCTTCATCGCCGCGATATAGGTACCATAGGCCATCTCGTCCGCACGGGCGGAGGTCAGCGCGCTCGCTCTCAGTTCCTGCAGCTGTATCGCGGCTTCCCTGAGCGAGGTGGATGGATCACGAGTGAGACTTGCCAGCATTTCTGCCGCCGCCGCTGCCAATGCTCCAACCACACCGGCCGCACTGCCGCCGCCAGGTGCCGATTGTTCACCAGCAAGCGCCGCCAGATATCCCCCGATTGTTCTCTCCGCCACCGCTTCCTGCATGGTTAATCTCCTTCGGTCAGTGCCGCTTCCGGGCCGGATAGTGTCTGTAGTTCGTTCAGGAACCGATTTTCATCGATCACCTTGAGCGCATAGAGCCCTTCGTCATCCTTTGGACTCGGCGGCATACTGAATTCCACCCAGCCCTCATCGGCACCGCGACAGAGCAGATTGGTCATGGCTGTCTCAAATCTGGCGTAGCTCATCTCAGGGGCGAGCAGACGATAGTATTCTTCGCCAGCGTTGTTACGCGTCCAGATCAGTTTCACCAGCTGCCGATGCTTGCTTGTGAGGGGGCTCGGATTCAGTTCATTGGCCATTAAGCCGCGCAGAATTGCATTGAACTTGCCGACTGGTTTCACCGGCTCCTTACAAATAGGGCAGACACCATCCGCAGCATCTTCGTGATTGAAGCTGCGCCGACAGTGATCGCACCAGAGATAGCTGTTGTTGGAAGTAGCGGGCATGGGTGCTCCGGGGGGGATGAAACGCAACAGGAGCCCAACGTGAAATCAGGCTCCTGCTAGTATCGCGTATTTGTGTTGATCCAGCCTAACTGCGCATCGTGTTCTGTTCGCGCGGTTCCGGATTCGCCTTACCGAGGTTTACCGCCCCCGGGTGTTCCTCACTGGTCTTGTCAGCCCATTTCTGGACGACCCAGGTGAGGAAGATACCGCTGAACATCAACGCCAGCGCGAGAAAGAGTTCAACCGTCTCCGCGAGTGTACCGAACTGGGTAGCGAGATTGGTTACAAGCATGGTTCCTGTTCTCCCTTACGGTGCTTCAACGGTGATAGTGCCCTGCATACCGGCTTCCTTGTGGCCAGAAACTGTGCACCAGAACTGGTATTCACCAGGAGCGGCGTCCGCTGGAATGGTGATGGTTTGGCTATCACCATTGCCCAAGAGCTCGGTCTCAATACCAAGCCCGTCAACATAGAGATCGTGATCAAGGAAGCCGTTATTTGTGAGCGTAATCGTATCGCCAGGTTTCACGGTGATGGCATTGGTATCAAACGCGGTATCGACAGATGTAATCGCGTGATCGGTACCAGTGCCTGTGTTCTCGCCACCAGTGTTGGCTTCCGGTGTCGCCTCAGCGGTGCCTTCTTCTTCACCTTCCGGTACTGCGGTTGGCGGTACGGTCGGGTAGGCGACAGCGTCATGCATATCACCCTCGCACATACCGGTACGATCAGCTTCTGGCGTGGCTTCGCAGACGGCGAGACCGGTGGTATGCAGTGCGGTGTTATACACATAGTTCCAGTTACCGTGCATGATCAGATAGACGAGATCGTTGATCTGCTCAACACCCAGGTCATGTCGGAATGACGGCATTTGGACGGGAACATTGCTATCCTGTTTTACCTGAGACTCAGCAGGAATTCCGTACATGATACGGAAACGAATCCAGTCCTCGGCGATTCCCTGCTTCACGGGATCATCTGACTGGAAGACGACAGCAAGGCCATCGAGCTGTTCTTCACTGTAGATAGACTGGTTCAGGATGCCGCCAACGCGCCCCATCTTACCGGTGCCATCAGCGTTATCTTCTGCCATACCAAGTCCAGCTGGCCCATGGCACTGCAGACAGTAGGTGATGTAGAGCGAGGTTCCGCGCTCGATCGCGACATCCTCTTGCTCTGTCGTCTCACTACCGCGGCGATTCGGCTCGTTTGCCGTATAAACGGTTATGGCTGTGGAGATGGCAATAAGCCCAATCACCACCACCATTGCCAATTTGCGAACTGATCCCACCCTTGTTCTCCTTACAATCACGCTGCCGAGGCAGCATCTGACGTTTGAATCTCGCGACTACGGGTAGGGAGTCGCATCCGTCGGCAAGTAGTCTGTACGACCGCTGGCGGCCTCAATCATTGTCGGATTGGTGGTTACCGTGATGCTGCCATCACCGTTGACCACGATCGGCATGCGATCAAGGCGGCGGGTAGCCGGGCCACCGGTACGGGCACCGTCAATATTGAAGATCGAACCATGGCATGGGCAGTGGAAATCGTTCTCACCGGCGTTCCACGGCACCGTGCAACCCAGGTGTACGCACTTCCAGTAGAGCGCCTGAATACCATCCTCGTTGCGGACAATATAGAACTTGCCTGCCTGATTACGGAATGGCGTTGCCCCCGGTTCCGGGATATTGCCAGCGCTTACGGTGATATCGCTACCGAAATCGCCGGTTTTGTTCGGCCACATCAGCATACCAAAGGCGACACCGAGATTCGCCAGCACCACAGCGCTCGCACCCAGGGCGGCATTGCGTGTGAAAGAGCGTCGGTCCGAGACCTTGGCCGCGGCTGCCTCACCGTGGGTGGCCTGCAGGCGGCTGGCTACTGCCATACCCCGGGCTGCCACCCAGCCAGTACCCAAACCGGCAACTGTTCTCAACAGTGGATTCATACGATCAACTTCCTTGTCATGGCAGCCCCCGTCCCCGCGGCTGCGATTCCAGCGTCTAGTGATGCACCAGCGGCAGGTTCCACGGCAGGATCAAATCCTGACCCGGGCCACGGAACGATGTTCCGATAATGGCCAGAAACCAGTAGCTGACGAAGAAACCGGTATAGAGAGCGATGATGAGTTCGCGCGTTGTCGGATTGAAAATCTTCTTCACGGCGACAACCAAAGCAGCAATGAAGATACCGATAACGATGGTTGGCATCACCATACCGCTGGACCACTCTGGCAGACCCCAGTCATTGAAGAGAGTCTTCAGCCAGAAGCCGGTGCGACCACTGGCTTCATCCAGCAGGATCAGACCGGTTTCCACCACGATCGTGAAGACGGTGGTGAACCAGATGATCTTGCGACCCTTGGTGGAGGTACCGAGGATACCTACACCCAACGGACTGCGATCGATATACGGAATCGCTGCAATCATGATCAGTGCCACACTCGGCACGATGATACCGGCGAGCGCAGGATCCATATGGAGCAGCATTTCCTGCAGATTCAGGAAGTACCACGGCGCCTTGGCCGGATTCGGGGTCTTGTTGGGGTCGGCCATTTCCAGCAGCGGGGCATTCACCATCACGCTGAGGAAGACCATGATCGCCAGGAAGATCGTGGCGGATACCGCCTCGATAACTACCAGGCTTGGCCACACCATCACCTCGTCATCAGCGAGATCGGTGGGGCGAGCGACCGCGCGACCGCGGACCAGCTCAAGCAGCTTTTGCTTCTTCTTTTCGTCGATTTGTGCCGGCGCGTCAGTCGGCTGATGTACCAGTTCTGCCATATCCTTAGCCTCTCCTCAGGGTATGTGCCGACTAAAGCGGACCGGAAATACCGCCGTCCTTGCGAATTCTCCAGAAGTGCACGGCCATCAGGAAGGCCGCCACCAATGGCAGGAAGATCACATGCAGCGTATAGAAGCGAATGAGTGTGTTCTGACCGATCTGGAAGTCGCCCAGGAGCACGCGGCTCACCTGCGGGCCGATGATCGGGGTAGCGCCACCGATATTGGCACCTACGGTAACTGCCCAGTAAGCCAGCTGATCCCACGGGAGCAGATAGCCAGTGAAGGAGAGCAGGAAGGTGACGACCAGAAGGAGTACACCGATAACCCAGTTGAACTCTCGCGGTGGCTTGTAGGAGCCGGTGTAAAAGACGCGACCCATGTGCAGGAAGACGGCGATCACCATACCCTGCGCCGCCCAGCGATGCATATTGCGCATGAGCTGACCGAAGGTCACGCTTCCTTCAATATCCTTCATGCTCTGATAGGCCAGATCGGTGGATGGCACATAGTAGAACATGAGCAGCACACCGGTCATGACCAGCACGAGGAACATGAAGAAGGAAAGACCACCCAAACAGAAGGTGTAGGTCACCTTGGTGGCGTAGCGCTTGATCTTGACCGGGTGAATGTGCAGGAAGACATTGCTGGCGATGATCAAAGCCTGGTTACGCTGGGTATCGGGATACCCATGCCGAACCACCGACCGCCACAATGCAGAGCCCGAAATACGGTCTGCCAGCGTTTGTTCGCGCCTCATGCGATGTCCTCCTCAAGAGATTCTCGCCCTCCCGGCGCGATATCTCCACAATAGTTGCTTTCCTACACGTGGTGGTAGTGCCGCTACGCGTGCGTTTCCAGATGCACGCACAGTGGCCCCCACCTTCATCCACGTGGTGCGTGGCTGTATTGTGCTGCCATTGTCACAGTTGGGTCAAGTGATTTGCGCACGTACAGTGGCCCAATTGTCAGGAGATTCCCGTCAGCTTTGTCATGGTTGCTGGTATTCGCGCCCAGAGTGGCCTGGTGCTTCATGTGTGAGAGATACGGGATTGGTCTGGTATGACAGAAATCGTCTCAGACCAACGCCCGGAGGCGTCCAGTTTCCAGGGATTGGATCGCAGCTGAGGCATTGTCCGTCGCCGCCTGGGGTATCGGATCAGAGATCATGACTGCGACGGATGTAGCGAGTGGCGGTATTTTGCACCGAGACGGCACTGACCTTGGTATCGATGAATCCGCTGGCCCGCATCCGGCTGCGCACAATGGCTTCGCTTAAGCCGTCCCGCTTACCTTTTGGGTAGATACACCATATGGGGAGGCAGGAGGCGGAATCCGCCTCCTGAAGGGCTGTCTCGAGATCGGACTCGGTGGTCAGTATGGCCACAATAACTTTGGCCAGATCCAGGGTGTCCGTGACGACGTCAACCAGAGCGGCGCGAAGTGTGTCATCGGTGACCTCCCCGATAACGAATGCTCGTTTCTCCTGTGAAATACCGAGCTTCTCGGCGAGAGTGGGTAGTGGTTTGAGCATGGCGGTGACCCAGCGATTCACCTCGGGCTCACCGAGATTGAGCGCAAGAGGCTCTCCATGGGCGACCAGACAGAGATCATCGCCATCTGCAGTTACAGAGGAGATGGCAGATCGAGGGATGCGTGCCTTGATCTCCCCACGGAGTATCAACTCCTGGCTCTCAAGGAGTACTCGTACCGTCCCGATCGCACCCCGCCAGTGCGCCGTCGCCTCTGCTTCACGTCCCATGTTTTCGTTTCACTTCCATGCTCGGTCTACCGGATTAGCGGATGCTTTGGAATGAGGATATCTTACCCAGCCTCCGGCACCATCTGCGCGGAGAAAACAACAAAACCGCCTGTCGTCGACAAGCGGTTTGAGGGTGGGCGTAACAGGACTTGAACCTGTGACCTCACGGATGTGAACCGTGCGCTCTAACCAACTGAGCTATACGCCCTCAATCAGCGTTCGGATTATACACATTGGGTGGGTATGGCGACAATGCGATCCGCGTAAGTTTCGGTCCCGATTGCGCCTTCGTGCCGAGCCATTGACTTCGAGCGCTCGAAGTTTCTACGCTCAACACATGATGTCAGCCCTTGTTCAAAAGAGGAGGATGGATTTGGCGGATTATCCAATCCGAGAGGCTGCTCGTCTCGCTGGTCTTGCCGCAACAGCTATTCGCTATTACGAATCGATCGGTTTGCTGGATCCCCCGAAGCGCGACGCCAGTAGCGGTCACCGCGTGTACTCCGACGCCGATCTGATGACGCTCGAAGCAGTGGCTTGCCTTCATGCGACCGGGCTCTCGATTCCTGATATGCGGAACTATCTGCAGAACAGTCGGCGTGGGATTGATGGAGCAGCATTGCAGATCGAACTGTTGAATGCTCAGGCCGAGCAGCTTGAGCGCGAGAGCGAGTATCTGGAACTAAGGCGCAGATATGTCGATCTGAAAACCCGATTCTGGCAAGCAACGCTTGCCGGCGACGATTCCCTGGCCACGCGGTTGGCTGGAGAGGCATCAGCGATGGCAACTCGATTGTCTGAAGGTACGAGGAGATTTAAGTGAAGGCAGCAATCTTTCGTGGTCCCGGAAGTATCGTCGTGGAAGAGCGACCTATCCCCACTATTCGGAATAATGGCGATGCGGTGGTGCGTATTGTTCGCTCCTGCGTCTGTGGCTCGGATCTCTGGTTTTACCGTGGCATCTCCGATCTGCCCCACGGGGGAGTTGGGCACGAGTTCATTGGTGTTGTGCATGAGACTGGCGCGGATGTGCACCACATCAAGCCAGGCGATTTTGTGATTGCACCATTCGCTTATAGCGACGGTACCTGTCCGAACTGCCAGGCAGGCTTTCAGACCGCCTGTGTGAGTGTTGGCTTCTTTGGTCAGGGTGGAGAGGACGATGGTGGTCAGGCGGAGTATGTGCGCGTACCAATGGCCGATGGAACACTCTATCCGATCCCACGCGGAGACTATGCAGATGATGTGTTGGCCTCGTTGCTGACCCTCTCCGATGTCATGGGTACTGGCTATCACGCCGCCGTCAGTGCTCAGGTGAAAGCAGGGGATACGGTTGCTGTTGTTGGTGACGGAGCCGTGGGACTCTGCGGAGTGCTTTCCGCGAAAATGCTTGGTGCGACGCGCATTATCGCCATGAGTCGGCATGCTGACCGCCAGGCGCTTGCCCGCGAATTTGGGGCTACCGACATTGTTGAAGAACGCGGTGCCGATGCATTGGCTCGCATTATGGAACTCACAGATGGTGTTGGGGTCGATGCTGTTTTGGAGTGTGTCGGCACCCACGAATCCAATGAGACCTCCTTCGCCGTGGCACGGGCGGGGGCCATCGTCGGACGTGTCGGTGTCCCGCATGGGGTGGAGATTCCGGTAGAAGAGACCTTCTTTCGCAATGTGGGTATGCGCGGTGGGCCAGCGCCGGTGCGGGCATATATGGATACATTGTTACCCGAGGTGCTCTCAGGGCGAATCAATCCTGGCAAGGTGTTCGATCTCGAAATCGATCTGGACAATATCGCCGAAGGCTACGCTGCTATGGACGAACGCCGCGCCATTAAGGCATTGATCAAGGTGAGCGACCTGTGAGTGATGTATGTATGAACACGGTTGCACAGTGCCGTTCATGTGAAAGGGCTCTATGGATACCAACCGACGAAGCATTCTTACCGCTATGGTTGGGGGAGTGATCTTCGCTCTCCTGGGAGGTAATCAGATGGCCAGGCTGCGGTTCGGGAAGATTCAGGATGATTCTGCGACTCCAGCGGCAAGCCCTGCGGCAACACCGGCTGCCCATACGGGCATTACGATTACGTTCGGGGATGTTGTTGTTCAGGGTGAGCTGTGGGACAACCCCACAGCTCGAGACCTGGTCTCTCTCCTGCCACTCGAACTGGTCTTCAGCGACTACAACTCTGTAGAGAAAACTGCCAGCCTTCCTCGCGCGTTGACGATGAATGGCGTCCCTGCAGGTGCCGATCCCGAACCGTCCGATATTGGCTATTACGCACCGGGCAATGTGCTGGTGCTGTACTACGGTGATGTCGGCTACTGGAATGGAATCGTGCGACTCGGCAGAATGCTCGACAATGGAGAGGGAATCGTTGCGCAAACGAGCGATTTCACCGCTCGTATTGAGATTGCGACCGATGAAGTGAAAAGCGAGGCGACGCCATGAAGCGATATACCTATCCAACTAACCTGGGACCGTCCGACTGGTTTACCGGTGCTGTCTATGTCGACACCATTCGTGTGCCTGATAGTAACACGGCTATTGGTGCTTCTCATGTGCATTTCACCCCGGGTGCCCGCACGCATTGGCATACCCATCCCAAAGGGCAGACGCTCTATGTTACGGAGGGTGTTGGCTACGTATGCCGACGCGGAAGTGCACCCGAGGAGATTCGGGCCGGAGATATCATCTATTTTGAACCGAATGAGGAACATTGGCACGGCGCCACCTCTGATCGATTCATGGCGCACATCGCCATGCAGGAGGCAGATGCCGATGGCAAGGTCGTGATCTGGCTGGAGCCAGCAGAATTGGAGCAGTAGTGTCCGCATCAGCATCGTGGTTGGCACCAATTGCCGACGAATCGTTCATGTATCTCACCACCACTGGCCGCGTAAGTGGCACCCCGCATCGCATCGAGATCTGGTTCGGTGTGGATCAGAATCGCATCTTGTTGATGGCTGGTGGCAGGGACAAATCAGACTGGGTGAAGAACCTGATAGCTGATCCGCATGTGACTGTGGAAGTGGGGAATCAGACGCGCTCGGGTATGGCGTACGTTGTGTCACCAGATTCCGAAGATGATGCCCGCGCTCGCGAGCTCCTTGTCAGCAAATACGGCAAGGATCGCGATCTCGACGATTGGCGGGCTCGCTCGTTACCGGTTGTCATCACTTTCCCGGGCAACGATGTGTGAGATGGCAAGGAGTCAGCAATGAGTAATTGGACACCCGAGGAGCTTGCTGTGGTCGATCGCACCGATGAACTGCATGTTGCGGTAGAGCGGAGCGATGGTACGCTGCGGGATTCCAGGATCGTTTGGGTTGTGCGTGTTGGTGATGACCTCTAGATCCGTTCAGCGCACGGCCTGGATGGTGCCTGGTATCGGGCGGCGGTGAAAACGCGCCTGGGACGTGTTACGGTCGCCGGCATTGAGCGCGATGTTCATCTGGAAGATGCTGCCGATCAGCTGAACCAGGAGATTGATGACGCGTTCTGGGCGAAGTACGGGCGGTATCCCGCTCAATACGTCGAGCCAGTGACCAACGAAGCGTCTCACTCCACAACGATCAGGCTGGTACCCAGATAGATTCGGTCAGCTAGTCATTGAGGGGAGGATGATCGGTATGGATGGCCATTGACCGCCATACCGATTCGCCTTGGCGTTTGATGATGTGCCAACGATGCGCAGCCACCGTGTTTCCCTTTGATGTTGTGTATTCCGGGACAGTAATCTCGTACTCATTGTCTTTCGCCAGGCTCACGCCCCCGATCACTGTCACGCCATCGGCAAACTCGATGATGCAATCGGTAGACGATTCGCCGCCATCGTCCACGCCAAGTTGACCACCATGGAATGCATGGCTATGTGGAAAACTGAAACGGAGCATCGTGGTCAAGCCCTTTCGGCATACTCGTCATCGGTCACGTGTTCACCCCAGTTTACGAGATGTCTCTGGTCATTAGGCTCTGCAATCGCCATATGGGCCATGAAGCGGCGCCCTGCCAATGCTCCTCACCGGGGCTCTGCCTCCTCGCGCTCTTCAAGGACAGTCCGCAATGTGGTCACCGCATTGATGGCGCACGGCCAGCCAGCATAGAACGCCAACTGCGTAATCACTTCGACCAGCTCCTCCTGGGTGACGCCGTTGTCGAGTGCTCGTCCCATGTGAGACTTCAGTTGACTGCTGCGATCAAGAGAGAGCAGGGCCGCTACGGTGATCAGACTGCGATCTCGTTGCGAAAGTCCTGGTCGCGCATAGACATCGCCAAACAGAACATCGTCGGTAAGCTCTGCCAGTTTCGGTGCAATATCGCCCATAAGTTGCTGGGCGCGGCTTGGTTCCTGGGTCATCTTGTTTCCTCTAAAGCATGCCGTTAAGCCTCGGTTCGTGAGAGAGGTCTGGGCAGATTCATTTCGTCGGCGATGGCATTTGTCGTGGCACCACAGGCAGCGATGGCGACAGGATCACCCTGTTCGACCGCGTGCCAGTAGGCGATCTTCGCCTCCACGTACCTGATGCGGGCTGTGATCTGCTCGATCTCATGCGCCAGATGATCGCGTTGGGTCGTCAGCAGCTCGGCCTGCTCGCGCGCTTTGTCAGCACCCATGCGGCGGTTGCTCAGATAGGAGCGCATATCTGCAATCGACATCCCCGTCGCGCTCAGGCAGGCGATCATCGTCAGGTGATCGACATCATCCTGGCTATAGACGCGTTGCTTGCTGCTGGTATCGCGATTGATCCGCTCTATCAGACCAATGCGTTCGTAATAGCGCAGCGTGCTATCCGGTAGTCCGCATATCTGCGCGGTTTCGCTGATGGTGTATGTCTTCATACGATTAGTCCGGAAGCACGCGGCTGAAGAGCATCTTCACAAAGGCCGGATCCTCGTGATCGACAAAGAGCTTCTTCTCCTCATCGAGTTCAGCAATCCGCTGCATATCGCTATCGTCCAGCTCGAAATCGAAGATGGCGAAGTTTTCGGCGATACGGTCTCTCCGCACGGATTTAGGAATGGAAACGACCTCTCGCTGAAGATCCCAGCGCAGCACGACCTGTCCAACACTCTTTCCGTGCTTGTTGGCAATTGCCACCAGCGTTTCGTTGCTGAAGAGTCCGGACCTTCCTTCGGCGAAGGGTGCCCATCCTTCGTGAACTACACCTTCGGCTTGCATCAGTTCGTGCGCCGCCACCTGCTGATGGAACGGATGCGTCTCGATCTGGTTCACCATGGGCTTGATGCGGTTATTCAGCATGAGATCCGTCAGACGGGCAGGGGAGAAGTTGGAAACGCCGATCGCTTTGACCTTGCCTTCCTCATAGAGATCTTCCAGCGCGCGCCAGGCACCATAGATATCTCCATATGGCTGGTGGATGAGATAGAGATCAAGATACTCAAGTCCGAGCTTGTCGAGTGATCGTTGATAGGCGGTTATCGTGCCGTCGTACGATGCATCCGCCACCCAGAGTTTACTGGTAACGAAGAGATCTTCTCTGGCAATACCAACCCGGGCGATCCCTCGACCAACCGCCCGCTCGTTCATATAGGAAGTGGCGGTATCGATCAGGCGATAGCCGATGTCGATGGCATCCACCACGCTCTGCTCGGCTTCCTCATCCGTCATCTGAAACACACCGAAGCCGAGTAGTGGCATCGCTATGCCGTTGTGTAGCTGAATCGTTGGTACGGTACCCATAATTTGCGCTCCCTGCGTCCAGGCTCGATTGACCTCTTTCGAGCCTACGAACTTGAAGCGCTTCAAGTCAATGGGGCTAGTCGGTAATAACGAATCCTCGTGGTGGCGAGGCATGCAATGCATGCTCGGTGAGGTAATCCCAGATGCGGCGCTCGACGTAGCGATGGTGGTGCGTGAAGGTGTGATCGTCACCCGGGATCACAAGGAGATCGAAATCGCGATTGGCGGCAATCATCCTGTCAATAAGCCGATACGCGTGGAAGATGGTGCAGTCCACATCCATCTCCCCATGCACGATGAGAAACCTGCCCGTAATCTGGCCTGCTGCTTCCACCGCGGAGGATCGTGCCCACACCTCGGCATCGGAGGGATCGTCGTAGGCTTCGAGAATCATGGACATCACCATGCGCCCCTCGAAACGTCCAGCCGCGGCAATACCGACCTTGTAGAAATCCGGGAAGAGTTCCATCGCGCGAGCAGTAGCGAACCCTCCCGCGGATCTTCCGTGTACGCTGACATTCTCGGCATCAATCCACGCGTGTTTTCGGGCCAACTCCCGGATTGCGGATACATGATCGGCCAGACCTGATCCTGCTCCCACATTCCGCCATGAATGATCGTAGAATGCCCGATCTCGGCCTGGTGTTCCTCTGCCATCGATAGTCACGCCGACCATACCCAGGCCGACGTAGGGCTCGATGTCATCGGCGTGAAACCAGGGATACGCGCGATGCATTTGCGGACCGGGATAGACGTGGTCGATTACAGGATAACTCAGCTGTTCGTCGAAGTAGGGTGGGTAATAGAGCGTGCCATAAACGGTGGTTTCACCATCTTCTGCCAATGCGGCGAAGCGCTGGGGTGCGCGCCAACCGGTTGCTTCCAGTCGGCTGACATCCGTGTGACCCAGATCAACCAGTACCTGGCCTTCCCAATCGCGAACAGTGAAATGGGGCGGATCACTGACCGTTGAGGCCGCATCCACGAACCACGGTAGCTCATGAGCCATCGGCGAGAAGATCGCGCGATGATCTTGATCATCGTTGAGGAGCCGCGTCATCGCGCCCGTGGTGAGATCGAAGCGGCACATCGTCTCGCGATAGAGATCGTCCGCAATCAGTCCGGCTACATTGGCCCAGAGCGTGCGCGTGGACCAATCCACCTTCTGGATACTCGCGATGACGAACTCGCCATCTGTGACCAACTGCGGTTCTTTATCGTTAGCAAAATCATAGAGATAGAGCTGTCCCCAACCATCGCGTTCGCTGAACCAGAGCGCTTCGACCGGATGACCATCCACGTCATGGACGGCCACCGTCGGTGGCTGGTGAAACTCCAGATTGGGCCGGATACGTTTCTCCGCTTGCTCATGGATCAGTGTTGTCGCCTCTCCGGTGGCCGGATTCACGGCCACGAGTGAGAGGTGAAGCCAGTCGCGACTGGACAGGACGAGGTAGAGCGTATCCGATGTCGCGTTCCACCAGACATCCCGGCGTACGATCGGGGAAGTGTGGGTGCACGGAATCGGTGGCAGATCTGGTTGAAGGGCAATACCTTTCTCGGCATCAACGATGATCAACGTTGCCATGGGCACATGCTCATCACCGGGATAGGTATCGTAGTAGGGGTGAGCTATCGGATCGCCACCATCCCGCGGTGCACTTTCTGTGACAGTGACCTCGCGCACCCCACGCAAATCCAGGCGCTGTGTCGCCACGTAGCGTCCATCCGACGACCACTGGGCAATGAAGCTCCAGTTGAGATCGTGTGGTCGGCTCTGGCGCGCGCGGCCATAGGCGAACTCGGCAGTGCCATCAGTAGTGAGTTGTATCTGGCCAGAACCATCGGTATGGATCAGCCACAGGTTGTGGTCCCGCACATCCAGCAGGTAGCGACCACAAGGGCTCTGCTTACCTCGCAATATGGCTGGCATCACGGGCTCGGCATCGTCCCCAAAATCGACGATTTCACCTGTGCGCACATCAAACTGCATGACCCGTTCATCACCGGCGTCGTTGTAGACGGCGAGACCATTGCCATCCGGGAGCAGCATTACCTGCTTCAGGTCGTTACGCAGCAGGGAATCGCGTACTTCAGGTCGCCAGCTGCTTGCGGTGTCATACGAAGAGCGCATATCTCGAGTGGCTGACATAGAAAGGGATGCTCCTTGGCGGGTGTGTGATTGCTTGCCACGGTGTAGTGGTAATATCTTATCAAGATGGTAGGATATGCATGGTTATTCGACAACACCGGAGGATTCCGTCATGTCCCGTTCTCTCAATCGTCGTTCTTTTGCAGCTGGCCTTGGTGCCGCTGGTGTATTTGCCGCGATGCCAAAGGGTTTCGCGCAGGATTCGACTCCGTCCGCATCGCCAGCTGCTGGCGATGCCCGTGTCGTGAGCGCCGCCAATGGCGAGATCGAAGTTACTGGTACTCCTCAACGTATCGCCGCGATGGAATACGAGCTGGTTGAACACCTGCAGACGGTTGGCGTCACACCGGCTGGCGTCTGCGAGCGTGATTCAGTCAACACCTGGGTCAATCTCCCCGAGCCGTTGGGCGAGGATGTGGTTGATCTGGGCACGCGCGACGAGCCGGATATGGAAGCCATCATCATGCTGGAGCCTGATCTGATTCTGGCTGCTCATCCCCGCCAGGATGGATTTGTGGAGCAGTTGGAGGGCATCGCGACCACCGTTCAGCTTGAGACCTATTCACCTCGTTTCACCCCGACCGGCGATGAGACCTCGCTCGATCATGCCAAGGGTGTGCTGCGCGGAGTGGCTCAGGCAACCAATACCATGGATATCGCCGAGCAGAAGATCACCGAGTTCGATACCTTCATTGGCGCGTGTGCTGGTCGGCTCGCCCAGATCGGATACGAAGGGCAGCCGTATGTCTACGGATCGCTCATTCAGTCCGATAGTGGCACGGTGAACCTCTTCACCGATCTTTCTCGCATCGCTGGCACCATCACCGGTCTGGGTCTGGCCAATGCCATCTCGTTGGACGAGAATCCTGGTTCCCACTTTGTCGAGATCTCCCTGGAGCAGATCGGGACTCTGCCAGACGATATCCTCTTCTTCTACTCCGTGAGTGAGGCGGCTGTGGATCAGATCAACGAGACGATCGAGAGTGATACCTGGAAGGCAGCCGGTTTTGTACAGAACGGTGGTGTCATTGATCTGGGTTCACCGAATATCTGGACCGCGGGCGGATTGATCACCATGAC
>JAGQGU010000011.1:53683-100422 GCA_020432165.1 Thermomicrobiales bacterium
TGATCCCGATCACGATATCAGGGAGGCGTCGATGCCGACGCCTCCTTTTTTGTTGCCCGGCGGAAATGGGGATCACCATCTCGGGAAGCGGCTATGCCTGGATTTCATATGGGTAGTCAATTGGGTAATTCTTGCGGATGCTTTAGATACTTCCCCAGTCATACGCTAAGGCTGTGTCAATCAGTGGCACAACGCTTTTAGCATGGGATGAGTGATTATGGACAGTAAAGCCATTCAAAAGAAGAACTATACGTCGGTACTCAAGCCGAATCAGGTGCTTAACGAATTGAAGAATGACAATTCGAGTATTTTCGCTGCGCTGAGTATTGGCGAGAAGGCCATAGCGGATAAATACGCAGCTCTGGGTGGGGAACGCGCGTTTGGGCTCGTAACCGACAAGGATGAGGGAAAGGTATGGTACTTTGGCGGTTCGGCTATTGTCTACAACAAGGAGAAAAAGGCAGCTTTCGCTATCCATGGTGCCATCTATGCCAAATGGCATGAGGCGGGCGGACTGAGTTTTGGCGTCCCAACGACTGATGAAACAGCCACTCTGGATGGCGTTGGTCGCTTCAATCACTTCAACAACAATACGGCCTCGATCTATTGGTCTCCCCAGTCCGGCGCTCATACGATCTACGGTGCTATTCGCACACGCTGGGCTGAACTTGGATGGGAACGAAGCTATCTTGGCTATCCGACCTCGGATGAGGTCGATTTCGCCAGTGGCGGCCGTGCCAATGATTTCCAGAATGGTGGTATCTACTGGTGGTCAGATACTGATGCCATCGATCTGCGGGATGTCGTGGTGCGCTATACAGGACTCCACTGTTTCGGTGAGACGGACTGGGATCAATCATCGGATTCCGACGAGCCCTACGTCATTTTCGCAATGACCACACCCAAGAATGTCTGGAGCGCTACCAGCCGCATCTATGATGATGTCGATGGCGGCGAGCAACGACCTGATCTGCAGGAACTCTATCGGGGCCGACCATATGGACTGAATATCGGTATCGTCCTGATGGAGCACGATTTCGGCAACCCCAACAAATACCGGGATGAGGTGATGACAGTTGTGAGCGGCGTTCACGCCGCAGGTGTCGTCGGGCTTGGACTCATTCCTGTAGTCGGGCCGCTTATTGCTGCAGTCGCAGGATCGGCCCTGGGCTCTCTGATGCCAAAGCTGGGTGGTGCCATCAATGATCTCCTCGATACCGGAGATGACCGTATTGGCACGACAACCATCACACTCGGAGCCAGGGAGATGGTGCTACTCGCTGCCCGCACCAATAACTCCAAACAGGGAGCCATTGGTTACAAGCGTGAGAGTCAGCTTATCTCTGGGCTCGGAGCCTCCTACAAGGTCTATATCGACGTCGTGCCAGCATAGGCAGAAGTTGTTGGTCTCGCCCATGATATGCGCTGCCCTAAGGTATTGCAGTTGATACCTTGTCCTCGGTATAATTCCGACATGAAAGATCGGAATTATACCGATCTTTCGACTCTATCGAAATGGTCGATGAGGTCAGCGCATATCAGTGGGAGTTGTAGGGGATGAACAGTAGATCGGGAAACAGAACCGGCACCATGGGCCGCCGCCGTTTTGTTGGAGCAACGACCGCTGCCGGGTTGCTGGCGACCCATGCGGGACGCACATTGGCGCAATCATCAGCCACTCCCGAGGCGTCCGGATTTCGCCTGAATACGCTTTCGCCAGAGGAGCTGGGAGCGCCCGCAGTACCGGCGCCAACCAAGTCTGTTTCAGAGGAGCCATGGCTAATGGAAGACGCTCTGGCACCATACAAGAACTATGGCACTGATGCAGCGCCGGGCGTTTTTCCGCGCACCATTCGCCATGAGAATGGCGAGACGTTGCTGGAAGCGAAGCCAGAGCGTGTGATTGCGCTCGAACTCGGAACCATCGATACGCTTTCCCTGCTGGGGATGGCACCCGCCGGTATTGTGGACTACAATCCGCTCCCGCTGGGCGATGTGATGGAATCGTTCCTGGCTGATGTTCCGCGTGTTGCCAGCTGGAGCGAGGTCGATTCCGAGGCCGTGCTTGTTGCTGAGCCAGACCTTATCACCGCCGACTCCGGAGGAGATCCGATTCTGGCCGACCTCGCCCCGACAGTCTTCATGAAGAGCGCCGGCAGCGGTGTGTTGTGGAAGGAAGTCTTCGAGATGTCCATCCTCTCGCTTGGCGAGGAGGAGCGTGGTGCCGGCATCGTGGAGCAGTATGAGGAGCGTGTGCGTGCCCTCAACCAGGTCCTTCCTAGTCCACGACCAACAATTAGCTTCATTCGTGTGCAGGACGGTAGCATGCGCTATCACCTGCGCAACAACTTCATTGGTCGCATCCTCACCGATCTCGGCTTCCCTCGACCTGCCGCGCAGAACGTGGATGACTTTATGTATCTGAACATGTCGCTGGAGACACTCGGCGAGTATGCGGATGCCGACATCATCGTTGTTGCTACTGATGCGGGCGATGAAGCGGGTGCATTCATGGAAGAGATGCTGGGTGGCGCTGTATGGGAAACTCTGAGCGCTGTTCAAAACGATGCCGTCTGGCTGGTCGACAGCGCCATCTGGGTGGCAGGCGTCGGCTACGCGGGCGCTAACCGCGTGTTGGACGATATCGCTGCCTATTTTGGTGTTGAGGGCTAACCTGTACCGGAACTGAACTAAGACGGAGAGGCGGGATCCGGAAACGGGTCCCGCTTCTTGCTTTGTCCTCCTGCCTCGACATATGTAGTCTGGCGGTCTCGACTTAACGTATGACACGGTTCTGCGCATCATGAAGTGTAAATGGGTAATTCTAGCTAATGAGTAATTGCAATAAAAGTTCTATTGTAAGAATGCGCCAGACTGACGCGGAAATACTCAAGGGGAGGTTTATGATGACCCATTTTCGCGGGCAGCAGCCCAACTCCTGTCCTACATGCTCGCATGAGGGAGCAGCTGGTACGCCACCTGCAGCCCTCGCTGTTGGCGGAGGCCACCAATTGTCACGGCGTGATCTCCTCCGAGGAGCCGCGGGACTGGCGGTTGGTACTGCAGCAGCATTAGCCGCGGTTGATCGAGTTGCGGAGCGATATCTGCGATCCGGATCACAATCAGGGCCGTCGCGCGCTGCCGCCCAAAGCAGCGATCCACTCCAATTTGGTCAACAGATTACTACACCGGATGGTACGCCTCTCGGTGGACTGGTGCAGTTGGATGTCTGGCCGGATGGTCGCTACCACATCAGATTCCATATGCACTCCAGTAGTCATCTTGGCAAATTCGACTATACCCTCCGTGCGTACCTGAATGCACCCGACTTCCCCACGCTCTTCCTCCTGCATAGTGGCCACGTCAGCGGTGTAGATGACTCCGATCACGAAGAAGATGGTTTCAATGCCCTCATTCCGCTCTATTGGGATCAGCTGGTAGCCGGTGGATCGTTCAATGTTGGTAAGGATTACCAGTGGGGTGGGATTGTCGGTGGTTTGCTGAGCATCCCTGATTTCCTGTCCGAACTCCTTGGCTTCGGGGTCGATCTGGTAGCTGGTGGATTGGGTGCAATCATTGGCGGCACACTGGAGGCATCTTCTGTGCTCGGCGTCGACCTCGGACCGGGCGGCACGCTTGGTGTCCTTGGTGGTGTCGGCGTGTTTGCCGTCAGTATGGGGCTTGGGTTGCCCCTGGGGGCCTCATTGATACTGGCGACCGGTGCTGGCGTCGGCATCGGAGCACTGGCGGAATCGATGATCGAATCGCGACCGCTGAACGATACCGAGATTGCACTCGCGCGCTCGGTATACGGTGAGACAATTCCTTACGAAAACGTCCTGCTTACCAATCTGAATGGGGTGAGCGACAGGGCGTTCACGGTGCCCGGTGCTGATGGCAAGACCTACCTTAACCTCGGGTCGAATTACGCTGACCCGATTGGTGCAACTGACGGTAGCTATCCCGTCCGCGGCCAGTTGCTTATACATGAGCTCGGTCATGCCTGGCAGATCGAACAACGTACCTTTGTGGCCGGATATATGTGTAGTGCGCTCGTGAGTCAGGCACAGAATTCGTTCTATAGCAGCGCCTACAAGTACGGTGATCCAGGTCCTGATTGGGACGATGGCTTCAATTTGGAGCAACAGGCATCGATTGTCGATAACTGGTTCGCAGCCGTGGACAACAGCGCGGGTTATCGACCGATGGATCAGGGAAACCCATATTATCGATATATCTGGGATAACATCCTGCACAAGGACATTCCGTTTACCGCACCGGGGAATCTGCGTTCGGCATCTGGTATGGCGATATCACCGCATTCGTGGGAGATTGACGTCTGCTATGCCGGTGCTGACGGAAATATCTATGAGAGCTATTGGCAGGATCAGATCGGCTGGACCGGTCCAGTTGGAATTGCCAACGCGGGTACTGCCGCGAATGCCGGTGTGGCGATGGCCACACGCATCGAGAATCTGGACATGTTCTGGCCCGGCCCGGACGGATCGATCTGGCATCAGAGCTACGATGGTGGTATCGGTAGTCCCGGTACTGTCGCCGGGGCCGGGAGTGCGATTCTTACATCACCGAACGGATTTGCGCAGTCTGTCTCTGTTTCCTGCAAGACTCCATGGCACATGGATATCTTCTCTGTCGCTCCCGATGGATCCATCATGACTGTCTGGTGGGATGGTAACGGTCCCACCTGGGGTACAGCTACGCCGATAACGGTCCCTGGCGTCGCGGCAGGTGCCGTCGCCACTGTTGCCCGCAATCCGAATCATGTCGATGTCTACTGGGTTGCACCTGACGGTGCGGTGGATATCGCGTGGTGGGAACAGGCATCCGGTTGGTCGCCTGTCTATGCAATTGGCCCACCAGGTAGCGCGGTGCCAACATCGCTGGGTGTGTGCTGTCGCAATCCAGAACAGATCGATATCTTCTGGGTGACACCAGATGGTTCGGTTGGCTCGAACTGGTGGAATCCGGATGGCTGGCATGCTCCATTCCTGGTTGCTGGTCCGGGTAGCGCTGTTGGCGGAATCACGGCCATAGCGAGTAATCCGGAACACGTGGTGGTCTTCTATGTTGCGCCGGATGGTTCGATCGGACACGTCTGGTGGGAGCCATCGGATCCGGGTTGGAGGGGACCATACACATTGACCGCGCCGGGTAGTGCCAGTGTGGGATCAACGATCAGAGCGGTCGCGCGTACGCCGAAGCTCTGTGACATTTTCTGGATCGGTCCCGATGGATCGGTGCGGTCCAACTGGTTCGATGGTGCCAACTGGCGCGGGGAGTTCTCTCTGGCTGGCCCTGGCTCCGCGGCTGTACCGCCAACGCCCGGCGTTGCTACTGCGAACGAGACGATCGATACCGGTGGCATGGATTCCGATGGTGATGGCCTCAGTGATGACGATGAGACGTTGGTCTACGGCACTGATCCGATGAACACCGACACTGATGGCGATGGTGTCAGCGACGGTCAGGAGGTTGCCGATGGCACCGATCCTTTGGATCCGGCGATCTATGCTGGCGCACCTGGTCCTGACATTGATAGTGATGGTGATGGTCTCACCGATACTGATGAAACCGACCTCTACGGCACCGATCCCAACAATAGCGACACGGATGGTGATGGGGTAGGGGACGGTCAGGAAGTTGCCGACGGCACTGATCCGCTTGATCCGAACGACTACCTCGAACCGGGCCGACTGGATTCGGATAACGATGGCCTCTATGACGACGATGAGATCGATATATACGGTACCGATCCCTTCCTGTGGGACACCGATGGTGATGGAGTGGATGACGGCCAGGAGATATACGACGGCACTGATCCGCTCAATCCAGGCAGCTTTATCGAGCACTGACAGGACTTGTCCGGTGTAGACGGACTGATAGGCGAGAAGCCAGATAGGGAGTTTGTCCTAACTGGCTCTTTCCTTGCCCGCAATAGGGCAAAGTCCACGAGATGCGCCAAAGCCAGCCGCCGGGAACAAGATCATCTCCTACGTCGTACTCAGTAAGGCGCGAGAGCGTGTAGCTCACTCAACTCTCCCGGGGTGGTTGCTCCTCGGAAATGAGTATTGACGCGCTATATTCCATATGGAATAATCGCAGTGAACTATTTATGGTTCATCGCAATTTGGGGTGGGATTCAGGCCGTGTGGTGTCTGGTGCCCGTCGGCATTGGTTGGCAGGGAAGGGACATTGGCGCAAAAAGAAATCACACCGCTGGGTATTATCACCCTCGCATTGCTTGATGAGTTGGGAGAAAGCCACCCGTATGAGATTTATCAGGTGCTACTCAAACGCAATAGCGATCGCGTCGTCAAACTGAGTACGGGCACGCTGTATCACACCATCAATAGATTGGAGAAATGTGGGTTTGTGCGCGCCCTGGGCACCGAACGATCGGGAAACCGGCCCGAGCGTACTGCCTATGAAGTCACAGCTCAAGGTATTCAGGCCTTACACAATCGGGTGATCGATCTGCTGGCGAATCCACCAGCGGAGTATCCGGTGTTTCCAATCGTGATTGGTGAGATTCACCACCTGGCGCCTTCAACGGTCGTGAGCCTGTTACAGCGGCGGGTGGATCGTCTCCAATCGGCGCGGGAATCATTGGCCTGGCTTGATGATGATGAAGCGTCTACTGTGGCGAAGCGTTATCTCCTCGGTGCCGATTACCTCCGTATGCAACTCGATGCGGAACTCGCCTGGATCCAGAATCTGATTCACGGCATCGAATCTGGCGCAATTGACTGGACTGAAACCGATCCGGTAACGGTCACCGACGAGGAGAACTCCTAGTTCGCTAATCCATCCTGTGTCAAAATCTCCGAGTTGCGATTTGATTCATGATGATCGCCGCTCTTTGTATAGAAGGAAATGCAATGGCAACAATGGCCCCGGCACCTGATGTGGTGCCACCAATCCAGGGACGCGAGCGTACGATTGCGCTTTGGTCACTCTTTTTGGCGTTCTTCATGGAGTTGCTGGATGCGACGATCGTGAATGTCACGCTGCCATCAATCGAGCGATCGCTGAACGCCTCGTCTGGTGAACAGCAGTGGATGGTTGCTGCTTATGGTCTTGCGTTGGCGATCGGCTTGATGACTGGTGCGCGACTTGGTGACATCCATGGCCGGAAGCGACTTTTTGTGATCGGCCTGACCTGCTTCGTGCTCGCATCGACCTTCTGCGGTGTAGCGCAGAATCCGGAGATGCTCATCGTTTCGCGTGCCTTGCAAGGCTTCTCGTCGGCAATGATGATTCCGCAGGTGCTGAGTAGCATCCAGGTGATGTATCGGCCCTCGGAGCGTGGTTCGGCCATGGCCGGATTCTCCGCGTTGGCTGGTGTGGCGTCGGTGTCCGGGCCGATCCTTGGCGCGGTGTTGACCGACGCCGATCTCTTCGGGCTTGGTTGGCGCTCGATCTTCCTCGTGAATGTGCCCGTAGGGATCTTCGCTGTCATGATGGCGATCCGGCTCGTACCAGAGTCGTTCGCGCCGAACCGCCCAACACTCGATATCCCTGGAGTATTGATGTTGGCGGCAGGTTTGCTGGCTATCCTCTACCCATTGATGATGGGGCAAGAGAAAGACTGGCCTGCGTGGACGTTTATCAGCATGGCGATTGGTCTGGTGATCCTCGCCGGTTTCGTCTACTTGCAACGGCGCGAGGCGTTGGCCGGGGGTGAGCCGCTGGTCGATCTCTCGCTCTTCAATATCAGATCATACGCAAGCGGTGTCTTCACCATCTTCGTCTTCTTTATGGCGATGGCTGGCTACTTTCTCGTGCAAACCATCTATATGCAGGAGGGATTGGAGTTCAGTATTCTGCGCGCGGGTCTGACAATGATTCCATTCTCGATCGGTGTTTCCCTCTTCGCCGGGCTTTCGGCAGCGAAGCTGGTCGGAATCATGGGACGCAAAGTTCTGCAACTCGGTCCGATTGTGATGGGCGCCGGTCTCCTGTTGACCCTCTTCATATTCAATCGCAGTGGTATGGATACGTCGTCGTGGGTGTTGGCCCCGGGACTTTTCGTTGCTGGTGCGGGTATGGGCATGGTCGTTGCACCGATCGGAATCTTCGTCTTGTCGGAAGTGCCGGTGAGCAAGGCTGGTCCAGCCTCGGGGCTCTACAACACGCTGCAGCAACTGGCTGGCGCGGTTGGCGTCGCGATCATCGGTACGATCTTCTTCAATCGGATCGAGCACTATTTCACGGAGAACATCGCCGCGATCCAGACGGGCACGATGGCCCCGGACAAACCGTGGACAAGCAGCTATGCGGTCACCGTCTGGGTGATGGTTGCCTTTATGATTGCTGCTTCGTTTGCAGCCAGCCTGTTACCCGCACACCCGGAGTATGACGACTCAGTCATGAATCACTGACCCTGGCGCTCTCTTCCATCAACGGCCGAACAGCACCCATGGCTCGAATCCCTTGGGACAGGCATAGTTGAATTGTGGCTTTGATTGGTACTGCGAGTAGACGAGACGTCAAGATATTCCATCCTACCTCCGACCCCAAATGAATTGACACGGCTGGTAAGGAAGGCGCGTGCCAGCTGGTTGTGGAAGCAATGCCGGTGAAAACAACATCGAAAAGGAGCCTGCGACGCAAGCTTTCTCCCGAGATGATCTGTGAGATAGTGCAGCGATATGAGTCTGGTGAATACACCACGGACCTCAGCCGGGAGTACGGCATATCCAAGAGCGGACTTCTCAAGCTACTTCGGGAAGAGGGTGTCAGGATGAGGAAACAACCGATCACACCGGAAGATGAGCAGAACGCTGTGAACCTCTACCAAGGTGGGATGACGATCAATCAGGTGGTGGAGCAGATCGGATACTCGTATGGGACTATCCGTCGAGTGTTGTATGAGTGAGGCGCTACCGTCCGAGCCAACTGCATAACAAAACGACACTCAACTTAGCGGAAAGAATCCAGTCTACTAGAACGGTTTTCTCGTCTTAGGCGGAGGAGGGGTTCGTTTGTCCGTGCCCACGATCTTTGGGTCTTTGGGCGGTGGCGGTGGTTTCGGGGGTGGATTCTTAGGTGTTCTGTCTGAACCGGTAATTTGCATCATTTTGAAGCCCTCCACTATCAGTTAAAAAACAGGATTCCAGACGCCACTAGAATCTCAGCAAAAAGGCTAACGATGGCAATATTGATCCAGTGGGAGATTGATGCGGTTATTGTCTCGTTCTTGCTGATTGCGTATCTACGTCCATCGGCGATGTTCTCGACGGCTTTTGCTTTGGGTGCATTCTTGTAACCAAATAGGGTTTCAGCATCTGGAGCCCTTTGAAAGTCCCTCAGTCGATAGGACTGAATGAAGGAGATAGCACATGCTCCAAAAGTTGCTATTAGGGCCGCTGTCCAGGTCCAGTGTACCTGATCCCAGCTCTGTCCGCTGTATGCCAGAATAGCAGCGAGAATAGCTGAGCTCGCTGTAAACAGGAAAGCAGACTTGGTTGCAAGTGCTTGAATCTGATCGTCTTGAACGCTCTCTCTGTATCTCATTTCTTCAGCGACGATCGCGATTGTTTCTGGATCGGTTGGCGGCTCGCTGGCTTCTTCCACACCCTGTTGCTGATTCCTCGCTTCGATTTGCTCCGATTCCATGTTGGCACCTTTCACGCGGCCCCACTTTATCTGGAGCTTCGGATACACCCTGAGAAAGAAGAAGCAAGCTAGAATTGATAGGCCGATGACTGTGTCCACCCACAGATAGCCTAATGGGTAATCTGAAGCCACCCACAGATTGAAAAGGAGTGCAGAAGTCACAGTCGCGACAGAGATTGGAAATATGAAAACATATGCCAACCAGGCTACATTGAGAATTGTCGGGTAATCCTCCTCGTACATTGCGCCTTCTCGCTGGTATAGCATCCCACCACCTAAAGCGGGAGAGATTTTCTTCTCTAGGAAGTGAATGTACGGATAACTCCGGTCAACTGCAACCGCCGCTTGACAGTATCGAAGTGCAACCGCCAAGGCTGCGATCCAGGTCATGGTTAGCAGAGCGGCTAGTGGCATTGTCTTCAGTGAGAACTCATAACCTGTGATAGCGATAGTTCCGAGAGCCTCGTGGAACTGTGATGGATATCCCACCTGTATTGAGATCAAGGAGTAAATCACGATCACCCAGACAAAACTGCGATCTCGTGATCTCTCCTGCGAGCGTAATCGTTCGAAGGACTCCTTGTAATGATCGTGGAGTATCTCCATCCTAGTGTCCGAGGAGATCATTTCCTGGCTATTCATTGATCCCCTTCAGGATCTTGTCGACAGTAAAGGACATTGCCCAGCTCGTTCCTGAGTTAAGCAGAGGGTCTGGAGAAAGATTCGTGCTGTTGATCTTTACAGCAATCAACTTCTTACCAAGGCTTTTAGCTTTGTTTATCTCCCACCATTGCCAATTGCGGTCACCGATCAGCAGATAGTCGGAGTGGAGCTCGTTTGCGTGTTCACCGACTATCACGAGGAGGTGAGTTGAATCTCCTATCTTCTGCGACAAAGAGGCTTTGACCCGACCTACATCGCTCGAATTGATTTCCCCAGGGGTCAGATCCTCAAAGTCAATCAACGATGATTCATTCTCCTTCAATGCCGTCAGAAGGTATCGGTATCGACTGTCGTTATGAAAATCGAAGCTGATGCAGATCTTCTTAGTTCGGTGAGTGTTGTTCATGGTTTTTCCTAGTCGCTAAGTTGCAGCTTGCGGGCGGCTTCTCGAATGGCCTCGGCGTATGGCTCGTCCTCACGTTGTACAGATAGCGACAACTCCTTGAATGGCAGTATGTTCCGGTTTCCAGGATCATGTTCTATAGCCCACACTACCCATGCGTCATGAACATCCTCTGAAGTGACTGCTTCTCCTTTCGCCAGCGCGAGAACAGCGTATTGACAAAATAACGAGATGTAATCATCGGGAGGAGAAGAGTCCGGCTCTGCGATCCTCTGGATCTCAGCCGCAATCAACTCTAGGTAGTTCATCAACTTCTCCTAAACTGGGATCGGAACGGATGTTCAACTTGGCCCCTCCTGTAATCATGAATTGGTGTGATCGAAGATGCTAGGAACGACTAGCGGCTACGACCCAGGTTTGACTTCAAATCCAGTCCCTAGTCTTGGCGCTTGTCTGGCTCCTTGGCTACGCCTTTGAATGGCCCAGGCGAAGTTTTCTGGTCAAGAAATTGACCGTTCTCTCGGTTGCGCTTCACCCAATTGCCATTTGGATGCTGGAACTGGGTTCGCTTGGTTACTGAACCTTTACGGGAATTGTCTTTGGGAGGGTTTTTTGCCACCTTTGGCCTCCATTAATGGATGGATTATCCGCTGATACAAGATCGAACACGCCGTGCTCTATAGAGAACAAGGTGATGATATGATAAGTGCGTAAAATACGATGTGTCAAGGGGGCGTCTCTGAGCGTGTGCAGTGGAATCGTATTCAATAGAGAACACTAGGAAAAGCAATGGAGCTTAAAGATCGGTTGGCCGAATTACGACGGTCTAGAGGATTCTCTTTGCGAGAGCTCAGAGAGCGGATTGAAGACCGCACTGGAGAGCAGATGGCAATTTCTTACCTCTCGGCCTTAGAACGACTAGGACGGGCGCCCTCGATTGACTCTCTTAGTAAGATTGCGGCTGGCTACGATATGTCGCTGAAGGGTCTTCTCGCTCCAACCAACCTAGTCAGCACCACTTTGGTGCAAGACCTCCCGCCAGGGCTGGAAGCAGCTAGGATTAAGTTCAGGCTTAGCGACCACGAGGTAGCAGAGCTTGCTTCTATACCTTTCCGTGGTCGTCGCCCAGAGACGGAACGGGAGTGGGAGGTGCTTCTGTCTGTGCTTGGGTTTGGTGAGGAGCAAGATTAAGCGGCCATGCCTACAGAATTCCTATCCGACTATAAACTGGAGTCATCTGTATTGGCTCTCGTGCACAATTTCCGTGATGAATACAACTTACCTTCACATGTTCCAGTGTCTCATGTGCTGTCGACTCTTGGGTTGACCTTGCGATATGCCGACCTTGGCGTTGATCGTGATGGAATGCTGAAGGGTCGAGAAGTGCTCATTAATAGTCGCGTCAGAAACGCAGCTCGAGCCGAATACACCATTTTTCATGAAGTTATGCACCACTTATTGGATCAAGATGGAACTCTTTATGAGTACCTCACCGAGAAACTGCCAAATGATGAGGTGGCGTTTGATCGGGCGATCGAACGATGGTGCCAGATTGGTGCGGCGGAGTTTGTGTTGCCGAGGGTGGAAGTGCATCGCATACTTGAACGCGATGGCTTTTCGGTAACCGTGGTGCCAACCATGAGGCACGAGTTGGGAGCCTCATTGGTTGCCTGTGGCATTCAGCTAGCCGAATGTGCACCAGTGAAGTGCTATGTGTTGATCTGTCGGCACGGTCGTTCACCGAGGTTCCCTTATCCCACAACTTTGTACGTGGAGCAGGCGTCGTTTGGCGTCAGACAGAAATATCCCATTGCTAAGGGAACAGTAATTCCTAAGCCTCATATATTCTGGGATGCATGGGAGCTCGGAAAGAGTCAAGCGCCTACATCGGTTGTGCCATTTAGGAGTGGCAGGTCGATGCCATGCAAGGCCGCTGAGGCTGTCAGAGTTGATGCTCGAGTCGTAGGTTTGCTCTGCTTGGAGAATCCGATCTCGCCTAGCCAGCTTCCATTGTTATGATATCTGGCGAACAAGGTTCGCTTGGCTGTGGGATCCGACTGGAAACAGGAACTATTTGTTTTCTGGGTCAATCATGTATTGCAGTGACCCGACTCCCCGCTGCAACTCATGGAGCGTATCGGACAATTCGCTCCATCGACTCGATACCTTACCCAGTGTTTGGTTGAGGCGATTGCGCTCCGCTTGGATTTGCTCACTACGTCCCTGTGAGAACTCCACACCCATTTCTTCAGTAGAGTAGGTATCTGCGATCGTGAGAGTGGCAATCTTACTGAGGTTCACGATGGCGTCGCGAAGCTTGATATGCTCATCGTCCATGGCTTGGTTGAGCTTCTCAGCCATGCTGAGCTCATTGGAATCTTCCAATTGGTGGCTCTCAAAGTCTGGAGGGTTATTGATGTTCATCAGGGGCAACTCCTTGGTCCTCGAGCGAGTCGATTCGATCGTCATCAATGACGATCGGACCCTTGAAGATCAGCTCAGCGTAGGTCCGCCTGTCGGAGTTCTCGATCTAGTCGGCGGTTGCATCGAAGTCCCACTCCCTAGCTAGTTGGAGGACCGTTGGCCGGTTCAGCATATTACTGAATCCTGACTGCCGGATAAACTCCAGTCCGTCAAAAACCTCCTTGGTGATTTCCACGCCATTTTGTTCTGGTTGTGGCATCTTTTCCATAGCTGCACCCCCTTTCGTTGCCTTATTGACAACTTAGTGTTGGTGCTTCCATCGTACCTCTGAAGGTGAAATGAATCAATACGAAAATAACGTAGAATGTGTTGATGAAGAGGGCTTAGGGTGGTTTTGTGAGATGCAGGTATTGGCAGCACATGAGAACAGATCTTTGGGTCTGTTGTTGTCGGATTTGTGTTTTGCGAGTCACCTCCAATAACTGTATCCTTTAGGGCTGGATACCGAGACAGCAGCAAATCCCGATCTGGGCGAGCTTGGCGCAATCTTCTCCGTATGGTGAGGAAGGGGAGTACCTTCGCATGGCGCGACTTGAAGACATCGTGACGGGCTCAAGAATCGAAGGCATCGATCCGCACGGACCGGTTGAGATCGAAAGCGCGAAGTGGTTCGGATCCGATGTTCTCGATATCATGTATCGCGATTCTCAGGGCCAACCGCGTGATCGTATGCTCTACCGTCATGATGAGCCATTACTTCGCGTTCTCGGCGAAAGCCGTCGCTGGAGTTTTGATGCTGACCCTGCACTAACGCGTCTGGCGGCGGAAGCCCAGCGAATACGACTCGCCTACAATTTCGATCCTCATCTCGCTATCCATAGCTCCGATGTCGATCCTTTGCCACACCAGATCACTGCCGTTTACGAATCAATGTTGTCGCGTCAGCCAATGCGTTACCTTCTAGCGGATGATCCCGGTGCTGGTAAAACAGTCATGACAGGGCTCTTCATGAAAGAACTCTACCTTCGCGGAGATCTCGAGCGGTGTATGATCGTCTGCCCCGGAAGTCTTGCCGAACAGTGGCAGGATGAGTTGGATCAGAAATTTGGACTCTCTTTCGAAATCTTCACAAACGATCAGGCAGAAGCATCTCGCACCGGCAATTGGTTCTCTGAGCACGACATGGTCATTTGCCGACTCGACCAGTTGAGTAGGAACGAGGTTCTCCAGGAGCAACTGGAGCAGACCGATTGGGATCTTATTGTCGTAGATGAAGCGCATAAAATGTCGGCCTCATATTATGGTGACGAGTTGAAGAAGACTCGTCGGTATCAACTGGGTGAGAAGCTCGGTGGACTAACCAGGCACTTCCTCCTACTCAGCGCTACCCCTCACAACGGGAAAGAGGCCGACTTTCAATTGTTCATGGCGCTCCTGGATGGTGATCGGTTTGAGGGTAAGTACCGTGAGGCAGTTCACACGCAGAAGGCCGATGACCTCATGCGAAGAATGGTCAAGGAGCAGCTGGTACAGATGGACGGCAGGCCGCTCTTTCCAGAGCGATTTGCCTACACCGTACCCTATGCGCTTTCCGACAAAGAGGCGGTTCTCTACGAAGCTGTGTCCGAATATGTTCGTGATGGATTCAACCGAGCTGATTCTATTGAGGATGGGAATCGCAAGAATAATGTTGGATTTGCGCTCACTGTGCTTCAGCGACGAGTTGCTTCCTCACCCGAGGCTATCTATCAATCTCTCGTGCGACGTCACGACAGGCTGAAAACGAGGCTCGACGAGGAGCGCATCAATCGGCAAGCGGGCGATTTCCGTTTGCAACAGCTGGAAACCACGTCCGAGGAAGACCTCGACGAAATCGACGAAGGATTGGCAACCGACTTCGAAGATCAAGAGGATTCATTGGCAGATCGATCGACCGCGTCGATGACGCTACGAGAGCTCGAGGCAGAGATCACTGTGCTGGAAGGCCTGGTGCAACTTTCTGACGAGGTGCGTAAGAGCGGGCAGGATCGTAAGTGGGAAGAACTCTCCTCCATTCTGCAGGAACGAGTGCCGGAGAAGGAGGAGACTCCTGCCAATCGGAAACTGGTCATCTTTACCGAGCATCGCGACACGCTCAACTACCTTCACAAGAAGATTGCGAATCTGACTGGGAAGCCAGAAACCATCGTGTCCATTACGGGTGGCATGAGCCGAGATGAGCGCCGCAAGGCTCAGGAGGCATTCACGCAAGACAAAACGGTGCAGATCCTGCTAGCCACTGATGCTGCGGGTGAGGGAATCAACTTGCAGCGTGCCCACCTGATGGTGAACTACGACCTCCCCTGGAACCCTAATCGACTCGAACAGCGTTTTGGCCGCATCCATCGAATTGGTCAACGCGAAGTCTGCCACCTATGGAACTTGGTTGCGCACGAAACTCGCGAAGGCGCGGTTTACCGTACATTGCTGGGCAAACTGGAGCAAGAACGAGAAGCCCTCGGTGGCAAAGTGTTCGATGTTCTTGGATCTATAAAATTCGGCGAGAACCAAACGTTACGAGATCTCCTTGTTGAAGCCATGCGATACGGAGACCAGGCCGATGTGAAACAGCGTCTCGACAAGGTGATAGAGGGCTCGGTCAACACGGAATCTCTCCAGCGATTGCTCAGCGAGAATGCACTTCACGGCTCAATACCGGCGATTGATGTCCAGGAGATCGCTGAGGCTATGGAGCGAGCTAATGCTCGCAGATTGCAGCCTCACTACATCTCATCCTTTTTTCGGGAAGCGTTCACGCTTCTCGGAGGCAGGCTCAAGGATCGAGAAGCGGGCCGGTTCGAGATCAGCCATGTACCGGGAATCCTCCGCCAGAGAGGCCGGCTTATGGGCCGGGGTGCGGCACTGCTCGATCGCTACGAGCGCATCACGTTCGATCGTCAATATCGATACGTAGATGGTCGACCCAGTGCGCAATTCGTGACACCAGGTCATCCGTTGCTGGACACTGTTATTGACGTAGTGCTGGAACGCCATCGCATGCTGTTGCAGCAGGGCACGGTGCTCGTAGATGCCGAATCCACATCCAACACACCTCGCGTGCTTTACCTGATGGAACACGAAATCGTAGATGGCCGAACTAATCGCAATGGAGACCCGTTGACGGTCTCCAAACGCATGCAGTTTGTTGAACTTGGCGCAGACGGAGCAATCCGAGATGCAGGACCAGCCCCATACCTAGATTACGAAGCACCGGTAGATGAGGTCTCCGAGGAGATAGCCAACATTTTGCACGATGAATGGCCCTCCAAGGATCTTCATCAGGAAGCTATCAGTCATGCCATTAGCACCGTTGCCCCTATGCACCTGCTGGACGTGAAGCAACGAACAGACAGGCTCATCGATCGCACACTCAGCGCCGTTCACGAGCGCCTCACACATGAGATTCAGTATTGGGACCATAGATACGTCACGTTGGCGGAGGATGAATCTCGCGGCAAAAAGAAGCGTGTTACTGCCGAGGGGGCCAAAAGACGACGAGATGATCTCCAACGTCGGTTGGAAGAGCGCACGCACGAACTAGAGCTGCAGAAGCGGCTTGCACCACGGAAACCTGTGCTGAAGGGTGCCATGCTTGTGGTTCCAGCAGCAATGCTGTCGACGTACGAGGCAATCGATGACGATCAGTCCACACCAGAAGAGCGCAAACGTATCGAGTTGGCGGCTATGGAAGCCGTGATGCGGTTTGAACGGTCTCTTGGAAACGAGCCTCGAGACGTGAGTGGTCAAAATGCCGGCTACGATATCGAATCTCGCGTTCCCAACGCGCCGCCAGGAACCCTCCGCATGATCGAAGTAAAGGGGCGAGTCAAACACTCCCGCACCGTGATGGTAACCAAGAATGAGATCCTCACTGCCAAGAATAGCCCGGAAACCTGGATCCTCGCTCTTGTAGAAGTTGACGGCGAGCAAACAGAGCTTACATATCTCACGGAGCCCTTCTCCAACCTTCAAGATCCCGACTTCTCAGTTGCGGGCGTCAGTTTTGTTATCGACAGGTTAATTAATGTCGCCAGAGGGAGTATGTCCAATGCAAGCCAGTGAACTCATGTTTAGCACTACGTTGAAGCAGCTGGAGAGTAGCCTCTCTGTACAGCTTGTAGCGGGAAACCATCTCCGTGTTTTTGAGACCGATGAGTCAAGTTCCAGTGCATTTTCAGAAATGAATGAGATGGATTTCAGCCAGGCTCCAGTTTCGTCTGATGGTCAGGTCGTTGGCGTTATTGATCGAGAGGACACGGACCGAGGCGCTTTGGTGGCGCATTGGATGAAGCCATTGTCCGCCTCCCATTTGATTTCTAGTCAAACCAGCTTGCGAGAAGTGATTCGGATTCTTGCAAGTGACAAGAGAAGATATCGTCTAATACTGACCGGAAGTGATGTGACTGGCATTGTCACAAGGAGCGACCTTCAGAAGCTTCCCGTAAGACTGCTTGCCTTCAGCTACGTGACCCATTTGGAAACCCTGTTCACAGAGTTGATACTTTCTGAATCGTCTGCCGATGAATGGGTGGACTACTTGCGTGATTTTGACTCCAGTCTGGGTGGGTTTGCTCAGAATATGCTTGGTCCGTTGATTGGAACCAAAGCGGTAGAGGATCTTTACAAGAAGCAGCAAAACTTTGCTCATAAGGACGTTGTTCCTCCACTTGTAGAAGTTTTGGAGTTTTCTCAGAAGTGGTATGTCGTCTGTAGAGCACTTGACTTCGGTGAGAAGTTTGCGGCGGACATGGCCGGGATTCAGAGATACTTGAGGAACCCGGTTGCACATTCCAGAAATTATGTATCCAGCGATTTGCAACTCGAGCAGTTGAATCGTAGGCTCGAAATCTGTGAAGAATGGATAGAGGTACTGACTGACTCAGTGATTGGAGCGACTCCGGTTTCAGACTCAGTTGATCCTGATATTCGTATACAACAGTGGGAAGATAGTTTGTCATGGCCAAAAAGCTGATCGAAGTCGCACTCCCACTCGAAGAGATCAACAAGGCGAGTGCTCGCGAGAAATCTATCCGGCATGGACATCCCAGCACGCTTCATCTCTGGTGGGCGCGCCGACCATTGGCCGCAGCGAGGGCAGTCATCTTCTCGTCCCTTATCACCGACCCAGGTGATCCGGACTATCCATGGAAAGACGGGCAGGAGCGCGATGTGGAGAAGGAGCGAGGTCGCCTCCATCAGCTCATCGTCGATCTTGTGCAATGGGAGAACACCACCAACGAGACCGTGCTGAACAAGGCTCGTGAGGAGATTCTGCTGCACACCGACGGAAACCCTCCGCCTCTGCTGGATCCCTTTGCCGGAGGCGGAGCTATCCCACTGGAGGCCCAACGTCTCGGCCTGGAAGCCCACGCCAGCGACCTGAACCCAGTAGCCGTGCTGATCAACAAGGCCATGATTGAGATTCCGCCGAAGTTCGCCGGTATGCCACCAGTGAATCCAGAGCAGCGCAACCAACCGAAGGTGGCATGGAAGGGTGCTGCCGGGCTGGCGGAGGATGTGCGTTACTACGGCAAGTGGATGCGCGACGAAGCCGAGAAGCGCATTGGTCACCTGTATCCGAAAGTGACATTGCCAAAGGAGCAGGCCGGTGGCGAAGCGACAGTAATCGCCTGGCTCTGGGCGCGAACCGTCACCTGCCCGAACCCGGCATGCGGTGCCGAGATGCCACTTATCTCTTCGTACTGGCTCTCGAAAAAGAAGGGCAAAGAAACATGGGTTGAGCCAATCATCGATGGCAAAGAGGTCTCGTTCGAGGTTCGTACGGGTAAGAGTGGCCCGAAGGTCCCCCCCAAGCAGGGACGTGGAGCGAAGTTTGCATGTTTGGTCTGTGGCGATGTGGCACCGGAACAACACATCAAGGCAGAGGGCACTTCGCATCGCATGGGACAGAAGTTGATGTCCATAGTAGCGGAAGGCCACCGGGGTCGGGCGTACATTGCACCGTCTGCTGAACACGAAGAGTTGGCCAGAGACGTGCGAGCAACATGGCGACCCACAATAGAGCAACCAAAGAACCCGAGATGGTTTTCTCCGCCAGCATATGGCCTGACTACCTTCGGCGATCTTTTCACCGAGCGCCAACTTGTCGCATTGACGACGTTCAGTGATCTTGTCGGTGAAGCACGGGAGTGCGTGCTCGCAGATGCCACGATGGCACTGAGCGCAGAATACGCCATCAGCGTACGGCCTCGTGCCAAGGCGTACGCTGATGGCGTATCTACCTATCTTGCCTTCGCCGTAGATCGAATAGCCGACAGAGGATCAACGATAGCATCCTGGGACAGTTCCGCATCAAAGATGCGGAACTCGTTCGGTAGACAGGCCTTACCGATGACGTGGGATTATGGGGAGGCCAACCCGTTTAGCTCATCCACTGGTTGTTGGGATAATGCTATCTCCTGGATCGAAGAGGTCGTGGAAGCCTTGCCTGCGAATAGCCCAAGTGTGGTGAGCCAGCAAGATGCCACTCGAGTGAGGGGATTCGATGCGGGAATAATCTCTACTGATCCGCCGTACTACGACAATATCGGATATGCAGACTTAAGCGACTTTTTCTATGTTTGGCTCCGACGAGCCCTTGTGGATGTTTGGCCGTCTTTATTCACAACACTTCAAGTTCCCAAAGAAGAGGAACTCGTTGCGACACCTTATCGCTTTAAAGGCGGAAAGAAGGAAGCGGAGAGGTTTTTTGAGGACGGGCTTCGGCACACGTTTGCCGGTACCGTTCAGATTCAAGACCCAGATTTTCCAACTACTGTCTACTATGCGTTCAAGCAGGCTGAGACCATTGAAACCAAAGATGGGCAGGGTTCTGAATCCGCTTCAACAGGGTGGGAGACCATGTTGGAAGGCTTGATTGTGTCTGGGTATCAAATCACTGGTACCTGGCCGATGCGGACCGAAATGTCCAATCGCAATATCGCGTCTGGTACCAACGCTCTTGCCTCCTCAATTGTTCTCGCGTGCCGTGTTCGACCAGGCAACGCACCCGAAGCGACACGCCAGCAGTTCCTGCGCGAGATGAGAAGTAAACTTGCGGAGGATCTCAAGCCACTCCAACACTCCAATATCGCACCGGTCGATCTTGCCCAGGCAGCTATCGGCCCAGGTATGGCCATTTATTCCAAGTACAGTCGTGTACGGGAGGCATCTGGCGATTCCCTTCGTGTTCGCGAGGCGCTTGCCCTCATTAATCAGGTGCTGGATGAGGTGCTGGCAGAGCAGGACGAGGAGTACGATCCCGCCACTCGCTGGGCTATTACCTGGTACGAACAACACCAAATGAACGAGGGTCCATATGGCGATGCCGAAGGCCTGGCCCGAGCACGCAATGTTTCTGTGGACGATATGGCAAGCGATGGCATGCTGCTTTCCGGTCGTGGCAAAGTCCGCTTCATCTGGCGTGAAGAGCTGCCCGAACTCGTTCCAGGCTGGAAGCCACGTTCACAAGATGTCGCTGATTGGGTGATCATGCAGCGGCTCGCCCACGCTGTGCAGGATGGCCAGCGCGATGCCGCTACTATCAAAGCGGCAATCGATGCTGCATTGCCCGGTCGCACCGAGCTCGCTCGCGATCTCGCATATCGTGCCTATAACATCGCCGAGCGCAAGGGTTGGCAGCGCGAGGCACTGGTGTACAACACCCTCGTACAGAACTGGGCAGCAATAGAGCAGCTTGCGGATGAGATGTCCATGCCAAACGTCGAACGTCAGTCCGGTCTCGACCTGTAATCAGAAGAGGAACTCCCAGTGGCACTTACAAACAGACAACGTGTAGATGAAGCACTCCTGACCTTGCGCGATGGACTCAAGCTCTTTTTGGAGCAAGTGATTACTGCCAAATACAATGCCGATGCCTGGACATTTGCCGCCGAGGGATCCGATCGCTTCAATACTCGATCCGACGAGCTCGATCTCACGCGCCTGTTTAACATTTTTCATGAGTACCGGAACGATATCCGGGAGATTCTCGGCAAATCTGCCATGAACATGATTCACGAAACCCAGGAAATTCGGAATCAGTTTTCGCATCAGAAGCCGTACTCCACGGAGGATACACTCCGCGCCCTGGATACCATTCAGCGTGTTCTGGAAGCAGTTCAGCAACCGAAGCTTCATGAAGCAGTAGCTGCCTCGCACGAGCAGGTATTGCGCGAACTGTTTGCCAAGCAGGCGCAAAACGCCACCCGCAAACACGTGCGCAGTATCAAATCACAGGCCGATGCTGCGCTGAGCCCCTGGCGGGATGTTGTGGTGCCTCATGACGACGTGCGCACTGGTCAACTGAAGGAGGCCGAGTTTGCCGCCGATCTGGACCAGGTGGCTCGTGGCAAGGCTGGCCCAGAGTATCAGGACCCGCATGAGTTCTTTGCACGCACGTATCTGACCGAGGGCCTCACCGAATTACTCAAGACCGCGCTACACCGACTTCATGGTACCGGCGGCGATCCTGTAGTGGAACTCCAAACAAATTTCGGTGGCGGTAAAACGCACAGTATGATTGCGCTCTACCATCTCGGGGCAGGGCTCGACCTTACAACCATTCCGTCCCTTGAATCGCTTGTGCGGGATATGGGATCCATCGAACCCCTGTATGTACAACGTGCCGTTATTGTGGGTACCAAGCTCTCACCCAACGAAGTAGATACGAAGCCGGATGGTACCGAGGTCCGCACGCTCTGGGGCGAACTCGCCTGGCAGTTGGCGGGTGCAGATGGGTACGCGTTGGTTGCGGATTCTGATAAGAGTGGATTCGCACCCGGTTCCACAGTCATTCAGAAACTTTTCGATCTCGCTGGCCCAAGTCTCATCCTCATCGACGAATGGGTTGCATTTGCTCGCCACTTGTACTCCGCCGGAGATACTCCACCTGCGGCAGGGTCGTTCGACTCCAACCTCACATTTGCGCAATCGCTTACCGAAGCAGTTGCCGTAACTCCACACGTGTTGCTGGCTGCATCTCTGCCCAGCTCGGAGATCGAAGTTGGCGGGCGCGGTGGTCAGGAAGCACTGAGCAGGCTAAGCAACACGTTCAGTCGCGTCAAGGCAACGTGGCGGGCTGCATCGAGCAACGAGGGCTTCGAGATCGTCCGTCGACGCTTGTTCAAGGATATCGATGATCCCCGCAAGCGCGACGCCACCATTCTTATGTACCTGAAGATGTATCAGGAAGGCAAAACCCAGTATCCCACCAAGGTGCACGATGCAGATTACAAGCGTAGGATGGAAGCGGCATATCCGTTCCATCCGGAAACGTTCGATCTCCTCTTCGATGTTTGGGGATCGTTGGAGCGATTTCAGCGTACCCGTGGCGTGCTGCGCCTTATGGCAAACGTGGTTCACACCCTGTGGGATCGTAACGATTCCAGTCCACTAATCATGCCGGCGAATCTGCCGCTGGATGCATCCAGTGTAATTACCGAGATGGGAAGTTATCTTCCAGATTCCTGGTCGTCAGTAATCGAGCATGATATCGACGGCGATCACGCGTACTCAGTGGCGATTGACCGTGCCAACGCCAATTTCGACAAGCTTTCTGCTACGCGTCGAGTGGCGAGAACCGTGTTCATGGGTTCTGCGCCTACATTCCGCAGCGAGAATCGCGGTATCGATGATCGCACGATCCGTCTGGGCGTAGTACAGCCCGGTGAGAGCGCTGCGATTTTTGGTGATGCACTCCGCACACTCGCAGATAAGGCAACGTATCTCTATTCGGAGCATGGTCGCTACTGGTTCTCCACCCAAGCGAGCGTGACGCAGCAGGCACAGGAGCGGTTGGCGCAGCTCCCGGAAGCAGATGTCGATCACGAGATTACTGAGATGCTGCGCAAGCAACAGTCGAGTCGTGGAATCTTTGATCGCGTTCATGTTGCCACAAACGGCAGCAGCGACATTGCTGATACCCCAGAAACTGCGCTAGTTATACTCGGGCCTTTGTACGCCCACGTGCGGGGGCAAATGGGTGCGGATGATGGCATCAGTTCAGATGCAATACACGCCGCGAGAAACGCTGTTGATACCCGTGGCGACGCTCGCCGCCAGTATCGAAACGCGCTTCTGTTCCTCGCTCCCGATAACAGCAAGCTGACCGATCTGCGCAAAGCGGTAGCGGATCACATCGTATGGTCTGGAATCGTAGACGCTCAGGAAAGTTTGAACCTGGATGCACAGCAATTGCGCCAGGCGCGAAGCAGGATGGAAGAGGCTGCGCGCTCATCGAGTGCCCGCCTCCGAGAAACCTGGAGTTGGCTGCTAGCGCCGTGGTCTGACCCAGTTTCCGGTGCGGACATCAAGTGGGAGGCTCGCCAGTTGAAGTCGGGCCGGGATGATGAACCGCTCGCCGTTATCGCCGGAAAGCGAGCGCTGCTGGAAGAGTTCGTTATCGAGAACTACGCAGGATCGATGTTGAGGGGGCAAATCGATCAGTTGCCGATTTTCCAGGATGGCTGGTCTCACATTGCTATTCGTGATCTGGCAACCTGGTTCTCAAACTATCTTTACCTGCCGCGCCTGAAGAGCCCGGCAGTGCTGCAAAAATCGATTTCTGAGGGGCTTAGGTTGCTCACATGGGAGCGAGATACGTTTGCCTACGCCGACGCGTGGGACGAGAAAGAACAGCGGTATCGCGGGCTCACCACGGGTCTGAGTAACGTCATTGATGTCAATATGCATAGCTCTGCAGTTCTTGTGAATCCGGTGGCTGCCAAACAGCAATTTGACGCCGACGAGCGAGAACGGGCGGAGCGGGAACAAGCGCAGCTGTATCCCACCACGTCCACTGGCGATTCTGGGTCGCAGGTCAACGAATCTGGCGCAGTTGCTCCAGGCGCGGCCACTCCGGATCTTGCCGGAGAGCAGGTCAGCAGGAGGTCCGTATCCCATTTAGCGCGGCGATACTACGGAACTGTTGCATTGAATCATCAGACTCTGGCGTCACAGGTGACCGAGATATCACGTGAACTCATTACTCATCTGAGCAGCATCTACGGAGCGTCAGTGAAGATTTGCCTTGAGATTGAAGCTGAGATTCCCGATGGGGTTCCTGAATCCACGAGAAAGCATGTGGAGGATCGCGCGTCCGATCTAAGGTTCGATCAGTCTGAGTTCGTGGAGGATTAGGTACAGAGTTTTCTCCACTATCAGCAATCCACTAGGTCTGCGACTGCTCGCTAAGATGCTGCTCCGACCCGTCCTCAGACCCATTCTCGATCAGCCAGAGCCGAAGTTCCAGTTCAGTGAGATATTCACCAAGCGACGGATCATCATCGTCTCACTCAACTAGGGCTTAATCGGATCACAGTTGGCCACGCTCTTGGGATCGCCGATGGCTTCCACCTTCTTGCACTCGTCGAGGGCCAGGTTCATATCCATTCCCAGCAGGATCGCTGCTGGCAGCGACGAGGCGTCCCCACCCGTATCCCCGCCGCAGGAACCGACCAGCGCCTAGCGGTGTTTGGGCCCTTGGACTATGGCTCCGGGGAGCTCGCAACCGCCCAGGAGCAGACTGCCAATGCGGCAATGTTCGTCGTGTTCCTCCATCATCCGTTCGTCCACTGGCCCACCGGTCAGCTGGTGCTGGTCCTGGACAATGCCAGCTACCACCGGACGGCGGCGGTGCATTCATGGTTCGCCACACATCAGAACCGGATCAGCGTGATCTGGCTGCCGACCTTTCCCCAGCTCAATCTGATCGAACGCGTGTGGCGATTCCTGAAGACGATGCTCGCCTGCCATCGCTTCTGGAACGATCGCGACAGCTTGGCCAAGCGAGCCCAATCCCTCTGCGATGCGATCCGCGCGACCTTCCACGCCGAGGCCTCGCCACACATCTAGATCAGTCAGAACTTTTGCAATCCCACTAGAGACATGATGCACTAGTCTTTATTTCGGAGTCAGCGCCGACGCTCCATTGTAAACGTCGCAGCTTTTACTGGCATCTGCTTCAGGTCGATTTGAGCGGACGCGTGCTGGCATACTAGTCGACAAGGGACCTAGCCTCACGTATCGAAGACGTATCCGGCTCGCCCATCGGCGGCTATTGCAGAGGTGTTGTTTGCATGCAGCTTCACGCGGTGACCTTGACGAACTATCGACGCTTCGTTGACGAGACGATCCTGCTCTCCGGGAGCCCAATCGCGCTCATTGGCCCCAACGAGGCTGGCAAAAGCACGGTCTTGCAAGCGATCCGCGATGTTCATTCGGAGCGAGCGATTCCACTGCGTCGTCGATCGCGTGGATCAGATGAGCGCGTGTCAGTGACTGCGAGCTACGTCCTTGATGATAATGACCGTTCGGCACTCAAGGGTATCCGAGGTGGTGATGTAGCAAGAACCTTCGACTACACCAAATGGGTCGACGACGAGGACGACGGTGTCTCGTTCGCGATCGCGCCGCGCCCGGAGCGGGATCTGTCAGACCGGCATGCGCTTGGGCTCTCTCTCGCAGGCTGGCATGAACAGCAGGAAATCCTGAACCTCAAGAACGCCGATGGCAAAGACGTAAGCGTTGTCGCTGATGCAGCGATCGCGGTCCTTCAGGACAGCGCCGAGACACTGACCACACAGAACCTGGCAGCGCTGCGGGAGTATGTCCGCATCATGCGCCTATTCAGCCAAGTGGCAGATGCAGAATATACGGAGATTTCTGATGAGTATCGTCAACTCCTAGGTACGTTGGAGAACTACGTCGAGGAAGACGCCCCAATATATCAGGCGCTCAGTGTTCTGGAGGAGCGCAGGCCTGCCTGCCTGGAGTTCTCTGACGAGGACCGGACACTCCGTTCGTCCTATTCCTTGCCAGAAGTGGTGACGGATACACCGCAGTCGCTCCGCAACTTCCTCGCGATGGTGAACGTCGACGTTGCGGACATTGAGCGAGAGCGTGGCAAGGACGACCCTCCCGCACTCCAGACTCTACTGAATCGGATCAACCGGCAACTTCGCGAGACATTCACATCAAGCTGGGATCAGTCGCTGTTACGAGTTGAGATTAGCATAAACGGGGACGTTCTTCACCTCTTCCTCTCTACGCCCGATGACGCCTTGAGCGCCATTGAAGAGCGTAGCGATGGCCTTCGGTCCTTCATCGCGTTGCAGTCATTCGTGCACGCGCACGAAGCCGTTATCCCACCGATTCTCACGATCGACGAGGCCGAGGCTCACTTGCACTACGACGCTCAGGCCAACCTCATCGACATGTTGACAGAGCAGACAGCTGCTTCAAAAGTGGTGTACTCGACCCACTCATTTGCATCACTTCCACCTGACCTTGGAACGGGCATTCGCGTTGTGCGTCCCGTCTCGGGAAAAGAACAGAGCCAAGTGCTTCCTAGCATCTGGAGCGATGCGTCTCCCGGGTTTCGCCCCCTCCTGACTGGACTCGGAGCAACGTCGTTCGCTTTCCTCCCTTCTCGCCATGTGCTCTTTGGCGAAGGCCCTGTCGATGCCATGCTGCTGCCCACGATGTTCCGAGAAGCATTGGGTACTGACCACCTTTCGTTTCAGGTGGCGCCTGGGATCTCCATCATCAATCGCGACAGACTCGGGGACCTTCTCGATGAGGGTGGCCGCGTCGCGTTCATCACCGATGGCGATGGTGAGGGGCGGGGGTTTCATGATCAGCTCGTAGCTGCCGGCGTGAAAGAAGATGTCATCTTCTCACTTGCAGACCTCGGCCTGGGAGCGATGATCCTCGAAGATCTGGTCCAGAAAGATGCCTACCGTCTTGCTGTGATCGAGGAGCTCTCGTCCAAGCATCCCGATCTGGCCTTCTCTGGCCTTCCACAGCCTGATGACCTCGGCCGAATCGCCCAGTATCGGAAGTGGTGTTCCCGGCATAATCTTCCCAAGCCGAACAACAAGCGGGATGTCGCCCAAAGAATCCTGAACCGTCGAATTTCGGATCCTTTGGCGGTGGTGCTGGATGCACGTTATCGAGAGAGGATGGCGCTGCTCGCAGAGAAAATTGAGGATTCGTTCCAGCGTTGAGGGGTAACATCGGTGCTAGCATAAAAGTTGCGGGTGGACTGTTTCGAGTTTATGTTCGCCTTTATTGACGTCGGCACGCTAGGGGCATCGTTGCAAGGCGCTGCGGCGGTTGTAGTCATGGAAATTGTCGATCCACTGACTCATTCGTTCTCGGCGTTCGAGATCGGGCTGATCTCAGCGTCGGTGTTCATGTTCGGTGTCCGGAAGGCGAAGCGTGACGAGCATGGAACGGACGAGACCTTGGTCCGACATGCGGGTCGGAGCGGCCTCCTTCACTGCTGATGCCAGGGATTCCCCCGATTCAAGTGTGTACTGGCCGGTGCATTGTTTGAGTAAGGCGAGTTTGGTGTCCCTTTGGTACGCCCGGCAGGATTCGAACCTGCGGCCTTCTGCTCCGGAGGCAGACGCTCTATCCCCTGAGCTACGGGCGCTCGGGTTGCAGGCGAATTGTACGCCTCCTCCCGGTATCCTGCTAGTCCTGGCGACAGGACCAGCCCATAGAACAAAAAGAGAGCGCAGGGACCCAGCTGTCCACTGCGCTCTCTTCCTGATCTGATGGTTAGGCCAGAGCCTCGACGAAGACCCGCGTGTTGTAGGTCATCATATCGACATAGGTGGAACCCTCGGAATCGGCATCGCCTAGAGCGTCCGTGAAAAGTGTTGGTCCCAGCTCCACGCCAGCCTCGTCCGCAATCGACTGCATGAGATCCGGATTGGTTACATTTTCGGCGAAGATTACCGGCACGCCTTCATCCTTGACCTCGTTGACCAGTTCAGCGATCTCCTGCGCCGAAGGATCGCCACCCTCGGTGGAGAGTGATCCAAGCGCGGTTCCGACGATCTCGAAGTCATAGGCGTGAGCATAGTAGCCAAAGGTATCGTGGGTGGTTACCAGTTTGCGGCGATCTTCTGGAATGGTGCCGGTGTCGGTGCGAATCGACGCATCCAGTTCTTCAAGTTCTGTGATGTAGGCCATTCCGTTGGTACCATATGCGGCTGCATTTGCAGGATCGATCGTGCTTAGTGTGCCGATGATGTTCTTCACCGCGATGATGGCGTTCTGCACGTCGCCCCAAATATGTGGATCCTGGCTACCGTGATTGTGCTCATTTTCGTCGTGATCATCGTGATCATCGTGGTCGTCATGGTCAGTCTCAGCCGTCGCCTCGGCATCATGATCATGATCTTCTTCGTGATCATGGTCATCGCCCGATTCCTCAAACGCGAGCACACTCACGCCATCGCTGACGGTGATTCGCTCCGCTGTCGTGCCTGATGACTCAATCATGCGGTCCAGCCACGTCTCGAACTCCAGCCCGATCTGGAAGATGATATCGGCATCGGCGATCGAGGCAACCTGCTCAGGGGAAGGATCGAATGTATGGGCGTCGCCTCCTGCTGGCACGAGATTGACGACAGTGAGTACATCACCTGCGACCCGCTGGATCCAGTCAGCCAGGATGCTGAAGGTAGCGACAACAGTCGGGGCGGTGGATTCCTGCGCAAACGTGGGGCGGGCGAAGGTCATGACGGCGGCGGTAGCACCGACACCACTGACGAAGGTGCGTCGGGACATGATTGGTGAGGACATGGAGGACTCCGTTACAAGTGATACTCGGTATCAAGACGATGATGATACCGAGTATCACTATAGTGCCGAGACTTCGCGGAGTCAACACCATCCTGCCGAAGTCTTTTCGTAGAGATGGCAGTTTCGTAGCACATTCGTTCGTATCTCCCCCCCGGCAGCATGATATAATCGTAGCGTCGGTGTGAGGTAAGCACTCGCTGACGTATATGGGGATGTCCGGTTTCGACAGGGTCGAACGCCAGGTCATTGCACGCCGAAGCGCCCGAGGCTTCGTAAAAACGGGCAAAACAATAGTTGACAACAATCAACTTGCTTACGCTGCCTAAGTCACTGACCTCTAGGTAGCGCGTCCCACGATTCTCTCTCCGTCGGAATCGGTTCGGGGCGCCACCAAGACGGGGTGCTGCGATTCAGACCGCTGATTCGAGATCGCTCAAGCCAATTCAGCAACCTGCTACGAGAGCCGGTCGATGGGCGCTCCAGGCAGGTACAAAACATCGACTAAGCGTGTAGTAGATGGCCGGTTGACGGTTCTGGACGGGGGTTCGATTCCCCCCATCTCCACCAGAAGGTCGATACTTAAACCAGCAACGTTTCCAGATTAGAGTTCGGGCTTCATTCTCGTGTCTGACGACGATTGGGCTCTGAACCTCCCCGGCCAAGAGGAAGCGGAATGTGCCCGTGACTCCAGAACCCAATGCGGATATCCATCCACTCGACGAGTATCGTGACCCATCCGATATAGCCTTTGTTCGGAACCTGGCCGCCGGGATCGCGGTTCGCTACGGCGCAGACATCACGCGGATGCAGCGAGCAAACGGATACTCCAACGCGACGTGGGTCGGTGATGGTATCGCCGTAAAGATCGCACATACGCCTGTCGATATGGCTCGCGAAGTCGCGCTCATCCGCGCATTACCGCGGGAGGTCGGGCATCCGGAGATTCTCGGGGAGGGCACCATCGAGGGCCACGGCTGGATCGTAACTGCAGAGGTTTATGGTCGGAATCTGTACGAGTCATGGCCGAAGCTGACGCCAGCGGAGCAGAGACAGGCGATTCATCAGCTGTGGGCTCGGACACAGATCGTCCACGACGCGAGTTCGATGCTCCGAACCCATGTCGCCTCGCATGGAGGCTTCATCCCCGCCACGATCGACGATGCCATGGCGATGGTGAAACGTGCCGAGGCCGCACTGGGATTGTCTATCACCAAGCAGCTACGCCTCCACGAGAGTATCGAGAAATACTTCAGCGCGGCGCCCGTGGTCGAACACGTCGTCAACCAAGGCGATCTTGCGCTGATGAACGCTCTCTGGGATGGCGAGGTCGTTGCGCTGCTGGACTTCGAGTTCGCTGTGCTCGGACCCGTCGAGATCGACCTCTGCCGACTGGTATGCGAGGCTCGTGTATCCGAGGATGGCCAACGCATTGATTCGGAGGCTGGGAGTGCGGCCGTCGAAATCGCCGCTCGTCACATGGATTCGGTGCATGGTCGCGCACTTATCCACGGCGCCGCTGTGCTCGATCAACTACGTGATCTTGATATCTGGCTTGCCCATGACGACCCCGAGGAACCCGTCGAGAACTGGCGACCATGTCGCTTGCTCGCTGACCTGCTCGATTCCGAGGGTGGTTATCTCGCACCTCTACTCAGGTAGCGGACTTCGGCACGGGGCGAAGGGGGATATGCAGATTCGCCGGATGGAAGCGCGGTCTTCATATCACCAGGGCCAGTGTTCCTCCCACGATGAGCACCAGACCCACAGCTGCCCGTTGAGAAAGCCGTTCATGGAAGACCATCGCGCCGATACCGATCGAGACCAGAATGCTGAGCTTGTCGATCGGCACCACCACGCTGGCTGGCCCGTCCTGCAGCGCGCGGTAGAAGCATAGCCAGGAGAGGCCGGTCGTCACGCCAGAGAAGAGCAGGAACATCCAGCTGCGGTTATCGATCTCTGGTATCAGGCGCTGACCACCCTGCATGAGGACGATGAGCCACGCCATCACCAACAAGACTGCCGTACGAATAGCGGTGCCAAGATTAGACTCGATTCCTTCGATACCCACCTTGCCCAGAATCGCCGTCAGTGCTGCGAAGATGGCCGATCCCGCCGCGAAGACAAGCCACGTCCAGCCAGAACCTTCGCTCACCTGACTGGACTCCGTGTTTTGGTTTGCTCGGAGCTCGATCATCAACAACGTGCCGATACCGATGCACACCATCGCTATCACCACCAGCGCATCCAGGCGTTCGCCCAGAAAGACAACGGCCAGAATCATGGCCAATACGGTACTGCTCTTGTCGACAGGTACGACCTTGTTGAGATCACCAATCTGCAGCGCGCGGAAATAGCAGAGCCAGGAGCCCCCTGTCGCCAGGCCAGAGAGCACCAGGAAGAGCCAGGTGCGCCCACTCACGTCACTTAACGTGTCCTCCGAGCCGACGATAAACACCATGACCCAGGCCAAAACCAGCACCACAATCGTGCGCAGCGCCGTCGCCAGATTGGAATCGACATTCCGAATCCCCAGCTTGGCCAGAACCGCTGTTATCCCGGCAAAGAAGGCCGAACCGAACGCAAACGCTATCCACATGATGTATTGGCTCTCCTCGTATCTCAGCGTGAAGCGGGAAGACGAATGATCAGATCAGCGCGAGATCGGGTGTTCTCGATGACGGTGGCGTTGGCCTCGTCCACGGTTTGAACCCACGCCGTAGCATCCGCGAGCGTGTCACCGAAAGATTGTCGGCGAGCGATGAGTCTCGCTTTTCTCACATCATGATCCACGTCCAGGAACCATGCCTGATCCAGCAACTCGCGCACATTTGCCCAGCCTTCAGAGGAACTGAGCAAGTAATTGCCCTCGGTAATCACGAGTGGTGTAGTGGCCAGCACGGGAATGGCACTGCCGATAGACTCCTCGATACTGCGATCAAACGCTGGCGCGTAGATGGCTCCTTCATTTTGATCACGAAGACGACGGAGAAGATTGGTATACCCGTCAGTATCGAAGGTGTCCGGCGCACCCTTGCGGTCGCGACGACCAAGGCGAAGCAACTCCTGGTTAGCGAGGTGGAATCCATCCATGCCAACCAACACAGCCAGATCGCCAAGTTCACCTAATAGCGCCGCACTCAGAGTGGATTTGCCAGCACCAGGCGGTCCTGCGATGCCGAGTATTCTTCGTCGACCATCCTGTACCAGGCTCCTGGCCAGGGTGACGAGATACGGAATATCTGCTTCCATCACCGATACATTGGTGTTTTGTACTTCTGTCAACTGGATTCCTGTATCTCCAATGGTCGGCGGCGGACGGAGATCTTCATCGCCCGAAGTCGTTGTCTTGTGTCTGTGGCAGAGATGAGTCACCACATCAGCGCCCTGTGCGTTTACCATAGATGGAAACACGAGGTTTGAGCAATCCTTGAGATTGACCTATACCTGAGATTTCATGGGTGGGGGAGCACATGCGATATCCACAGGTCGGCATCTTCGCACTTGGTACGCCGGAGAACGATTATCTTGAGCTGGATCTCCAGTCGGGCAAGACGCTGGAGGCGTTGATCCGGGCGCTGGTGAATCTGAAAAGCTTTCACAGCGAGATCGGTGTCAATCTGGTCGTTGCCTTCAGACCGAGTCTCTGGAGTGCCTTGCAACCGGGGGAGCACCCTGCCGATGCCGCCGACTGGACCGAGCCGATTACCGGTGTCGATGGCTTCACCATGCCGGTTACCCCGCATGATGCCTGGGTATGGGTATCTGGTCCGGATCGCGCTGCGGTTTTCGATTCGGTGCTCGAAATCCGCAATGCTGTTGCTGATATCGCCGATGTTGCCACCGAACTTACAGGCTGGCATTACAAGCAGGGCCGTGATCTCACCGGCTTCATCGATGGTACCGAGAATCCTCAATTGATAGAAGCACCCTCCATTGCTACCGTGCCGGCGGATCAGCCGGGAGCGGGCTCCTGCATCCTCATCGTGCAGCAATGGGATCACGATATTAGGGCCTGGACCAGTCTCTCCACGAAAGAGCAGGAGAATGTCTTTGGTCGCTCGAAGGAAGATTCCATCGAGATGCCCGATGATGTGAAGCCGCCGACATCACACGTATCTCGCACTACGGTTGATCGTGATGGCGTCGAGCGCAAGATCTTCCGGCACAATGTCGCTTATGGCAACACTGGCAGGCACGGGACACTCTTTGTGGGGTTCAGCGCTGATCAGTGGCGGCAAATGGAAATGTTGCGGCGGATGGCTGGTGTCGATGGCATCCGTGATGCGTTAACCCACTTCACCACACCGAAAACTGGTGCGGCCTATGTGGTGCCATCCACTTCGGTGTTGGCTCAGTACGTGGTGGACGATGATGACTGAGAACCGCATTCACATCCTTACCGATAGCAGTGGCAGTTGGCAGGTAAGCCTCTATCCGCCGGATGAGCGCCCGGAGGGTGAACCTCACGGTTCCGAGGCGATCATCATGATCGATGATCAGCAGACCGTGCTGGTGCGCAATGTCGATGGTCGTCTCAACACCCCAGGTGGACATCCCGAACCGGGTGAGTCGAGTGAAGAAACAATGATTCGCGAAGTGCGCGAGGAAGCCTGTGCGGAGGTAACCTCGTGGACCCCGATTGCCTTTGCCCGTAGCGAAAAGCTGGACGGTGACAATGCTGGCTTCGCAATGGTGCGCGATATGTACGTTGCCCGCGTCGTGCTGCTTCCGTGGGAGCAGCCGGCTTTCGAGATCGTGGAGCGCATGGTCGTGGACCTGGATGATCTTGTTGAGATCATGAGTGCCGATTGGCCAGGACTGGATGACTTTTCTGCAGAGTTGGTTGAACTGGCCCGAGACGCGTTGCAGGATATCTGAACCTCGTTCTTTATCGCCCGGCCAGATCGAGAATGTGATCCGCGACATTTGCGGCGGCATCGCCCCGGCCAAGCGCGCGGGCGTTCGTGGACATCGTGGTCAATCGTTCGCCATTCTCCAGCAACGCACGGAGTGTGCTCTCCAGCGTCTCCGCAGATGTCTCTTTTTGCGCCACTACAACGGCCGCTTCGGCATCAGCCAGCAGCCGCGCATTCTTCCACTGTTCGTCACCACCGGTGCCATCGAGAGGGATCAGGATCGCGGGCAGACCCAGGTAGGCGAGTTCCGCCACGGTGCCTGCCCCGGAGCGACCGATAACAAGACTCGCCATTGCATAGATATCGGCCATCTCATCGGTGATCATCTCGCGGACCTGGTAGCGGGAGCGAACGCTATCAGGCAGTGAGGCTTGCAGGGCGGAAAGTCGCGGGAAATCCGGATTGGCGTCAATCGGGCCGGTCTGATGAATTATCTGGGTTATCTCCAGAATATCCGGCAGCATCGCTTCGATACGTTCGTTGATCGCGCTGGCACCACGGGCTCCGCCGGTGACAAAGAGCACCGGCAGGCTGTCAGAGAAACCGAACCGCTCCAACCCCCGTGCCTTGTCTCCCGAGGTCAATGTTTTTCGTACCGGATTCCCGGTAACCACTACATCCTTGTGCATGGTGCGGGCTATCACCGCGGTCTGTTCGTAGCTACAGGCGAACCTCGTCACCATCCGCGCCGAAATCTTGTTCGCCATGCCGACCTGGGCCGTTTGCTCATGCGTGAGAATCGGTGCGCGCCACTTGCTGGCTATCACGGTCGGCACACTGATATTGCCACCAGTGCTGAAGACGACATCTGGCTTGAAGCCGCGGACAATGCTCCACGCCTGTACTGTTCCGACCGGTAGTCTCAGCCCATCGACGAAGTTCTCCCAGGAGAAATAGCGGCGCAGTTTGCCGGTCTGAATCTGCCGAAAGGGGATACCGCGCTCACGTGTGAAGCGCGCTTCAACACCGTCGTCGCTGCCGACCCAGAGGACATCCATCTCGATCCCACGGTCCTGCAACTCGTCCAGCACCGCCAGTGCTGGAATCACGTGACCACCGGTGCCACCACCGGCGATGAGGAGTCTGAGAGGAGATGAACCTGTGGACATAGCGATTCCCTGAGAGTGAACGGACAGTTTCTCCCGGCATTATAGTGCGCATGCGATAATCGCATGGATAGATCGGGAGGCGATGGTGCAATCGGGTAACCACATGCGGAGATTCTTGTGGTTGCTGTCGCTGATACTCGGTATCGCGCTGGCCGATCAATTGGTTAAGCGATGGATGGTCGAGCTCATCGGACCATCGGCCAGCCAGCATCGCATTGAATTGCTCGGTAGCTTCGTGGCGCTTGAGTATTTGCAGAATACTGGCGCCGCCTTCGGTATGTTCCGGGATGCGACGACGCTCTTCGCTATCGTCGCGGTGGTGGCAATCGGTGTTGGGCTCTTCCTGGTCTGGCGAGAGGCGGCATCCGATTGGCCGCTCGCATTCGGTATCAGCTTCATCATCGGTGGGGCGCTCGGGAATGTGATCGATCGCATCGTGCGCGGCTACGTGGTTGATTTCGTTGCTATCGGTCGTTTCTGGAAGTTCAATCTTGCCGATAGTTGCATCACGCTTGGTGTACTCTTCGTGTTCTGGCTCCTGTGGCGAGCCGACAATCAGGAATCAGATACATGACACATCAGATACAGGAAGATCAACAGGAGTTGATCGAACTTTTTCCCCAGCGCGAGCATCTCGGCCTGCGTCTCGACAAGTATGTGGCGGACGAGCTCCCCGAGCTTAGCCGCACCTACCTTCAGCAGCTCATCAGCGATGGATCAGTCCTTGTCGATGGTCTCGTGCGCCGCACGAGCTTCAAAATCACTCCAGGACAGATCGTCACCGTCGAGTTGCCGGAGGTCGAGGAGACAGAGCTCCTCGCCGAAGACATCCCGCTGGATGTCGTTTACGAGGATAGCGATATCCTTATGATCAATAAACCAGCGGGTCTGGTCGTGCACCCGGCTGCAGGACATAGTCATGGCACGTTGGTGAATGCGGTGTTGTTCCATGCGCCGGAGATCTCGATTCAGGGCAGCACCCGCCCCGGCATCATCCATCGCCTGGATAAAGACACCTCCGGCATCATGGTGATCGCCAAGTCAGATCGTGCGCAGACCTCATTGGTGGAGCAGTGGCAGGCACGAGAAGTGCGGAAGCAATACCTTGCTCTGGTCTCTGGCGTGATTGAGGAAGATACCGCCACTATCGATGCTCCCATCGGCCGCTCATCGGCCAATCGGCAGCAGATGACCGCCACGCGGAGTGGTCGCGAGGCGATAACGCACTTCACGGTGCTGGAGCGGTTTGAGGACTGCACACTCCTTGATGTGGCGATTGAGACGGGTCGCACCCATCAGATTCGCGTGCATCTGGCGTTCATTGGTCACCCGGTCGTTGGTGACGCGCTTTATGGCAACAAGCCGAGTGCCCGTGTAGCCGAGCGGCTGGGTGTGAAACGTCAGTTCCTGCATGCACAGAGTCTCTCCTTTGATATGCCCGGTGCTGGCGAACGGGTGACGTTCGAAGCCCCGCTGCCGTCAGACCTATCGGTGGTACTTGAGGAATTGCACAGCGAGGAGACCGATGCCGACAGCGTCGTTTGAGCTCATTCGGCACCTCTATGAACGTGGTTTGGCGAGTGTCGATCCGGCCACGGTGACGAAGAGTGCGTTGGCAGACCTCAATACTGATACTGGCAAGCTCATCGTGCTGGCAATCGGTAAGGCCGCAGTGCCCATGGCCCAGGCTGCCCGCGATATATATGGCGACCGGATCGATGCTGGTCTCCTGGTCACCAAGCAGGGGCAATACACTGCCGAGGTTGAGGGCTTTGTCGGTATCGAGGCTGGGCATCCTGTGCCCAACCTGCCTAGCTTGCAGGCTGGTGAACTTGCACTCGATATTGTTGCGGACCTGACCAGCGGCGATACCGTGCTGGCGCTTATCTCTGGCGGTGGCTCCGCATTGATGGAAGCCCCGGTGGAAGGAGTATCCCTGGCGGAACTGCAGGTCACCACTGAGATGCTCATGCATGCCGGTGCTGACATCTACGATCTCAATACTGTGCGCAAGACATTAAGCCAGATCAAAGGTGGGGGACTCCGCCGGGCTATTGGCGCTGCGCGGTGCATCACCCTGTTGCTTAGTGACGTTCTGGGGAATGATCGCGGCGTGATCGCCAGTGGCCCAACCATTCTCGAATCCATCGATCCGGCAACTGACTGGAAGATTCTTAAGCGACATCGCGTTCAGGATCGCGTGCCGGAGTCGGTGCTGAGGGTGCTGCAGGCAGACCCCGTTCCCATCGAAGAAGTCGATACCTCTCGCGATATTGTTGACGTGATTGCCGATAACGATACGATGATCGCCGCTGTTGCCGGAGCGGCGGAGTCCGAAGGTTTCACGGTGCAGATTGCCTGGCCGGATTGGCGGGGCGATGCGCGTGAGCTTGGTCAACGCATTGTTGACGACTGCCTCGTTTCATCAACCGATGTGCTCATCGGCGGTGGCGAGGCCACCTGCAGGGTGCGGGGCAATGGTCGTGGCGGTCGCAACTCTGAGGCAGCACTCATCACGGCGCTGGCATTGCGCGGCAACGACGAGTGGACCGTTGCCAGTCTCGCCTCCGATGGCGATGACGGAAACTCACATGCGGCCGGTGCGATTATCGATGGCACGATTATTGACGATGCATCCGCGGCGCTGGCAGCGCTGGAGGAGAGTAACTCCGCTGGCTACCTGTCTGACCGAAAAGCTCTACTGGTTCCCGGACCCACCGGTACCAATGTCAACGATATCTATATCGCGGTGCGGAGAAGCGCCGCTGAAGGAGGAATTGCGTGAACCCCATTCTGCTCGATTGTGATACCGGAGTTGACGATGCCGCCGCTATTGCCTACGCGTTGGGGCTGGAGGCGGATCTGGTGGCGTGTACCACCGTGGCTGGCAATATCCATATTGATCTCACCACTGGTAACACGCTGAAGGTGCTCAGTCTGCTTGGTGCGGAGGATGTCCCGGTCTTCCGCGGAGCATCACGTCCGTTGGTGCAACCCTTTCAGGATGCCTCTCATGTGCACGGCGGCAATGGCCTGGGCGGCGCCGAGATTGGTGAAGCGTTGGCCGCAGAGTCCGATTTGACGGCGCCTGAAGCGATCATTGCCTACGCCGAGGAGTTTGACGGCGAGCTCACACTGGTTGCTACCGGACCACTCACCAACATCGCCATCGCGTTGAGTTTGCGTCCGGGTATCGCCCAGCAAGTTCGTAAGCTGGTGCTGATGGGTGGCTCGTTCTTCAATCCCGGCAATGTCACGCCGTACGCCGAGTTCAATATCTGGGCCGATCCGGACGCTGCCACCCAGGTCTTTGCCGCTGATTGGAATGAAATCCTCGCTATCGGACTTGATGTCACTCATCAGGTTGCGATCACAAAGAAGATGTGGGAACTCATCCCTGACGATGCCGAAGGTGCCGTCGGTATGATGAAGGCCATCTCCGAGCGGACGTTTGTAACACGTGTCCGCAGCGGCTTCTTCCTGCACGATCCATTGGCGATGGCCGTGGCGCTCGATGAATCGCTGGTCACGCTCACACCCTACGCCGTCGATGTGGTTGTCGATGGTGAGGAACGCGGTCGTACTGTCGTCAGTGATGGTGGGAATGTGCTCGTTGCTACCGCCGTGGATGCAACCGGGTTTCTGCAGCGTTTCTGCGCAGCCCTCGGCATTCCCTACATTGATGATGTGGACGGTATCTCTGCTGCAGAATAACGGATTCATTCGTGGCCCCGGGGTTGCCCCCGAGGTGGTTTGCTCGATCTCTACACCGACCGAATCGTCGCCAAATCCAGCAACTGATCCAGGCCCTCACGCACATCCTCGTTGGGAATGCTGGTCAGGCGCGCGCGCGCAGCCGCAACATATTCCTGCGCGATCTCTCCAGCCTGTGCGAGGGCATCGGATGCCCGAATATCGCCGATCAGCGCATCGATCGTGACCTGATCGGTCTCTTCACCAGCAACAATCCGCTCGATCAACTCGCGATGTGGGTGATCCGCCTGGAGTCCGGAGATATATCGCATAACCGGCACGGTGACCACGCCCTGGCGGAGATCGTTGCCAGCGGGTTTGCCGATGGTCTCGCTGCTTTCACGGAGATCAAGCACATCGTCAATTACCTGGAAGGCCATGCCGAGATCGCTCCCGATCTGGCGCAGATTGGCAACCTGATCATCAGTGCCGCCACCCAGAACTGCACCCATCTCGGCCGCGCCGGCGAATAGAGCCGCTGTCTTGCCATAAATGCGGGCTTCGTATTCCGCCATGGATTGATCGATACGATGAGCTTCCAGTGTCTCCCGAATCTGACCATCGCAGATCTCGGCGAGGGTGGTGGCGAAGATCACCATGACGCGGGGATTCTCTGGCTTTGCCGCCAGAATAGCACTCTGGGCGAAGAGATAATCGCCGATCAGAATCACCGCACCGGTACTGAGTTCAGTATTAAGGGTGGGATTACCGCGGCGGAGCGCTGCCTTATCGATACTGTCGTCGTGCACCAGGCTGGCTGTGTGCAGCAACTCCACACCCGCCGCGACATGCACGGCACGATCATTCTCCTGATCGAATGCTTTCGCCGCGAGCATAAGCAACAGTGGTCGCAATCGCTTGCCGCCGCCGCTGACAATCGCCCTCAGCAATGCATTGATCATTGGATAATCGATGGTGGCCGCCGAGACGAGCACATCCTCGACCCGGTCGAGTTCTGGCTTCATCATGACGAATACGTCGCCTGCGCGCACGTTCAATGGACTCTCTCCCGTGGGCTCATTCTCAGCCCGCTCCCCGAAACGTTCCCCCAAGTATCATAGGTGCAATAGGGGATTGCAACGCGGAAGTATTGCGATTTCATGCCAGTTTTCTGCCTGAAGGATACGCATGGAGAAGCTCGCTGTCTGGTTTCGCCTGCTGCGCGGAACACAATGGAGCAAGAATGCGGTGGTCTTTGCCGCCCTTGTTTTCGGCGATCCCAGGATAGATCATCCGCTTCTGCGTACGCTGGCCGCGTTCATTCTCTTCTGCTGTATCAGTAGCGCCATCTACATTCTGAACGATTGGCGTGACATGGAGCAGGACCGCTTGCATCCGACGAAGTCCAGGCGACCGATGGCCGCTGGAATGGTGAGTGCTCGCGCTGGACTCGTTGTTGCGGCAATCCTGGCGACCATCACCGTTATCGGATCGCTCCTGGTTTCGCCATGGCTCACCCTGGTCCTGGCGGTCTATGCACTACTGATGCTGGCATATATCTTCCGGCTCAAGGAGGTCGTGCTACTGGATGCGTTTGTGATCGCAACCGGCTTTGTGTTGCGGGCCGTGGCAGGTGCCGCTGCGGTTGAGGTACCCGTCTCGGCCTGGTTGGCGCTCTGTACGATGCTGTTGGCGCTCTTCCTCGCATTCGGTAAACGTCGGAGTGAACTGGTCAAGCTTGGTGCAGATGCTTCGGCGCATCGACATGTTCTCGCCGGTTATACGCTGCCATTGCTCGATGGCTTGCTGATCATGACCGCCAGTTGCGCGATCATGGGATACAGCATCTACAGCTTCACCTCGGAGTCGGTACCAACCAATGGTGCGATGATGCTGAGTGTGCCTTTTGTCGTCTTCGCTATCATGCGCTACCTCTATTTGCTCGTGAGCAAGGGTGAGGGTGGCGCACCGGAAACGCTGTTGTGGCGAGATATGCCTCTCCTCATTGCGGTCGTGCTTTGGGGGGTCACGGTGCTTGCCGTCATGACCCTCGGCGGTTAATATTCCCGGTAACTCACGAACGGTAAGTTGATATGACTTATGGCATATCAGTGCTACGTGATGTATAGTTCCCATTAGGCATATCGGGAAGACTCTTCGAATGCATTTCCCCGATGTGTCAACTACTACTCAGTTTTGAAAGGAGCATTGTGTGATCGTTGTACGTAGAGTCGGGGCGCGGCCGCAATCGCGACGCCAGCATGAAATCGACTCGATGTTCCTTGCCATGCTCGGCGCCAATGCCACCACCGAGCGCAATCGTCGTCCGATGTGGCGGCCACCGGTGGAGGTCTACGAGACCGATGGTACGTTGGAAGTGGTGGCTGAAATCGCCGGTATGAATCCGGAAGAGATCGATATCGTGCTTGAAGGAGATTTGCTCACCATTCAGGGAGAGCGTCCTGATCCATGCGAGAGTCGACCGCGTAGTTACCACATCGCCCGTATCGGTTACGGTCCATTCGGCGTCGAGATTCGACTACCTTTCCAGGTGGAGCAGGATGGAGCCGAGGCAGCTTACGAGAACGGTTTCCTTCGCATCACGCTCAAGCGTATGCAGGGCGTCACCATCGTGCCGAAGCGCGTCATTTCCCAAACCGAGAACTAATTCAGGAGAAGCATTGTGACAGATTACGAAAACACCAACCCAGATCCGGTTGAGGAAGAAGTGACCGCCGAGGAGACCGTTATCGAGCAACTTGATGCGGCTCCGGTCGAAGAGATCATTCCATTGTTGCCATTGAAGGCGACCGTTATCCTCCCGCATACGCTGGTGCCGCTGGCTGCCGCTCAGGAACGATCGCTCAAGCTGATCGACTCGGTCATGCAGGGCGATCGCCTGGTCGCGATGGTGATGCAGAAGGACGACGAGCAGGATAACGCTGGTCCGGACGATATCCTTTCCATTGGCTCCGTGGCGACTATTCACCAAATGATGCGCGTGCCTGACGGCACCATGCGTCTGGCCGTACAGGGCCTGGAGCGCATGGAGATCCTCGAGGTGGTGGAAGAACAACCATTCCTCAAGGCGCGCGTTCGCCGTACACCGGAGATCGCTGAGGAATCCGTCGAGATCCAGGCATTGGCGCGCAACGCACATGAGCTCTTCGAGCGTGCTGTTGGTTTGGTTCAGCATCTGCCGGACGAACTCCTCATTGCCAGCATGAATGCGCTCGATGATCCTGTGCATTTGGCCTATCTCATCGCCTCGAATCTCCGTATGGAGCCGAGTGAGCGTCAGCATGTGCTGGAGGTGACCGATGTCGCCGAGAAGCTGAAGTACCTCATCACCTATCTGACCAAGGAGCTGGAGGTGCTCGAACTCGGGCGCAAGATCCAGTCCGATGTCCAGGAGGAGATGGGCAAGAGCCAACGCGAATACTTCCTGCGGGAGCAGATGAAGGCGATTCAGCGTGAGCTCGGTGAGAGCAACGACCAGGAAGCCGAGATCAACGATCTGCGCGAGCAGATCAGCAACAGTGGCATGAGCGATGAAGCGCGCAAGGAAGCCGAGCGTGAACTCGATCGCCTGAGCAAGCTGCCGCCGGCCGCCGCCGAATACGGCGTGATCAAGACCTACCTCGATTGGTTGGTGAGTCTGCCATGGGGTAAGACCACCGAGGAGCCGATCGATATTCAGCGCACACGTGCGATCCTGAATGAGGATCACTACGGGCTGGAGAAGATCAAGGATCGTATCCTGGAATACCTGGCTGTGCGCAAGCTGAAGCAGGATCAGGCAGCCGAGAACGGCGATGACACCGCCATTAACCGCGAACCGATCCTCGTCTTTGTCGGACCTCCGGGTGTCGGTAAGACCAGTCTGGCACAGAGTATTGCCCGTGCGCTCGGTCGGGAACTCACCCGAATGAGCCTTGGTGGTGTGCGTGATGAGAGCGAGATTCGCGGTCATCGGCGCACCTATGTCGGGGCCATGCCTGGTCGCATCATTCAGGCTATCCGCCGCGCTGGTACCAGTGATCCCGTCTTTGTACTGGACGAAGTGGATAAGCTCGGCAACGATTGGCGTGGCGATCCATCGTCGGCATTGCTGGAAGTGCTTGATCCCGAGCAGAACGGTGACTTCCGCGATCACTACCTGGATGTGCCCTTCGATCTGAGCAAGGTGATGTTCATCGCCACCGCGAATATGTTAGATACGATTCCGGCACCATTACGCGACCGCATGGAGATCGTTGAACTCAGCAGTTACACGGATGACGACAAGCTGCAGATTGCGAAGCGCTATCTTGTGCCGAAGCAGATGAAGGCAAACGGCCTGGCTGGTCGCGAGATTGAGTGGGACGATGATGCGCTGCTGGCGATCATACAGCACTACACGCGCGAGGCTGGTGTTCGTAACCTTGAGCGTGAGATCGGTTCGGCCGCGCGCAAGCTCGCGACCCGCGTGGCCGAAGGAGTGGATGTACCCCAGCACATCACCACGGTTGAGATTCGTGAATTCCTCGGCCGCCCCCGCTTCTTCTATGAGGAGTTGGAGCAGCGGACATCACAACCCGGTGTCTCCATCGGTGTTGGTGTCAATGCCTTCGGCGGCGACATCATGTTCATCGAGGCAACGAAGATGCCCGGTAAGGGTGGCATGATCGTGACCGGTCAGCTTGGCGATGTGATGAAGGAGTCAGCGCAGGCAGCCTTTAGCTTCGTGCGTAGCCGTGCGGCCGAGCTGGGGATTGATCCCGATTTCTACAAGGAATCGGATATCCATATCCACGTTCCCGCCGGCGCTGTGCCTAAGGATGGCCCGAGCGCAGGTGTCGCGATCACGACAGCGCTGGTCTCACTCCTGGCGGGCGTGCCGGTGCGTGGCGATGTCGCGATGACAGGCGAGTTCACGCTGCGGGGTCAGGTACTGCCTGTCGGCGGCATCAAGGAGAAGGCGCTGGGTGCGCTCCGTGCAGGCTGCACCACATTCATCCTGCCGAAGCGCAACGAGGTCGATCTCGACGATCTGCCAGAGGAAGTGCGCGATGCCATGACCTTCGTTCTGGCCGATACGCTGGATGATGCCCTGGCTGTAAGCATGCCGGAGGAGTTCCACAATCTTCGCTCGGGTGCGCACAGCGGCGAATCCGCATCGACCGAACCGGTGGCACCAGCCGCGGTCGCGTAACCTGTAAGCAATACCAAACGTACTAACGCGTCCATCAAGCAATTGGTGGGCGCGTTCTGCTGCATAAGGAACTATCGATTTCTCAATATGTCGGAAAAACTTGACGTGTCGGAATAATCCGACATATAATGAGGCCATGGCAAACGACGTATTTGGCGCGATGTCTAATCCAATCCGCCGTCAGATCCTGGTTTCATTGCGGGAAGGTCCGAGTTCCGTCAACGATCTTGCGAGTATGTTCGAGTTGGGTCGGCCGGCTATCTCGGAGCACCTTCAGATTCTGCGCACGGTAGGACTCGTCCGCGAAGAACCTCGTGGTCGCCAGCGCTTTTATCACCTTGTGCCAGAACCGTTGAGAGAGATCGATCAGTGGCTCGGTCTGTTCCAGAGTGTCTGGCGTGGGAGATTCGATGCGATGTCGGACGTCCTTGCTGAAGAAACCAGAAATGCGCAACCGCAACAAGGAGAATGAGGTATGGCTGACGTACGTACACTGACATTTGATCAGGTGATTTCATTCCCGCCAGAAGAGGTTTGGCGCGCACTGACAGAACCACAACTGCTTGCACGATGGTGGGCACCGGGTGATATTCGGCCCGTTATCGGTCACAAATTCACTTTGGATATGGGGGCGTGGGGAGTTCGCGACTGCGAGGTTCTTGCTGTCAAGGAATATGAGCTCCTCCAGTACTCCTTCTCTGGTGGGGGACTCGATACGGTTATCTCCTGGCGTTTGGTTCAAGAAGAAGGTGGTACTCATCTATTCCTTGAGCACTCCGGATTCGATTTCGATACAGAGATCGGCGAGACCGCGTTCAAGGGGATGGGATCCGGTTGGCCCACCGTTTTGGGACGGATCAGCGATGTGCTGGTTACGACGGGCTAGCGCCTAGATTTCGAGACACACGAGTTGGGTGATTCGAGTGATCTCTCCAACTGCTACTGCGGTGGTTGGTGTTGGCATTGACTCGGCAGGATCTTGCGGTGAGGATGCCGCAGGAGTTCCATGATCTCCGCTTGGGTGCGCACAGCGGCGAGTCCGCATCGACCGAACCGGTGGCACCAGCCGCGGTAGCGTAGTCAGCTTCGAGCCCGATGAGTTGACCGCGACCATTACGTTGACCCTTGTGGCACCCAAACAAGAGCGAGCCCGACACCCGATGAATAAGTGTCGGACTCGCTCTTTCATGTATAGATAGATGAACTTTTACCTGTTGGCGTAATCCTTCGCTGCTGTCACAAAGCCATCGAATAGCGCCTGTTGTTCGGCATGTTGGGCGGCCAGCCGCTCTGGATGCCATTGTGTTCCGAGCGCGAAGGTAGCATCCGGTGCGTAGACGGCCTCGATAATGCCATCGTCACCGCGCGCAACCACCTTAAGAGAATCAGGCACTGTCCCCAGCGCTTGATGATGGAACGAGTTGATCTGAATCTCGCCACTACCCAGTGCTTTCGCCACGGGATTCTCCCCATCGTCAAGCACCGCTTGCTGGAAGATATCGTGTTCACCCGCACCTTCCGCGCGCTGGTTGTGCTTCTTCGTGGAATCCGTCTGGGAAGGGATATCCTGAACGAGGTCACCACCGCGTTCCACATTCATCACCTGAATACCTCGGCAAATTGCCAGGATCGGCATGTCGCGTGCGAACGCAGCGCGCATGAGCGCTATCTCGAAGGTATCGCGTTCGGCATCAATACCGCCCGTCGTCTCGTGCGTCTCCTGGTTGAAGATCCCGGGATCGATATCGCCACCACCGCTAAAGAGGACGCCGTCCAGCGTATCCAGCAGGGCATCGATTTCGGTAATATGCAGCGGCAGAATGACCGGGATCCCGCCAGCTCGCTGCACTGCCATCGTGTAGTCGGCCGCGATCGCATAGGCACGGACACCGAGATCGTTATCGCCGCCGCTAGGGGTCACACCGATGATGGGTGCATTCATGAGTTCACCTCTGATTCGTGATGCTTCTCGCTCGCTTCTACCAGTGATCTGAAGATAGCAGCGTGTTCATCGTACTTATGTGCGAGCAGCTCCGGGTGCCACTGCACCGCCATCCCCCAACTGATACCGGGATGCCAAACAGCTTCGACAAGACCATCTTCCGCGGTAGCGATTGCCTGCAGATCGCTTGCCAGCTTGTCGATTCCCTGATGATGGAATGAGTTCACTTCCATCGTGCCATTGTCGGCAATCTCCTTTAGAGGATGTTCGCCGGGAGCAATTGTCACGCTATGGAAGCGTTCTTCTGCGTGAACGCCCAGGCTTTGCTGGCGGTGTTCCGCAGGATCTGGCTTGAGATCTTCGACATCCTGATAGAGTGTGCCGCCGAGACCCACATTGAACATCTGCAGACCTCGGCAAATGCCCAGAATAGGCATATCCCGCGCTATTGCAGATTTGAGCACCATTTGCTCGAAAGCGTCACGCTCGGAATCAATCTCATCGGTCTTGGGATGTTGATCCTGTTCGTATTCTGCCGGATTGATATCGCCGCCACCAGTGATCACCACCCCATCAAGTCGATCCAGCATGGCATCGGCGTCATCGAAGTTGCTCGGCAACATCACCGGGATGCCTCCAGCAGCTGCAATCGCACGCGAGTAATGATCGGAAAGGGTGTGCCGACGGAATGTACCGTGCGGCATATTGAGTAGTTCCGGTGTCGGCGTCAGGCCGATGAGTGGTTTCACGCTGGTTCTCCTGTACAGGTATTTCTACGCACTTTTCGGCAGTATAGGGGAGAGTTTCCGACGTGGAAAGGAGCGGGTTTGATGCCGTAAAAACGAATATGGAAATTGGCCCCCAAAATCCCTTGACATCCGTTTTGGGGACACGTAGTATTTCCCTCGTTGCCCCGGAGACGGGGCGGCAAAACGGGTCTCGGGAGACGAGGCAGATGAGTCTGAAAAGCCTCTTGACGGCCCGGAAATGGATGTGCTACGATGTACATCCGCCGCTGGTGAAAGCCACGCGGCAAGAGATGCGACAGTGACGTCGTTCTGCAATGAACGCAACTGAGCGGGGGCTTCGGCCTCGTGGCATCTCTCGCCCTAGTGATGGG